>NZ_JAUHJM010000001.1:0-1035931 GCF_032381235.1 Bradyrhizobium sp. SZCCHNR1053
GCTCGAAATTGCACCGCGCCGAGCCCTCTCACCCCCCTAATTCGGATTCTTGCCCAGCCTCGTCGGGCAAATCACCTTCACATTTCCGGCCATCCCGCCTCGATGAAGAGGGACGGTTCGCGGTCGTCACGAGACGTGAGGCGGGGAGGCGGTGGCCGCAGTCTGTCGCAACGCGTGTGAGCGCGCGGACGAACGGCGGGTTGCGGGCGGTCAAGTCGCGTGGTCCTGACACCCCGATGCTGGTGTCAAGCTCGCGCCGATGCCTTCCGGCATTGCGCGAATGACGGGGGCAAACAAGCCGGTCCCCGGGGAGAGCGCGAAGCAGCCGAAAAGCCCACCGCGCAGGGAATGCCGGATGATCGGCAGCACCTGTGGTACCTGCCGCCTGCATTTTTTTCGCAGGCGGGCCATGGGTGAGGCCTTCACCCGGCATTCCCTGCGCCGTCTTCGAATGAGAGAGGGCCGAACGACCGGACGAACTCGGGTGGAGAAAGCCGCGAGATCGTGGAGGCGCGGGTTGAGTTCATGCGCATGAATCGGCGACATGGTGAGAGCGGACGTCATGGGTCCCGCGCGGTCCTCACCGTCGGCGCCGATGTCAGCCCATGCGGAATCCCTCCGTCGTCATTCCGGGGCGCGCGCAGCGCGAGCCCGGAATCCATACTCCCGAACAGTAGTTGGTGAAGAATGTCGTGCGTTCAGGCGTCTCGATCCTCGCGCAGAGTCGTGACTATGGACTCCGAGCTCGCGCTGCGCGCGCCCCGGAATGACGGAGGAGAGAGACGGGTACTCGCTCCTCCTTCCACGTCACGGCTCAAGTTACGGCGCGGTCTGCGCCTCGATCTTGAACTGCGCCAGCGCGCTCGGCGGGTCGATGGCGATGAGCTGGGCGAGCTGCAGGGCCGGGACCTTGGCGCGCGGCGAGAGCTTCAGCGTGAAGGTCTGGTGCGGCCGCTCGACGAAGCGGCTGATGGCATCGACGGCACCGGCGACATCGACGTTGTCGGCCGCGACCTGCGCGCCGATCGCCTTGATGCTGTCGACCAGCGCCTTGCGCGCCGCGTCCCGCGTGATCGCATGACCGCGCGCATAATTGGCGACGAGCACGTCGACCGCGCCGAGATCGCGCAGGGTCAATTCCAGCCCGCTGGCCTCGATCTGCGCCGCGGCCGTCGTCGCCTGCTGCAGGTCGATGGTGAACACGTCGCGCGGCACCTGCGACAGCGACATGCTGGCCGAGGCTGCGATGAGGTTGCTGACCTCGAGCTTGAACGGTTGAAGCGCGAACGCGCCCGAGCTCTCGGTCCACCCGAGGCCGAGATCGGCGTCGAAGGCGGCGGTGTCGATGCCGGCGACCAGCAGCGGCAGCAAGGCCGGATTGGACGCATCGAGCGGTCCGGCCATCTTGGCGACCAGGTGTGCCTGGGTCGGGATGGGACCGACGAACTGGCCCCAGTCGAGGCTGAAATTGTCGATCTGGACCGGCTTGGTGCTCGCCTTGTAGGACGTCGTCAGCGCCTTCACCTCGATGCCGCCGATCAGCTTGAACAGCGCCAGGGCTTCGGCCGGACCTGGCTTGGCTCCCGGTACGGCGAATTTGGCGGTGTGGCGCAGCAGGCCGCCCATGTCGAAGCGCTTCACGGCGAAGCGGCCGAGCTTGACCGGTCCGTTCGGGGTCCGGCCGTCGAAGCCCTCGAACGCGACGTCGCCCCTGCCGTCGTCGAGGTCGAACCGCGTCAGCGCGACCTTGACCGGGCCGTCGGGCGTCTCGACCGCCAGGCCTTTGACCTCGACGTTCTTGAACAGGACGCCGTCATAGATGCTGGCCACCTTGTCGATGAGGTCCGGCGTCATGGCGCTCGTTCGCGGCGAGGTCGGCGTCAAGGCGGCGACCAGCGCCGGCAGTTGGATGCGCGACGGCCGCACGCCGAACTGGTCCATCGTGAGGCTGTCGATGTGCATGCGCATGCCGAGATCGGACGTGATCTCGTAGAGGCCTGCCCCGGCGACGCCGCTCAGGCGGACGACACGATCGTCGGTGGCGGACTCGGGCGCGAGCAGAGCGACGATGGCGTTGACGTCGATGTCCTTGGTCACGACGTCGAGCATGCGGCCGCGCACCGTCTCGACCTTGCCGTTCGGCGGTTGCGCCGCGGTGCTGAAGGTGACCTCCTGGATCTTGTAGTTGCCGATGCGGCCGCCCTTGATGTCGTCCACCACCAGCCCGGAATAGCCGAACTCGGTCGGCCCGACCGAGGGGCCGCCTTCCATCGTGCCGGTGACCCGCGGCACCGTGGCCGAGGTGGCGCTGATGGTGGCGAGCTGTTGGGCGAGCGCGCGGGAGGTCTCGAGCATGCCGGCGCCGGCCGGGAGCGCGGCGAACCGCGCCGGGCCGGCATAATCCTTCACCAGCAGTTGCGGCAGCTTGTAGCTCAGCCGGAGCGGCGACGGGCCGGGGATCTGGCCGGCCATGGCGATGTCGCTTATCTCGATGCTGGCGGCCGTGACATGCTCGGAATCAGGCTGGCTCAGCCCGGTCGCGGTGATGGTGCCGAGCGTGACGCTGGCCGGCGGCTGGGCGGCCGATTCGAGCTTGACGTCGGCGATGGTCAACTTGCGGCTCCAGAGGTCGAAGGCGACCTTGCCATGGGTCGCCGTGGCGCCGCTCTGCCGGATCTGGGCAAAGCTGGCCTCGACCTCGCGCTCGGCGCGGCTCTGGGCGTACCAGGGCACGCCGACGAAGCCGGCGACGGCCAGCGCGGCAGCCGTGAGAATTCCGATCAGGATACGGGTCATTTGATGTGCTCCGCCCAAGGCTTAGGCAGCAAGTGATGATGGTCTCAATGAAATCGATGGAGTAGGGATGTGCTTCTGCGAACTGGGGAATCGCTGGCCCGGGATGCCGGCGAACATGGTTTCGGATGTTGCATGAAAGCCGCCCAACGTGCATCACATGCACTTCCACCGGCCGGAAAAACCGACGTCTGACCGAGACTCAAGAGACCAAAAATCCGGGTCGGAAACGCTGGAGCACGTATGTCGTCGTCCTATTCTGAAGATCTTCGTTCCGCAGCCCTGGCCTATCACCGGCTGCCACGGCCGGGCAAGCTGGAGATCCAGGCTACCAAGCCGCTCGCCAACCAGCGCGACCTGGCGCTGGCCTATTCGCCGGGCGTTGCCGCCGCCTGCACCGAGATCGCCAACAGCCCGGCCGAGGCTGCCACGCTGACCGCGCGCGCCAACCTGGTCGCCGTCGTCTCCAACGGTACCGCCGTGCTCGGCCTCGGCAATATTGGCCCGCTGGCGTCCAAGCCGGTGATGGAGGGCAAGGCGGTCCTGTTCAAGAAATTCGCCGGGATCGACGTGTTCGACATCGAGATCGCGGCCGACACGATCGATCGGGTGGTCGAGACGGTCGCGGCGCTGGAGCCGACCTTCGGCGGCATCAACCTCGAGGATATCAAGGGACCGGAGTGCTTCGAGATCGAGGCGCGGCTCAAGGAGCGCATGAAGATCCCGGTCTTCCATGACGACCAGCACGGCACCGCGATCATCGTCGGCGCCGCGATCAAGAATGCGCTGTCGCTGGCCGGCAAGCAGCTCTCCGAGGTCAAGATCGTGACGTCGGGCGCCGGCGCCGCCGCGATCGCCTGCCTCAATCTGCTGGTCTCGATGGGTGCGCAGCGCAAGAACATCTGGGTCTGCGACATCGACGGCGTCGTCCATGAGGGCCGCAACACGCTGATGGACCCCTGGAAGGCGGTCTATGCGCAGAAGACCGACAAGCGGACCCTGGCCGAGGTGATCGGCGGCGCGGATATCTTCCTCGGGCTGTCCGCCGGCGGCGTGCTGAAGCCGGAGCTGCTCAAGCAGATGGCCGAGAAACCGCTGATCATGGCGCTCGCCAATCCCAACCCGGAGATCATGCCGGAGGAGGCGCGCGCGGCGCGGCCGGACGCGATGATCTGCACCGGGCGTTCGGACTTCCCGAACCAAGTCAACAACGTTCTCTGCTTTCCGTTCATCTTCCGCGGCGCGCTCGACGTCGGCGCCACCGCCATCAACGAGGCGATGAAGCAGGCGGCGGTCGACGCGATCGCGCAGCTTGCCCAGGACCCGCCGTCGGACGCGGTCAGCCGCGGCTTCGACACCGGCGAGACGCAGGGTTTTGGTCCGGGCTCGCTGATCCCCTCGCCATTCGATCCGCGCCTGATCCTGCGCATTGCGCCGGCGGTGGCGAAGGCGGCGATGGAGTCCGGCGTCGCGACGCGGCCGATCACCAATTTCGACGAGTACACCGCGCTGCTGGAACGTTTTGCGTTCCGCTCCGGCCTGGTCATGAAGCCGGTGTTCGCCAAGGCGAAGACGCAGCCGGTCCGCGTGATCTATGCCGAGGGCGAGGACGAGCGCGTGTTGCGCGCCACCCAGGTGGTGCTGGAGGAGAAGCTGGCGCGGCCGATCCTGGTCGGCCGTCCCAGCGTGGTCGAGGCCCGCATCAAGCGCTTCGGCCTGTCGATCAAGGCCGGGCGTGATTTCGACCTGATCAACCCCGAGGACGATCCGCGCTACCGTTCTTATGTGCAGAGCTACATCGAGGTCGCGGGACGGCGCGGCGTGACGCCGGATGCGGCGCGCACGGTGGTGCGCACCAACGCCACCGTGATCGCGGCGCTCGCCGTCGTCAGGGGCGAGGCGGATGCGATGATCTGCGGCGTCGAGGGCCGCTACATGAGCCATCTGCGCCACGTCCGTGAGATCATCGGCTTCATGCCGGGGGTCAGCGACTACGCGGCGCTGGCGCTCACCATCACCAGCAAGGGCGCCTATTTCATCGGCGATACCCAGGTGCGGCCGGATCCCACGGCCGAAGAGCTCGCCGAGATGGCGTCGCTCGCGGCCAACCACGTCACGCGATTCAACATCAAGCCGAAGATTGCCTTCGTCTCGCATTCCGATTTCGGTGGCTACGACACCGAGTCCTCGCGCAAGATGCGGCAGGCGACGGCATTGCTGAAGCAGCATCGTCCCGACCTCGAGGCCGACGGCGAGATGCAGGGCGACACCGCGCTGTCGGCGACCGCGCGCAAGGCGATCCTGCCGCATTCCGATCTCGAAGGCTCGGCCAATGTCCTGATCATGCCGAATCTCGACGCCGCCAACGTCGCCTATCAGATGATCAAGGTGCTGGCGGATGCGGTCCCGGTGGGGCCGATCCTGATCGGCCCGGCGCGCCCGGCGCACATCCTGACGCCGTCGGTGACGGCGCGCGGCATTCTCAACATGACGGCGGTGGCCGCGGTCGAGGCCCAGGAACGGGCGGGGAGGGCGCAGCCGACGCTGTTTGCGTGACGTTGTTGGCGTGATCGAAGTGTGGCGGAATTCGTCCGGTTTCGGTCGTATTCCGCCCGCCTTTATTGTTGAAAAGCGTTCGCGACGTCACATATCCGGCCCGGTGGGCCGGCGACACATCGTTTGAAGTTGATCCGTGAGGGCGAGAATGCCGGGTTTCATTACATTCGGGCGCGTTCTGTTCGCCGTGATCTTCATCTACACGGGCGCGACCAAGCTGTTCGGCATTCCCGCCACCGCCGATCTCATCGCCGCCAAGGTCACGATTCCCACGATGCTCGCGCCCTATGCGGCGCAGCTCGAGGCCGCCGCCAGGATGCCGATGCCGCAGATCCTGGCGATCGCGGCCGGCGCGTTCGAGGTGCTTGCCGGCGTGATGATCGCGCTCAACTTTCTCGGGCGTTTCTTCGCGGCTCTGATGATCGTGTTCGTCGGCGCGACCATCTTCTACTTCCATGACTTCTGGAACCAGGCCCCGCCCGACAACGCCAAGACCCTGATCGACGCGCTGAAGAACCTGTCGATCATCGGCGCGCTGTTCATGATCTTCGGCTACGGCAAGGGCCCGAAGGCACCGGAGCAGAGCGCGTATGGAGACATCTAGAGGGGAGCCTCAAGCGGTGCGTTTCCAGGCGGTCACGCTGACGTCGTGGGCGGGATCGAGCATCAGCTGATTGGCGGGCGTGTAGCCGTGGGCCGTCAGCACCTGCTGCGGCGAACGGTCGGGACCGATGCCGGGAAAGCACGGCACGCCGCCGGGCAGGGAGACGTGGGGCGCGAGCGACAGGAAGAAGGTCTCGTAGCGGTCCATGAACATCTCGAACACGACGGGGCCGCCGATCACCGCCACCGTGCCAGAGCTGACGCCCGCGGCTTCACAGGCGGCTTCGAACGAGGCACCCGCCGGATTCCAAAGGGTGGAGAGCGGCTTTTCCGGATCCGGCGCCAGCCCCGCGACCTTGCCGGTCACGACGATGCGCCGGCGCTTCGGCGAATTCGGCTGGTCCTCATAGGAGTTGCGGCCGTGGACGATCAGATCGGCGCCATCGAGGGCCTGGGAAAAGAATGCGGCGTCGCCGGGAAATTTCAGGGCGGGCGGCATCGCATTGCTCGCGTCGGCCAACATCCCGTCGGCCGACACGATCACGTAACCTTCGAGACGAAGCTTGGTCACTGACGAAAGGAATCCTGTCTCATTCGGACACTGTCGTCACAACGCTCGAGACCGGCCGTTGGCTCACCGTCGGCAGCTTCGCGACCTTGCTGAGCTGCTCGTCATACTGCGGCAGCGACTGCACCGGCGCCTTGGCGCGCATCGCGACCACCTTGTAGCCGCCGGCCTTCAGGCGGCGCAGCAGCTCGGGCAGGGCCTCGGCGGTGTGCTTGTGGAAGTCGTGCATCAGGATGATGCCCTTGCCGAGCTTGTCGAGCTTCTTGAAGGTGACGTCGATCACCGCCTGCGCATTGCGCGCCTTGAAGTCGAACGAGTCGAGATCGCAGGAGAAGATGCCGATGTTGCGGGTGCCGAGATAGGTCACGATCTCCGGCGGATGCTGCAATGCCGGGAAGCGGAAGAACGGCGCCGGCGAATTGCCGCCGAGCGCCCATTTCACGGCGCTGATGCCGAGCTCGATCTCTTCCTTGCGTTGATCCTCGGTCAGCTTCTTGTTGGTCAGCGCCGCGTGCGACCAGGTGTGCGTGCCGACCGTGTGGCCGGCATTGTAAACCTGCTTCAGGATCTCCGGATAATAGGTCGCATGCTTGCCGATGATGAAGAAGATGCCGGTGGTGCACTGGTCGGCGAGCGCCTTGAGCACGCTGGGCGTGTTCTCCGGCCATGGGCCGTCGTCGAACGTCAGGACCACTTCATGATCCTTGAGGAAGTCGAGGTCCTTGAAGTGCTCGAAGCCGAATCCCGGACCGCCTGTCGTGTCGATCTCGACGGTGCGGCCGACGCCGAGCGCCTCGGGGTTCATGCAGGGTGCGCGCGGCGGCTGCGTCTGGGCGGCGACGGCGGGAACAGGGGCCGGTGGGGGAGCAGCAGCGGCCGGGGTCGGCGCCGCCGCCGTGCGCTGCGCCTGCGACCAGGCCGCGCCAGACGTCAACAGCGAAGCCGCCAAAGAACTCGCGAACACCAATCCTGCTGCAATCCGCATCGTGTTTCCTCGGGGTTGTTGCAACGGGAGCGCCAGCGTCGAGAGTCGCTCCGTCATCCGGTTGGGGATACTAGCCCAGCTGCCGGATGGGCGCCAAAAGGAAACGAGGCAAAAAAACGGGGGAAGTTGCCGGCTTCCGCCGCATTCCTGCCGAGTGTTGCTCAGCCGTCCGCCAGCAGCCGGGCGACCGCGGTCTTGACCCGCGTATCCGTCGGCTCGACCGAGGAGGCGAACACGTCGGCGATGTAGCCGTCACGGCCGATCAGATATTTGTGAAAGTTCCAGCGCGGCGTCTCCTTGGGCCGCGCCTCGGCGGCCCAGCGGTAGAATGCGTGGGCGTTGGAACCGGTGACCACCGCTTTTGCGGTCATCGGGAAGGTGACGCCGTACTCCTTGTTGGCCAGCTCGGCGATGTCGCCCGCGATCCCGGGCTCCTGGTTGAAGTCGTTGGAGGGGACCGCGATGATCGCCAGCCCGCGCTCATGGAACTCGCCCCACAGCTTCTGAAGGCCGGTGTATTGCGGGGTATAGCCGCACTGGGAGGCCGTGTTGACCACCAGCACCGGCTTGCCCGCGAAATCGGCGAGCCGGATCGGCTCACCGGCCAGCGCGGGGAAGGAGAAGCGATAGGCGGTCATCTTGCTCACCGCATTGTCGGCATGAGCGGCCTGCGACGTGAGCGTCGCGCCCGACAACGAGGCGCCGATGCCGAGAACAACCATCCTGCGATCGATCATGTGAATCTCCCTGAGCAGAGCCAGCCCCGTCAGCATGAATGTGCCCGCGCTCGACCGGCCGCTGCTTGAACGGCCGCGACGTGGCGCTGGATCAGACTGCGTTCCGGCACGGGATACCCCTGCCGTGGGGCGGAAAGAGGGACGTCGTCGGTCGTCAGCGCAGCGAAAGGATGAACTCCGTGCCCTCGCCGGTTTCGCCCTGGTTGATGCCTTGATCGGAGACGATCAGCGAACTTCCGGTCGACAGGGCTTCGCCGAGCCACGCCATGACGTCGGCGGGAATGGTGATGCGATCGAGCGCCTCGGCTGCGCTGCTCAGCGGAACGACCTGTTTCAGCTCGGCATCGGCGCCCGCGGACCTCTTACCGCGCCGGGCCGCCTTGGCCGCGACATCGGTCGCCGCGGCGCTCCGCGCCGAGGAGGGCAGCGAGACGACCGACCAGCGCATCGTCGCCGGATCGGCCTTGTCAGCCGTCGCGGTGAACACGTGGGTGCCGAGCGGCTTGTCGCCCGGTGCGATGGTGACGGGGGTGTTGAACACCGGAGCGAAGTTCTGCCGCACGTACAGCTTCGAATCCTTGCGGCTGATGAAGATCGCGATCTGGCTGTTGCGCTTCAATTCGGGCTTGGGCGCAATCGGCTTGTCCGGCGCGGCAACACGCGACTGATCCTTGGCGAGATCGTTGGGGTCGACTGGCTTCGCCGGTGCCTCTGCTGCCACTGGAGGCGGCGACGCAGGCTGGTCCGCGATCGCGGCGTCGGCAGGCTTGGACTCTGCCGACTTGGACTCAGCAGGCTTGAGTTCGGTTGAACCGGTGGCTTCGGCATTCGCCGACGCCTCAGCCGGCTTCTCGATAGCCGGAGCGGCCACCTGCGCAGCAGTCGTGGGCTGACCCGCCGGAGCGACGTCGCTGGGGGCAGACTTGGCCTCGTCCTGCTGCTCGATGCTGGCCGCGGCCGGAGCGCCTGGCTTGGCCTCTGCTTCGGCGGTCGCGTGCTCAATCATGGTCTCGGCGACACTGGGCTTCAGATCGGCAGCATCGCTCCGAACCTCCGCCGCGGGTGAACGCGGTGGTTCGGCGCTTGGCGAAGCGTCCGAGATCTTCGGTGGCAGCCCATTGGCGTTGCTGGCATCGGCGGTCCGCACCTGGCCCGACGCGGTTGGCGATCCTTCGAAGCGGGGGCTCTCGGCATGACCGATCGTGGCGCGCAGATCCGTCGTCGCGACTGTAATCGCGGTGGTGACGGCGGTGCCCTTGTCCGACTTGATCGCTGCGGGCGCAGTCGCATCGGGGTGCACCGATGCGCTCGGCTGCGGCGCCTTCAGTGCAGCGAGCATCGGATGCGAGAAACTCGCAGGAGCCACCTCGCTCGGCGTGACCAGGACCCGGGATCCCATCCGCGTCCAGCCATAGATGCGGGTTGCAAAGCTTGCCGGCATGCGGATGCAGCCATGCGACGCCGGGTAGCCCGGCAGCACGCCCGCGTGGAGCGCGACGCCGGACCAGGTGATGCGCTGCATGAACGGCATCGGGGCGCCGCTGTAGATATTGGAGCGATGGTATCTCTGCTTCTGAATGACGCTGAACACGCCCATCGGCGTGGAATGCCCCTTCATGCCGGTCGACACGGGTGCTTCCGCGAACAGGCCGTTTGCGTCGTAGACCTTCAGCTGCTGCTTGTTGATCGACACCGCGATCGTGACCGGCCCTTGCGGCTTGGCAGCCTCCTTCTCGGTCTTGGTCAGCATCTCAAGGTGGCGCGCCTTGGGCTTGCGCGGAGCGGCCGGGCGTACGGTCGGAGCAATGGTGATGGGCTGCGCGTCGTTCCAGTAGTAATAAGACGCTGCGCCAGCCTGTGAGGTCACTGCTATGGCAAGCGGGACTGAAACGATTGCTGCACAATAGAACCGCCCCCTGGCGGCTGCACGAACGCAGAGCATTCCGGCAAATCCTCAAGAACCATCTGGTCTTTAGTGTCGCAGACGGAGTCTGCGTTCACCAGCTTGGGCTTCTGCCCTGCGTGATTTCGTTCCAATCGTAGCAGAAAAGCCTCACATCCCGTTAAACGGGTAGTGGAAGGTCAGGGGCTGGAGCGCCTTCCTTGCAGGCATTTGTGTCCCTACATGGGCGGTATGCCGAGCATCGGCGGTACAACGGAGACCGACATGTCGTTCAGAGCCACCAAATGGTTTGATCTGTGGCTGAAAACCCTCGTTTGCCTACTGCTTATCGGATTGTCCTCGCCTGTGATCTCAGCATACGCCGCAGACGAGCCGGATCTGATCTTCCGTCGGTCGACCGTGTTCAAACTGCTCAGCCCGAATGACAAGCTCGCGACCTATGGCGTTGATGATCCAGAGGTAGAGGGCGTCGCCTGCCACTTCACGGTGCCGCAGAAGGGCGGCTATGCCGGTTGGCTGGGCCTGGCCGAGGAGGTCTCCGACATCTCGCTCGCATGCCGGCAGATCGGCCCGATCAGGTTCAAACGCAAGCTCGAACAGGCAGACGACATGTTCCGGCAGCGACGGTCGCTGTTCTTCAAGAAGATGCAGATCGTTCGCGGCTGCGACGCCAAGCGCAACGTGCTCGTCTACATGGTTTACTCAGACAGGCTGATCGAGGGATCGCCGAAGAACTCGACCTCCTCCGTTCCGGTCATGCCTTGGGGCAAAGCCGACGACGGCGTCGTCCAGAAGTGCGGCGATTTCATTCAATAAGGGACTTGCCAAGAGACGATCGGCTGCCGAAAGCCTTGCCGGGCAATTTGTGCTTGGCAGGATCGTGGCAGCCGATCAGCCGCACCAGGCTCTGTGGCGTCGAGCCGGCGTAGCTCTCGGTTCGCTGCTGCGCCATCGGTGCAGCCAGGGAGCTGCGGCGTGATACCTTCGGTTTGGGTGTGTGCGAGCGCTTGTCCATGGTGACCCCGAGGGAGCAACGTCGTCTCCCAACGCGCCGCGCGCTGCTGGGTTGCCGTGGTGAGCTGGGAGGTTCTCCCTGCCGGCCACAGTTAATGTAAGGTCGTTAAGAAGCTCGCCATCGGCAGAATTGACGGCTGCCCCGGAGGGCGCTGGCTCGCCCAAGGCAAGTGAAACATTCTTCTGCTTGGGGTTTTAGATCACTCTCGTTTTGATTGTATTTTGTGTCGTCGGGTCGGTCGCGATGAAACGAAGCGGCGGGGCCATGAAACCATTTTGGGCCTGTGCCGCAGGCCGCTTGAAACGTGAAGCGGATATGAAACCGATGCTGGCGTCAGCGACATGCGAATCGTGTCGTCCGGGCCCGCGTGGATGACATGACGAAAAACAAATACCAGCGGTCCACCATGCGTTTTCGACTGGGTGCTGCGGCGCTTGCCGTGCTGTCGTGCCTCTTCTGGTCCTCCGTCGAGGCGCGGATAACGACCCGATTGCCCGAGCTGCGCAGCGAGTTCGTACGGCAATGTGCGCCTCGTATGCTCGACCGGTGGGCGCATCCTGAAGCTGTCTGCTCCTGCCTGCATGATCATGCGGCCGCGATGGTGGAGGATGCCGACTTGCGAGAGGCGCTGCTGCGCGGCATCAGTGAGACCGGCGTGCCGACCATCGAGACCGATTGGGTGCCCGCGCCGAAGCAGGCCGAGATCGGTCCTACGTTCACCAAGATCGCGAAGCCTGCCCTGCAGTGCATGTTCGATCCGGCCAACTGATCAGCCGCCGGACCTGACGTCGATCAGCGTCCATCGCCCGGCGGTGCTGGTTGTCAGTCCAGGCCATACTGCGACATCAATGACTGCACCTCCGGCCGGCGCATGATGCGCGAGATCCGCGTGCTGATGGCGTCGTCGTCGCTGTGCCTCGACGATCTCGCACTCGGCTTGGGAGCAGGGCGGGCCGCTGACGCATCGGCACTCGTCGGCTGATGCCGCGCAAGTGCAGTCTTTTCGGCGGATGGCAAGGTCGCCGCTTTCGTCCGCGTCGTCTGCGTGGGCGCCGCGGCCGTCAGACCGGGCTGGGTCGGCGCGGCAGCAGGAGCGACTGCGGGGACGACGGCCGGTGAAGCTGCGGCCGTGGCGGGCGGCGTCGCGGCCGGTGCCACAGGGCGTGTTTCAGTGGTGGCCGCCACGGGGGGAGTTGCGAGCACGGCATTCGACGCCTTGGCTGTTTCGGCAGCGGGCGCGGCGGCCGTGAGTGAGTTGGTACGCGATTGCAGCAAAGCCCCCTCAGGGGCCGGGACGGGCGCGGCCAATGCGGTGAGCGTCGATGCTGGCGCCGAGATCGGCGTCGGCGGCTCGATTACCGGAAGCGGGGCTGCGATCGAAGTACCGCCCGAGGCGGCGGACTCGCTGACGATCCTTTCACTGCTGTCCGGCGCCGGCTGCTTGATGTCGCCGGGGACGTTGAGAGCTTGGGTTTGCGCGTGGGCCAGCATCTGACGCGCGGTCATCGGTGTCTCCGCCGAAGCCGACATCGGCAGCAGAACGGCGGTCGCGAGCGCCAGCTGGAGTGTCCGTGCGTGCGATGTGAACTTGATCATGGCTGGCTCCTTGCGGGGTGCGATCTGCATTGGGGTCCGTTCAGGCCGCGGCGCTGGCCGTCGCCCGGTCGTGGGCGACGACGACACGCTGGCCGCGCATCTTGGCGATCACCTCGTCGCGCGGGCCGCATGCCAGCGTCTTGCCGAAGGCCATCACCATGATGCGGTCAACATGCGCCAGAAGCTGCGGACGGTGCGTGACGACGATCACGGTTCGGCCGGCGGCCTTCGCCTGGGCCATGGCCTGCGCCAGCGCCCGCTCGCCGTCCTCGTCGAGGTTCGAGTTCGGCTCGTCGAGGATCAGGAGCCGCGGATCGCCGTACAGCGCGCGGGCCAGGCCGACGCGCTGGCGCATGCCGCCGGACAACGCCACGCCGCCTTCGCCGATCGGAGTGTCGTAGCCGTTGGGCAGGCGCAGGATGACCTCATGCGCGCCGGCGGCCTTGGCGGCAGCGACGACGGCGGCCTCATCCACCTTCGCAAGCCGGGCGATGTTGTCGGCGACGGTACCTGAGAACAGTTCGATGTCCTGGGGCAGGTAGCCGATATGCTTGCCAAGCCGGTTTGGGTCCCACTGGCTGTAGGCGGCACCGTCGATACGGATCACGCCTTCGCGCAGCGGCCAGACCCCGGCCATGGCGCGCGCCATGCTCGACTTGCCGCTGGCGGAGGCGCCGACGATCGCGAGGCTCTCGCCGGCCTTGAGCGAAAAGCTGACGCCCTTGACCGAGGGGCGACCGGCCGCCGGCGGCCACACCACGGCGTTCTCGACGTCGATCTCGCCGCGCGGCGTCGGCAGCGCGGTCGGCGCAGCCGTGACCGGCAGCGCCTGGAACAGCTCCTCCAGCCTGCGATAGGCGGAGCGGAATGCGATGATGCGCTTCCACTGGCCGACGACCTGCTCGACCGGAGCAAGCGCGCGGCCCATGATGATCGACGTCGCCATCATCGCGCCGGGCGAGATCTGCTGCTCGATCGCGAGCCAGGCGCCGATGCACAGCAGCGAGGTCTGCACCGCCATGCGCGCGAACTTGGTGACGGAATGCATCGCCGCGCCACGCTCGACGAGGGTGCTGTGGGCTTCGACCATCGCCGACTGGCGGCAACTCCAGCGGTCCATGACGATGTCGCCCATGCCGAGGCCGCGCACGACCTCGCCGTTTCGCAGCGCCGCCGCGACGAAACGCGAGGCCTCGTTGGCCAGCGCGTTGGTGCGCTCGACGCTGGCGCGCGTGTAGAATTCGGTGAGCAGCGCCAGCGAGAACAGCACGATCGCGCCGAGCAGCGAGAGGATGCCGAGATAGGCATGCTGCAGAAAGCACAGCGCGACGAACACCGGCGTCCACGGCAGATCGCAGGCGATGGCGGCGGTGCCGCTGGAGATGCAGTCGCGGATGGTCTCGGCGTCACGGATGATCTGCTGGCCGAAGCGATGCCGCGGCGACAGCTCCGCCTTCATCATCGTCTCGAACAGCGGATGGCGCAGCGTGCCTTCGAACTGCACGCCGGCCCGGGCCAGAACGCCGGAACGGGCGAATTCGAGGACGCCATACAGCACCAGGAAAACACCGACGATGAGCGTCAGCATGACCAGCGTGCCGAGATTGCGGCTGGTGAGGACGCGGTCGTAGACCTGCATGGAATAGAGGGGCGAGGCGAGCATGCTCGCATTGATGAAGAGGCTGAGCACGAAGGTCGCGGTGAGCGCGGGAAAGCAGGCGCGGAGCGCGGTTCCCAGCGGGCTTCGGGTGGTGCTCGTCATGTCGGATCCCCTTGCGATGGTGCTGGAGAACTTCGCCTGGGGCGCCCGTCGTCGACCGTGATAGACCTCACATAGCTCGAGGCTGATCTGCCAGCGCTTGAGTTGGCCGGTTGCAGCCGCTACCGGATGGATCAGCCGTGCTCAGATTTCGCAGCTTGCCTGAATCACAGTGACCTCATGCCTGCCGTAACGTCCCAGAACATCCGGCTCGTGTCGGGCCTCGTCCTGTTTGCGTTCGCCGCGACGCATTTTCTCAACCATGCGGTGGGTCTGTTCAGCCTCGAGGCGATGGACGAGGTGCAGGAATGGCGGCTGGTCGTCACCCGATCGTGGCCGGGGATGATCGTGCTGGCGGCGGCATTGCTCGCGCATGCCGTGCTTGCTTTCGTCAAGACGGTTCAGCGCGGCACGTGGCGGCTGTCCTCGTGGGAGCTTGTTCAGATCGCCACGGGATTTGCGATCCCGCTATTGTTGCTGCCGCACGTCATCGAGACCCACATCGCTCATGCGCTGTTTGGCGTTCAGGATGGCTACCTCTATGCGCTGGCGTTGATGTGGCCCAAGGCGGCCTGGATTCAGACCGCGCTGCTGCTGCTGGTCTGGATCCACGGCTGCGTCGGCCTGCATCACTGGCTGAAATTCCGGAGCTGGTACCGCCTCGTCCAGCCGCTGCTGTTTGTCCTCGCCGTCGCGGTGCCGATGGCGGCGCTGATGGGTTTCGTGGTGTCCGGGCGCGCCGTCGCCGCGTTGCTCGGCAATCCCGGCATGGCCGAGCAGATGCGCCAGGTCACCCATTGGCCGAGCGAACTCGACGGGAGGTGGATCGCCTTGCTGCAAATTTCGGCGCAGATCGCAGTCGTCGCGCTGCTCGTTGCAGGCGTGACGATCATCGTGTTCCGCTACGTCGCGTCGCTCGCGTCGCCGAAGATCGTCATTGCCTTCACGGGTGGCGCGACGGTGCGGGCCGCGGTCGGTCCGACGCTGCTGGAGATCATCGGCAGCAACGAGCTCTCGCAGCGGTCCGACTGCGGCGGCCGTGCCCGCTGCGGTCTTTGCAGCGTCCGGGTTGATGAAGGTGCGGAGACGCTGGCGCCGCCCGGCCACGCGGAGCGCGTCATGCTCGCCGACTTGGCGGCTCCGGCGAATGTGCGGCTGGCCTGCCAGATTCGTCCGGCGGCGCCGCTGACGATCACGCGTCTCCTCGGCGGCGATCAAGCGGAGAGGGCGCCCCTCGTCGACCACCTTCCCGCCGAGCGCCGTGCGGTATGCCTGGTCCACGTCCGCGTCCGTCCGGTTGCCACCATTGCGCGCGACCGGCTGCCCTCCGACCTCGGGTTCATGATGAACGAGATCTTCGGCGCCATTGGCAGGGCGATCGAAGCCCATTCCGGGCGCATCGACCGCTTCCTCGGCAATGGCGTCCTCGCCGTCTTCGGTGAGGAGCAGGGAGCAGAACAAGGCTGCCGCGATGCGCTGCAGGCGATCGGCGCCATGGACGTGGTCATGGACCGCGTCAACGAAAAGATCGCCGCGGAGATCGGTCGGCCCGTCGAGTTGACGATTGGTGCTCACCTTGGCGACATCGTCGTCGGGCAACTGACCTTTGGACGCACATCGCAGGTGGCTGTGCTCGGGCTCGGGACGGAGTGGCCGGCGCGTCTGGCTGAATTGGCGGAGACCAGAGGTTGGCAGCTCGCGATGTCCGGGGGCGTAGCGACAGCTGCCGGCCTTGCTGATCTGGATGGAGCGACACGTGAGAGGCTTGCCGATCCGGAGCAGGGCAGCGAGCTGGACGCCATCGGCGTGCGGCGTGCCCGCGACCTTGCTGTCGTCGCGGGCGCGCCACCGGTGCCGTCGGCCTAGGTGCTCTCGGCTCATTTCTCACGGAACGTCTTGGCGAGCGTGTTGAGCAGCGGCCCGACCAGATATTCGAGCACGGTGCGCTCTCCCGTGGAGATGATGACGTCGGCCTGCATGCCCGGCAGAATCTTCTCGGCGATCTCGGGCGGGATGGTCGAATAGTCGATCACGACCCGCGCCGAGTAGTAGCTCTGCTTGTTCGCCTCGTCCGACATCGCATCCGCCGAGACGCTCGAGACCTTGCCGAAGATCGTCGGCGTCGTGCGCGAGGAGAAATTGGAGAAGCGCACCTCGGCCCTCTGGCCGATGGCGACGCTCTCGATGTCGCGCGGCGAGACGTGCGCCATCACGTCGACGCCTTCGCCGACCGGGACGATCTCGGCGAGCGTATCGCCGGGCTTCACGACGGCGCCCACGGTGTGGACTTTCATGTTCATGACGATGCCGTCGCGCTCGGCGCGGATGTCGACCCGGCGCAGCACGTCCTCGGCGATGACGAGCTTCTCGCGCAGGTCCGACAGCTTGGCACGGGTGCCGTCGAGTTGCTGGCCGACTTCGGTCAGATATTTCTGCAGCGTCTGATCGATCTGCAGGCGCGTCTGCGCCGCCGTCTGCGTCAGCCGCGCCACGTCGGCCTGCGCCTGGCCGAGATCGCCTTCGACGCGGGCGCGCTCGCGTTCCAGTTCGAGGAACTTGTTGCGCGGATAGTAGCCTGCGGCGACCGCCGGGCGCACATTGTTCATCTGCGTCTCGAAGCTTGCGAGCTGCGCGGAGAGCGCGGCGCGCTGGCGGTCGCGGCCGGCGAGCTCCTGCTGCTGCTGGGCGATCTGGGAATTGAGGATGTTGATCTGGCTGATCAGGCCATTGCGGCGCTCGATGAACAGCCGCTGCTGGTCGGCGATGGCAAGCGCCGCCTCCGGCACGTTCTGGCGGTTGAGCAGCGCGTCGGGAAACGTGATCATCCGCGCATTGCCGCGCTCGGCGAGCAGGCGCGCTTCCTCGGCGAGTGCGGCATCCATCTGCTTGCGCAGGAGATCCGTGTTGGCCTGTGCCTCGGTCGGCTGCAGCCGGAACAGCAGGTCGCCGCGATGCACGGCGTGAGTCTCCTTGGCCAGGATGTCCCGGATGATTCCGCCCTCACGGTGCTGGACGACCTTGTGATCGCCGGAGACGGACACGGTGCCCGGTGCGATCGCCGCGCGATCGAGGGGGGCGTAGGCGGCCCATACGCCGAAGCCGCCGAACACCAGCGCCACCGAGAGATAGCCGAGCAGAGCGTAGCGGCTGAAATCGGCCTTGACCGGCTGCGGCCGGTCGGCCGGTTCGAAGAAGCCGTGATCCTGCACCGCTGACATCGACATGCTGCGTCCCCGCTTGTCCACGGGCAGGAGCATCGTCGATGCGCGGCTACGGGACTGTGCGGAAGGTCACGCGCCGGAGGTCGGCGGCGAGAGCCGCATCAAACGAGATCAGCTACTTCTTCTTCGGCCCGAAGCGCGGCACGCATTTCGTGGTGCGGACAATACCGGTTTCGGCCATCTTGGACCCGGAGACCTCCTTCACCTGGCCGGCGGGGCAGGTGCCGTCATCGACCAGCACGCGCTGGCCAAGCCGGAGATCGGTGACGTCCTGCTCGCGCCCGACATATTGCGCCTGCGCGGGTGCGGCAACCAAAAGCAAGAGACCGAGGACGCCGAGAGGGCGGGCTGCAACATTCGCGAACGAGGAGATTTGAGAACGCATCACTTTCCTTCGATCTTCAGGCCGTTGGGCCCGATATTGATCTGGACACCCTCCGGCTGCTTCTTGGCCTGATAGAAATTGTAGCCGAGCACGATGATCGCCGCGCTGAGAATGCCGAGGAGGAAATAAAGGATATTGCGGTGATCCGACATGCCAAATTCCAAAGTATGTTGCGGTCATTTTCGTATGCGCGAATGTACGGGCGGCCTTGCGATTCTGAAAGCAGCGGCGAATCCGGTGCAACTCTGCATGAGATTGTGATTTGCTGCAGCCATCGGCAATTGGAACCTCGACAGGCATGATCACCCAGGACATTACGCAGCGCATCGTCGACGCCGTCGATGCCGACTTCGACCGGCAGCTTGCGACCACGAGCGACTTCGTCGCCATCCCCTCGACCCGCGGCGCCGAAGGGCCGTGCCAGGACATGTTCAGCGATCTCCTGCGCTCGCGCGGCTACGAGGTCGACGACTGGCACATCGATCTGGACGATCTCAAGGAGATGCGCGGCTACGGCCCGATCGAGCACGATTTCTCGAAGGCGCGCAGCGTGGTCGGAACCTACCGGCCGGCGACGTCGGCCGGGCGATCGCTGATCCTGCAGGGGCATTGCGACGTGGTGCCGGCCGGTCCGCTCGACATGTGGGAGACGCCGCCGTTCTCGCCGGTGATCCGCGACGGCCGGATGTATGGCCGCGGCGCCTGCGATATGAAGTCCGGCACCATCGGCGCGCTCTATGCGCTCGATGCCATCAAGGCTGCCGGCTTCAAGCCGACGGCGCGCATTCACATCCAATCCGTCATCGAGGAGGAGAGCACCGGCGTCGGCGCGCTGTCGACCCTGCAGCGCGGCTACCGCGCGGATGCCTGCTTCATCCCGGAGCCGACCAGCGGCAAGATGGTGCGTTCGCAGGTGGGCGTGATCTGGTTCCGCCTGAAGGTGCGCGGCTTCCCGGCGCATGTGTTCGAGGCCGGCGTCGGCGCCAATGCGATCCAGGCGAGCTATCATCTGATCCATGCGTTGGAGAAGCTCGAGGCGGACTGGAACAAGCGCGCCAAGAGCGACCGTCATTTCAAGACGCTCAATCATCCGATCAACTTCAATCCGGGCATCATCAAAGGCGGCGACTGGGCCTCGAGCGTGCCGGCCTGGTGCGACGTCGATTGCCGCATCGCCATCCTGCCGGGCTGGTCGGTCAAGGACTGCCAGAACGAGATCCTCGCCTGCGTCGCCGCGGCTTCGCGCGATCATCGCTTTCTCTCCAACAATCCGCCGGTCGTCGAGTGGTCGGGCTTCCTGTCCGAAGGCTACGAGTTGACCAATTCGGCCGAGCCGGAGGCGGCGTTCGGCAAGGCATTCACCGCCGTCTACGGCGGCGAGGTCCAGGATCTCGTCTTCACGGCGCTGACGGATACCCGCTTCTACGGGCTCAACTACAACATCCCCAGCCTCTGCTTCGGCGCGACCGGCGCCGCGATGCACGGCTTCAACGAATATGTCGAGCTCGACTCGCTGCGCCAGGTCACCAAGACCATGGCGTTGTTCATCGCGGAGTGGTGCGGGGTCGAGAAGGCCTGAGCTGAGCGGCGGTACGATCGGACTGAAGCAATGACCTTTCAGGTCATTGCTTCGGGTTCGAAGCCCGGCGCATCCAGATGCGGCGCTGACCCGCGAAGACGGGTCGTCCGATCAAACGGGGGAGGGAAGGCATGACGCCACTCGACAAGATCAATGCGATGAAGATGCCGTTCGCGGACTTGAAGGGCGTCACCTTCACCGAGGCCAGCGCCGATCGCGTCGTGGCGCAGATGCAGGTGCGGCCGGATCTCTGCACCCTGCATCACACCATCCATGGCGGCGCCGTCATGGCGCTGGCGGATTCGGTCGGCGCGGCCGCGACCGTGATCAACCTGCCGCAGGATGCCAAGGGCACCACCACGATCGAGAGCAAGACCAACTTCATCGGCGGCGCCAAGGAGGGGACCGTGGTGACGGCAACCGCCACGCCCGTGCATCGCGGCCGCCGCACCCAGGTATGGCAGACCCGGGTGGAAACCGAGGACGGGCGTCTGGTCGCGATCGTGACCCAGACTCAGCTCGTGCTGTGATGATTCGTACACAAACGAATCGTTAACTCACGCGATCCTTGCATGGCCGCATGTTCTCTCCGTAGAGCATGGGGCTTGAAATGAATGTTGCGATGCACAATATAGCTCCTGTCTAGGGAAAGACGTCTGTGCGAGGGCTCTCGAGAGGAGTCTCAGGCAGTGTCACAGGTAGATACTTTTCGTCCCCGGCCGGGCTTCGGCTATGTGCGGACGCTCAGCCAGCACGAGGAACTGCCGTTGCTGCGCGATCATCTGTTGCGGCTCGATGCGGAAAGCCGGCACGATCGATTCAACGGCTTCCTCGATGACAGTTTCATCGAACGCTACGCGGCCCGCTGTGCGGCCGACGGCACGATCGTCGTCGCCTACATGGAAAACGGCCTGGTGCGCGGCGCCGCCGAGTTGCATCCGCCGGAGCAGTCCGAGGACGGGCTTCCGGAGATTGCGTTCAGCGTGGAGGCTTGCGTGCGTCGCCGTGGGGTCGGCAGCCTGCTATTCCAGCGCGTGATCTCGGAGGCGCGGTGGAAGGGCTATCGCAAGCTTCGCGTGACGACCGGATCGCAGAACCATGCGATGCGGGCGCTGGCAGCCAAGTTCGGTGCGCATCTGGCGTTCCGTCACGGCGAATCGACCGGCACGATCGATCTGACCGAGCAGCCCCAGGATGAGCTGGCGAAGCTCGTGATCGAAGCACCCATCGCGGCAGCGCGGGCGTTCTTCACCCTCAATCGCGCCTGCTGGAAGCTCGTGACCCGGATGTACGGCGACAAGCGCGCCGCCTGAGCCGAGCCGTTGCTGCGACGACAAAGGCGCGACAGCGATCACCGCTGCCGCGCCTTTTCGTTTGATTGCATTGGCCGATGCGCCCCGGAGGGCGTTCAGGTGCCGGTGCGCTTGTCGAAATTGAAGCGGCGCACGGTGCGGCGCTCGACCACGACGGCGCGCTGCTGCGTGCCCTGGTCGGCCGTGATGACGCGCGTGTTGGTGCGCGCGGCAACGCGGACTGCCTTCTTGACCTCGGGGAGCACCTGCTCGAGCGGCAGACCCATCAGCGCCGACGCGATCTCGGCCTGAGCCTGCACATCGTCGGTGATCCCTGACGCAGCGAAGATCGCTTCTTCCAGTGTCGGGGGATCACGCCTGACGCGACGCGGACCGTACTTGGTGTTCCAATCTTCGCTCATGGGGGCCTCGTGAATCGTCCCGGATACCTAGAAGCAGGATTGTTGCATTGCAATATATATTCCGCGAGGCAGCCCAGCTATGCGTTCACCATGTCGCGATCGGGCAACGCTGCCTGCGTCATGTGGATATCCTGGGGCCAGCGGTGCAAGGCCGCGAGCCCGGCTTTCGTGAGGACATAGACGCCGCGCTCGGCGCGGTCGAACCAGCCATAGACGTTACGCTGCAAGATCTTCGGCGCATCCGGAATGTCCGCGCGGAGGTCGCGGACGCGTCTCGGCCCGTCCGACAGCGCCGAAGCGCAGGCCAGCGCCTGCTGCCGATAGGCCGTCATGATGGGTGCGCGGGTCGAGCCGCCCGCGACGGGGTCGCCCTTGCGCCGCTGATGCTCGATCACAAGACGCGAACGCTTCTTGGGATTCTTGCGCGGCGCGGTGGTGGGCGGCTGCACCAGCACTTCGATGTCTCCGGCTGAGGTCACGGTCAGCATGCCGAAGCCGAGCCGGCGGCACAGATTGCGATAGCGTGCGTCGCTCTCGCGGCCCTTGCCGCGTGCCGACAGCTTCGCCGCGATCCAGACCTCGTCGCAGGCACCGGCCCGGTCGACCGCCTGCAGCAGCAGTTCCAAGTTGAAGACCTGCTTCAGCTCGCAGACGACCACCACCGGCGGGTCGTCGCCCTTGAGCGCCACCACATCACAGCCGCCGACTTCCCCTTTGACCGAGAATCCGAGGTTTTCGAGGAAGCGTTTGACGGGAAGGTAGAGCGCGGTTTCCAAGGGGCCGTCCGATGTGTGCGACTCAGAGCGCGCGCGAGTCTAGCCCGCCGAGTCCGGTGATGTCAGCGCCAAGTCGGGGTGACCGGCTGGCTTCGCTACACCCGGCCGATAACCGGTATCAGTGCGCCGGTCACACCGCTCGCGGCGTCGCTGGCTAGAAACAGAATGACCTCTGCGAGTTCCTGCGGCGTCACCCATTTGTCGAAATCGGCCTTGGGCATGCTGGCGCGGTTGGCCGGCGTATCGATCGTCGACGGCAGGACGGCGTTGACGGTGATCTTGCCCTTCCATTCGGCCGCGAGCGCTTCCGTCAGGCGATGCACTCCCGACTTGGAGGCCGCATAGGGGCCCATGCCGGCACTGGCCTGGAGCGCGCCCATGGCCCCGATGTTGACGATGCGGCCCGTGCTGGAGCGGACGAGATGCGGTATAGCCGCGCGCGATGCGTGCAGCGCGGTCATCAGGTTTCGCGCATGCATCGTCTCCCAGACGGAATCGTCGCCATCGGCGGTCGTCTCGAACGCGAACGCGCCGGCGATGTTGATCAGCGCATCCAGAGTGCCGAAGTGGGCGGCGACGGAGTCGATCGCGACCTTTGCCTGCTCGGGGTCGGAGAGATCGACGCCTCCGAGCTCGATGCGGTCGTCACTCGCCGGGATTTCGGCCTGGGCATGGTCGATCCCGGCCACATGTGCGCCCCGTGCGAGCGCGAGATCGGCCACGCTGCGCCCGAGCGCCCCTTGCGCACCCGTTATGACAATCACTGCTCCGTTCATTCCGTCCCTGGTCTCCGTTGACGCGCCCCACAGCGCCGCTTGCTATACTATGATCCTGCCGATGAGTTGCAATGGCCGGGCGGCCGGGGCATGGAATTGCAATCAGAAGGCGTGGTTCGTCAGAGGTGACCATGACCGCGACAGGCTCTCTCGAATTTCCTGACGTCCCCACCAGTTTTCCTCGTCCGATCAGACGTTTCAGACAGAGTCTGGATGCGCAGCGCAAGACCCGGATCGTGGCGCTGGGCTCATCTTCCACCGCGGGCACCAACGGAATCATCGCTTTTCCGGCCCGGATCGAGCAGTCGCTGCGCAAGGCCAATTTCGGCTGCATGATCGACGTCCTCAATCGGGGTGTGGGCGGACAGGAATCCCCGGACCAGCTCTCGCGCTTCGAATGCGACGTGATTGCGGAGCAGCCCTCGCTCGTCATCTGGCAGGTCGGCACCAACGCCGCCTACAGACCCGAGGTCTACAGTCCCGATGACGTCGAGGCAGCGCTGCGCGTCGGCGTTCGATGGCTGGCGGCGCTGGCCATCGACGTCATCGTGATCGACCTGCAATACACGGCTGCGATCGTGACGGTGCCGAACAGGCTGGCGCGTGCCGAGGACATTCAGCGACGGATCGAGAAGGTCACGTCTGCGGCCAACGTCAACCTCTTCGGGCGCTGGAATTTGATGAAGAGCTGGTATGAGGCCGGCCAGATTCCGTTGTCGGCGCTCGACGACGGGCACGGTGACCGCTTGCATGTGAGCGAAGCCGCCACCGCGAAGATCAGCGACGTTTTGGCCAGCGCCATCCTGACGGCGCCGGTCGCGCTGGCCTGATCGATAAAATTTGCCGGACTTTCGTAAGTGGATTGCCAGCGCAGCCCGCTAGCCTGTCGCTATGCCGCTTGAGGGGCGTTGGAGCTTTGACATGATGAGACATCTGCCGGACCATGGTTTGCCGCTGGTGCAACTGAAGGAGCAGCGGCGGGATCTGGTGGTCGCCTTGCAGAACCGGGCTGGTCCGGTGACCGGTTGGGAATTGATGCAGATCGCGGCGGTTCAGCAGGCGATTTCCGCATTCGAGGAGGTGATTGCCGATCTCGACGCGATGGAAGCCGCCGAGACAGCCGATATCGAAGCGGCCTGATCGGGCTCAAGCGTATTCGCGCCACACCGACTTACGGCGTGAGATAGCGCTCCTGTAACGTCTTCCGCGCTGCGTCGTCGATGCCGAGACCGTCGCGCAGGTAGGTGTCGACGTCGCCGAAATCATCACGCATGGCGTCGAACGCAGCTGCGAGGAACGACGCCTGGACCATCCCGATCGTCTGGACGACATCAGCGGGAAGATCCGGGTGAGCCGCGGTCTCGCGACGATAGAGCTGGTTCGTGAGCAGGTAGTCTTCCAGGATGACGTCATCCGCAACGTCGAGCGCGTGTAGGACGAGCGCGCAGGCCACACCGGTGCGGTCCTTGCCGGCCGTGCAATGGATCACCAACGGGACGTCCTCATTGAGAACATGCTGGAACAGCGCGCGGAAGCGCGGCGTGTAGTTGCGGATGTAGTTGCGGTAGGACTCGCGCATCAGCTCCAAGGCATGGTCGGTCGTGAGCTGTCCTCGTGTCGCCAGGGCCCGCAGCGCCGGCACGACGCTCGGCTCGATCGGCACGGAGTGCACGGTGATCTCGGCGATCGTGCAGAGGCCGGCCGCGCGCTCGTTGCGACCGCGGAAATCGAACG
Organism: Bradyrhizobium sp. SZCCHNR1053; assembly: GCF_032381235.1. NCBI lineage: Bacteria > Pseudomonadati > Pseudomonadota > Alphaproteobacteria > Hyphomicrobiales > Nitrobacteraceae > Bradyrhizobium > Bradyrhizobium sp. SZCCHNR1053. Next base: position 24,701 of record NZ_JAUHJM010000001.1, read on the forward strand.
CTGCGCGAATGCCGAGCTCCCGCAGGACCGCGACGTCGGGCTCGGTCAGCTGTCCGAGATGGTTCGACCGAAACAGCCGCCGCCATCGCACGTGCCGGCCATCCCTGCTGGGATATCCGCCGAGATCTCTGAAGTTGCTGGCGCCGTGAAGGCCGAGATGGCGAAGTGGATAGGCGGACATCGTCTTGTTCTAGGGGACGCGGGCTTCGATGTGAAACGCCGTTTCATCGACGGACGCGACGCCGCAGGCACAGCCCTTCGACAGGACAGGGAAGACCATGAAACGGGTCACGACGGCGGCTTGTTTGACCCGGCAGGTCGAGTCCGCCGGCGACCGTCAGCAGCGGCGAGAGACATGCAGACGGCAGCGCAAGAAAAAGGGCCGGAACCTTGTCGGTCCGACCCTTCAGCAAAGGCGTGATGGCGTCACGGTACGGTCTGACATCAGCGATCCCACGCCGGCTTGGCTTCCTGGATCGCCTCGTCATGATACCAGCTGCCGCTATAGATCGTCGGCTGGATCGACGGCGCGATCAGCGGCGCGGGCGATGATCCGGATTGGCGGGGCGCAAGACCCGCTCGCCCTCCGCGCGGAAATTGGTAGATCCTGGCGGATCCCTCGTCCACATTTGTGTCCATTCCTCAGTCTCCTTCCAGCGGGCCACACATCAGGTTGCGCCCGACTCGTTCTCTTGTGGTGACCAGTCTCGATATCAGTGCTGCCCGGAGGGAATGCAACATGATCAAAACGAAATCACATGTTGCGCGTTTTGCAGGCATTTTTTCTTGTGCTCCCTCCGCAGCAACGCGCCGCTGACCAACACTTGGGCTGGACCAAAGGTTGCGAAGTGGAGCTCAAGTCTTTTCGAAAATGTCCGGGAGGTGCTGACGGCTTGTTCGGCCTCTCTTGCGCATCGCCGCAAATGCTAAGGAATCAAGCGGGTTTTCGACAGGCTCTTTTCTCCGCCATGCGCTCCGTGCAATCCCGGTCGCGCTGCTTTGCCGCACCCCTGACGTGCAAAATCCGCCGCCGGCTCCGCCCCGATTGGTCTCCGTCCATGCGACGGGACGTCGCGGGATTTGGCACGTTCCATGCTTAAGAGTGCGCTGGCCGATCGTGGCCGGGTAAGCGGGGAGCCTTCGATTGCTGGGCTCCCACCTTTCGATAAGACAGAGAGGCTCAATGACGAAATACAAGCTCGAGTACATCTGGCTCGACGGCTACAAGCCGGTGCCGAATTTGCGCGGCAAGACACAGATCAAGGAATTTTCCTCTTTTCCGACCCTGGAACAGCTGCCTCTTTGGGGCTTCGACGGCTCGTCGACGATGCAGGCCGAAGGCCATAGCTCCGACTGCGTGTTGAAGCCGGTTGCCGTGTATCCCGACGCCGCCCGCACCAACGGTGTGCTGGTGATGTGCGAAGTGATGATGCCGGACGGCAAGACCCCGCATCCGTCGAACGCCCGCGCCACCATCCTGGACGATCCAGACGCGTGGTTCGGCTTTGAGCAGGAGTACTTCTTCTATAAGGACGGCCGTCCGCTCGGCTTCCCGGAATACGGCTATCCGGCCCCGCAGGGCCCGTACTACACCGGCGTCGGCTTCAAGAACGTCGGCGACGTCGCCCGCAAGATCGTCGAAGAGCATCTCGACCTCTGCCTCGCGGCCGGCATCAACCACGAAGGCATCAACGCCGAGGTGGCGAAGGGCCAGTGGGAATTCCAGGTGTTCGGCAAGGGCTCGCGCACGGCTGCTGACCAGATGTGGATGGCCCGCTACCTGATGCTGCGCCTGACCGAAAAGTACGGCATCGACATCGAGTTCCACTGCAAGCCGCTCGGCGACACCGACTGGAACGGTTCGGGCATGCATTGCAACTTCTCGACCAAGTACATGCGCGAAGTCGGCGGCAAGGAGTATTTCGAGAAGCTGATGGACGCCTTCAAGGAAGCTCGTGCCGACCACATCGCGGTGTACGGTCCGGACAACCACATGCGCCTGACCGGCAAGCACGAGACCGCCTCGATCGACACCTTCAGCTGGGGTGTGGCCGACCGCGGCGCCTCGATTCGCGTGCCGCATTCCTTCGTGAACAACGCCTACAAGGGCTATCTGGAAGACCGCCGTCCGAACTCCCAGGGCGACCCCTACCAGATCGCGTCTCAGGTCCTGAAGACGATCGCGATGGTTCCGACCGGCGCGAAAGCCGCAGCCTAAGACGCCGAACACAACACCCCGGGGCCGGGGGCTGATATGATGATCCGCCGAGGCAGCCGCTTCGGCGGATCATTCGTCTGGCGGGCTCGAACGATCGGAGGCGGCCTCGGCCTTGATCAATCGCAAGTCCGGCTTCGATCGCAGCGGTATGTCTTCCCGCAGCGGTTTGTTTGGAAGCGGGGTGTGGAATGAGCTATCGCAAGTGGGTTTCAGGCGTTGTGATCGCCTGTTCGGCCATCTCCCTGGCTGCAGCGCAGTCCAATGCAGAACAATATCTGCCGCGGCTCGGCGACATCATGAATCTGATTCAGGTCAGACACGCGAAGCTCTGGTTCGCGGGACAGTCCAAGAATTGGGATCTCGCGTCCTATGAGCTTGCCCAGTTGAGGCAGAGCCTGACTGACGCTGCTGTCTTCTATTCAGGCCTGCCGGTGGACAACGTCACCACGCTCGGCCAGCCGATCCAGTCGATCTCGGACGCCATCGCTACCAAGGATGGCAAGCGCTTCGCTTCCGCCGTGACCGAATTGACGTCGGGATGCAACGCATGCCACGCGTCGATGGATCGGGGCTACGTCGCGATCCGCATTCCGACCGACAAGCCGTTCGGCAACCAGGATTTTCGGCCTCAAGGCCGCTGACCGGCTCCGCTCGAGGCGTGAGTTGCGCTGCAAAATTGCGCCTTCCACCGGCGGCGCGCATCGACTAAGAGCGGCGGCAACCTGTCCACCGCCTGAGCCCTCATGATCCGCCTCGATAACGTCTCCAAGCAAGTCGGCCACCAGATTCTCTTCATCGAAGCCTCCGCCGCCCTTCAGCGCGGCGAGAAGATCGGCTTGGTCGGTCCGAACGGGGCCGGCAAGACGACGCTGTTCCGGATGATCTCAGGCCGCGAGCAGCCCGACGAGGGGCAGGTCTCGATCGATCGCGGCGTCTCGATCGGCTATTTCAACCAGGATGTCGGCGAGATGTCCGGTCGCAGCGCGGTGGCGGAGGTCATGGACGGCGCCGGGCCGGTGTCGTCGGTGGCGGCCGAGCTCAAGGAGCTCGAGGCCGGCATGGCTGATCCGGACCGTGCCGACGAGATGGACGACATCATCGCGCGGTATGGCGAGGTGCTGGCGCGGTTCGAGGAGCTCGACGGCTACGCGCTCGACAGCCGCGCCCGCGAGGCGCTGGCTGGCCTCGGCTTCTCCGAGGAGATGATGGACAAGGATGTCGGCCTGTTGTCCGGCGGCTGGAAGATGCGCGTCGCGCTGGCGCGCATTCTCCTGATGCGGCCCGACGTGATGCTGCTCGACGAGCCGTCCAACCATCTCGATCTCGAGAGCCTGATCTGGCTGGAGCATTTCCTCAAGGGCTACGAGGGCGCGCTGCTGATGACCTCGCACGACCGCGAGTTCATCAACCGCATCATCAACAAGGTGATCGAGATCGACGCCGGCCAGCTCACGACCTATTCCGGCGACTACGACTTCTATGAGCAGCAGCGGGCGCTGAACGAGAAGCAGCAGCAGGCGCAATATGAGCGCCAGCAGGCGATGCTCGCCAAGGAGATCAAGTTCATCGAGCGCTTCAAGGCGCGGGCCTCGCACGCGGCGCAGGTGCAGAGCCGGGTCAAGAAGCTCGACAAGATCGAGCGGGTCGAGCCGCCGAAGCGGCGCCAGACCGTGGCGTTCGACTTTCTGCCCGCGCCGCGCTCGGGCGAGGACGTGGTGGCGCTGAAGAACGTGTCCAAGAGCTATGGCAGCCGCCGCATCTACGACGGGCTGGACTTCATGATCCGGCGCCGCGAGCGCTGGTGCGTGATGGGCGTCAACGGCGCCGGCAAGTCGACTTTGCTGAAGCTGGTTGCCGGCACCGCCGAGCCCGATGACGGCTCGGTGGCGATCGGGGGCAGCGTCAAGATGGGCTACTTCGCCCAGCATGCGATGGACCTGCTGGACGGCGACGAGACCGTGTTCGAGTCGCTCGAGCATTCGTTTCCGCAAGCTGGTCAAGGCTCGTTGCGGGCGCTGGCCGGCTGCTTCGGCTTCTCCGGCGACGACGTCGAAAAGAGATGTCGGGTGCTGTCGGGGGGCGAGAAGGCGCGGCTGGTGATGGCGAAGATGCTCTACGATCCGCCGAACTTCCTGGTGCTGGACGAGCCGACCAACCATCTGGACATGGCGACCAAGGAGATGCTGATCGCGGCCCTGTCGAGCTTCGAGGGCACCATGCTGTTCGTCTCGCACGACCGTCATTTCCTCGCCGCGCTCTCCAACCGCGTGCTCGAGCTGACCCCTGACGGCCTCCATCAGTATGGCGGCGGCTATACCGAGTATGTCGCCCGCAGCGGCCACGAAGCGCCGGGCCTGCGCAGCTGACGACGCGGCCATACTCGTCGCTCGTGCTCTGCTTGCGCTTTGTTCGCATCATCCCCGGCTAGCTCATCTGGACGTGGGTGAAGACGAACAGGAACAGCGCGCCGATCGCGATCACGAAGATGCCGACCCAGAGCGGCGCCGCGACGCCGCTCTTGTTTGTGGGATCGAGCACGGCCGTCTCGGGTTGTAACGGATCGTAGTAGACGGTGACGTCGGTGTTGACCGGGTATTTGGCGGCGACGGCTTCAGCGCTCGACCTGTCGGAATGCAGCGCGGTCCAGCCCCAGTTCCAATGCGTGCTGTGGAAAGAGCGACCATTCACCGTGTAGCTGTATTCGATCGTGACCCGGAAACGCTCCTCTTCCGTTTCTCGTCCGCGATCGTCCTCACGTCGTGTGATCTCCATCGTCACGCCGGAGCGCGTGATGCGCCCCGGCGCAGTCGGCCAGGAGCGGCTCGCCAGGCGCTCCTGCCGCAGCTTCCAATAGGAGGCGAGTGCGACGGCTCCGAAGCCGAACACGGCGAACGGCATCAGGAAGGCGAACAACGGCACGCCAGCCTCGGTCGTGAGCACCTTGCCGGCGAGCGAATGCGCCACCAACACGGCGGTCACGGCCGACAGCACGACGAACAGCACCACAAGCGCCGCCGTGCCGCTGGCATTGGTGGGCTCGAGCACCGCTTGCGAGGGGCGTTTCGGATCGTAAAAGACGCGGACCTTCGCGCCTTGCGGATATTTGCCGGCGAGCTCGTCGGCTTGCAGGCGCGTGACGCGGCTCGGGCTGCCGAAACGGATGCGGCGACCTTCGTAGCTCTTGCCCAACACCTCGTAGCGGTAGCGGATGTCAGGCTTGGCATCGGTGTCATCTGCCGACCGATGCGTCGCCGCGACAGACACCGCCGAGGCCACGATCTCCCCCTCGACGACCGGCCAGTCGCGGCCGCCGCTGGTCTTCCTGCGCTGAAGCCAGAGTCCGTAGCCGGAATTGAGGGCGAGAAAGCCGAAGATGCCGGCGGCGACACGGGTCCAGAGCAGGGCGGATGCGGTGAGCATGATGATCTCGCATGGGCCCGCCAGGGCGGGCGACATGCAGTGGTGTCCTGCGGGTTCCCCTCGGTTCAACAGTGTGCCGGTCCTCTTCAGCTCTCCACCATCTCGCCCATCGAGTTCTTCGACCGTCCGCAGGGCCCGCTGAGCGATTACGTCCACGTTGAAGCCAATCCGGCCTACGCCCTGCATGCGGGCATCCCGAACGTGATCGGGCAGAAGGTCCGCGAGATGGTGCCGGCCGAGGGCTGGGTCGAGCTCTATGGCGGCGTGCTGCGCACTGCTGACCAAGCCGTTCGACATCGAGGCGCTCGCCGGCTGCGTCGTAGCTTGCCGATACGCTTCGCGCTGATGGAACCCGCCGGCATGGTTTTGCCCCGCCAAGCATCATGGCGGGGCGCCAGTGTCGTCAGCCGCCAGCGCGTCAGCCGCCGGCCTCGCACTTCTTCATGAAGCTGGTCTTGGCCGCGCCGGAGAGCTTCTTGCCGTCGGAGCCGACCGCCTTGGTTTCGCAGGTCTCGGCCATGCACTTCTTCATGAACGAGGTCTTGGCGGCGCCGGCCAGCACTTTGCCGTCCTTGCCCACGGCCTTGGTCTCACAGCTATCTTGGGCGAAGGCAGATCCGGCGGCGAAGGTCGCGAGCGCGGCAATCAGGAAAAACTTCTTCATGAGTGTGTCTCCTTGGGACAAACAACGCGGCGGATGGGAGCCGCAAATCTTGGCGCGATCAAGTTTCCTGTTCGGGCTTGTCACCCGAAATCCGGCCGCACGGCAGAGCTGGTTCATTGCCGTGTCGGCCGTATGAGGCCGAGATGCGCGCCTGCGGTAACCGTGTGCTCATGCGGTGCGGTGCCGCAGAAACGCGAGCGTCGCCGGGTCCCGCGCACCGTCGCAATAGCGATCGAGCGCCCGAGCGAAGATCCCGTTCGGGCTGATCGAATCGAACAGCGTCATGCAGGAGCGGAATTTGGCATCGTCCGGAACACCCAGAATGTCGCGCAGCGACTTGCCCTGCACCGCGAGCACCAGACGGGTGCATTCGAGCAGTCGCGAGCCGAGCAGGGGATGAGTCAGATAGGCCTCGGCCTCAGCACGGGAGCGGATCGCGTAGCGCTGGGCCATGGCGGAGTGGCCGAGCCCTTCGACCTGCGGAAACACGAACCACATCCAGTGGCTTTGCTTGGCGCCGGCCGCAAGTTCGGCGGTCACACGCGAATAAATCGAATTCTGTGCGTCGACAAATCGGCCGAGAGCATCACAATCCGCCTTCATTGGCTGCTCCAAATATTTGAATGATCGAGGTAATTTCTTGTTCTGGGAAGACATGGCGGCGCCAGGGCGGCCCGATCCCCCCTGGGGCGCCGTGGCACTCCGGGCTGGCGTTTGTCTAGATTATGCCGCACTCTTGCCATCCTATGTCATGACGGGTCGAATCGTACCCCTTGGGGTCGGGCACCTTTCCCGGGTGGTCCGAAAAAGGGGGTATATCGGGGACGTGATGGCTTCCAGTGAAGCAAGCGTAGACGTTCTGTTGACGCAAGGCCGCTTCGGGCGCTCCGAAGCGATCGCATTCGTGCTTGCAGCACTTGCGATCGCGGCGGGCGCGGCTGCATGGGTCGGCGCCCACAGCGAGGAGACGTCGCTTGCGACCGCGGCGCTGCCGGCCGCCGGCGCGCCGTCCATCACCTTCGAGACACGTTTCGCGCCGGCCTCTGCCTCGGCCACGGCCTATTCGGAAAAAGACGCGATTCGCGCGCTCGACCGTTTCGCCCTTCGCGGCGCGATCGACCGCCAACTGCTCGATGCCCGGGCCGCGCTGGTCAAGGGCATGGAAGCGCGCGATTCGGGCGGGCGCGACCCCAGCAACAGCGATTGGCGGCCGATGCTGACGGAGGGCAATACCGTCACGATGCCTGCACCGGGCGTGCCGCTGCCGCGACCGCGCCCGTCCGTCGCCAACCTGCCGACCAGCCTGGTTTCGGCCAGTGCGCCTGAAGCGGTCGGACGCGTCGACGATCGCTCCATCCTGCAGAAGCTGTCCGACCTGTTGCCGAGCCCGACCAAGTTCGCCTCGCTCGGTCCGGATAGCGGCATCGTGCGCTCCGGGATCGATCTCGGCGCGCTCGGCTATGACAAGACCGCCGTGTACGACATCAAGGCCAGGATGGTGTATCTGCCGTCCGGCATCGGGCTCGAGGCCCATTCCGGCATGGGCAGCCTGCGCGACGACCCCGAGCACGTCAATCAGCGCATGGTTGGCGCGACCCCGCCCGCTACCTATGACCTGAAGCCGCGCGAAAAACCGTTTCACGGCGTGCGCGCCCTGCGCATGAACGTGGTGGAAGGATCGACCCTGGGCCGGAGCGGATTGCTGACCCACCCCTATATGCTGGGTCCGGAGGGTGATTCGAACGGCTGCGTCTCGATCAAGAATTACGATCGCTTCCTGAAGGCGTATGATGACGGCGAGTTCAACCGACTCGTTGTCGTCGTCGGGCTCGAGGCTGGCACCCCGACGCGGACCGCGCAAAAGACCGAGTGACGTTTTGTTGCTGGGCCTCGGCGCGACCTCGGCGGTGACGCTCGTCGCATCTTCCGGAAGGTCCCCATGATTGATCCCGCAAACTCGGAAACGCGTCTGCGTACCACCTTCAACATCAAGGTGAACGGCAAGCCAGTCGTGATTTCGACGGTCGGGCAGGCCCATCAGTTCCTCACCAGCCTCAATGCCGTCGAGTGGATGGAGTTCAAGTCGCTGCACGACCAGGCCATGGCCGCACTGCAGGCCGCGGCCGACAACGCGATCATGACGGTGCAGGCCACCAACGCCGTGCGCACGCTGTTCGTGAGCGCGAAGCTGTTGTGATGCAGACGATGACGCGTTTGAGACAACGACCTCGCGCGGCCTTCCGGGCCGAGAATTCCTGCTCGGCGTCATCGCCCGGCTCGGCCGGGCGATCCAGTATTCCGGGACGGCAGTGATCGACCCAAAGGCCGCGGCGTACTGGATGCCCCGCCTGCGCGGGGCATGACGGCCGTGAGATGGGCCATGACCTCGCTCCACCGTCATGCCGGGGCGCGCGCAGCGCGAGCCCGGCATCCATAATCCAGAGCGGGCATGTGAGGCATGCTGGTCACTCCATCTCGTTTCATAAGTTCTGCTGCGGCATATGGATCCGGACTCGCGCTCCGCGCGCCCCGGAGTGATGACGTGTGTGTTGAGGCGCCTCGCGAACAAGCGCCTCCCGCCATCCGCCATCATCCACCCATGATCTCGCGATCTCGCGACGCATCCTGCGTCCGAGTGATTCCATTCGTCTTGCCCTCCGCACGGCAGAGGGCGCGGGGAATGCCGGGATGCTGGCCGCAACCCATGGCCCGCCTGCAGAAAAAAAGCAGGCGGCAGTCACCACAGGTTCAACCGGGCAACCGGCATTCCCCGCGCGATGATCTTAACGGCTGCTTCGCGCGCTCCCCGGTGCGCCGGGCTTTCTGGTCACCGTGCACGACAACGCGCTTTGGGCGCGCCACCGTGGGGGCATCAGCGTCGGGATGCCAGGACCACGCGACTTGACCGTACGCGACATCAGCGTTCGTCGGCGCAAAGATGCGCTGCGCTGCCATCGCGTCCACCGCTCCTCCCGCTCCACGTCCGTGACGACCGCGATACGCCCCTCTTGCGAGCGAGAGATGGCACGACAAAAGCACTGAATCCGATTTAGGAAAAGCGGAATATTTCTGACGATGGGACTGGACAGGCCAAATCAGCTTGATGGGCCTGCTGAAAATCGCTTCTGCGCGCATCGCTCTTCTCGTCGATTCAGCCTCTGGAGCGACGCCGTCAGATGGAAATGCCGCTTGATTTGCCCGGCGGGCAGCCGGTTTCTTCGTTGCGATGATCGTTGTTCGACCGAGAGCCGCGATGCGAGCGTATTTGTTAGTCGCCCGGCGCAGGCCAATCGCGCAAGGAAGCCGCGCCATCCAAGGACGCAAGATCGTGGCGCAAGGTCTGCGGCTGGCTTGATCTTTGATGCGGCGGTCGCTGTGGCTACGGTCGACACCGCTGGCCGATCGCATGCGTATACCGCGGTGCACGCGCGGGGCCGTCCAACATCATTGCGCGTCAATGGATCGGCGAGGCCCAGGTCGGGCTGCCGCTGGAGCGGTTCTACGACGGCGACGACTGAAGCCGGCGATGCTGCGGCGCGGCGGCGATATCAGTCGGCCATCTCGGCGGCGTCGAGCGCGATCTCCTCGCGCTCGGCCTTCTCGGCCGTCGGAGCGTTGGCGGTCTCGGCCGTTTCGAAATCGTCCTCGGCGATCTCCTGGACAGGAGCCTCCTGGACCTCGGCCGTCTCGACCTGCTCGGCGGCGAGTTCGGCGGCCACGACGGCCTCCGGCTCGGCGTCGTCATTGGCCGGCGTCGAGAACAGGTTGGGGGCTGGGATGGTGGTGGGCACCACCGGCCGCTGCTTGGCCTTGTACCAGGACGAGAATTTTTGCGAGATGCCAGCTTCGAACTCGGCGAGCGGCAGGCTGTTGCCGTCCTCGTCGGTGATGACGACCTGCCAGCCTTCCGCCTCCATCACCTGTGCGTTGGCGAGAACGATGAGGGCGCTTTCGCGCTGCTTGCGGATTGTCTGCTGCTCCCGCTCAGCCACCATCGTGTACGCCATGAACCTGACTCCCACACCTAAACTCGGGACACGTGATGGTCCGAAGCACCATCAGCACGCCGCCACTACGCCGTGAGAGTGTGAGCGCGGCTGGGCCGGATTGCGTTCGCCTAATGACAATTTGGCGGCGTCTCACGGGGTCCGGCAGCGCAAAAGGAGTCGAAGATGCAACAGGCCGCAAAATTGTGGTGCAGGAACGAGAGCGCTTGTTGAAGGCGCGCCACGACGTGTCATCATTTGATTCTGCGGCGGCAACTGCTTCGCGACATCAGCGAAAGCAGCGGGTGAACCGGACAAACAGCGGGCGAATTGGGGACGGCGATGCGAACTCATCTGTTCAGGATGCGGAATTGGAATGTGGCAATGGCAGGGCTTGCGCTGGCGATGGTCGCCAGCCCGCGCGCGGGCCATGCCTTCACGGAGGACGACCAGCGGCGGCTGTGCACCGGCGACGTGTTCCGGCTGTGCTCGTCGGAGATTCCCGATCGGGACCGCATCATTGCCTGCATGATGAAGCAGCGCGCCAGCCTCAGCGACGGTTGCCGCAGCGTGTTCGGCCGGCCATCCGAGCGCTCCGCTTCGGCCACGGTGACGCGCTGAGCGTGCCACGCCTCGTTTCCGCCAACCACGCGCCGCCGGTCGATCGATCCGCGGCGTGACCATAATGACCTCGATGGCAATGCGGCGTGGTAGTCTGGCGCGGATCGTCCGGCCAGGAGTTGACGCGCCATGAGCTTCCGCATCCTCGTCCTCTACGGCTCCTATCGCTCCGACCGGATGGGCATCCGGCTCGCGCAATTCGTCGTGGACGGGTTGCGCGCCAGGGACCAGGACGTCGAGCTGATCGACGCCAGGGCGGTCGGCCTCCCGATGCTCGACCGCATGTACAAGGAATATCCGCCCGGCCAGGCGCCAGCGGCCATGGCCGAGCTTGCGGCCAAGATCCGTGCCGCCGACGGCTTCGTGTTCGTCACCGGCGAATATAATTGGGGCATGCAGCCGGGACTGAAGAACCTCACCGACCACTTTCTCGAGGAATGGTTCTGGCGTCCGGCGGCGATCGCGAGCTATTCCGCCGGCCGGCTCTCCGGGGCACGCGCCGCCACCGCGTGGCACGGCACGTTGTCGGAGATGGGGATGGTGGTGGTGTCGAGCACGCTTGCCGTCGGCCCGATCGGTCAGTCGCTATCTGCCGACGGCAAGCCGACCGGCGATTCCGGCCAGGCGCTGGAGCGCGCGTTTCCGCGCTTTGCCGACGATCTGTTGTGGTGGGTCGAGGCGGGCAGGGAGCAGCGGGCGCGCAGGGCGCCGCCCTACTGAGCGCGGCACCAGCGCAGGCGCTCCGGCTCTCGTGCCAAGTCCGCTAACCACAAGTCCGCTAACCACAAGTCCGCTAACCAAGTCCGCTAACGTTGTTCCGCGCTGCCGGCCCCGTTGGTGACCGCGCGCTGACGCGCCGGCGCGCTTGCGCCCTGGCCCTGACAGGGCCGCTCCATCCATGTCCCGTCGGGAGCCTGCTGGTAGGCGCGGCACGGCAGGGACGATGTGGCCTGATCATCCGGTTTGGGCGTCTGGGAGCTTTTCGCCAGTGCGGGGGCGGCCGTCGCGACGAGGGCTGCCAGCGAACCGACGGAGATCATTTGGCTGATCCGCATCTTGGGGGTTCTCCTGCTCGAAGCACTGCCGATTCAAAGTCGAATTGTGGAAACTTTTTGGCAAATGGCGGACTGCCATGGCCGCAGGCTTAAGGATCGTTTGCGACGCGGCTTGCCACGTTAAGACGTCCGCGGAGGTCGCTCCCGCGAGTGTGGCTTTCTCTGGGCTGGCGTTGCGCCGATGCTGACGGTAAGAGCGGCATGACGCGCGCAAGCGCCCTCGTGACCGCGATGCGGCGCTCCGCCCGGAGCGCCTCGTGCGGTCAACGGACGCCGCCAAGGCAGCCGGCGCTCCGACATCAGCCGCGCGACAGACGGATCGTGGCGGTTCCCGCTTGAGGGCGGGGAGGGGGATCGCGCAGGCTGAGAACTGTGCGAGCATGACGAGACCTCGATTGCCCTCCCTGATCGCGCTGCGTGCCTTCGAGGCCGTCGGCCGCAAGGGCAGCGTGCGCGCCGCAGGCGACGAACTCGCCGTCAGCCACACCGTGGTCTCGCGTCATCTGCAGAATCTGCAACGCAGCCTGGGCGTGGCGCTGGTGCGTGCCGAGGGGCGGGGCCTCGCGCTGACCGAGGCCGGGCGCCAGTTTCATGCCGAGGTCAGCCAGGCCTTCGACATCATCGCCCGCGCGACAATTTCGGTGCGTCCCGCAGCGCGTCCGACCCTGAACATCTGGTGCATTCCAGGCCTCGCCAATCGCCGCCTGCTGGCGCGGCTGCCCGAGCTGAGCGGCCCGCCGCGCAACTGGGACATCAATCTGCAGCCGACGCTGGCGCACCCCGACCTGCAGCGCGGCGAAGCGGATGCGGAGATCGTCTATGCCGAGGCGATCGACCGGGGCGGCGGCGTGGTCGCCGAGGAGCTGGTGCGCCCACGCGTATTCCCGGTCGCGAGCCCGGCCTATCTGGCGCGATTCCCGGCGATCGCGACGCTCGCCGGTCTCGCCAGGGCCTCGCTGATCCACGAGGAGTCCACCGCGCAATGGGAGCAATGGTTCGAGCTGGCGGGGTATCGGGAGCCCGTCACGTTGCGCGGGCAGCGGCTGTGGCACGCGCATCTCGCCATCGAAGCCGCCCGCTTCGGCCAGGGCGTCGCGCTCGCCAACGAGGTGCTGGTCGCCGATGATCTGCGCAGCGGGGCGCTGGTCGAGGTGATCCCCTCGGCACTCCACATGGGAGCCTATCAGCTCGTCGCGCTCCGGGAGCGCTGGGACGAGCCCGCGATCGTGGCGCTGCGGGCGTGGCTGAAGAAGGTGCTCGCCGCGTAGCCGCGCGCTCATCCCGCTGGGTCTGGTGCATTGCAGGCACTTGTCATCGGGAACAAGCTGATTGATCGCGACGGCTCTCGGCGTAGCCTTCTGCTCGATTTTTCCCACGAGGAGTTGAGCCATGGCTGTAATTTCGGCTGCAATTTCGGCTGCGAACGAAGACCTGCTGGCGCGACGACACGAGGCCGTCGTCAGGGGCGTGAGCTATGCGACGCCGCTGTTTGCCGACCGCGCCCTCAACAGCGAGGTGTGGGACGTCGAGGGCAAGCGCTATGTCGACTTTGCCGGCGGCATCGCGGTGCTCAACACCGGCCACTGCCATCCGCATGTCGTTGCCGCGATCCGCGCGCAGCTCGACCGCTTCACCCACACCTGCTTCCAGGTGCTGCAATACGAGCCGTATGTGCGGCTGAGCGAACGGCTCAACGCGCTGGCGCCGATTTCGGGGCCGGCCAAGTCGATCCTGCTGACGACCGGCGCGGAGGCGACCGAGAACGCGATCAAGATCGCGCGCGCGGCCACGGGGCGCAGCGGCATCATCGCCTTCACCGGCGCCTTCCACGGCCGCACCGCGCTCGCCAACGCCATGACCGGCAAGGTGATGCCGTACAAGAAGCATTTCGGACCGCCGCTGCCCGGGGTCTGGCACGCGCCGTTCCCGATCGCCGGCAGCAGCGTGTCGGTCGAGGACACGCTGTCCTACATCAACTTCATCTTCAAGGCCGACATCGACGCCTCGCAGGTCGCGGCCATCATCATCGAGCCGGTGCAGGGCGAGGGCGGTTTCCACCAGGCGCCGCCGGAGCTGATGCGGGGCCTGCGCCGGATCTGCGACGCCCATGGCATCGTGCTGATCGCAGACGAGGTGCAGACCGGCTTCGGCCGCACCGGCAAGATGTTCGCGATGGAGCACTACGACGTGCAGCCGGACCTGATCTGCGTCGCCAAGAGTCTCGCCGGCGGCATGCCGCTGTCCGGCGTGATCGGACGTGCCGCGATCATGGACGCCGCGGAGCCGGGCGGCCTCGGCGGCACCTATGGCGGCAATCCGCTGGCCTGCGCGGCGGCGCTCGCCGTGCTCGACGTGTTCGAGCAGGAGAAGCTGCTCGACCGCGCCAATGCGATCGGCGACCGATTGCGCGCGGCGATCGAGCGCTTCTCGCGCGCCAACAACCTGGTTCCGGTTTCCGCGCCGCGCGGTCCTGGCGCGATGGTTGCATTCGATATCCTGAAGCAGCGCGGCAGCGACGAGCCGGATTCCGAGATGACCAAGCGCGTGACCCGCGTCGCACACGAGAACGGACTGATCCTGTTGTCCTGCGGCGTCACCGCGAGCACCATCCGCATTCTGGTGCCGCTGACCGCGTCCGACGAGATCGTGGACGAAGGGCTCGCGATCCTGGAGAAGTGCCTGGCCGCCTGACGCGCGGCCGAGGTGAACGGGAAGGCTGGAGGTTTGAGACGTGACTGACGCTGCGGCGGCTGTGCCGAATGACGTGATGGAGCGGCTCGCCGCCGCTGTCGATGCCAACTTCGCCAAGCAGGTCGCCTTCCTGCAGCAACTCGTCCAGTTCCGCAGCCTGCGCGGCGAAGAGGCGCCGGTGCAGGACTGGCTGGCTCGCGAGTTCGCGGCCCGCGGCTATCAGGTCGACCGCTTCAGCCTTGAAGACGTCGACCTGATGCGCCATCCCAAGGCAGCGCCGATGGACAGCATCGCGCTCGACGGCTCCAAGCAGGTGGTGGCGACGCTCGACGGCGCGGGCAAGGGACGCAGCCTGATCCTGCAGGGCCACATCGACGTCGTGCCCGAGGGCCCGACCGATCTCTGGAACGATCCGCCCTATGAGGGGATCGTGCGCGACGGCTGGATGATCGGCCGCGGCGCGCAGGACATGAAGGCCGGTGTCTCCGCGATGATCTTCGCACTCGACGCCATCAAGGCCGCCGGCTTCGTGCCGGACGGGCGCATCCATCTGGAGACCGTGACCGAGGAGGAGAGCACGGGCAACGGCGCGCTCTCGACTCTGATGCGCGGCTATACGGCCGACGCCTGCCTGATCCCGGAGCCGACCGGCCACACGCTGACCCGCGCGCAGGTCGGCGCGATCTGGTTCCGGCTGCGCGTGCGCGGCACGCCGGTGCACGTCGCCTATGCCGAGACCGGCACCAATGCGATCCTCTCGGCGATGCATCTGATCCGCGCCTTCCAGGAGCACACGAAAGAGATCAACGCGCGTGCCATGTCGAACGCCTGGTTCGCGGCGGTCAAGAATCCGATCAAGTTCAACGTCGGCATCATCAAGGGCGGCGACTGGGCGAGCTCGACGCCGGCCTGGTGCGACCTCGATTGCCGGCTCGGCGTGCTGCCGGGCGAGACGCCGGCGCAGGCCATGGCCGGCATCGAGCAGTGTCTCGCGAAGGCGCAGGCCGCAGACAGCTTCCTGTCGGAGAATCCGGTCGAGCTGGTGTGGAGCGGCTTCCAGGCCGATCCTGCGGTGTGCGAGCCCGGCAGCGCCGCTGAGGCGGCGCTGGCCGAGATACATGCACGGGTATTCGAGAAGCCGCTCGACGTGCGGCTCTCTACGGCGGTCAACGACACCCGCTACTATCAGGTCGACTATGGCATCCCGGCGCTGTGCTACGGGCCCTATGGCATCGGTCCGCACGCGTTCGACGAGCGTGTCGATCTCGACAGCGTGCGCAAGACCACGCTGTCCATTGCGATGTTCGTCGCGCAATGGTGCGGACTGCGGCCGGCATGATCACGGTCGCGCTGCTCAGCCGTCCCGGACTGATGGATCCGATGCAGGCGCTGCTCGCGCGCGAGCTGCCGGGCGTGACCGTCGCGTCATGGCCGGAGTCGGCGGCACGCGACGCCGAGCTTGCGGTGTGCTGGAAGCCGGAGCCCGGCGCGCTCGCGACGATGCCGAAGCTGAAGCTGATCCATTCGATCGCGGCGGGCGTCGACAACATCCTGTCCGATCCGACCGTGCCGGACGTGCCGCTGTGCCGGATCGTCGATCCCGATATCTCCGCGGCCATGACCGAGTTCGTGCTGTGGGGGACGCTGTATTTTCACCGCGACTTCGATCGCGTGGTCAGTAATGCGCGCAACGGCGTGTGGCGTCGGTACGAGCAGCGTGCCGCGAAGGACCGTCGGGTCGGCATTCTCGGGCTCGGCGAACTCGGCTCCGCGGCGGCGATCCGTCTGGTCGAGCTGGGCTTCGCGGTGAGCGCGTGGTCGCGCTCGCCCAAGGCGCTCGCCGGCGTGCGGACCTACAGCGGCGCCGATGCGCTCGACGACTTCCTTGGTGAGACGGAGATCCTGGTCTCGCTGCTGCCGCTGACGGCCTCGACCGTGGGCCTGCTCAATGCCGGGCGCCTGGGCCGGCTGCCCAAGGGTGCCGCGCTGATCCTGTGCAGCCGCGGCGAGCACCTGGTAACGGAGGATCTGGTCGCGCTGCTCCGCAGCGGCCATCTGCGCGGCGCCGTGCTCGACGTCTTCGAGCATGAGCCATTGCCCGCGGACCATGCGCTGTGGCGCGAGCCGGGCGTGCTGGTGACGCCGCACATGGCGGCGATTGCCTCCTGGGAGGTGATCGCGCAGCAGGTGGCGGAGAATGCGCGGCGTCTGCTGCGCGGAGAGACGTTGCTGAACGTCGTCGATCGCGCCCGCGGCTACTGATTTACCAGCGTGTGTCTACTCGAGTGTCTGCACCGGCGGCGCCACCGGGCCGCGCGGCGCCGGCGGAGCGACAGCAATGGTCCGTGCAGGCGGTGGTGCGCTGCGCGGCGCGGCCTGCGGCTGCTGCTGAGGCTCGGTCATCGCAGCCTGGCTGTCCCTGACTGGACGCCGGACCTGCTGCGACCGGGCTGCACGCGAGCGGCGGAAGCCCCAGGAGCGCGCGATCGAAGGACCTGCGGTATAGCCGACGACGGCGCCGGCAACGGCTCCCACCGGTCCGAATACGACGGCGCCCGACAAGGCGCCCAGCGCGGCATCGCCGCCGCGGTGCTCGTCGGCCATCGCCGCCGATGCCGTCAGTGTCAGCGCCAAGGCCGCGGTCGTCAGCAGTCTGGTCATGAGATGTCCCCTCCGTCGCATCAGCGCCGAAATGGCGGACAAATGTGGCGATAAGAATGCGAGGAGCGGAACCTGTGAGGGAGCCAGTAACCCTAATGCGGACACAATGTCTCAGCGCCGCGGCAGGGCGCGCAGCTCCGTTCAATGCATCGGGCCGAGCACCGACGCGAACGGCATGGCGATGATTTCCTCGCCGAGATCGTCGGAAATGTGCAGCACCCAGTCGCGCCAATCCTCGTCGCTTTCCGAGGAGATCAGCGAATGCATGACGCGCTCGGCGTGATCACAGGCCTCGGCGAGATCGATGACCGCGGTTCCACGCCGATCGACGAGGAACTCATCGGGATTGGAGCAGTGGAAGAAGACCTGCGTCATGTCCGTCTCCTCAAATCGCCATCCGGCGAATCTCAGTCAGAAGTAACAGTGCGGCGGCGTGCGCGAAATCGGATTGATCACGTAAGGTAAATTACGGGGCGCAGTCTGAACCGGTGGAACCGGACGTGCAGTGATCCAGCTCACGGAACGCATCGGTGTAGAGAAAGTTGTCGCGGACCATTCGATCCGGCGACAGGAGCTCGACATGATGTCTGAAGTCCAGATCCACGCGATCGCCCGGCAGATGCTCGAGGTGCACGGCGCCTCGGCTGTCGCACAAGCTGCGCAGAAGGCGCAGCAATGCGAGGCCAGTGGCGAGGCCGAGGAGGCCCGCGAATGGCGCCACATCTCGGACGCCATGAGGATGATGCGCGGTCCCCATCAGAGCTGACATCGGATCCCAATTTTCAGAATATGCCGCGCGTTCCGGCGGCCTCGCTCGACTCTGCCCGGCCGCAGCCGGCGGTGGATACGTTTCGTCAAGGGGAACGTGTGCCGCATCTCATCCTGGTTTCCGACCCATTTTCCACGCAAGAATCGGGCAACATGATTCGGCAGTGGATTCGCCGCTGACCAACGTTGCCGGCGCGCCCGCCGTCCAGGGATTATTGCCATGGTCTTTTTCAAGCGTGAGCTGAGCCCCGTCGAGATCTTCGAGCGTGCGCTGAAGGACAAGCAGGCCGCGCGGCGGCGGCTGACGGATCGTCTCCGGGTGGCCGAGGCGGCGCTGGACGAGAAGCGCGTCGCCGCGGAGCGGCTCGCCAAGGCCGGCGCCAGCAACGGGCAGCTCGATCGTGCCGAATCGAAGATGCAGGCGGTCGAGCAGAAGGCCAAGGCGCTGCGCGCATCGGTCGCCGAATGCGACGAGCAGATCATCCTGGCGGAGCGCGCCTTTGCCGACGCGGTGGCACAGCGCGACCGCGACCGCGCCGCCAACGACATCGAGGCCGTCGCCACCGCAATCGAGCAGGCGGTTCCTCGCTTCGAGATCGGTGCGGCGGCGCTCGTCGATGCGGTCACGCGCGGCCGTGCGGCGCTGAGCGAGGCCAGCCGCTTCGCGTCCGATGTCGATGACATCCGACGCGAGGTGCTGTCCGCCGCGGAGCTGATCTGCTGGGAGCTGCGCGCGGCCGCGAGCCGCACGCGGGCCGGCAACATCAATGTGGCCCTGCTGGCGCCGCCCGAGGTGAGGCAACTGCCTGCGCCCGAGACCGACCGTCAGATGATCTACACGCTGAGTCCGCTGACCTGGCGTGAGGGTGAGGAGGTGAAGCGCGTCGCCGCGTTCACCATGACCGCGCTGCCGAAGGCCCTGCTGCCGCTGGCGCTCGCGCATCAGCACGTCGACTATCTCAACGCGCGCCGGGTGCAGACGCTGATGCACGTCCATGGCGGCGGACAGCAGCAGAGCGAGCCGATGCCGGACGATCCGGCGCTGGTCGATCTCGATGCGCTGGGTGTGCAGGCGGAGGAAAGCCCGCGGGCTGATGTCGCCTGAGCGTGTCCACGCGCGCGGGCGCGCCGGGGCGCGGCTGGGGTTTGTTGGATCGGCCGCGCTGCTGCTGATTGTCATCAGCAGTGCACAGGCGGAAGATCTCGATGCCGGCAAATCCGGCGCGCGGCTGTTTGCGGACAGCTGCGCCACCTGTCATCGTTCGGCACGTGGGCTCGCCAAGGGGCGCTTTCGCCTGACGCTCTATTTGTTCCTGCAGAAGCACTACACCAGCAGCGACGACTCCGCGTCGGCCTTGAGCACCTATCTGCAGTCGGTCGATGCGCCGGCGGCCGCGCCGGCCCGCCGTCCCCCTTCGCGGCGACCGGCCTATCGCGGTGAGACACGACCGCCGCGGCCGCCGCTGCCGGTGCGGGGACGTTAGCGATCGACCTCGATCGCGTCAGCTTCAGTCGCTTGGCCCGCAGTTTTCCGGTGTGTGCTCGTCCGGGTGTGGCCGATATCCGCAACCTGGGCTATGCTCGTCGGCCAAGGTGCTCGAACGCTCCGGGGGGCCGATCTCGCGCGTGTCCGTGCGAAGCTGGCCGTCCTGAGCCGTGTCGTCCTGACGTCTCAGTCGTGCCGCGAGCCGCGTTATCGTGATTGTGTTTTCGGGCGTTATGTCTTTTGACGTTGTGTTTGGGCTGTCTGAGGCGGGGCAGCGGCGATGATGACCTTACCGGAGCTCGCGGCAGCGGCGTTGGAGCGTTTCCTCAGCTCCTATATGCGCCGCCGTTTCGGATCGTCTCATACCCAGTTGACGGAGATGCTTCCGGCGGCTGCGCGCATCGCGCTGGAATGCATCGGCAACAGCGATGCGCTGTATCACAACGTCGAGCACACCTTGCTGGTCACGCTGGCCGGCCACGAGATCCTGCGCGGCCGCGCGCTGCACAGCCACATGACGGCGGACGACTACGTCCACGTCATCTTGGCCTGCCTGCTCCACGACATCGGCTATGTCCGCGGCTTGTTCAGGGAAGACGACGTCGACGGCTTCGTCATCGATCGCGGCGGCCGCAAGATCTGCCTGCCGCGCGGCGCCTCCGACGCCAGCCTGATGCCGTATCACG
Source organism: Bradyrhizobium sp. SZCCHNR1053 (assembly GCF_032381235.1). NCBI lineage: Bacteria > Pseudomonadati > Pseudomonadota > Alphaproteobacteria > Hyphomicrobiales > Nitrobacteraceae > Bradyrhizobium > Bradyrhizobium sp. SZCCHNR1053. The sequence continues at coordinate 44,957 of NZ_JAUHJM010000001.1, forward strand.
TCGACCGCTCGAAGCTGTACGTGATCAACCGCATCGAAGGCATGGCGCCGCTGGATAAGGATCGCATCGCCCGCGCCATCGAGGGCACGCGCTTTCCGCCGCTCGCCGGCCAGCAGTTCGACGAGGAGCAGTCGATCGTGCGCGCCGCCGATCTGATCGGACAGCTCGGCGACCCCAACTACATCCGCAAGGCCAACGCGCTATATTACGAGTTCGAGGAGGTCGGCATCAACCGGCAGCTCGGCTATGAGTCACCGGCCGATATCGTCAACCGCTATCCGCAGTTCTATTGGAACAGCGTCGCCCCGCACATCCAGACCGAGATCCGCTATCTCAACATGACATCGACGGGGCGCCAGTGGATCGCCAACCTCTATGCCAACGTGTTCCGCGCCGAACGCGACATCTCGCTGTCGGGCCCGCAGAGTTGACCGGCTGAGTTAGCGCCGGCCGCCGACCTCGTCGATGTGGCCGAGCAGGTCGGCCGGATCCTCGTAGACGCGGATGGCGCCGGACTGGCGCAGTTCCTCCGAACCATAGCCGCCGCTCAACAGGCCGACGCCGAGCGCCCCGCAGCGGGTTGCGGCGAGCATGTCCCAGATGCTGTCGCCGATCACGACCGCGCGCTCGATCGGCGCGTCGAGGCGGGCGGCGGCCGCGAGAAACAGATCGGGATCAGGCTTGGCGTAGCGGACCTCGTCGCGTGTCACGACAGTGTTGGTCTTGGGATCGACGCCGAGCGCGGCGAGATTGACGGCCGCCGTTTCCATTCTCCCGCTGGTCGCGATCGCCCAGGGGATACCGGCATCGGTCAAGAAGCCGAGCAGCTCGCGTGCGCCGGACAGGGGCCGAACCTGGCCTCCGAGCTTCTGATAGGCCGCGGCATGCGCTTTCCGCAGCCGCTCGATCCGATCGGGCTCGATGGCAAAACCCGTCTCACGCAGCAGCTGGTTGGTGAACAGGCCGCCGCTCATGCCGATCTTGCGGTGGATGCGCCAGACCGAGAGCTCGATGTTCTCGGCATCCAGCGCCGTCTTCCAGGCGAGCACATGCTGATAGACGCTGTCGACCAGCGTGCCGTCGAGGTCGAACAGGAAAGCGGTTTCGATGCGCATGGCTCGCTCCGGGCCGGATGTCTGCTGCACAGCAGCTGCAAGGCCAAGCGGCAGCGGTCATCCGGGTTCCTGCCCGCCGCGGGGCTGTGCCGTGCCCGCTATGGCGGTGCGCAGACCGACGAACGGCGCGTCGTTCGGCCATGGCCGGCAAACGTGCCGTGCGGTCTTTCCGCTCCGTCGGCAGCCCCGAGGCCGCTCCGGGGTCAGCCCTTGGGACGGATGAAGCCGGCCAGCGTCTTCTTCTGCTCCTCGCACCAGTTCGTCATGCCGAGGCGGCGCTGATCCATGTCGATGGCCTGCGTGGCGACGGCCACCTCCGCCATCAGATCGTCGTCCTGCTTCTCGCCCATCTTGCCGCCGGTGTGCATGTAGGCGATCGCCTTGCGCACCTTCTCGGTCGTGCCGTCAGGCATCTTCATGTCCTGCGCCTTCTGGACCAGATCCTGATAGACGACATCGACGCCGGGACATTCGACCTTGGTGGCGAACGCCTCCAGCACCATGGTCGTATACATATGGCGTGGCTCGGCGCTGCCCGGTGTCAGGGCCGCCAGCAATGCCGCAGTGGTCAATGCCGCAAGGGTTGACGTGTAAAGCAGACCGTTTCGCATCCTCTGGCTACCTCCCGCTTGTTTTCGGCGAGGCTAGCCTGTGGGCGACGCGCGGGCAACAACGAGCGCAGTGCAGCACGCGCGAAATGATCGAAGGGGCCGGCCGGCTATTTGTTCAGCCGCCGCTCCTGCTCCTTGAGCAGAACGTCGAGCTCCTCGCTCTGCTGCGCGAGGCGGTCGGCGTTGCGCTCCTCGTCGGCCGCACCCGACTGCGAAGCGGCCTGCTCGGTGATCTGGCGGATGTTGTCGCGCAGGATCGCGATGCGGTCTGCGAGGTCGGAGGCGGACAGGACGGTCGGATCGGTCAGGCTCATGAACCCCTCGGCGATGCGCATTGTCAGGCGCAGTTCCTTAGCTCGGAAAGCCGCGTCGCGACAAGTGCATCGACGAAATCGATCACCGCCGCGTCGATCGGCGCGGACCAGCGCGGGCGCCTGTGCGGATCCCTCAGCGCACCGGCATTGGCGGACGCACCACGGGCTGGTCCGGATCGACCGGCGCCGACGGCAGCGGCATCGGAGCAGGCGGCGGAGGAGCCATGCCGGCTGCGGCCGGCGGCGGCGTGCGCGGCCGGTGCACTGCTGCTGCACCAGGCAGTGCCGGGGTCACGGCCGCGGTCGCAGGGCGTGGGGCCGGGCGCGGCCGGATCGTCTGCTCGATGGCGCGCGGATCGAACGACCGTGCTTCCGCGGTCCGCTCGCTCGGCCGCTCGGCGGGCCTGTCGCTGGACTTGGCCTCGGCGACCCGCGCCATGTCGCGGACCATCTGCTCCTGCCCGGCCTTCAACTGTGCGAGGCTCGTCTTCAGCTCGCCGATCTGCTGGCCCAAGGCAGCGAGGTCGTGGGCCATCGATTGCAGCAACTGCTCCTGCGACGCGGTCGCGCCAACCGCGCTCGTTGCGTGCTCCTGCGCCTCAGCCGGCGCTTCGGCGGCCGTCTGCTGGGGCGCGGTCGCGGCTGGCTGTGCCGCGGCGTCCTTGTCGGCGTTCGATGCCAGCGTGATCCGCGGCATCCAATGCGCGATCATCTCCTGGGCTTGGTCTCCATAGCTCTGCCAGGCGGCCGCGGCGACCGCGCTGCCGACGGCGAACAGCACCGCCAGAATGGTGCGCACGGCCCAGGTGGCGAACGTGCTGCGTTCTCCGGTGACCGCGAGGTCGCTCGTCGCCTGCGTCCTGTAGTCAGGGTCGATCTTCGGCAAGGGGACATCCGGCGGCCGTTGCGAGCTGCGCCTGTCCGCTTCGGCGGCGGTGCGATCCGCGCGGGCCGCCAGCACGATCTCGGGATCGATCATGGCATGAGGCTGCTGATCGCCGTCTTTGGTCGTCGTTGCAAGCATTGACGCTCCGTCCTCCGTTGTCGTCCGCCTCGCAGGCGGCGCTCGGCTCTGTACCGATGTGTCGTCCTACGCCCTCGTGCACCAATGCTCCGCGTACTCACGCTGCATCGTACCTACGCTTCGTGACACCAACGTCGGATGACGACGGCGCCACAGGACGCTCGGCCTCTCGGCCGCATCAGCACAGAACCTGGATACCGGTTGTCCCTCGTGCCCACGCATCTGCATGTTCACGGTGATTCATCTTGGCCAGAGCCGCATGCTCAGGAACGTCCCATCATCGTTCCGTCGCGTCGACGCTCGGCCGATTCCCAATCTCATCGACACTTGGTCATATCCGCCCAAACCAAGGCGAAGACATGGCGGTTGCGCGACCCATGCGACCTCCACCTCTGGCCGCAGGCGGAGCATACCCCGAATGCACCGCGAAGGCTATGCCGACGGCGCTTCTCCGCGCCGACGAGATCCCGGCCATTGTTGCCGACCGGTGCCGCGAAATGAAGCTTCGATCGGCCCGTCAACGCTTGAGAATGTCGTCGGTGGGCAGCCTGATCTCGCAGCAGAGGCCGCTCGGCTCGAAGCGCCGCACGACGCGGGCACCGACCTCGTACGGCAGCATTTGTTCCAGCAGCACGGTTCCAAAGCCCTGGCGCTGCGCACTCAGCGTACGTCCGGACATGCCGGTCTCGGTCCAGTCGATGACCAGCCAGTCGGCCGCGTCGTGCTTGTCGAGCCGCCATTCGATCCTGATGAAGCCCCGCGGCACCGTCAGCGCGCCATATTTCAGCGCATTGGTCGCGAGCTCGTGCATGGCAAGCCCGATGCTCTCGGCCGCCTTCGGCTTCAGCCGCACCTGGGGACCCAACAGCGAGAATTGCCTGTCCTCGCGCGCGGCTCCGGCGCGCAGCTCATCGGCGATCAGCTCGGCCAGATCGAAACCGGCGAGGGGATCGCGCGTGACGACCGCCTGGATGCGCGACAGCGCCGTGATGCGGCCTTCGAGGTGACTGGCGAAATCCTCGACACTGTCGCTCGAGTCGCCCGTGCGGCGGATGATCGAGCGGATCACGGCGAGCATGTTGCGGACGCGGTGCTGCAACTCGGCGAGCAGCAGCTTCTGGTGCTCGGAGGCCGAGACCAGCGCCGTGATGTCCTGGGTGATGCCGCCGATGCGCTGCACCTGCCCCACCTCGTCGACCATGGGAAAACTACGGATGCGCAGCCAGCGCGTGACGCCGTCCGGCTGCCTGACGATACGGACGTCCAGGCTGTCGCGCTGGCCGCGCCGGGCGCGCTCCAGGCTCTCGAGGGCGCGGGGCCGGTCCTCCGGCAGCATGAGCTCGGTCCACGATGCGAGATGGTCGCCGCGGAGCACGGCGGTGCGCGGGACGCCATAGATCGTCTCGAACGCGGGGCTGAGATATTCCCATTGCAGGGTCTCGGCATCGCGGATCCACACCACGTCGGAGGACGCTTCGCCGAACTGGCGGAAGCGCGCCTCGCTGTCGCGCAGCGCGGCCTCGGTACGCTTGCGGTCGTCGATGTTCATCACGAGCTCGACGAGGGTGCCGTCGCCGAGGTCACGGCCGGCGAACATCATCCAGGCGCGTTCGCCGTTCTTGCGAAAATACTGCTTCTCATAGGGACCGAGCCGGCCGGTCTGCCGCAGCAGCTCGATCTGGTCGCTCGAAGTGCGCATCCATTCCGGGGGGGTCAGGCTCTTCCAGGTCAGCTCGCCGCTGTTGATCTCCTGGCGCGAATAGCCTGTCATCGCCAAGAAGGCCTCGTTGGCGTCGATCAGGGTGCCGGCTGCATGATCGAAGAACAGCACGCCGACCGAATCGATCTCGAGGAGGCGGCGCAGTCGATGATCGCTGGCATCGCCGCCATTCGAATGCTGCTGCTGTGCGGGCGGCCCGGCGTCCGGCAGCTCGCTGCAGCCGAGGCAGACGGCGAGCTCAGGATCGGCCTGTGCGAGGGCAAGCACATCGGAATCGATCGTGAGCAGGTGAGCATCGGCCCAGAAATGCGCTGTGCGCAGATAGGCGAGGAAGGCCGCCAGCAGATCGAACCTGGTGTTGCCGAAGGCGTGTCGGATCGCGCGCCGCGAGCGGTCGGAATCAGCACTTTGCATGAACAGCACCGACGCGGCCTCGAACAGGTCCGCCTCGCCGTCGCTGCCCGGCTCCGGGATGTCGAGCGGGGGCTGGACAATCTCAAGCCGGCCCAGCGCCGCCGCGGTGCGCCCGGGATCCGCGAGCGGCCGCGCGAGCAGTTGACGCGCCCGATCGATCGTCTCGGGGCGGGATGCCGAGTCGCCCGCGGGCTTGCCCAATCCGACCAGAAAACCGAAATGCCGGGTCAGACAATAAGGCGAATGGTTGAGGCGCGACAGATGGACGGCGAGCCGCTCCTTGAACAGGGCCGGCAGCGGGGTGTCGAGATAGGCGGATTTGGCGAACTGCCAGAGCTGTCGGGTCGCCTCAGGCGCTGACGGCGCCGACCTGAACAGGTTGGGCATCAGCCCGAGGCGCTGCACGATCTCCTGCTCGAAGGGTCCGTCAACCATGCGCTGTTCGACCATCGCCGTTTCCCCGGCAGAGTGCCGAGCCGGTCAGCATAGCGCAAGCGCCGCTCCGAACCTCTCACTCATTCGCGTCGAGCTGACGGCCTTCGCGGTCCAAATGCAAGTAATTCGCGTTGAACAGGCCTGCGCTCATCAGGCGCTCGAGGTCCGGAAGTACCAGCATCTTGCCCTTGAGCACGATCAGGTTGCTGGCGCGCAGTTCCTGCAGCGTGCGGTTGACGTGGACCTTCGACAGGCCGGTCGCCTCGGCGAGATCGGCCTGGGTGAGCGGGAAGCTGCAGCTGCTGTCGTCGGCGAGACCCGCCAGGCGCAGCCGGAAGAACAGTTCGCACAACAGGTGCGCCATGCGTTCGGACGCGGTGCGCTGCCCGAGATTCATGGTCCATTCGCGCTGGATCGCGGCATTGACCAGCGTCTCCCACCAGAATGCCGTCGCAATGCGCGGATAACCGGCGCTGATCTCGTCGAAGAACTCGCGCGGCAGATCGGCGATCGACACCGGCGTGATGGTGCCGATCGAATGGTCCATCTCGCGCAGGATGAAGATGTTGAGATCGCAGATATCGCCAGGAAGGAAGAACGAGACGATCTGGCGGCGGCCGTCCTCGAGCTGCTTGTAGCGGCAGGCCCAGCCATTCAGGATCAGATGCACGTCCTTGGGCTTCTCGCCTTCGCGCGCGATGTCGGTGCGTGGCGCGAAGGTCCTTACCCGCTGAGCCGCAGCGCGGTTGAGCATCAGGCGGTCGGCCGCAGAGAGGCGGACGAAATTCTCGAGCTTGCGTACCAGATGACTCAAAGAGCGGTTCCCCCGAGTTAGTTTATTGGGGTTCCATGTGGTGCGACTTCAATAACTTATGTTAGCATTGTACCGCGTTGACCGCTGGATCTTTCTACACTTGCATGAGGACTGCATGAGGAACCAGCGCGGGCCCGGAGTCGGAGAGATTGCCGCGGCTTCTTGCGCTGCCCGTGCTCCCAAGCGATGCTCGAAGCACGAGCAACATCGCGCGATCCCGACCAACCCTTCGCGCCTCTGTCGTGGAACTCTCATGAAAACTGATGAGGACCACTGTCGAAGCCCGTTGAATTACGGGAATCGACGCGTGGTGACGACGATCTGGCGCCACGCCAGGTCCGCGGACTTAAGACCCCCTCAGGCTCCGCTTCCTAAGTTGATCAAAACAATCAACTGGAAATGCATCATGCGAGTCGGTCAGCTCTTTGCGGTGTCGATGCTCTCGATCACGGCGCTTGCCTGTGTTCTCGGGGCCCCGGCGATCGGCGCCAAGCGCCCGCTGGCTGCGGTCGAGTACTCCAGCATCGATCGCGCGCAAGGCCGGATCGCGGTCGATCGCGAACGGGATCGAATCGAGCATTGATCAACTCGGCAATCCTCCGAAAGTCGCGCAGGCGATGTCTGAGGCGGTCGAGGCGTATTTCACCAATGCAGCGGGACTGATCGAGAAGGAGACCGCGGCGTCGCGCAGCAATGCCGGCTGATGGCGACCTGCTTGACGAAGTCCTCCGTGCTCGGCGCAATGCCGAGCGCCGAATTCACCCCGGTCTTTTCGCAGACTGATTGGGCGAAGGCAGGGCCGGCGAGTACCAGGCAGCCAAGCGTGCTGAGTGTGCGTCGCATGGGTGGTTCCTCTCGTTGGTTGCGGCCTAAACCGAGAGATGTCCACGATGTTCCGTTGACGTCGCGCGCGACGCGCCGTGTGTCCGGTGAGGGGACGCCGCGAGCAACCGGCGCAGCCGCAAAGCGTCGGCGGGCGCCGCGCTCTTCTGGTCGTTGTCGAAATAGACGTAGACGTCGATCCCGTGCGTCGCCCAGGCGCGAATGCGCTTGGCCCAGGTCGCGAGCGTTGCGTCGGTATAGTTGTCCTTGTAGCGGCCGCCGGGGCCGTGTCCGCGCACATAAACGAAATCGGCCGTGCGCTTCCACGGCGCCGGGGCGTCGTGATGGTCCGACAGGCAGAGCGAGATGTTCGCGTCCCTCAGCAGGCGCATGATGGCCGGCGTGTACCAGCTCGGGTGACGGAATTCGAAACTGTAGCGCCGGTGCCTCGGCAGCAGCGGCAGAAAGGACTCGAGGCGCTCGGGCTTCGCTTCGAAATGCGGCGGCAGCTGGAACAGCACGGGGCCGGCCTTGTCGCCGAGCAGCGACAGCCGGCTCTCCATCAGCGCAATGCTGTTGACTGAGCGCGCGGACAGGCGCTTCCAATGCGTGATGAACTTGGAGGCCTTCCAGGCAAAAACGAAATCGGGGCCGGTCTGATCGCGCCAGACGCGGACGGCGGCTTCCGTCGGCGTCCGGTAGAACACGCCGTTCAGCTCGGTGGTCTCGAACTGGCTGGCGTAGTAGGGCAGCTGGTGCCTGATCAGAAGGCCCTGCGGAAAGAAGGCGCCGCGCCAGGACCCGTAATGCCATCCCGATGTGCCGACCACGACCCGGGCTATCATCGTCCTCTCGCCGAGACAAGAACTCGAGAGCAAAGCGTCGTGCCGGCGTTCGGGTTCCTTTCGCAGTCGCGACAGATGACGAGGCGAGTGTCCTAACGGCCCGCGGCGTGCAGCACGGGCGCACTCAACAGCCCGTTGATATGCGCCGCCGTCTCGGCCTGCATCGCCTTCTTCAGCATGATGTCGCGTTCGGGGCCCACGGGAAGACGCGCTGCCGCCTCGCGGGCAGCGGTTGCAGCCTGCTGCAGCCGCTGGCCGAACGACGCTGTCTGCTTGCGCCGGTTCCGGTTGACCTTCATGGCGAAACTCCTGCTCCTTGTGAACAGAAGTGTGCGGCGCCGAGCCTGTGACGTCGCTAACACACGTTACCGTGCAATTCACTATCCCTGGAGGTCATTTTGGAACCAACAACAAGGATGCCGTGCTGATTAGTTATTTGATCGATCGGGGTCGTTACCCGGAACGCTGAGGTGCACCTCATGACCCTGCTTGATGGCAAGCGTCGCGGCTGATGCCGCCGATTCGAACGCTGCTTCCTTGGTGGCATAGTCGCCGTGCGCGTTGCCGTCGTGCAGCACGCTCCAATGATCGTCCACTGCTACGATGGCGTATTGAGCCAGTCCCATGTCGTCCTCCGTTTCTCCGCGTCCAATTCGAGGAAGTCGATGAGGCCGGCGATGCCGGCCAGCACGCCCATGATCAGTCCGGCCAGCAGCAGCCAGGCGGAGATATCCGCCCACATGATTTCGGCGGTCCGCCAATAGGCGATGTCGGTGACGAGCGTTCCGATGAAGCAGACGATAGGGAATGGCACCAGCATCGGGTGGATCGAACGCCGTGCGATCTGCGCCGTCGGCTGCAGGGAAGGTCGGGTGGTTTCGGCGGTCGCCACGGGGGTCTCCTCGATTGGGCACGGCCTGTTGCTGCGTGGAGAACCGTCGGCCTGACCGGCGTTCCGATGACGACGACGGATTTGGCGTGGCGCTCACGCGTGACACGCGACAGCGGGTCGACCGCCCGGTCACCCGTGCCTGCGTATCGGTCAGTGGTTCCTGTTCAGCGGTCCGCTGCCGCGCCCGGCGCGGCTCATCTCGCCGAGCACGAGACCAACCAGAGCAAGTTGCATCCGTTCCTGCGCATGCGGACGAACCTCGGGCAACGCGTCCGCTTCCCGACGCCGGCGAGCCGTGGGGCAGCCGGCCCGGTCTGGCTCGTCGTGTTGGGTCTACCCGGCCGGGCGATAGCCTGTTAAGCAACGGCGCAGGACGGGGCGGTCCCCGCGGATACGAGACTGAGAGGAAGCGGCAATGATTCAGACGGTCGGCATCATCGGAGCAGGCACCATGGGCAACGGCATCGCGCAGGTTTGCGCCGCCGCGGGCGTTCCGGTCGTCATGGTCGACATCTCGGAGCAGGCGGTGGCGCGCGGGCTCGCGACCGTGGGCTCCAGCCTCGACCGCCTGGTCAAGAAGGAGAAGATGACGGCCGCCGACAAGGACAGGGCGTTGTCGCTCATCACCGGCACTGCCGACAAAGCGAAGCTGGCGAGCTGTGACCTGGTCATCGAGGCAGCGACGGAGAACGAGGAGCTGAAGCTCAAGATCCTCAAGGACCTCTGTGCCGGCCTGAAGCCCGAGGCGCTGATCGCGACCAACACCTCTTCCATCTCGATCACCAAGCTCGCCACCGCCACCGACCGGCCCGATCGCTTCATCGGCATGCACTTCTTCAATCCGGTGCCGATGATGGCGCTGCTCGAACTGATCCGCGGCCTGCAGACCTCGGATGCGACCCATGCGGCCGCCGCCGAATTCGCCAAGCGGATCGGCAAGGTTGCGATCACCGCGAAGAACAGCCCGGGCTTTGCCGTGAACCGCATCCTGTGCCCGATGATCAACGAGGCGATCTTCGCATATTCGGAAGGCATCGCGACCGCCGCCGACATCGACGAGGGCATGAAGCTCGGCTGCAATCACCCCATCGGTCCGCTGGCGCTGGCGGATCTGATCGGTCTCGACACGATGCTGTCGGTGATGGAGGTGTTCTACAACGGCTTCAACGATCCGAAGTATCGTCCGGCGCCGTTGCTGAAGGAAATGGTGGCTGCAGGCCAGCTTGGCCGCAAGACCGGCAAGGGCTTCTACGATTACAGCAAGTAGCTGCGGCAGATTGCGTCGGCGGCGGGTGACGCCTGCGCCCGCCGCGCATCCGCCGATGATGGATTTCGTTTCGGGGACATTGGGAATGCGGCGATGCCGCGAGCCGATATATTGGCTGGCATTGGTCAACTGATCCCTGCACGCGATCGGCTGATCACACGCTCCAATGTTCGCGTTGCGCAGTATCAGCCCGAGTGTTGGGTCTCGAGCCGCCGCTCCCGAATGATAGCTACCAAGCTCGCGCTGAAGTGATCCAGATTGACGGCACAGCGCCGGGCGGGCAAGGGGCCATGCCTCGCTGATGCAGCCCACTAAGCCGCGACCCGGCGTGCCGTTCGTGATTTGCCGCTATGCGATGGTCCGAAGCGAGTCCCGTCGCACTCAGCGGATCTGGTACGGAGGTGGAGTCATAGAACCTCCCTGCAATCAGATGGGTTGTTGTCGTTCGAACATCACCGGCACCATGATGAGCGGCCACCGGAAATGCACGACGAGGTGATCGTCCTCCCGGCTGTCTGCGCTGTCAAGGTGCATCCTGACGCATTGATGAATTCGGCGTTACAGGGCGTCGATACTGCGAGTGCAGGAAAACTTTGATCACGCGCTGGTCTGATGACAAATCCGCGCAAATCACTACATGAGGGGGGCCGAGCCGTGTCGGTCGAAGAAGGTTCGCGATTGCGCCCGGTCGAGCGCGCGTCGTCCGCAGGGCGGAGACGATCAGGATCTTGTATGTAGGCGTAGTGCTTGGGGGCAACAAAAAAGCTGCACGGCGCAGCGACATCGATTGCGGTGCGTCAAACGGCCCAAGGTCGTCAGCGACGAAGCTGAAGGTTCCGGGAACCAAAGATTTCGTGGTGTTTTGTTTGGCGCGAAAAGCAAGGCAGGAGAACAGCGATGAGAGCAGTTGGCATTACTCTGGCGACGGTCGCCCTGTTTGCGGGGACTCTGCCCGCTCTCGCGGCGGAGCAGGGCACGGCGGGCATGGTCACGGGGATCAACCGTCTCAACGGCACGATCGCGATCAAGCGCGTTCCCAACGGGACCGTCGGCGCCAACACGGCGGGAGCGGACCAGGAGTTCAAGATCAAGGACAGCGCCATGATCGAGAACATCCACGCCGGCGATCGGGTGACGTTCTCGACGTCCGACGCCGCCACACCGACGATCATCAAGCTCGATCGGCAGAAATAGCCGACATAGCCGGATCGAGGGCGCGATGCAGCAGTACAGTGTTCTCCGCGGGCTGGGCGCTTGGCGTCTCGGGCTCTGGGTGATGATGACGGTCGGGGCCTGCACCGTTGCGAATGCGGCCTCGACCGACCTGTACCAGGCGCAGACGGTCGTGACCGGTCAGGGCGAGGACAATCGCCGGGCAGCCTTTGCAGCATGTCTGGAAGACGTGCTGATCAAGGTATCCGGTGCATTTCAGCTCAGGAATGACGCTAGGCTCGCGCCACTCGAGGCGCGAGCGGCGGAGTTCGTCACCGGCTTCGACTATCACGATCAGATGTCGGGCAAGCCGAAGCACGACGAGCAGGGCACGCGCGACCGGCCGTATGACCTGACTGTGTCATTCGATCGCGCGCGGATCGATCAGTTGCTGGCGAGCTTGAACGTCAAGCCGTGGCCGGGGCCGCGCCCGTCGATTGCCGTGATCGTGGCGATGACGGCAGGCGGCCGCACGTTCCTCGTTGCATCCGACGACCGGACGTCCGATCTGCAGCGCGACGCATTGCGCGCGGCTGCCGTCAAGCGTGGACTCGAGATCGCTCTGCCAAGCGCCGCCGAGATCTCGAAGGCCGCTATTGAGAAGACCAAGCTGAACGATGTCCAGCCTGTGGCCGTCGCGTCATGGTTTCCCGGAGCTGAGGTCATGCTCTTCGGCGATCTCACCTGGGACGACGCCGAACTGGGGTGGGTCACGCGATGGCGCCTCGATCGTGCGGGCAAGCAATATCGGTGGCAATTCCGTGGCGTGACGTTCGACGAAGCATTTCGCCGCGCTCTCGGTGGAGCCGCGCAGCTCCTCTCCGACAACGGAGCGCCGTGAGGTTGCCGCGATAGTCTGCAACCATCCCTGTCGAGTGCATGCCGGAGCCGCGCATGCGGGGCGCGAGAGTCTCGCGCCCGAGCTCGCTCCGGCAAACAGACAGGAGGGTGTCCGTGGTGAAACTCAGAACGTGTCTCGTTGCTGCGCTGTTGATTGCCACGCCCGCCTCGCTGGCGGTGGCTGCCCCGGGCCTGGTGCGCACCGCGGCCACCATGCGCGCAGGACCTGGCTCGGGTTTTCCCATCGTCGAGCGTATTCCGGCCGGGGCCCGGATCACCATCCATGGCTGCATTCAAGGCGGCGCGTGGTGCGATGTCAGCTTCGGAGGCGAACGCGGCTGGGTCGCGGCGCGGACGCTCGCCTATCTGTACCGTGAGCAGTACGTCTACCTGCCCGAATATGTCGAGTACGTGCCGACTGTCGGCTTCACGCTGACCACCTATTGGAGCAGCTTCTATTTCGGACGGCCCTGGTATCATCGGCACGCGTTCTGGAACCGCTACTGGCATCGCCATCCGCCGGTCATGGCGCAAAATCCGCCTCAGCCTGGCATGACCCCGGGAATGCCGGGTCGTGGTCCCGGCGGAACGATCCAGCCTGGCGCCGGAGCGGGCGCGGTCGCCGGCACAGGCCAACAATCCGGACCGCCTCTGGGCATGCAGGGTCGTGTGCCACCTGCCACTGCCGCCGGCCCCGCCGCACCTCCAGCCGTGGCTGGTGCTCCCGCTCGAGCTGGAACACCACCGATGGTGCAGCCTCTGATGAGCCGGAGCGGCGGTGCGCCGCAGAGCGCCCGCGCGCAGATGGGCGGCATGCGCATGGTCGGGACTTCGCCGCAAATCGGCTTGGCGCATATCGGGGGCGGCCCCGCCATGGGTGCTGCGCGTGTCGGCGTCAGCGGCCCTCGCGGCGGCGGCGGGCGTTCCGGTCCGGGCGGTGGTTTCCGCCGGCACTGAGTCTTCAGCGTTGGCGTGGTGTCCGGATCGTGAAGGTGGCGTGCCGGCCGGCGCTGGCGACGGCGGGCGCTGAAATTTCCCGGCATCGGCCGCCTCGGCATGCCACCGGCCTGAGGCCCGCGATCTGCCTGTCGGGCACTCCTGGCTGGCATGCTGCTTGCTGCGAGCATCTTCAGCGCGCCTGCGATGTCGCGGATGCGCCAAACGCCGGGCGAGGCGAAAAGAGGCGGATGATGAGCACGCTGTTTGCGATCTGCGCGACCTATGAGGTGGACGATGGCGCGGCGCGGGGCTTCGTTCTCCAGCGCCGCGAGCCCGATGGCAGCGCCAAGCCCTGGCCGATCCTGGTCACGCGCAAGGGCAACAATTTCTACGGCTTCGAGAATGCCTGCCCACATCAGGGCGCTCGCCTCGACAAGCATCCTGGCGAGTTCATGGACGAGGAAGGCAATTTCCTCGTCTGTGGCGAGCATGGCGCGCAGTTCGACCTCGATACCGGACAATGCTTCATCGGGCCCTGCCAGGGCCGGACGCTGTCTCCGGTCGAGCTCGTGATCGATGACGGTGACATCTGCCTCTCCGGGATCGATCTGGATGAGGAGGACGGCCTCGACATCGACGATCCCGAGGATGACGTGCCCGAGGTGCAGATCACATCGGACTGAGGCTGAGGGCCGGCCGCCGCTGCCGGGTTAGCGTTTCTTCCGTTCGGCGCGGCTGTAGTTGCTGAAATGCCCCTCGCGCGCTGCCTGGCTGCGCGCGGCCTTGATCAGGCCGGGGCTGCGCGCTGGCGGCGCCGGCAGCGAGGGCAGGCGGGTCAGCTTGCGACTGCCACAGGTCGGACAGACCGGCCTTTCAGAAATCCCGATCAGCAACTCGAAATCCTCTGCGCAAGCTGCGCAATGGAAGCTGTAGAACGGCATGACGTCATCCCCCATTGTCGCGAGGGGCATTGCACGAAGCGGGCCAGCGTCATTGCGGGTCGAATCGCCGATTCCGGGCTCGTTGGCACGCGAACGGCAGCATTCTCTTTGCTGCGCGTGTCCCGAATGCGACGCGGCTGGGGTCGAACATTCGACAGCAGCGCAGAGGTCCTGCGCCCGGCCGGCCGGTCCCGGATACCCGGGCGCCGGCCGGACGGGCAAAGCGGATCAGGCGTTGGTCTTCGGCACGTACTTACCGGCGACACACTTGTAACTCTGCAGACGCCACTCGTGATAGGGACCCTTGGACATCCAGTCTGCGATTCCGATCTGCGCGCTGACGGCGCAGGATGTCATCGTGATGCCGGACATCTCGCTGTTGGTGACGACCTTCTCCATGCAGAGCTGGCCGTTGCATAGCATTGCGACGAGAGTGACGAGCACGTTGATTCTGCCTCCATAGAGTGGGACCCGGTCAGGATCGAGAAAGCAGGGTTCATGCCAAGTTATGAATCTGGGCCGTGCTCCTACGGAACGGATTGCTACGGGTGTCACTTCATGGCTACAGAAGCGTGATGGATTCACTGCTTGGATCACGCCGCGTTCGGCAACGGACCCGCGCGGGCTGGCCGATGAATTCGGGATTTGCTTGTGTGCGGTGCCTTCGGCCTGATGGTCGAGGCTGGCCCGGGTCTGCCGTGCCAAACAACAGGCACCGCCTGCGCAGTCCTGCGGCGCTCGCGGCTATTGGACGGCCGGGTCCCTTGGTGAACGCCGGGGCCGAACACGTAGACTTGCGCGACCAATATCCGATGCCCAGGACACGAGAATCAGTCGGAAGCCCGTCTCATTTGGCGGGCTGATATCAACGCCTTGATGCAGATGCCAGGGCCCTTCGGTCGTCCGTGGCGTCAGGCCTCGTTCAATCCGGCACCTCGATCGGTCAGGATCTTCTGCCCCTTCGCCGTCAGCTCGTAGATGTCGCCGTCCTTGGCGACATAGCCTTCGCGGATCAGTCCATCGAGCTCGTCGTGCCGGTCGGGCGAGAAGGCGATCGCCTGGCCGATATCCGAAAGCGTCGCGATCTGGTCGTCCGTCAGCATGGCCATCCTCCCGTTGTTGATCCGAACGCCATAGCGTCGCGAATGTTCCGGGAGCACTCGGAACTACGCCTTGCGCACGAACTCCGACTTCAGGTTCATCTGGCCGATGCCATCGATCTTGCAGGCGATGTTGTGGCCGTCGCTCGCTTCTTGCAGGCGGATGTTGCGCACCTTGGTGCCGCCCTTCACCACCGAGGACGATCCCTTCACTTTCAGGTCCTTGATGACGATGACGCTGTCACCGTCGGCCAGAACGTTGCCGTTGGCGTCGCGGATGCTGGCATCGTCGCTGGACGCTGCCGCGACCGCGGCGTCGCCGCTCCATTCATGGCCGCATTCCGGACAGACCCATAGCGCGCCGTCCTGATAGGCGTGCTCGGAGCGGCATTGCGGGCAGGTCATTGCGTCGGTCATCTCATCCTCGGGCGCGGGCAGGAGTGTAGCGCAGCGTTAGAGGCTCGGACGGAACCGGGCAAGAAAAATCCCCGGGGGAGGGCAGCGCGCGGCACAGATCGGCAGCGCGCCGCCATCGTCGGTCGGCAGCGTGTCACGCCGCCTTGCGCTCGGAGGTTTTGCTGGCCGGCGCGGTCTCGGCCGCTTCCATCGCCCGGAGGTAGGTATCGAGCAGCGTCTCGTGCTCGTCCCGCTCGTCCTGGTCCTGCTTCCTGAGCTTGATGATCTCCTTCAGGATCTTGACGTCGAAGCCTTCGCCCTTGGCCTCGGCGAACACTTCTTTCTTCTGCTCGTTCAGTTCCGCCAATTCGCCATCGAGGTGCTCGATCCGCTCGATGAAGGACCGGATGCGCGCGCCGGGAATGCCGATCTCTGACATGGTGACTCCTGTACTAATGGGAGGGAGAAAATGCGCGGCAGTTCGTTGCCAATGTCTTAACGCGCGCGCCTTGCACACACCCGCAAATCCGACGTGCTTAACGCGGAACCGGGCGGGCTGCCGATGTTGCCGAGCGGGCGCCATGCGCTAACTTCGCTCCGCTGCCGAGAGCTTCTGAAACTGCTTCTTCATCGCATTGACGCGGCCGAGATAGCCGGCGACCGAATGGTCGCCGCAGCGCTCGCCATCCGCCGGCTTGAAGCCGCGGCGCACGAATCCGGCCGCCGGCCCGGCGCCGCACAGATGAATGACGGCCGCGAGATCCTGCCGCTGCTGCGCGGTCGGCTTGCCGGAGGGCTGCCGTGCGAGCGCGGCGGCGACTTGGCGGTCGAGCGAGATCACCGTGAGCGCCACCGCGTGCGCCGGCCAGGCGCGAACGTACAGGCTCGGCGAGCCGCAGCCGTCGCTGACCACCTCGTGATCCCGAATGCAGAACCGTGCGGCGTCGGCAAAGGCGCCGTCGGTCATCTGGAACAGGCCGACGGCGCTGGAAGCCGGCTGATAGAGCGCAAACGGATTCCACGCGAACCGCCAGCGCCAGTAGGTGCGCGCCACCGGATTGCCCGAGCTCTCGGTCTGCGCCAAGGCGGCGAGCAGCTCCGGCGTGATCGATCGCGTCGCGCTCTCACGGAACAGCGCGCCATATTGACGCCAGGTCTTCTCCGGCTCCTTGTCGAGCGAATGACCCGTCACCACGAACAGCTCGGTCGGCTTGCGCATGACATGATAGGCCAGATTGACCAGCGCGAAGGTCACGAGCAGCACCAAGGCGCCGCAGGTGATCTTGATCCACCGCGGCGCCGCGCCCACCGTCCGGCCCAGCCACTGCGCACCACGCCCTGCGATTCGCTTCGCATCGCGCCGCAGCGCGCGCCAACGGCTGCCGCGTTGCGGCTTGCGCATTTTTTGTTGTCGTGGAGCAGGGGGATTCGGCAACTGATTACCTCGGTCGCCGGTGTGCCGGTCCATGGTTAAGGAAGAATTTGTGCAATGGCGTCATCCTGCCACTTTCCGGTGTGGGGCGGTGCGTGATGAGGAAATCGGTCAGTACTCTGCTGATGGTGCTGCTGTCGGTGCTGGCGGCGGGCATCCTGGTGTCCACGGCGATCCTGATGAGCGGTGCCGCGGGCCGCTATCGCGAGAGCGTCGCGACCGAGCAACTGACCGCGGCCGACAAGGCGATCTTCCAGAACGTCCTCGTCATGCGTGCCCACCGCGGCGACATCCAGAGCGTGCTGCTGAGCGAGGACGATCCGCGCGCCAAGCTCACCGAATATCAGGGCATCGAGGCCAAGGGCTATGACGGCATCGTCACAGCGCTCGCCGGCGTCGACATGGCCGAGCGCGACGACCTCATGGCCGGGTTGAAATCGAGCTGGGACGCCACGGTTCCGCAGTTCAAGCTGCTGTTCGACGAGGCCGCGAAGCCGCGCGCCGAGCGCGTGCTGGCGCGTACGCAGGCCTGGTATGAGGCAATGACCAAGACGCTGGACGTCGCCAACGCCGCCTCGCTCGCCGTCTCCAACCGCGCCTGGATGACCGATCCGGCGATCGCCAAGATGGTGCAGGCGCGGCGGCTGGCCTGGCAGGTCCGCGACCGCTACGGCCTGCAATGCTCGGCGCTGCGTCCCAACATCAACGCCTCCAAGCCGCTCGACGACACCCAGAAGGGTGGGATCGCGCAGTGGCGCGGCACCGTCGCCGCCGGCTGGTCCGGGCTCGACGACCTCCTGGCGGGGGGCGGCAGCACCGCGCTCGCCGGCGCCGTGAAGACCTCGCGCGCCGAGGTCGAGGCCGCGCATCAGCGCATGGACCAGCTCGCCAAGGGGTTTGACGGCAGCGGCAAGCCGGCGATGCCGGCGCCGGAATGGAACGCGTTCTGCCAAGGCCCGTTCGCCGGCATCATCGCGATCGGCATGACCGCGCTCGACGGCTCGATCGCCCGCGCCGAGGAGATCAAGACCGCAGCGCTGAGCAGCCTGATCGTACAGTCGCTCGCCTTCATCGCCGCGCTCGTGGTGGCCGGCCTGGCGCTGCGCGCGGTGCGCGTCCGCCTGATGCGCCCGGTCGGCATCCTGATGCAGGCGATCCAGCGCATCGGCCAGCGCGACTACCAGACGCCGGTGCCGCAGTTCGCTCATGCCGACGAGTTCGGCGCCATGGCTGCCGCCCTCGAGGGCTTGCGCGAGAGCGCCGCCACCGCCGAGCAGCTGTCGCGCGAGCGCGAGCTCGACCAGGGCCGCCGGCTGGAGCGCTCGCAGGCGATCGACAGCGCCTGCAAGAGCTTCGACGACACCGTGCAGGCGGTCATCGTCAGCATGGGCAACTCGACCGGCCAGCTCGATTCCAGCGCCGGCGACGTCCGCAAGCTGGTCGATGAGTCCACCGAGCAGACGGCCGCGGTCGCCAGCGCCGCGGAGACCGCGACCACCAATCTCGAGACCATCGCCGCCGCCACCGAGGAGCTGACCGCGTCGGTCTCCGAGATCGCGGCGCAGGTGCAGGCCTCCGCGGCCGATGCGCGCCAGGCGGTGGAGAAGGCGGCGCAGACCAACGCCACCGTCGAGATGCTCGACCGCGCCGCCAACCGCATCGGCGAGGTGGTCAAGATGATCACCGCGATCGCCGCGCAGACCAACCTGCTGGCGCTCAACGCGACCATCGAGGCCGCGCGCGCCGGCGATGCCGGCCGCGGCTTCGCTGTCGTCGCCGGCGAGGTCAAGAATCTCGCGGCGCAGACGGCGACCGCGACCGACGACATCACCCGGCAGATCGCCGAGATCCAGGCCGCCACCGGCGAGTCGGTCGAGGCGATCCACGCCATCAGCCACAACATCTCCAGCATCGACGAGAAGATGACGGCGATCGCCGCGGCGGTCGAAGAGCAGCGCGCCGCCACCACCGAGATCTCGCGCAACTTCCAGCACGCCGCGCAGGGCACCCGCGCCGTGACCGACACGATCGGCTCGGTCGCAGCGCTCAACCGCCAGACCGGCAATGCGGGCGCGGCAATGGTCGACTCCGTCCGCCGCATGTCGACGGATGCCGATCGTTTCCGCGTGGCGGTCGAGGGCTTCCTCGGGACCGTGCGCAAGGCTTGAAGCGGCGCCTGCATCGCGGCGGCGACGCTGCCTTGCGTCGTCGTCAGGACATGCGCTGAAACGTTGTCAAACAGCCCCGTGAGCGGATGAGTTCGGCGCACGATATGCGCTGACGATCCCGCGACGCAGATTGCGCCCGAGTCTTGCTCTTTGTTTGCCCTCCGAAGCAGAGAGGGCGCGGGGAATGCCGGGCGCTGGCCGCACCCATGGCCCGCCTGCGAAAGAAATGCAGGCGGCAGGAACCACAGGTTCAGCCGAGACATCCCAGCATTCCCCGCGCGATGGTTTTCACGCTTATGTCGCGATCTCCTCGGTGTCCGGCTTTTTAGCCACCGTCGCCCTCGGGATCATCAGCCCCTCGGACTTGGCGCCAGCATCGGGGCGCCAGGACCACGCGTCTTCGCGTCCGCAAGCGTGCCGTTCGTCGGCGGGCATCAAGCCCGCTGCGGCACACTCACAGCCACCGCATCTCCGGCCCACGTCTCGTGACGATCGCGATGCGCCCCTCTCGGCGGGCCGGGATGGGCGTAGACAATCATGATTTTTGAAAAAGCGAAAGTGATTTATTTTTCACCGAAGGACTGGACAGGCCAAATCAGCTTGAGACCAAGCACGAATTGGCTGGTGACGCGCACGGGTCTCTCCCGGCGTCATTGCGCTCGCGATGACGGCAGATGAGGCGGTCGGGTGGGCAAAGGCGCCCGGCTGGACATTGTCTGACGGCATGTTTCGCGCGCCGCGCCCACCGTTCGCATCCGCCGGTACCGATGGTGGGCACGCGCCGCCTCGCGGAGTCGCTTTGCCCACCCTACGACAGCGTCTGCGTGGAGATACGTTCCGGAACACTTCCCCGAGCCACAGGTTGAAAATGCTTCCACATCGGACACGGAGCCCTTCATCATGTAGGACATCAAGGAACACATGGAAGTCATCGGCGCCGACGGCGTGCATGTCGGCACCGTCGACCACGTCGAAGGCAATCGCATCAAGCTGACCAGGAAGGACAGCGGCGAGGGCAGCCACAAGGGGCATCATCACTTCATCGACAAGGGCCTCGTCGCCGACGTCGAGGGCGACAAGGTGCGGCTGTCCGCCGTCGGCGCCGTCGCGGTGACGATGGAGGAGGAGAAGTAGGACGCGTCCACTTCTGTCTGCGTCGCTGCGCTCGCAATGACGATGAGTGACAACCGTAGGGTGGGCAAAGCGGCGCCGTCGGGCGGCGCGTGCCCACCATCAAGGCGGGCGGGTGCGGCCGGTGGGCACGGCGCGGAATACATCATGTCCCATATCAACGTGAGGGGCGCGCCTTTGCCCACCCTACGTTTCTACGCCTACTCCGCGTAGCCGACGATCGTCTTCAACAATTTCGGGAACCTTGCGTTGAGGTCGGCCTCGCGCACGACGTTGCGGTGCTCGACGCCCTTTTTCGTGGTCTGGATCAGGCCGGCCTCGCGCAGGATCCGGAAATGGTTCGAGAGCGTCGATTTGGCCATGTCGGGGCAGGGCGCGGCCGCGGAGCAGGACATGCAGTCGTTCTGCTGCATCAGGCTCTTGACGATGCGCAGCCGCATCGGGTCGGCGAGCGCCGAGAGCACGCCGGCCAACGTGATGTCCTCCCGCGACGGATGAAACAATGGCGCCATGAAAAAACATATAGCGACGGCCTTGCGCCCGTTCAATAGTTCACTAGTTCTGAACTATTGAACGGAGCGCCGCGGCGCAAGGAGAGCAGGATGAGCAGGAGATTCGAAGGCAAGGTGGCGCTGGTGACCGGCGCATCCAAGGGGATCGGCGCGGAGATCGCCGCCAGACTTGCCGCGGAAGGCGCCGCGGTCGCCGTCAACTACAGTTCCAGCCGCGAGGGCGCCGACCGCGTCGTCGCCGCGATCACCGGCAAGGGCGGCAAGGCGGTGGCCGTGCACGGCAATCTCGCCAATCCCGGTGACGTCAAGACCGTCGTCGCCGAGACCGTCAAGGCGCTGGGCCCGATCGACATCCTCGTCAACAATGCCGGCGTCTACGACTTCGCGCCGCTCGACGGCATCACGCCGGAGCACTTCCACCGACAGTTCGACGTCAACGTGCTCGGCCTGCTCCTGGTGTCGCAGGAGGCCGCGCGGCATTTCAATCCGGCCGGCGGCAGCATCGTCAACATCTCCTCCGGCGTGTCGACCCTGACGCCGCCGAACACCGCCGTCTACACCGCGACCAAGGCCGCCGTCGACGCCATCTCCTCGGTGCTGTCGAAGGAGCTGGCGCCGCGCAAGATCCGCGTCAACACCGTCAATCCCGGCATGATCGTGACCGAGGGCGTCGTCGCCGCCGGCCTGCACGAGGGCGACATGCGCAACTGGATCGAAACGACCACGCCGCTCGCCCGTGTCGGCAAGGCCGAGGAGATCGCCGCCGCGGTGGCGTTCTTTGCCTCGGATGATGCGTCCTACGTCACCGGCGAGACGCTGCACGTCACCGGCGGTTTACGCTGAGCGTCACGTCGCTCCGCTCGTAACAACGGCCGGCGAACCGTAGGGTGGGCAAAGCGCCGCCGCAAGGCGGCGCGTGCCCACCATCGGCGCCGGCGGGTGTGGGCGGTGGGCACGGCGCGTGAGAGATCGGGCACACCAACGTCGTGCGGGGCGCGCCTTTGCCCACCCTACGCGCCGGAAACCGGCTCTGGCGAATAGGCCGTCATTGCCTCCGCCAGTGCGGTCGAAGACGAATGGCGACAACAACTATAGATTGATTATATATTTGATATCGTATCAAATTGGGCTCGCCGAATCCGTGATGCGCGCATCGCGGACAAGATCGGCGTTTCAACCTCCGGCCGGCCGGACGATGGCGTTTTGCCATCTATTCACCTCCCCGCCTGCTGCATTTCGGATGACCAAGGAGTTTCCATGCGCATTGGCATTGCACTTTCGACCCTCTCCGTCGTCGTGGGAGCGGCGGTTCTCGGCTGGGGGCTGACCGCGCCGCGCACCGCGCACGCGTTCCTGGAGGACATCTGCGTCCCGCGCGTGAAGGGCGGTCTGAGGAATTGTCTCGCGCCGGCCAGCGCGTGTCGCAATCCGGCAGAAGCGCTGAACCGGGGCTGCCTGCTCGAGGCGGTGCAGTTCGCCGTCATCCCGCCCGGCCGCAGCATGGTTCATGCCGACTCCACCTATTTCATCGCCCAGGCGCTCGGCTATCGCGCCGACGTGGCCTATTGGATCGCCGCCTACAACGAGAACTCCGACTACGCGCAATATGCGCCGATCGACCAGTGCGGCGGGCAGGCGACATCGACCAATTCGGGCGCCAGCTACATCACCGCCAAGTTCAACGGCTTCCAGCGCACCAACAACACCACCGACGGGCCGCTCTATCATTATCTCCTGAACTTCTCGCCGAACGGGCAGGGCACCGACGTGCACGGCGCCAGCGGCGTGCAGGCGGTGTATCCGTTCCACTATCCGCCGCCCGGCTATCCCGTGACCATCGACAGCGTCTATCAGGGCACGCTGTACGATCTCCGGCAATGGGCCATGAAGGGCGACGAGGCCCCGGGTCTGCTGTGCACCGCCGGATTCACGACGCCGAACGGGTCATCGAACTTCAGCGGCCCGCAATGTCTGGCAAACGTGCCGATCAGCGGCAACGTGCCGCTGCTGGAGAACTACGCGATCGGGCCGGCCATCAACATCACCTCGGGACCGAAGGTGCTCGACAACAGCAACGGCGTCGTCGACTACACCCAGCTCAAGTCCTGGCTGGACGACAAGAGCCGGACTACCGGCGTGCTGTTCGACGACCCCAGGAAGCCGCCGGTGCCGGTGCAGATCGCCCGGATCGGGCTCTATCTGCACTCCTTGCAGGATGCCTCGTCGCACGGCACCTTTTGCGGCGACGACGCGCCGTCGCCGCCGGGCGGCTCGGACGTCGGCAGCTACATGACCATGAGTTCCGGCAGCGTGAAGCTCGCGTTCGGCACCTATTGCGCCACCGGCCCGCATCTGGCGAGCCATGTCCAGGAGACCGGCACGGGTGACGCCAGCCTGCCGCTGCGCGACTATGTAGCGCTGAACAACACGCTCGACGAACTGATCCTGTTCGGCAACAACGTTGCCAAGCCGCGCGGCTGGATCGTCAACCCCAGCCTGCTGCCGCCGAACGTCGTCGGGGCTAAGAGCGCCGCCGGCGACAGCGCCGCCGATTTGAAGTCGCGCCTCGTCGGCCGCATCGTGCAGGGCCAGCAATGGTCCCGCGCCGAGGTCTACGCGTCCGGCGTCGTGACGCTGCCGCTGCAGCGCACCGACGCGCAGGACCGGCTGAACACCATGAACGCTGCGCTCGGCGCCTATTCTAAGCGGCTCTTGGCCACCAACTCCAAGCTGACCCCGCTGCGGCCGATGCCGGGGAATTCGTTCGACCCGAACGAAAAGTCGGTGTGCTTCCGCTAAGTAGCCCGGATGAGCGAAGCGATATCCGGGGTCTCATGCGCAGGTCGTGCGGTCCCGGATGTCGCTTCGCTCATCCGGGCTACGCGCGCTGATCATCGCGGTGCGTGGAAGAAAACGCGCGGCGCCCATGAATGCGCCCTCTCCCCTTGTGGGAGAGGGCATGTCAGGAATGTCGGCAAGCTCGGTCGGGTGAGGGGTCTGCCTCCACGCGCATCGTTTGCGGAGAGATACCCCTCACCCAATCGAGTCCGTGGGCGGGGCGGAGATGCCCTCTCCCACAAGGGGAGAGGGCGCTGTATCGCTCAGCGCGACGAGTCGATGGGATGCGCAAAGCGCCGCCGTCGGCGTGCCAACAATGTCACCCGTCCGGGCGGCGGTGGGCATGACTCCGCAGCGTCGCCGGGCGGTCGAGCACGATCCGCTCATCCGCGCGCGCGGCGTGGTCGGCCGATCAGCACCATCCCTTCTTCCAGTGGCCCGGCGGACAGTGATGGCCGCGCCATCCCACCTTTCGGCCGCGACTCCAGCCGAAGGCCCGGTGACCGCCTCCGCGGCCCCAGCCATGACCATGGCCATGACCGCCTCTCACCTCGATGAGATCAGATGCGCCGCGATCGACCTGAAGGGGAGCGCGAGGCAACGCGCTGGCGGGCACGATCAGCGCGGTTGAAATCGATGTTGCAAGGATGAAGATCGCTTTGCGCATGTGACTCCTCGGATGTCTGGAAGATGAACTGAGAGGCTTACGGCTTTTCTGTGTCTTCAAGCGAAAGGGGGCCGGGAAGCGGGATCGTATCCCGTTCGCGCGCCCACTACCTCCTATGCGTGCTGGAGCCGGTGGTCGTCATGCGCTGGCCGGGAGCGCTCTCGGAATGTCCCGGGCCGGCGGCGGTGTTGCTCTGATGACCGGGCGCTTTCTTCGACGCGCCGTGCGAACTTGCGCCGGTCTCTGCGGCGAACACCGGCGAAGCGGCGAACAGAGCCGCCGTCAAAACGATTGCCATCTGCATGAACGAACCTCCTTCGTTGTTGGGTTCGTAGTAAACTGCGGCGTGTCGGCGATCGTTCCGCTGCACCGGGAAATCCTGGGGATCGTGTAGCGGACGCGGTATGATGTTCGGGGGCCTGAGAGTGCATCCGTCTCGGCAACCGCGATCCCGGATGTCGCTCTCGCTTATCCGGGTTACGAACGCTCATTCATGACAGGACCATCACCATGTCCCGCCTGCACCGAATCGACCTGCCCACCGCCGGCCGCCTCGCCATCGCGGCGCGGCCGAGGGCGGAGGACTGGCTGGCGGAGGACATCGCGGCCTGGGTGGGCGAGGGCATCGCCGTCGTCGTCAGCCTGCTAGAGCCGGCTGAGGTTCATGACCTCGGCCTTCAGCGCGAGGCCGCGCTGTGCCAGTCACACGGCATGGCCTTCGTGTCATTTCCGATCCCCGACCGTGGTCTTCCTGAGAGCCGCAGCGTAGCGTTGCAGCTCGCGCACGACCTCGCCGCGCGGCTGACGGACGGCCAGACGGTCCTGATCCATTGCCGCGCCGGCATCGGCCGCTCCGCCGTCATCGCGGCCTGCGTGATGATTCGGCTGGGCATTGATGGAGCTGAGGCCTTCGACCGGATCGCCGCCGCACGCGGCGTGCGCGTGCCGGATACGGAAGATCAGCGGGAGTGGGTGAGGACGTTCGAGCGCAAACAGATCGAGTAAAGTGCAGCGTCACCGTAACTCCCAAGCCAGTCCGCCAGGAAACCTGCCACGTCGAGACTGCTGGCTTGCCGATGAGCCGCCATGCCATTGTTCGCGAGGGAGATAAGCGCTAAACGCCGACCGATCGGACGAACCTGATCCTGGAGACCATCATGGCCAACGAAAAAGGCCCGAACATCAAGAAGAAAGCCAAGTGCAAGAATTGCGAAGGCAAGGGCTTGGTCAAGAAGGGCGACAAGGTCGTAAAATGCCAGCGCTGCCACGGAACAGGACTGCGCTAGACCAGGGCGCGGGCGCCGGCGATGATCACCGCCGATGAACAGCTCGTACAGTAAAGTGCAGTCCATCCAGCACTGTCAGCTGCGTAGGGCGCGTTAGCGAAGCGTAACGCGCCGATCCGGTCAAGCGGCGGATTACACTCCGCTAGTCCGACCTACGCCCGCTGAATTTGGAATAGACTAATCAACATTTCCGTATCCGCGGGTCAGCGAGATTACATCTCGAACGTCCTCAGAAAGAATCGTCTGGTCGTTGTAGGTGGCTTTGGCCAAAAAAGTCGCCACGCTTGCTATCTCTGTCATTTCCCAGGGCTCGGCAGTGCCTTGGGATCTTATCCGATCAACGATGTATCTAAGAATGCTGCTGAAAGCGCTTTCGAGATTTGCTCCGGAGATATCTAACGACGTCAGATTTGCTCCACAAAGGTCTGTTCTTTCGAGCTTTGTATCTCTGAAGTCTGTGTTGACGATCTGTGCTCCGCCTAGGTTGGCATGTTTGAAGCAGGAAAATCTAAACGATGTGTCCTCAAGGTTCGCGTTCCTAAGGACGGATCGGTCAAATACACTTCTTGCGAAGCTGGATTCATTTAGTTTGGAAGCGTTGAGAAATGACCCGGTAAAGTCAGATCGGTCAAAGTTTAAGCCAGAAAGATCATATCCCACCAGATTGGTATCTCTGAAATCTAAGTTCCAAACGCCATGCTCGGCTTCTTGCCGAACTTGCAAGGAGCGCCGACCTATGATCGTGAGGGCAGCTTGGACATCGCTCCGGCGCGTAGCCTTAGGTGTTCGCGCCCCGAAAAAGAACTCCTGCCGTTCCTTATCTTCTTCTGGGAGTTCGAGAGGAGAGTTCTCTCTCACGTATGCGCACAACGTTTCAAGTATGGCTCGCCGGTCGCTTTTACTCTCGTTGAGCAGGCGCTCTAGAGAGTACAGTGCCCCGAGACGTGCTTCATAATTTGGCATGGATCGGGTTATGGATGTTCCGTCTGGCCGAATCGTCTTCAACTCTCGAATTCCGCCGAGCAGCTCTACAGACTTTGTAAAAATCCCTGTTATCTGGTTTTCGAATGCAACGTTCGCTTGCCGTGCAGCAGCGGCCGCTTGCATGTGAGCTACCCACGTTCTCCAAACGAGAAACGGTGCCCCAAAGACGCCCACGAGTGCGAAGAAGAAGTTCTTAGCGGAATCTTGATAGACGGTGCTTGGAAGCGTTAGAGCATCCCAAATCAATCGAGCTAGAAGGAATAAGCTTAGAAGAACAAGGGCGGCAAAGACTAGCATTGCGATGATCGCAATTACGCTGGCTGAGGCCCGTGCAACAGACGGCAAAGCGCGTATTGCTTTTCTGTTCAGAAAGAAATCGCTAAGCCAATCGGTTTCCGTGTCGGAGTCGACGGCGGCCATGTTGTCAAGGCTCCTGCGTTTCGTCGGCCTTGCAAAGCCGAGAGCGACCTGAAGGTCGCCCTCGATGTCGTCGATGCTTGAGCGAGCAGCACGCCGATCAGAGCGCCCTTACGAACACCCCGTCGTGCTTCCGCACGTATCGCACTTCATGCACGTGCCATTCCGCACCAGCGTGAAGTTGCCGCACTCCGAGCACATCTCGCCTTCGTAGCCCTTGGCCTTGGCTTCGGCGCGGCGTTCGGCCTTGGAGGCGACTTGCGTGTTCGCCGTGCCGGCCTTGCTCCATTGCAGCGCTTCGAGCTTCTCGGTCGGCGAGAGGTCGTGCTGCGGCTCCTGCTTCAGGGCGACGGCGCCTTCGATGGCGTCGCCGGCGCGGGCATGGGAGAGGGCGGTGACAGTCACCCCGCCCCGATCGGAAGCTGCGTTTCCGATCGACCCTCCCCCTGCAGGGGAGGGTGACGAGGAGCCGCCGCGCATCACGACGAGATTGTCGGTGCGGGAGCGGGTCAGGCCGCGCGACACGTACTTCGTGGCCTGCTGGCTCCCGTCCTCCGACGGCTTGCCTTCGTCGACGCCGCGGCCGAGCGCGTCAAAGTTGCTCTCGGAGGGGTCGACATGGGCGAGGTCGAAGCGCGACATGTAGCTGACGGCGAGCTCGCGGAACACGTAGTCGAGGATCGACGTGGCGTATTTGATGCTGTCGTTGCCCTGCACGGGACCTGCCGGCTCGAAGCGGGTGAAGGTGAAGGCGTCGACATACTCCTCCAGCGGCACGCCGTATTGGAGACCCAGCGACACCGCGATGGCGAAGTTGTTGATGAAGGAGCGCAGCGCCGCGCCCTCCTTGTGCATGTCGATGAAGATCTCGCCGAGGCGGCCGTCATCATACTCGCCGGTGCGCAGGTACACCTTGTGGCCGCCGACGACCGCCTTCTGGGTGTAGCCCTTGCGGCGATCCGGCATCTTCTCGCGCTCGCGCATCACGACGATGCGCTCGACCAGCTTCTCGACGATCTTCTCCGAAACCTGCGTGGCGCGCGCGGCCATCGGCTTCTCGTAGAAGGACTCGACCGCATCGTCCTCGTCCTCGTCGTCGGCGATGAGCTGCGAGTTGAGCGGCTGCGACAGCTTCGAGCCGTCGCGGTAGAGCGCGTTGGCCTTCAGCGCAAGCTTCCACGACAGCAGATACGCCGCCTTGCAGTCCTCGACCGTGGCGTCGTTCGGCATGTTGATGGTCTTGGAGATCGCACCCGAGATGAACGGCTGCGCCGCCGCCATCATGCGGATGTGGCTCTCGACCGAGAGATAGCGCTTGCCGATCTTGCCGCAGGGGTTGGCGCAATCGAACACCGCGTAGTGCTCCGCCTTCAGATGCGGGGCGCCCTCGACCGTCATCGCGCCGCAGATGTGCACGTTGGCGGCCTCGATCTCGCGCTTGGTGAAGCCGATCGCGGTGAGCAGGTCGAAGGTGGGGGCGGCGATCGCATCAGTGGTGACGCCGAGCTGCTTGACGATGAAGTCCTCGCCGAGCGTCCACTTGTTGAACACGAACTTGATGTCGAACGCGGTCGGCAGCGCCTTCTCGACCTTGGCGATGGCTTCGTCGGTAAAGCCCTTGGCCCTCAGGGTGGTGGCGTTGACGCCGGGGGCGTTCGACAGCGAGCCGTGGCCGACCGCATAGGCCTCGATCTCGGCGATCTCGCTCTCGCGATAGCCGAGCACGCGCAACGCCGCCGGCACGGCGCGGTTGATGATCTTGAAGTAGCCGCCGCCGGCCAGCTTCTTGAACTTCACCAGCGCGAAATCAGGCTCGATGCCGGTGGTGTCGCAATCCATCACCAGGCCGATGGTGCCGGTGGGGGCGACCACGGTGACCTGGGCGTTGCGATAGCCGTTGGTCTCGCCGAGCGTGAGCGCGTCGTCCCAGGCCTGGATGGCGTGGCTGACCAGCGAGACCTGCGGGCAGTGGGCGTGATCGAGCGGCACGGGCGCGACCGAGAGCGCCTCATAGCCGGTCGCCTCGCCGCGCGCGGCGCGGCGATGGTTCTTGATGACGCGCAGCATGTGCGCGGCGTTCTTCTTGTAGCCGGGGAAGGGGCCGAGCTCGCCGGCCATCTCGGCCGAGGTCTTATACGCAATGCCGGTCATGATCGCCGACAGCGCGCCGCACAGCGCGCGGCCTTCCTTGCTGTCGTAGGGCAGGCCCATGGTCATCAACAGGCCGCCGATATTGGCGTAGCCGAGGCCGAGCGTGCGGAACTCGTAGGACAGCTCGGCGATCGCCTTCGATGGGAACTGCGCCATCAGCACGGAGATCTCGAGCACGACCGTCCAGAGCCGGCAGAGATGCTCATAGGCGCCGACGTCGAAGTGCTTGGTCTCGGTGTTGTAGAAGGTCAGCAGGTTGGCCGAGGCCAGGTTGCAGGCGGTGTCGTCCAGGAACATGTATTCCGAGCACGGATTGGAGGCGCGGATGTCGCCGGACGCCTTGCAGGTGTGCCAGTCGTTCATCGTGGTGTTGAAGTGCAGGCCGGGGTCGGCCGAGGCCCAGGCGGCGTGGCCGATCTTCTCCCAGAGGTCGCGCGCCTTCAGCGTCTTGACGACCTTCTTGTTGGTGCGGCCGATCAGATTCCAGTCGCCGTCGGTCTCGACGGCGCGGAGGAAGTCGTCCTTCAGCGACACCGAGTTGTTGGAGTTCTGGCCGGAGACGGTCAGATACGCCTCCGAATCCCAGTCCGTGTCGTAGATCGGGAAGTCGATGTCCTTGTAGCCCTGCTTGGCGAACTGGATGACCCGCTTGATGTAGTTGTCGGGCACCAGCGCGCGGCGCGCGAGCTTGATCTCGCGGCGCAGGGCAGGGTTCTTCTCGGGATCGAAGCAGTCGTCGCCGGAGCCCTCGCAATTGACGCAGGCCTTCATCACGGCCTTGAGGTGCTTCTGGTTGATCTTGGAGCCGGTGACCAGCGCGGCGACCTTCTGCTCCTCCTTCACCTTCCAGTCGATATAGGCCTCGATGTCCGGATGGTCGGCGTCGACCACCACCATCTTGGCGGCGCGGCGGGTGGTGCCGCCCGACTTGATGGCGCCGGCGGCGCGGTCGCCGATCTTGAGGAAGCTCATCAGGCCGGACGAGCGGCCGCCGCCCGACAGCCGCTCGCCTTCGCCGCGCAGCCGCGAGAAGTTGGAGCCGGTGCCGGAGCCGTATTTGAACAGGCGCGCCTCGCGCACCCACAGGTCCATGATGCCGCCGTCATTGACGAGGTCGTCCTCGACGCCCTGGATGAAGCAGGCGTGCGGCTGCGGATGCTCGTAGGACGACTTCGACTTGGTCAGCTTGCCGGTCTTGTAGTCGACGTAATAGTGGCCCTGGCCGGGGCCGTCGATGCCGTAGGCCCAGTGCAGCCCGGTGTTGAACCATTGCGGCGAGTTCGGCGCGACCATCTGCTTGGCGAGCATGAAGCGCAGCTCGTCGTAGAACGCCACCGCGTCCTCCTCCGACGAGAAGTAGTTGCCCTTCCAGCCCCAATAGGTCCAGCAGCCGGCGAGGCGGTCGAACACCTGCTTGGCCGAGCGCTCGCTGCCGTAGCGCTCGTTCTCAGGGAGAGCAGCCAGCGCCTCGGTGTCCGGCACCGAGCGCCACAGCCAGGACGGCACGGTCTCTTCCTCGACCTTCTTCAGGCGCGCGGCGACGCCCGCCTTGCGGAAATACTTCTGCGCCAGCACGTCGGAGGCGACCTGCGACCAGAACTCGGGCACCTCGACATTCTCGAGCCGGAACACCACGGAGCCATCCGGATTCTTGATCTCGGACGTGGTCAGGCGGAAGTCGATCCCTGCATAGGGCGACTGTCCTTCGGTGGTGTTGCGCCGTTCAATCCGCATCGCGAGCCCCAATAGTTCTTGCCGGACCGCGCTTGGCGGCCGGGATCATTGCATCCAAGGGCGACGGCTGGAAGTCCCCGGACGCTGCCGGAAAATTCGTCTGCCGCCGCAGTTCAACCGGTTGCCCGGTCCGCATCTGTTCAGCCTCGAAGGCGAAGGCCTTGCGCCGTTGACCGGCGTCTCGCCCCGTCTTTCCTCGCCGGCCCGTGCAGCCCGTCCGCTGCCCGCGCCGCCGTCTCAACGCATCACGCTCTCAACGCATCACGCCCGCCATCCGGCTCCGTCGTCACCGCAGGGGAGCCCCCACATCTAGTGGGGTTCCCTTAAGGGGACACCGGCTGCCACCGTCCCAGCCTGGGACAGACGAGGCCCCGCACGCCGGGCCGACTGGCCAAAGAGCGTGATTGTCCTCGAACCCTGCTGGGAAGCGGCCGGCCAGACCCGAAACTGACTGTGCGCCGAACCGGGCCGGAAGCTAGGACGACTCCGCTTCCCACGTCAAGGACTAGTGGGGGTTCCCTAACCAAACACTAAATATGGGGGAAAGTACGGGAAAACCAGGGCGCGTGCCGGTACCGTGATGGCCGTAACTATCGGCGAGTCCTCGCGGATTCGAAACCGAAAAAATTTGCCCGGAGCGCTGTCCACAGGGCTTCGTCCCGCTGTTCACAGGGGCAGATTTATTCGCGTGCGGACGACGTGTTTCGCTTGCATCGGCGGGACTCACGGGCGCCTACGGAGCGTTCGCGGGGCTGGCATGCCCCACAATCCCTGGTGTGGCCGGAAAAACGCCGGCAAGCTCATCGTCCCACGGACGGTGCCGGTGATTCCATGACAGACAAGCCAGTGGCCAGCGGGCGGATCACGCCCGCCGGGCTGATGTTCCTCGCCATCACCTCGCTTGGCTGGGGCTTCAACTGGCCGGTCACCAAGCACCTGGTCGGCGTGCTGCCGCCCCTGACCCTGCGCGGCACCACCGGGGTGGTCGGCGCGCTGCTGTTGGCGCTGCTGGCCGTCATCCGCAGCCAGAGCCTTGACGTGCCGCGCGAGGTCTGGCCGCGGCTCATCCTGGCCGGGATGCTCAACGTCACCGCCTGGATGGTGCTGATGGGGCTGGCGCTGCTGTGGCTGCCGGCCAGCGAGGCGGCGCTGATCGCCTACACCATGCCGGTGTGGGCCTCGCTGCTGGCGTGGCCGATCCTGGGCGAGCGGCCGACGCTCTTGCGCGTGCTCGCGCTGGTGCTGGCCTTCGCGGGGCTGGCCTCGATCATGGGCAGCAACGGGCTCACCGCCAGCCGCGACAAGCTGCCGGGCATCCTGATGGTGCTCGGCGGCGCGTTCGGCTTCGCGCTCGGCACGGTCATGGCCAAGAAGCTCCCGATCAGGCTGCCGCCGCTGTCGGCGGCGGCCTGGCAGATCGGCATCGGCTGCGTGCCGATCGTGATCGTCGGATTCGTGGTCGAGCACTCCGACTGGACGAAGCTCGACCAGCTCGACTGGGCGCTGATGTTCTATTCCACCGTGATCCAGTTCTGCGTCGCCTATGTCGCGTGGTTCGCGGCGCTGTCGCGGCTGCCGGCTTCCGTCGCGGCGATCGGCACCATGGCGGTGCCGGTGATCGGTGTCTTGGCCTCCGCGATCGCGCTGCGCGAGCCGCTCGGGGCAGGGCAGGTGGCCGCGTTGGCCTTCACGCTGGCTGCGGTGGCGATGGCGACCCGCGGCTAGCGTCAGCCGCCCTGCCGTCCAGCGCCTGCCGCACCATCTGCGCGAGCTCGGCGCGGCGATAGGGCTTGGTCAGCAACAGCGCGTCCGGCACAAGCTGCCGGTTCTCGGCGATCGCCTCGTCGGTGTAGCCGGAGGTGTAGAGCACCCGGAGCGCGGGGCGCGTCGTCATCATGGTTTCGGCCAGCTGCCGGCCGCTGATGCCGCCGGGCATGATGACGTCGGTGAACAGCAGGTCGAAGGGCTGGCTCTGCGCGGCGATGGCCAGCGCCTCCGTGGCCTGCGAGGCGACGAGGGTGGTGTAGCCGAGGCCCTGCAACTGGGCGAGCACGAAGTCGCGCACCAGCGGATCGTCCTCGACCACCAGGATCGTCTCGCGGCCATGCGGCAGCGCCTGCTCGTGCTCCGGCTCGGTCTGCTGCACCGCCTGAGCCGCCGGCAGATAGAGCCGGATCGTCGTGCCGCGGTTCTGCTCGCTCTGAAGCTTGAGGTGGCCGCCGGACTGCCTGACGAAGCCATAGACCATGCTGAGGCCGAGACCGGAGCCCTTGCCGGCATCCTTGGTGGTGAAGAACGGCTCGAAGGCGCGATCCTTCACCTCCCGTGGCATGCCGCTGCCGGTGTCGCTGACCGCGACCATGACGTAGGAGCCGGGCACGATGCCGGGATTGGCGGCTGCGTCGGCCTCGTCGAGCGCGATCTTCATCGTCTCCAGGCGCAGCCTGCCGCCGTCGGGCATCGCATCGCGCGCGTTGATCGCCATGTTGACCAGCGCGTTCGCGAGCTGCGCGGAATCGACATGAGCGATGAGATCCTCGTCGGCGAGAACGGTCCTGATCTCGACCTGCTCGCCGAGGGTCGGCCGCAGCAGCTTGGCGATGTCCTCCACCGTGGCGTTGACGTCGATGTCGCGCGGACGTAGCGGCTGCTTGCGGGCGAAGGCGAGCAGATGCCGGATGAGCTCGGTGCAGCGATCGGTGGCCCTGCCGATCAGGGCCGCGAACTCGGCCGCCGCCGGCCGGTCCTGCACCGCGTCGATCAGGACCTCGATCGACCCGGTGATGATCGTCAGCATGTTGTTGAAGTCGTGCGCGACGCCGCCGGTGAGCTTGCCGATGGCATCGAGCTTCTGCGCCTGCTGCAGCAGGCGCTCGGTCTCATGCACGTCGGTGACGTCGTGATACACCAGCGCCGCGCCGCTGATCGCACCTGCGGAATTGCGCAGCGGCCGCCCGCTGACCATCAGGCGAAACTGCGGCCGGCCGTCGGTCGGCTTGACCACGACCTCGCGGCGGTCGAACGACAGCCCGCGCAAGGCGCACGCGATCGGGAGCTCCTCGTCGACGATGCGGGTGACGGCGTCGCTCTCGTAGAACTGGTTTGCGGCCAGCATCTCGACGAAGGTCTCGCCCACATTCGTTCCCAAGAAACGTCCCACCGCCTGGTTCGACAGCATGATCGTGCCTTCGGGATCGACGACGAGGACGCCCTCGGCCATGCTGTTGAAGGTGTTCGTGAGAATGGCGGAGAAGCGGCGCAGCTCGTCATAGGCGGCGGCGAGATCGCCGCGCTGCTGCACGGCCTGGGCTTCCAGCGAGGTCGCGGTCTCCTGCGACCGGGTGAGGGACGAGCGCAGCGCCCGGTCGGAAAGATGAGCGCGCCGGACGAGATAGGCCGACATCAGGAGCAGCAGCCCGACGCCGGCGAGGTCGATCGCCAGCAGCCAGGATCCGGTCCGTCGCGAGATCGTGGCACGGTCCGCCAGCAGCCGGCGCTCGTCGTCGGTGAAGGCGTCGAGCGCCTGGTTGATCGTCGTCATCGCCGCCGGACCGGCTGCGCTCGCCGCCGCCGCCTGCAGGCCGTCGCGATCGTTCGCCGCGTGACGACGGATCAACTCACCGGCAAGCTGGATGTGCCGCTGCACGATGCCGTCAATCGATCGCAGCCGCTCGCGCTGCGAGGAATTATCCCGGACGAGCCCCTGCAGGTCCGCCCAGGCTGCAGGGATAAATCCGCTCGTCTCCCGAAGCTCGGTGATGAACCGGTCGGCTCCGGACAATGCGAAGCCGCGCGAGGCCGCTTCTGCCTGCCGCAGCAGGACGCGGAGCTCGGAGGATTTCTCCAGCACCTCCATCGTGTGCTCGACCAGGGCGGTGTCGTTGCGCGCCTTGATGTCCAGCCCCGTCGACGCGGCGCCGATCGCGAGCAGAGTTCCAAGGCCGAGCCTGATGACCACGCGCCGGCGGATCATCGGTGGCTTCCAATGGCGCGGGATGCGCTCGGTCGATCAAGCAGCATCGTGACTATGACTTGCCCTATCGTGTATGGCGAATAGTTCGGTCAGCCAATGTCGTGAGTTGTAAGCAGCGCGTCGCGTCCTGCCAATTGCATGGGGTAGGTTTCCATCGGAATTTGTGGCGCCGAGCTCCGTGATGATTGCAGTTCCAATCCGCGCGATGGTCAAGTCAGGAGAAGTGAGCGCGCGTCGGCGCGTCCTCGGAAAAGGCGTTCTCGGCCAAGGCATCATCGGCCAAGGCGTCCGCGGCGGCGCCGGCCAGCGCGAGCCGCACCATCTTGGCGAGCTCCGACTTGCGATAGGGCTTGGTGAGCAGCAGCGCCGCCTGGTCGAGGCGGCCGTGCTCGACCATCGCATTGTCGGTATAGCCGGACGTGTACAGCACCTTGGTGCCGGGCCGCTGCCGCAGCGCCTCCTCGGCGAGCTCCTTGCCGTTGACGCCGCCGGGCATGATGACGTCGGTGAAGAGGAGATCGAAGCTTTGGCCGGAGTCGATCTTGGCCAGCGCCTCGACCCCGGTCGATGCGGTGATGGTCTTGTAGCCGAGGCTCTGCAACTGCGTGACGACGAAATCCTGCACCAGTGGATCGTCCTCGACGATGAAGATCGTCTCCTCGCCGCGCGGCGGCGGCGGCTCGGGCGGAGCGGGGCTCGCAGCCTGTCCCTTGGGTGTGGGGATGTAGAGCCGGATCGTGGTGCCCCGTCCTTCCTCGCTGTAGATCTTGATGTGGCCGCCGGATTGCTTGACGAAGCCGTAGACCATGCTGAGACCGAGGCCGGAGCCCTTGCTGGCTTCCTTCGTCGTGAAGAAGGGCTCGAAGGCGCGGTCGCGGACCTCCGGCGACATGCCAGTACCCGTGTCGCTGACGGCGACCATGACATAGGATCCGGGCGTCACGCCGGCGTTGGCTGAGGCATAGGCCTCATCGAGCTCCACCCGGCGCGATTCCAGCAGCAGCTTGCCGCCATTGGGCATCGCGTCGCGGGCGTTGATCGCCATGTTGACCAGCGAGTTGGCGAGCTGCGCCGAGTCGATATGCGTGATCAGCGTCTCCTCTTCGAGGATCGAGTTGATCTCGATCTGCTCGCCAAGCGTCGGACGCAGCAGCTTTGCGATGTCGAGGATCGTGCTGTTGACGTCGCTGTCGCG
This sequence comes from Bradyrhizobium sp. SZCCHNR1053, assembly GCF_032381235.1. Taxonomy (NCBI): domain Bacteria; kingdom Pseudomonadati; phylum Pseudomonadota; class Alphaproteobacteria; order Hyphomicrobiales; family Nitrobacteraceae; genus Bradyrhizobium; species Bradyrhizobium sp. SZCCHNR1053. The sequence continues at coordinate 81,146 of NZ_JAUHJM010000001.1, forward strand.
CGGATGCAGCGGCTGCTTGCGGGCGAAGGCGAGCAGATGCCGGATCAGCTCGGTGCAGCGGTCTGCCGCCTGTCCGATCAGCGCGGCGGTCGCCGCGGCTGCGGGGCGGTCTTTCACCTCGTCGGCCAGCGTCTCGATGGTGCCGGTAATGATCGTCAGCATGTTGTTGAAGTCGTGTGCGACGCCGCCGGTGAGCTTGCCGATCGCATCGAGCTTCTGCGCCTGCTGCAGCAGCCGCTCGGTCTCGTGCGCCGTAGTGATGTCGTGATAGACCATCGCCGCGCCGGTAATGCCGCCGGCGGCGTCGCGCAGCGGGCGGCCGGAGATCATCAGCCGCAGCGTCTCGTCCCGGTCGGGCCGGTAGACGATCAGCTCGCGGCGGTCGAAGCTCTCACCCCGCAAGGCTCGCGGCGTCGGCAGGTCGTGCGCTGCGACCGGCGTCACGCCGTCGCTTTCGTAGACGCGGAGGTGCGCGCGGACGTCGGTCAGATTCTTTCCCGGGCTGTAGCCGAGCAGATGTTCGACCGCGGGGTTCGAGAATACCACGGTGTCCGCGGCATCGATGACGAGCACGCCCTCCGCCATGCTGTTGAACGTGCTTTGCAGGATGTCGGCGGAATGGCGCAGCCTCTCATGGGCGGCGATCAAGTCGAGATGCTGCTGCTCGGCCTTTTCCGCCAGCGAGATGGCCTCGGCTTCGGAGCGGACCAGGGACGCGCGCAGCGCACGATCGTGCAGATACGTCCGCCGGATGAGGTAGAAGGCGATGATCAGCAGCAGCGCGAGGCCGCACAGGTCGATCGTGAGCAGCAGCGATCCGGTGGCCTTCGACGTCATCGAACGCTGCGTCAGCAGCTTGCGCTGATCGGCAACGAAACGGTCGAGATGGGCCGTGATCTCGCTCATGGTCGCCGGGCCTTCGGCGCGGCTTCTGAGCGCTTCGAGCCCCGCACGATCCGAGGCGGCGCGCAACCGGATCAGCTCCGCAGCGAGCTCGACCCTGCGGGCAATCAGGGCTTCGGTCTCGGTCAGAAGCTCCAGTGGTTCGGGATTGTCGGCCACGGCGCGCCGCAGCTCGGCCATGGCGACCGGGATTCTCGTGCTGACATCGGCAAACTCCGTCCTGAACTGATCGTCAGCGATGAGCGCGTAGCCGCGAGAGGTCGCTTCCGCTTCGCGGAGCAGCAGGCGCAGATCGGAGGTCTTCTGCAGGATGTCGAGCGAGGAATTCACCCAGGCCGCGTCGTGGCGCGACTTGATGTCGAGCGCCGTGGACGCAGCGCCGATCGCCAGCAGCGTTCCAAGACCGAGCCCCAATGCGAGGCGCTGATAGGTCATCTGCGTTTCTCAATCATCGACATGTCCGCCAGCTGGGCCGGGGATCACCGCGGCCAGCCACATGCATCCGAGTTGCGATGCAGCTGCGTCCAAGCAGTGAAGATATGTCGGCAAGGCGCGCCTCCTTGTTCGAAGTTCCTGGCGCGTTCGCGGGCGGCAGGCCCAAGCCGCTCACCCGCGGCGTTTGCACTGCGCGAGTCCCGCGAAAATCCATGTGCCCATCGAGAGATATCAACCCAGCCTGCGAAACGGCCCGTACGGGCAGAATCACGAGCTCAAACGATATTGGACCGGAACGGGCGGATCATCTGCATGTCGCGGGGCACATTTTGGAATATGGGCGAAAATCAGCCTGCAACGTGGCGCTTCAGACACAGAACAAACAACAATGCGGCGCGAAAAAGGCGGCGAGCATGGCCTCGCCGCCTTATTGTCGCAGCTACTACGTCAGACTCTTACGGGCATGGATGGCGAAAACCGTCATAGCCGAGATAGGTTCCCGAAGCCGGATCATACGAGCGGTACCGGCGTGCGCAATAGCTCGGGTCGACGCCTTCGGTTCCGATGACGGCGACAGGCGCGGAGTCGTCATAGTACGAGTAGTCGGAGTAATAGTCGGGCCCGTAATAATACGGATCATTGTAGTAGGCATAGCTGCTACCCAATCCGATCCCGACGCCAACGCCGACACCCGGCCAGAAGCCGCCGCCGCGGCGATGCCAGCCGCCACGGTGACCGCCCTGCCAGCCGCCGCCACTCCAATTGCCGCCGCTCCAGTTGCCGCGGCCGCCACCAGTGTTGACGGCGACGTTGGCGCCGGCCGCCGGGCCGCGACCCGCCAGGGCTGCGCCGCCAACGGCTGCGCGTCCGGCGAAGCTGCCGCCGCTCATGCCGCCGCCACCCGGGCCGGCCGCAAAGCCGCCGCGTCCGCCGGCGCCGCCGCCGCCACCACCGATAGCCGCGCCACCGCCACCGCCCCCGCCACCGCCGATGGCGGCACCACCACCGCCCGGACCACGACCGCCGCCGCCGGGACCCTGGGCAAAGCTCGTCGTCGCTGCCGCCAGCGGCAGAATCAGCGCCACTGCCGCCGCAGTGCTCCATGTCTTCAGTCTGGTCATCGCTATCGCTCCATCAGGGGAAAATGACCTAACCGCAGGCCGCGGATGTCGTTCCCCGCCGCGAACCGATACATCGTCGCGGGCGGAGGCGGTGCAACACTGGACAAGATGCGGGCGGGGTGGCATCAGAGCCGGGACCTTCACAGAACCGGCCCCAAGCCCATGAAACAGTTCTTTCTCAAGCTCTTCACGTGGTGGAACGGCCAGACTTTCGGCACGCAATTGTGGACCTGGCGGTTCGGCGAGCTCGTGGGGCAGGATGCACAAGGCAACCGCTATTACCGGACCGCCGGCGGCAAGATCGATCCGGTGCTGCATTTCGAGCGCAGGTGGGTGATCTACAACGGCCTGGCCGAAGCCAGCCGCATTCCGCCCGAATGGCACGCCTGGATGCATCACATGGTCGACGTGCCGCCGACTCAGGACAGCTACAAGCCGCGCGAGTGGGAAAAGCCGCATCAGCCGAACCTGACGGGGACTGCTCTGGCGTATCGCCCGGCCGGCTCGACCTTGGCCAGCGGTCGCAGGCCAAAGGCCACCGGTGATTATCAGCCCTGGACTCCTGGCAGCTGATTCGATTTCGTTCAAGATGATCCGATCGGAAGAGGCCGTCCCCAGCTCCGGGCGGCCTCTTTTTGCTTTCGGGAGCCTGCCAAGCCTGCGCTACGTCGGGTTGGTCCTGAGGGCGGCCGCCGCATGCTCCGCCGCCGCAATCCGCCGCTTCCGGGAAGGTGCGATCCGCTCCAGCATGCGTGACACCACTTCGGGCGGTGCCGTGTCGGGGGAACCGGCGGTGAAAGGGGGCGCCGGATTATATTCGAGCCGGAGCTGGATCGCCTCCGCCGTCTGACGATCGACCAACTGCGCCACCAGGGTCAGCGCGAAGTCGATGCCGGCCGTGACGCCGCCGCCGGTGATCCGGTTGCGGTCGATGCAGACGCGCTCGGTGCTGACGGTCGCGCCGAACAGCGGCAGGCACTCGCGCGCGCTCCAATGGGTCGCCGCGCGATAGCCATCCAGCAGGCCGGCGGCGCCGAGCGCGAGCGAGCCTGTGCAGACCGACGTGACGTACCTGGCCTTTTCGGCCAGGCGGCGGATGAAGCCGATGACCTCGTCGTCATCGAGGATGGCGTCGACGCCGAAGCCGCCGGGAACGCAGATCACGTCCGCCTGCGGACAGTCGGCGAAGGTCGTGGTCGGCATCAGAGTGAGAACCGAGTCTGTCGGAATGGGCTCGATCCTCTTCCACGCCAGATGTAGCGTCGCGCCGGGCACGCTGGAGAACACCTGCACCGGACCGGTGAGATCGAGCTGGGTCAGATGTGGAAACAGGACGAGAGCGATCGAGAGCGGTTGGGCCATGGCGGTGCTCGCAGGTCTGGTGCTTGACGGCCGTCATTCTGCATGGTCCGCTGGATGGCTGATATGCCAAAGTTCCCTCGTTTCCGGACAGACTTGGGATTTCACACCTGGGCACTCAGACTTGGGATCTCAGGCTTGGGACCTCAGACTTGAGATCACGGAGCCATCCACCATGATCGGCGTGCTCATCTATCCCGATTTTCAGTTGCTCGACGCCGCCGGGCCGATCTCGGTGTTCGAGATCGCTTCGCGCTATGCGCGCGCCGCGCCATCGATCAGGGTCGTCGCTGCCACGCCCGGACCCGTGCGGTCGTCGTCGGGGGCCGAGATGTTGGCGCGCAAATTCGGTCCGGTGTCGGCGCTGACCACGCTGCTGATCGCCGGCGGCGAGGGCGTCGAAGCGGCGAGCCGCAACGCATGCACGCTGAACTTCGTCCGTAAGGTCGCGCAGCGCGGCACTCGTCTTGCCAGCATCTGCTCCGGCGCCTTCATGCTGGCCGAAGCGGGCCTGCTGGACGGGCGGCGCGCGACGACGCATTGGCAGCGCACGCGGCAGTTCCTGCGCGCCTACCCCCATGTGAAGCTCGAGCCTGACAGCATCTATGTCCGCGACGGCAATGTCTGGAGCTCGGCTGGGATCACTGCCGGCATCGATCTCGCGCTTGCCATGGTCGCCGACGACCACGGCGAGGAGATCGCGCAGAAGACGGCACGGCAGCTCGTGCTATATCATCGCCGCAGCGGTGGGCAGTCGCAGTTCTCCTCGCTGCTGGAGCTGAAGGCGCCGAGCGGCCGTTTTGCGGATCTGCTCACCTGGGCGCGGGAGCACCTCTATGCCCCGCTGACCCTCGACGATCTCGCCGAGCGTGCCGGCATGAGCACGCGGCATTTCACCCGCGCCTTCGTCGCCGAGACCGGCACCACGCCGTCGAAGGCGATCGAGCGTCTGCGGCTGGAAGTGGCGCGCGATCGGGTGCAGGCCTCGCATCAGCCGATCGAGCTGGTGGCGGAAGCGACCGGCTTTCGCGATCCTGAGCGGATGCGTCGCGCCTTCATTCGCGCCTTCGGTCAGCCGCCGCAGGCCCTGCGGCGCGCGGCACGCGTCACCACCTGACCTGCATCAGTGGACGAGGAGCCGCGGGCAGAGATCCTCGTCGGCAATTGAAACAATTTAAAGTTGTGTCACATGCAGGAAACGCTCATAGTGAGCGCATTGCCACTGTTCATGGAGGATACGATGCGCGTATTGCTTTACCTGATTTTATTCGTTGCTGCCGCGGTCGGCGGTCTCGACAGCGCTTTTGCGGCGAAGGCCGAACTCACCGGAATGTGCGTCTGCAAGAAGGGCGGCAGCGTGCTGAGCACCTATAGCGAGACGCAATGTGTGAAGAACGATCATGCGGGCTGCACGTCGGTGAAGGTGGCCTGCGTGAACGCCAATGCCGCCGCATGCCGCACGGCCGGCGGCACGATCTCCCAGTCGACCAAGACGTGCAGCGTCGGCGCCAAATGCTGAGCAACTGATTTTATCAGCTTCGCTCGGACGGTTCGGAACGTCTGAGGTAATAGGCAGTCCCGCGCGGCGGACATCGGCGCATGTCCGTCCGCGTGTTGGCATCGGCAGGTCCGGGACCTATAGTCCGCCCCGCGAAACGAGGGGCAGACCAGGGCGCGATGCGTGTCACCATCATCACCGGCAGCGGGGCCGGCATCGGCGCTGCCGTGGCGCGCCGCCTGGCCGCGCCGGGGCAGGCCGTGATGCTGCACGGGCAGGGGGCTGACGAAGCGGGTCTCGCGCGTCTGCGGGACGTCGCCGCAGCGTGCCGGGAGGCCGGCGCCGACGCCGAGTTTCATTGCGGAGACCTGGCCAGGCAGGGCGTTGCCACCGGTTTGGCGACTGCGGCACGAACGCGTTTCGGCCGGATCGACGCGGTGGTGCATGCCGCTGGCTTTGCCGACCGCCGCAGCTTTCGCGATCTGCCGCGCGACGGACTCGACCGCTCGCTCGCAGTGATGCCGGCGGCCTTTCATGAGCTTGCCAGCGCCGCGCTCCCCGACCTCGTGCAGAGCACGCATGCGCGCGTGGTCGCGATCTCCAGCTTCGTCGCGCACCGCTTCGTGCCGGGCGGCACCTTCCCGGCCTCGGCCGCCGCCAAGGCGGCGCTGGAGGCGCTGGTGAAATGTCTGGCCATCGAGCTGGCTGCGTGCGGCGGCACGGCGAATGTCGTCGTGCCCGGCTATACGCGCAAGGATGCGGGACGGCTCGGCTCGCTCGATCCTGCCGCGTGGCAGACGGCGGCGTCTGCCAATCCGCAACAGCGCCTCGCCGAGCCCGACGACATCGCCGCGGCTGTCGCCTTCTTGCTGTCGAAAGATGCCGGCCACGTCACCGGCGCGGTGCTGCCGGTCGATGGCGGCCTGACCCTGATGTAAACGGCGGATGGATCGAGAGACGATGGAGCGTATGCAGCAGACAGCCGACGTGGTCGTGCTGGGAGCGGGGATCGTCGGCGTCTCCTCCGCCTACGCCATCCGGGAGCGTGGGTTCTCGGTGGTGCTGGTCGACCGCAAGGCGCCGGGCGAGGAGACATCGTATGGCAATGCCGGCATTCTCTCCTCCGGCTCGATCCTGCCGCTCAACAAGCCCTCGCTGTTCTCAGCGCTGCCGTCCTATCTCCGCAATCGGAGTACGGCCGTGCGCTGGGATCCATCGTGGACTCTGCGCAACCTCGAATGGGTGCTGCGCTTCCTCGCCAATGCCGTGGAGTCCCGCGTCAAGCCGCGCGCGACCGCGCTGCATGGCCTGATCGGCGCGTCGCTGACGCTGCATCGCGACTGGATCGTCCGATCTGGCGAGCCGCAGCGCATCCGTGAGACCGGCTGGCTGAAGGCGTGGCGCAGCGATGCGATCGCAGCCGCCAAGGCCGAGCAGGCGTTCCTGGCCGAATACGGCATCAAGAGCGAGCTGCTCGACCGCCAGGGCATCTCGGCGCTCGAGCCGAATTTGCTGCCGGTCTACAAGGTCGGCCTGCTGCATAGCCAGACGGCGTCGGTCGATTCGCCCGGCAACGTCACCAAGGCCTATGCGCGCATGTTCGAGGGCGCGGGCGGCGTGCTGCGCCAGTCCGAGATCAGGGCCTTGCTGGCCGACGGCGATGGCTGGCGCGTCGTGCTCGGCGACGGCGAGATCCGCGCCCGCCAGGTCGTGGTCGCGCTCGGGCCGTGGTCGCCGGACATTCTCAGGTCGCTCGGCTACCGCGTGCCGATGGCGTTCGAGCGCGGCTATCACCAGGAGTTCACACCCAATCCGGCGCGCATGCTGCACCGTCCGATCCACGACGCCGAAGGCAGCTTCCTGATGACGCCGATGGAGAACGGCGTGCGCGTCACCTCCGGCGTCGAGCTGACCGATCGAGATGCGCCGTCGAATTTCGCCCAGCTCGAACAGGTGGTGCCGCTGGCGCGCGGCGTGGTCGAGTTCGGCGAGGCCGTGGCCCAGCCCTGGCGCGGCGCGCGGCCGACCTTGCCGGACTCGCTGCCGATGATCGGGCCGGCGCCGCGCCATTCCGGCCTGTGGCTTGCATTCGGCAATCAGCACATCGGCTTCACCACGGGGCCGGCCACGGGCGCGGCGATCGCCGCGATGATCGCGGGCGAGACGCCGTCGTTCGACGCCTCCGCCTTTGCTCCGAGCCGGTATCTGTGAGGGGCCGCGACCGCGTCACGCCGGAGCTGCGATGAACTATACCTGGGATTTCGCCATCCTCGCCAAGTACAGCCATCTGTTCTGGGTGGGGCTCGGCTGGACCATGGCGTACACGCTCGGCACCATCCTGCTCGGCTCGGTGATCGGGCTCGTCGTCGGCATCGTCAGGCTGCGCCGTCCGGTCGTGATCGACTGGCTGCTGATCGGCTATATCGAGCTGTTCCGCTGCACGCCGCTGCTGGTGCAGATCATTTGGTTCTACTACGCATTCCCGGTGGTGATCGGCATCAACATTCCGGCGCATGTCGCCGCCGTCACCGTGCTGTCGCTCTATGCCGGGGCGTTCTATGCCGAGATCGTGCGCGGCAGCATCGAGAGCGTGCCGCGCGGGCAGTGGGATGCGGCACGCGCGCTCGGCTTGCGTCCGTGGCGGATGATGCGGCTCGTGATCCTGCCGCAGGCGCTGAAGCCGATGCTGGCACCTTATGTCAACCAGTCGGTGACGCAGTTGAAGAACACCTCGCTGGTGTCGGTGATCGCGGTGCCGGATCTCGTCTACAACGCGACGCTGATCAACGCCGACACCTACCGGCCGCTCGAGGTCTACACCATCATCGCGCTGATCTATTTCGCGATCCTGTTTCCGGCGACGCTGCTCGGCCGCCGCTTCGAGCGCGGCATGACGTACGACAAGGCGTGAGGCGATACATCATCGAATGCCTCCGTCATTGCGAGCGAAGCGTAGCAATCCAGGGCGGCACGCGCGGTCCTGGATTGCTTCGTCGCTGCGCTCCTCGCAATGACGCTAGGAGAGAGCGTGGCTTCGCTTAGATATTCACTTCGACCGGCACGTCCTCGGCCTTGACGCCGGCCAGCCCCAGGCCCTTGACGAACCATTCGCGCATCTGGCCGATGCCGCGGTTGTAGTCGATCCACACCGCGAGGAAGTCGCGCCAGCGCTTGTCGGCCTCGCGGCGCACGCCCATGCTGGAGGGGATCGCGACCGAGGGCGACTGCAGGATCTTGTAGGTGCCGAGATTGGGGTTCTTGGCGATTGCGGTGAGGCCCAGGATCAGCGCGTTGACGACGACGTCGACGCGGCCCGAGGCCATCTCCAGCATCACCTCGTCGCGCGACTTCAGCGACTTGATGGTCGCGTTCGGCGCAAAACGGCGCGCCACCGCCTCGTTGGCCGAGCCGACGTCGACGGCGATCTTCACTTCCGGCTTGTTGATGTCGGCCCAGGTCTTGGCCTCCATCCCCTTCTTCAGCATCGCGCCGAACGGATGCGGAAACACCGTGCCGCAGAAGTCGATGACCAGCGCGCGCTGCGGCGTCGGGTTGAGCGCGAAGCCAAGATCGATCTTGCCGGCCTGCAGGTCGAGCACCGAATTGCCGTAGGTCGACTCGACATATTCGAGCTTCACGTCGAGCAGCTTGGCGATGTCGTTGGCCATCTCGATCGAGAAGCCCGACCACGTGCCGGAGGCGAGGTCCTTGTTGAAATAGGGCAGCTCGCCCGGCAGCACGGCGATGCGCAGCACCTTGTTGGCGCGGACCCGGTCGAGCGTGTTGTCGGCCGCTTGCGCCGAGGCGGGCGTCGTCGTCATGGCGGACGCGAGCGCGGCACCGGATCCGATGGCGAGCGCGTAGCGCAGCGCATCGCGGCGGTCTTCGGAAATTTTCTGATCGTCTGACGTGGTCACATAATCCTCCTGCACCAACAGCCACGGAGCGTAGCGCCGGCCTTGCACGCCAGCAACAACCATGTCGGCCTTGATAGTAAGCGGCTGGCCGTCGCGTCATGCCGAAGCGGCCGCATGCCGTTGCTGCTTTGCCTCATTCCGATGCAGGGCTGGTCAAGCCGTGATCGGTCCCGCCAGATGGAAGCGCCTTCGGACGCAGGCGCTCGGCGAGCGGCCGCAGCAACTGCGGGGCAAGGTGAATCGGGAACTGGCTCATCGCGAAATACAGCCAGGTGGTGCCGGGGATCGCGCCCTCGGTCGCCGCCAGCATCAGCCCCATGTTGCGCAGCGATACCATCATGCCGAGCGCCATGGCGCGTTCGCGGCCCGCGCCGCGAAACAGCAGCATCGTGGTACCAAGCAACAGCAAGAACACGGTGAAGGCGAGCAGCGCTAGTCCCAGCATGCGGAACGGGCTCGCGGCCAGGTCGGCCAGGAAATGAGCCATGATGGCGGAGGCGAACACGAACAGGATGAGGACGTTGAAGCCGTCGATCGGCGCGCGATGGCGGCGGATCGTATCGATGCCGAAGGCAAGGCGGATCGCGGCGGCCGCAGCCAGCGCGCCCGCAAGGATGGCGGCGAGCTTCAGCCCGAGCGCGGCCGGAGACAGTGACAGCGTCTCGCCCAGGAACACATAGGCGAACAGCGGTGCCGTCAGCGGCACCAGCGCGGTCGAGGTCACCAGCGTGATGAGAACGAGTGTCGCGTCGAGCCCCATCAGCGCGGCGAGCGCGGGCGAGGCCATCATCGGCGAGGCCGTCCCCTGCAGCATCAGCGCGAGATACAGGTCGGGCGCTGTGGCATCGACGCCCGTGATGCGCCCGATCGAGCCGACCAGCGCCGGCACGGCGATCGTGGTCCAGGCCGTCGCGGCCACCACCAGCAGCGGGCGGCGCAGATGCGCTGTTAGCATCGCGACGTCGACGCGCATGAACGAGATGCAGAGCAGCAGGAAGATCGCGTGCGTGACGTAGGGTCGCGCCAGCTCGCCGAGCGGCGGCACGGCGATCGCCAGCAGCAGCACCGCGACGATGGCGCGGGTGCCCTGATTGCCGAGCCAGCTCAGGGCCTGCAGAGGAAAAGCGAGAGGCCCGAAGGATGGCATCTTCATTCCGAACGCTGTGAATCAATGAACGCGCGAACCATGCGTTGGCCGCGCGTTCATGCAAAGTCACATCTGGTTACGGACGATGTCGGCGCCTGCTCATCACTGCGCGCTGGAGCCGCCGACCACGATCTTCTCGTTGAGCTTGAAGTCGACGGTCTGCACCGTCTGGTCGATCTCGGCATTGGGCATGCCGAGCTGCTGCGAGATCAGCTTCACCAGAAGGTCGACGCGCTCGATGAACGGCGCGCCCGCGGCGACGGCCCGCGCGGCCGACGACGGCTTGAGCAGGCTCTCGGCCGCCTTGGCGTATTTTTCGAACGGCACCTGGTCGCTCGGATCTGCGCCGAGCTTGCGCGCGATGGCATCGACGTGCTCGTAGATCGATTTCGACTGGGCGAGATTGCCATGAACGGCATCACGGATGGCCTGCGGCTCACCGCGCGTGATGCAGCGATAGTTGCCGGTGAGCAGCATCGACCACTTCGCCAGCGGCACGAACAGCGAGTCGAACACCTTCAGCTTCACCGGCACGTCCTGGCCGTCGAGCCTGACCGCGTCGATGTCGCGCTCCAGCTCACGCAGCAGCGCATTGTGCTTTTCGTCCTCGAAGGCGGCGGCCTTGAAGTTGGTCGGCAGGCCGACATGCAGCACGTTGGCGGCTTCCTCCGGCGGACGGAAGGCCTGCGGATCCGGCGAGCACAGCGTGACCAGCCCGGGCGTGAAGCGTTCCCACACCGCGGGGTTGGTGTAGGCCTCGTCGAGGTCGACGTTGGCGAGCGCCGGGATGCGCTTGAGATAGGGCAGCGGCGGCATGTTCATGATCGACAGGCACGGCAGCCTGGCCTCGGCGATCTTCACCATCAGCACGCGAATGGTGTGGTTGGTGTATTGCGGTTCCTGCATCGCCAGGCCAACCAGGTCGTAGCGCGACAGGTCGACGCTATCCGGCGTGGCCGCGTCGAGCTTGCCCGGCAGGTCGCGCGAGAAGATCGAGCGATGCGCCGGCTCGTCGCGCAGCTTGATGCGGACCTCCGTGCCGTCGCGGTTGATCAGCTCGGCGGTCTTCTTGCGGCAGACCAGCGTCACGTTGTGGCCGGCCATCAGCAGCTTGGTGCCGAGGAGGGAGCCGTAGGAAGCCCCGAGAATCAGAATGTTGCGTGCCATACCTTGGTCGTCCCCAGAGATCGGTTCGAGATTTTGCGTTCGCGTTTCTTGTTGGCGATCCAGCCGCACCGAAGAGTCCGTCAGGCGCCCCGCAGGGGCGGACGGAGGCGGTAACCCATTGCCTCGGTTGCTGGCATACCAGAGCTTTCATCCCACGGAATGCGCCGTCTGGCAAGGTGCAGCGCACCCATGCGGCATCCGGCGCGTGTCACGGTGGGGGCTATCCGAGCGCAGATCGACCTTGCGGTTGGAGCTCGGCCGTTCAGCTCAGCGCCATGTAGCGCCCCGGCTTGTGGTTGATCGCGATGATGACGTTGACAATCACGATGCCGATGATCGACAGCGCCAGCCGGTTCACGGGGATGACGAAAAAGGCGGCGATCATGATCAGGACGTCGACCGCGAGCTGGAAGTAGCCGGCCCTGATCTTCCAGTGCTCCTGCAGATACAGCGCCAGGATGTTGATGCCGCCGAGGCCCGTGCGATGGCGGAACAGCATCAGCAGCCCTGTGCCGGTCAGGCCGGCGCCGATGATGGTGGCATAGATCGGCTCGATCCACGCAATCTCCACCCAGGACGTCGTCAGGCGCGAGAACAGCGCCACAAGCCCGACCGCCAGGAAGGTGCGGATCGTGAACGGCCAGCCCATGCGCTTCACGGCCAGCACGTAGAAGGGCAGGTTGAGCAGGAAGAAGCTGACGCCGAAGCCGTAGCCGCTGATATAGCTCAGCAGCAGCGACAGGCCGGCGGTGCTGCCGACCAGCAGCACCGTCTTGCTGTAGATGAGCATGCCCAGCGAGACGAACAGCGTGCCGAGCGTCAGGGCCATTGCGTCTTCGTAGAGCTTGTGCCGTTCCTGGACGATCTCGGTCACGCTGTCATTCCTCGCCCGCGCTCGCTCAAAGCGACTTGAACAGGCCGGCGACGCGCGTCACGTCTGATAGCTTCAGGCCGGCGACATTGATGCGGCCCGAGGTCGGCATGTAGACGCCGCTCTTCTCACGCAGGGTCAGCACCTCCGCCGGGGTAAGTGGCAGCAGCGAGAACATGCCTTCCTGGACGCCAATGGCGACCGTGTTGGACCAGCGGCCACCGAGCGCCTCGGCAAAGGCACGGCGCAGCGTCGCAAGGCGCAGGCGCATCGATTCCAACTCTTCGCTCCAGTCGCGCCGCAGATCGGGGCTGCCGAGAATGGTCTTCACGATCGCCGAACCGTGGTCCGGCGGCATCGAGTAGCTGGTGCGCGCGATCGCGACGAGATTGGAGCGCGCGGTGTCGGCTGCCGCCTGCGATGCCGCGACGGCGTAAAGAGCACCAGTGCGCTCACGATAGAGTCCGAACGACTTCGAGCAGGACACTGCGACGAGCGCCTCGGGGACGGCCGCGATCAGCATCCGCAGACCGGCCGCATCGCCGTCGAGGCCGGCGCCGAAGCCCTGATAGGCGGAATCGATCAGCGGCACGAGGCCGCGCGCTGTGATCATGGCGGTGATCCGCGTCCAGTCGTCGGCGCTGAGGGGAGCGCCGCTCGGGTTATGGCAGCAGGCATGGATCAGGACGGCATCGCCCGGCTGAGCGCGCCGCAGCGCGTCGAGCATGCCGTCGAGCTGCAGGGTCTGCGATGGCACGTCGAAGTATGGATAGGTCTCGACCTCGAGTCCCGCCGCGGCGAAGATGCCGGCGTGATTGGGCCAGCTCGGCAGGCCGAGCCAGATCTTGCCGGTGCCGGCCTGCCGGATCAGATCGGCGGCGAGGCGGAGCGCGCCCGAGCCGCCCGGAGTCTGCACGCCTGCGGCATGGACCGATGGCGCGGGGCCGCCGACGAGCGACCACAACAGGTCGAGGAAGCGCTGGTCGCCTTCCGGCGCCACATAGCTCTTGCTGTCCTGGCTCTCCCAGATGATGCGCTCCGCAGCTTTCACAGCGCGGAAGATCGGCGAATGGCCGGCCTCGTCGCGATAGACGCCGACGCCGAGATCGACCTTGTCCGGCCTCGGATCGGCTTTGAAGATGCCGATCAGAGCGAGCAGGGGATCATCGGGCTGGCGGGTCAAGCGGTCGAACATCGGGGCGATCCTATCGGAGGAGGGGCCCGCCAGACGGCCACAAGCCGTCCTTGCGGGCGACAGGACACTATCTCGGTTGCAGCGCAAAAACAGCGGACATTTCGGCGATGCTCCGCTTCGTCCGCTGCATGGGCGGCCGTTGCGCCCTCAGAACTGGCGGTGGCCCGCCTGAGCGACAACGTCAGCGACTGCCTTCTGAGCCAGAACGGGGCTCGGGGGCCGACTGTGGGGGCTCGTTGCGGATCTTGCGCGCGCCCCTGGCGGCGAGCTGTGAGCGAACCCTGCCATCGACTTTGCGCCCGGTCGCACGTTGCCATTTCCGAAGCTCGGCCGCGGTCAGGATCACTTTCACGATCCGCTCGTCCGGGCGACTGCCGATCGTGTCGATGACCTCCTGAGCGCTGGCCAGCCATTCTTCGTAGGTGTCGTGCAGATCTGGGCAGATCCTCTCCCACTCTTCGGGCTTGAACCAAGCCAGCGCAATCTCCAGAGTTGGCTCCATGTTTATCCTGCTCACCTGTCCGCTCTGAATGATATCTCAAGCTCGCGGAGTCCCGAAGCTCTGACGCCTTCCGGCGAGTCAGATGCGCGGCTTGGGCGCGGGCACCCGGTCGGAGTCGCCGGAGTTCGGTTCGCCCTTGGGTTCGATCAGGAGCACCTTGACCTCTTTGGCCGCGCGCGGCCGGTGGACGACCCCTTTGGGGACGACGAACAACTCGCCGGCCTTCACCGTCCGCGAAGGCTGCCCCTGAATGTCCATCTCCATCTCGCCTTCCAGGACCAGGAAGAAGTCATCCGTCGTGTCATGCTTGTGGAACGGGAATTCTCCCATGAACTTCACGACCATCACGTCATTGTCGTTGTAGTCCGCGATCACGTGCGGGTCCCAATGGCCTGAGAATTGGCTCAGCTTGTCGGCGAGGTTCACGGTCTTCATGCGGGAGTCTCCTGCTGCGAGGAATGAGATGTGAGCTGTCCAGTCGTCCCGCCCGGCTTGCACGGGATGTAGCTGCTGCTCGAGCGCGAGCAAGCCGATCTCACACGAGACGACTTCGGCCGCATGTGAGCACGATCCGCGAACTCGCGGGTCGTTGCGTTCTGAGCTCAGCGCGGTAACGCTCAGATGCCGCCGGGCCGGTCGAGCTGCTTCAGCCAGGCGCCGATGTCGCGCGCCGCGACATTGGCCTGGTCCAACAGCTTGCCCATCGTGAAGAAGCCGTGGAACTGGCCGGGATGCGTTCGGTAGGTCACCGCCACGCCGGCCTCGCGCAGGCGCCGCGCGTAGTCGTCGCCTTCGTCGCGCAGCGGATCGGCGCCGGCGGTGAGCACATAAGCGGGCGGTAGCCCCACCAGGCTTTCCGCCTTCGCCGGCGAGGCCCGCCAATCGTGAATGTCGGCGACGCTGTTGAGATAATGGTCGCGAAACCAGCGGATGACCGAATGCGTCAGCAGCACGCTGGTCTCGGGCTCGCTGTGGGAGGGATGGCTCATCGTGAAGTCGGTGGCCGGATAGATCAGCACCTGGCCTGAGAGCTTCGGGCCGTTGCCGTCACGCGCCGAGAGTGCGACGACGGCGGCGAGATTGCCGCCAGCGGAATCGCCGCCGACGCTGAGCCTGGCGGCATCGATGCCGAGCGCGGCGGCATTGTCGGCGATCCATCGTATGGCCGCGACGGCGTCGTCGACCGCCGCCGGAAACTTGTGCTCGGGCGCGAGGCGGTAGTCGACCGAGATCACGATCAGTTCGCCTTCGTGCGCCAGCGCGCGGCATACCACGTCATGCGAATCCAGATTGCCGATCACCCAGCCGCCGCCGTGATAGAACACCAATCCCGGCGCAAGACCGTTGGTCTGCCGCACCGCCCTTGGCCGATAGAGCCGTGCCGGGATTGCGCCATGCGGGGCAGGGATGGCGAGGTCCTTGACGTCCGCAAGCTCGGGCGGCTCGGGATTGCTCACGACGCGCGCGGCCAGATAGTAGTCCCGCGCCTCCTGCGGTGTCAGCGTCTCATAGGCCGGCCGACCGCCCTCCTGGAACGCCTTGTAGACGGCGGCGGCATCGGCATCGAGCTGAACGGGCATTGCAATCGACCTGTGCGTTGAGGGGACGTCAAGCGGCGGTGCGGCCACCATCGACGGTGTAGGCGGCGCCGGAGACGTAGCTGGCATCGTCGGAGGCGAGGAAGGCGACGATCGAGGCCACCTCTGCGCCCTGGCCGAGTCGGCGTGCGGGGACGCGATCGACCACCTTGTCGGCCGGAACCGGGGCGCCGCTGCGTCCTTCGATGATCGCGCTCAGCATGCGGCTCTCGATCAGCCCGGGGCAGATGCAGTTCACACGCACATTGGTCCCGGTGCACTCCCAGGACGCGCTCTTGGTCAAGCCGATGACCGCGTGCTTGCTGGCGCTGTAGACGGCGATCTGCGGCGAGCCGATCAGGCCGGCGATCGAGGCGGTGTTGATGATCGAGCCGCGGTTCTGCTTCAGCATCACCGGAAGCACGTGCTTGAGGCCGAGGAAGACGCCGACGACGTTGACGTCGAGCACGCGACGGAACGCCTCCAGCGGATAGGCGGTGATCGGCTTGATCTCGCCTTCGATGCCGGCGTTGTTGAAGAACACGTCGATGGTGCCGAACCGATCGCACGCTTGTCGCACATAAGCCGCGACCTGGTCCTCGTCGGTGACGTCGGCGGCCACGGCGAGCGCCTCGGCGCTTGCGGGCAGGGCGGCCGTCGCGGCGGCGAGATCGGCCTCGCGCCGGTCCACCGCGACGATGCGGGCACCGCGTGCGGCCAGCAGCCGCATGGTCGCGGCGCCGATGACGCCGGCCGCACCGGTAACGACGGCCACTCGGCCGTCGAGACGGATCGAATCAGACATCGGTTTCCTTCCCTTTGACGCCGGTTCCGATCGGGCTCTTGATCACGACTATCTCATTGGATGAACCGGCTGACCAGCACGCGGAGCGCTGGCAGCTCGCCCTTCCCCCGCCGTATTCGACATGTTAACGGGAGGGCTGATCGAGAGCGGCGGATGGGTCATGACGCGATTTGATTGTCCCGAACCCCGATTCGCCTGATAAAGCCGCGCGAGATGCACCGAACAATCGTCCTGACCGGTATCGCGGCATTGCTGGCCGCCACATCCCTCACGCTGTCCGTGCCGGCGCGCGCGCAGATCGGTACCATTTTCTCCGATCCCGTTCCGCGCCCGCCGGGCAACATTCCGCGCCGTGGCGAGCCGATTCCGCCTCCCGAGGAAGAGGAGGAGGTCCCGGAGCTGCCGCAGGGCCGGGTGCTGCCGGCGCCGACCCGTCCGCCGCCAGGGCAGGGCGCCGCCCTGCCGGGCCCGGTCCAATCCCAGCCGCTGGCGCCGCCGCCGGGAACGACGATCCTGCCACAGAACAATCCCCCCGTCGCGGCCGTGCCGCCGCCCGGCCAGGCTGCGCCCGGTCAGCGGCAGGCACCGGCTCGCGGCGCCCCCCAGAATGCGGCGATCCCGCCGAACGGCGCGGTGCCGCAGACGCCGGCCACCATCCAGCCGGGCGACGAGGTCGTGACCGAGCCGCCGGCGCAGAAGATCGTGAACAAGAAGGCGAGCTTCTCCGGGCTCGACAAGATCACCGGCCGCATCATCAATTTCGACGAGGACATCGGCGAGACCGTGCAGTTCGGCGCGCTCCGGGTGAAGACCGACGCCTGCTACACGAGGCCGGCCACCGAGGCCGCCAACACCGACGCGTTCGTGCAGGTCGACGAGATCACCTTGCAGGGCGAGGTGAAGCGCATCTTCTCGGGCTGGATGTTCGCGGCCAGCCCCGGCCTGCACGGCGTCGAGCACCCGATCTACGACATCTGGCTGGTCGACTGCAAAGAGCCGCAGACCACGGTGGTCAGCGCAGCCCCCGATCAGAAGCCCACGCCCACGGCGCAGCCGGCACAGAAGCGGCCGCCGCAGCAGAGGCAGGCGGCTCCCAGGCCGCCATCGCCGCCGCAGCAATATCAGACCCAGCAGGTGCCGCCACCGCCGCCGCCGCCCCAGGCGGGCGGACCGTTCGGCGGAGTGTTCAGATAACCGGGCTCAGCCGCGCGCGGCGATGATCGCCAACGCTTCGGTACCCGGCATCGGCCGATCGACCGCCAGCCTGGCGAAATTGGCGGCCGGTCCCCTCAGGGCCTTTTCGAGCAGCACGGTGTAGCGCCGGCGCGGGATCTCGACGGCGCCGAAGGTCTTGAGGTGCTCGGTGACGTATTGGGTGTCGAGCAACTCGAAGCCGCCGGCGATCAGCCGCGCGACGAGATGCACCAGCGCGACCTTCGAGGCGTCGCGGGTGCGATGAAACATGCTCTCGCCGAAGAAGGCGCGGCCCAGGCTGACGCCGTAGAGGCCGCCCACCAGCTCGCCATCCTGCCAGCATTCGACGCTGTGGCAATGGCCGAGCGCGTGGAGGCCACTGTAGAGCTCGCGGATACGCTTGTTGATCCAGGTGTCCTCGCGACCGGGCTGCGGTTCGGCACAGCCATCCATCACCGCCTTGAAGGCCTGGTTCACGGTCACGGTGAAGGTGTCCGATCGGACCGTGCGCGCAAGGCGCGAGGCGACGCGAAAGCCGTCGAGCGGAATGACGCCGCGCAGCTCCGGCTCGACCCAGAACAAGGTCGGGTCGTCGGCGCTTTCGGCCATCGGGAAGATGCCGCAGGCATAGGCACGCAGCAGCACCTCGGGCGTGATCTCGGACGCTGCAGAGTCGCGCGTATTCATGGGATCAGCATAGCAGGCCGACGTCGGGTGCGCGATGGTCGCGTGCCGGCTGCGTCGGCTCAGCCGACCCCAGCAGCCGCGGGCTTGGGAGCATGTTTTTCGAGGCGGAAGCGGACCACGATCTTGGTGCCGGCATGGCTCGGATCGGGGCCGACGGTGGCATCGAGCTTGGTCGCCATGGCGCTGACGATGCGCTGGCCCATTCCGGTCGAACGCGGATCGCTGGTTGCGTTGAGGCCGACGCCGTCGTCGGCAATCGACAGCACGATGTCCTCGCCTGCAAGCTTCAGCTCGACATGGATCGGGCCCGGCCCATCGGGGTAGGCGTATTTGACCGCGTTCATGACCAGCTCGTTGACGACGATGCCGATCGCGACCGCGCGATCCGGGTCGATCTCGACCGGCTCCGCCTTCAGGGTCAGCCGCGACATCCGGTTGCCCTCGGCCGAGCGGCGCAGGTCGTCGAGCAGCGAATCCAGATACTGGTTGAGCAGCACGCTCTTGAGATCCTGAGACGTGTAGAGCCGGCGGTGCACCTGCGCCACGGCGGCGACGCGGCCCATCGCATTGGTGAGCGCGGCCTTGACGTCGTCCTGGGTGCTGGAGTTGGCCTGAAGATGCAGCAGCGAGGCGATGATCTGCAGCGAATTGCCGACGCGATGATTGACCTCGCGCAGCAGGACCTCGCGCTCCGCCGCCAACGCCGCGTAGCGGTCGCGTGACGCCCGCACTTCGGCCTCCGCCTCGTCGCGGGCCTTCTGCAGCCGTGCCTGCCGCACCGCGCCTTCGGCTGCGACCTGCAGCAGCGGGATGAACTCGCCCTGCACGTCCTTGACGAGGTAGTCGGCTGCGCCCGCCTTCAGGGCTGTGACCGCGATCTTGGAATCCTGCGAGGCGGTGACGAACACCACCGGCGGCGGTTCGGGCAGCGCCATGATGCGCTCCAGCGTCTCGAGCCCGTCGAAGCCGGGCATGTACTGGTCGAGCGCAACGACGTCGATCCCGCCGCGCTCCAGCCTCTGCAAGCCCGCGCTGCCGTCGGCGGCGTGTTCCACCGTGAAGCCCAATCGCTTGAGCCCGCGCTCGACCAGCCGCGCCAGCGCCGCGTCGTCGTCGATGTAGAGCAGCGTGGGGGCGGCGGAGCTCATGCGGCGGGCGGAACCTGGATGACGGAGAAGAACAGACCAAGCTGGCGAATGGCGTTGGCGAAGCTTTCGTAGTTGACCGGCTTGGTGATGTAGACGTTGCAGCCGAGCTCGTAGCAGCGCTTGATCTCCTGCGAGTCGTCGGTCGTGGTCAGGATGACCACGGGCGCGCTCTTCAGGAAGCTGTTCTGCTTGACCATCTTGAGGATGTCGATGCCGGTCATGTCCGGCAGGTTCAGGTCCAGCAGGATCAGCAATGCTTGCCCCTTGTGATCGAGGCCGGTGCCGTCAGCACCCAGCAGATACTTCACGGCATCTGTACCGTTGGTGAACGGCTTGATCTCGTTGTTGACTCCCGAGCGGCGGATGTTGCGCTCGATCAGGCGGGCGTGGCCTTCGTCGTCCTCGATCATGATGATCGTCACGGGCATGGTCATCGGTCTGAGTTCCGGGTTGAGGCGTTCCAGTTGATCGGGAGCGTGATGGTGAACGTGCTGCCCTGGTCGAGCTCCGACGCGACCGACATGGTTCCGCCGAGCCGGCGCACCAGCGCGCGCACATGGGCCAATCCGATCCCCTGACCCGGACGGTCCTGGGTCCCGGCGCGGCGGAACAGATCAAAGATACGTTGGTGATCCCTGGGATCAATCCCCCGGCCATTGTCCGTGATCTCGAAGATGGCGAAACCGAGCTTGGTGCGGGCGCGAATGGCGATGTCACCGGCAACGCCGGGCTTCAGATATTTGATCGCGTTGTCGATCAGGTTGGAAAAGATCTGCTCCAGCGCAAGGCGGTCGCTGACGATGGCGGGCAGCGGCTCCACGCGGATGGTGGTGTTGGTTTCCGCAGCCTGATGCGCGAGCGTCGAGACGATGCCCTCGATCAGCTCGCGGGTGTCGATGCGCACCGGCACGAACTCGCGGCGGCCTTCGCGGGTCAAATTGAGGATGGCGGTGATGAGCCGGTCCATTTTTGCGATCGAGGACTTGATGAAGCCCAGCGCCTCGGTGAAATCCTCCGAGAGCTGCTTGTCGGCGCCTTCGAGCTCCGGCTCGGTGCCTTCGGCGGGCGGCGGCGCGTCCGACACCGCGCGCGCGAGCGCCGCGATGCGCCGGAAGATGTCGCTGCGCAGCTCGTCGAGCTCGCTGGTGAAGCCCATGATGTTGACGAGCGGCGAGCGCAGATCGTGGCTCACGATGTAGGCGAAGCGCTGGATCTCCTCATTGGCCTCGCGCAGGTCGGCGGTGCGCTCGTCGACGGTGGCTTCGAGGTTGAGGTTGCTCTCGCGCAGCTTGGCCTCGGCCTCGTCGCGGGCGCTGGTCGAGCGGCGCACAAGGAGCAGCGAGATGACGGCGAGCAGGACGACCAGCGCCGAACCGGCGACAGTGACGATGGTCGCGAGCTGCTGGCTCTCGTCGGCATTGGTGGTTCGCACCGCCAGCAGGCGTTCCTCCTCGGTGCGCATCGCCTCGGCGGTGGTACGCATGGTCGTGCTGCTGTCGATCGATGCGGCATCGCGCACCAGGGCCACCGCACTGGGAAGATCGCCGGACGCGACGAGAGCCTTCTCCCGGTCGAATTGCGCCAGTCGGGTCTCGATGATGCTGCGCAATCTGGCGAGCTTCGTCACCTGAGCCTGGTTGTCGGCGAGGAGCGTCGCAAGCTTGTCGAGCACGGGCCGGATCGCGGCAACGGCGGCTTCGTGATCTCTGAGAAAATCCGGGCTCTGGGTCAGCAGGTAGGCGCGGGCGCCGCTCTCGGCGCGGCGGACCTCGAGCAGCAGCGCATTGATCTGGTTCTCCGCCTCGATGGTGTGCACCACCCAGGCGCTGTCTCTGCGGGCCTTGTTGACCAGCAGCACCGAGGCCGTGCTGACGACGACCAGCACCAGGAATCCCGCCGACAACAGCAGGATTTGTCCTAGCGTGCGCCTCTGTCTGATCTCAGGCGCCACCGCTCACTCGCATGCCGATTGAAATACCTGCCCCCTCAGCGGAACCGCCGACAGAGCAGAACGTCGTGCAGACCGAAGAGTTCCCGCCGGGCCGCGGGATTCTTCAGGTGCTGCTCAGTCCGCGTTCTGGCCGGCGAGATACTGCTCGAGCCAGTGGATGTGGTAGTCGCCATCGATGATGGCGGGCTCGCGCACCAACGCCCGGAACAGCGGCAGGGTGGTCTCGATGCCGTCGACGACCATCTCGTCCAGCGCCCGCCGCAGCCGCATCAGGCACTCGACCCGGGTCTTGCCGTGGACGATCAGCTTGCCGACCAGCGAGTCGTAATAGGGCGGGATCACGTAGCCCTGATAGACCGCCGAATCGATGCGGACGCCGAGGCCGCCCGGCGGATGGTACTGCAGGATCTTGCCCGGCGATGGCCGGAAGGTGACGGGATTTTCCGCATTGACGCGGCACTCGATGGAGTGGCCGTTGATGACAACCTGGTCCTGGGTCATCGGCAGGTCGCCGCCGGCCGCGATGCGGATCTGCTCCAGCACGAGGTCGATGCCGGTGATCATCTCGGTGACGGGATGCTCGACCTGGATGCGGGTGTTCATCTCGATGAAGTAGAACTCGCCGTCCTCATAGAGGAATTCGACGGTGCCGACGCCGATATATTTCAGCTCCTGCATCGCCTTGGCGACTGTCTCGCCGATCTTGGCGCGGCTGGCCGGGTCGAGCACCGGCGAGGGGCCTTCCTCCCAGACCTTCTGGTGGCGCCGCTGCAGCGAGCAGTCGCGCTCGCCGAGATGGATCGCGCCGCCGCGGCCATCGCCGAGCACCTGGATCTCGATGTGGCGGGGCTTCTGCAGATACTTCTCGAGATAGACCGAAGCGTCGCCGAACGCGGATTTGGCCTCGTTGGCCGCGGTGGTCAGCGCCAGTTGCAGGTCCGCCTCGGTGTGGGCGACCTTCATGCCGCGGCCGCCGCCGCCGGCGGCCGCCTTGACCAGCACCGGAAAGCCGATCTCCTTGGCGATCGCCATCGCGTCCTGGTCGGGCGTCACCGCACCGTCGGAGCCGGGAACGACCGGAATGCCCAGCCGCTTGGCGGTCTTCTTGGCCTCGATCTTGTCGCCCATCAGGCGGATGTGTTCCGCCTTGGGTCCGATGAAGTGCAGGTTGTGGTCGGCGAGGATCTCGGCGAAGCGCGCGTTCTCCGAGAGGAAGCCGTAGCCGGGATGCACGGCGTCGGCGCCGGTGATCTCACAGGCGGCGAGCAGCGCGGGGATGTTGAGATAGCTGTCCTTCGACGGCGGCGGGCCGATGCACACGCTTTCGTCGGCGAGGCGGACATGCATGGCATCGGCGTCGGCGGTGGAATGCACCGCGACGGTGGAGATGCCGAGCTCCTTGCAGGCCCTGAGGATGCGAAGGGCGATTTCGCCGCGATTGGCGATGAGGATCTTGTCGAACATGGTGCCTCGGGCGCGAGTGGCGAGTAGCGAATAGGGAGTAGCGAATAGGGAACGGACGGCTATTCGCTATTCGCCATTCGCTACTCGCAATTATTCAATGATCACCAGCGGCTCGCCGAACTCAACGGGCTGGCCGTCCTCGACCAGGATCTGCGTCACCGTCCCGGCGCGCGGTGACGGAATCTGGTTCATCGTCTTCATCGCCTCGATGATCATCAGGGTCTGACCGACCGACACCTTGGAGCCGACCTCGACGAACGGCTTGGCGCCGGGCTCGGGCGCCCAATAGGCGGTGCCGACCATGGGCGAGGGCACCACGCCGGGATGTTTGGACAAGTCCGCGCCGGCGGCCGCCGCCGTCGCAGCTGCGACCAGGGGAACGCCAGCGGCGACCGCTCCGATGGACGAATGGACGGCCGCCGCAACGGTCACGTTGCGGGCAACGCGGATGCGAAGGCCGGCACGCTCCAGCTCGATCTCGGTCAGGCTGGTCTCATCCAGCAGCGCTGCGAGCTCGCGAATGAGCTGGCTGTCTTCGGATTTCGCGATGGTCTTGTCGTCGGGCTGGGGCGCCATGATCTGATCCGGAACGTTGGGTGGCGTGAGGACTGTGACGTCAGGCTTGCGCTAGATGTCGGTCTGCGTATCGGCTTTGGCGCCGATCTTGGCGGCGAGGCCAGTGATCGCGAGCCGGTAGCCGTCGATGCCGAAGCCGCAGATCGAGGCAAACGCCGCCTTCGCGGTGAAAGAATGGTGCCGAAAGCTCTCGCGAGCGTGGATGTTGCTGATGTGCACTTCAACGGTGGGGATCTTCACCCCCATCAGCGCGTCATGCAGGGCAATGGAGGTATGAGAGTAGGCGCCGGCATTGAGGATGATTCCGACCACACCGCGGCTGCGGGCCTCATGGATGGAGTCGACCAGCACGCCCTCATGGTTGGACTGCCGGCACTCCGCCACCAGGCCGAAGCGGGCAGCCGTCTCGACGCAGAGCCGTTCCACGTCGGCGAGGGTGGCGTGGCCATAGGTCTCCGGCTCGCGGGTGCCCAACAGGTTGAGGTTGGGTCCGTTGAGGACATAGATCGTGTTGTGAGCGGCGTCGGCCATTCCCATCCCGGCGGTGTGGCGGCAGTGGGCGGCGTTATAGGTAACAAAGCCGCCAAGGGGAAGCCTTTCGGCAGCCAGGCCGGCCGTTCGAGGCTTGGTCCGTCACACGAAAAAACCGTCTTAAGTGTGCGAAATCGCTGATTAACCAGGTTTGTCCACCGGGCTGCACGGGTTGCGTGTGATCGCCCTTGCGTGCTCTTTGCGCAATAGATTGGCGCAATAGAATGGGGCGGGCATTGCTGCCCGCCCCATGTCCTCATCGCCTGCCTGGTCGGGATCAGGCGTCGAGAACTGCGACGATCTCGTGGGTGCGAGGATCGATTACGATGATCTGCTCACGAACCAGGATGAAGTCATATCCGCGCCATTCCGGATAGATCGTCACGACTTCGGCCGGGAGCCGGTGGAAGTGAACGTCGCGCGGCACCCGGGTCCCGACCGAGATGTTGAAGTTCACGTTGGTCACCGGCTCGACGCGCTGGCTGCGGATCACGCTGGTGATCTTGGTGCGCTGCTCGGTCGTGAGCTTGGCGCCGGCGCCGGCCAGTCCGGTGGTGGTCTGCGACCGGTCGCTGCCGGTCTTGGTTTCGGCGTTCGTGCTGGTGCCGCTCTTGCTGTCGCGGCTCTCGGCCTTCATGCTCTTGGAGCCCGCCTTGTCGCTCTCGGAGGTCGCGCCCTTGGCAGTCGGACCCTTCATGCCTTCCTCGGCGCGCTGGCCCTTGGTCGCACCAGACTTCTGATCCGACTGGCTGGAGCGCATGTCGGACGCGCCGCCGGCCGCAGGCGAGGCGCTGTCGCGATGCATCGTGCCGCCGGGCGCGTTCATGCCGCCGGCTGCGCCGCCGGACTGTCCAACTGCGCCGCCCGCACCGCCGGCGCTCTGCGCATGAGCAAAACCTGCACCCGCCAGGAGCGCGATTGCAGCAACTGATACCATCAAGCGATTGGTCATCCTCTATCCTCCTCGTATTGGCACTGCCCGCGCCGACAACGGCAGGAGGTAGGAGTCGTTCCGTGCGTCTCCGATCGTTCCGGAAAAATGTCGCAGATCGCAACTTTATGAACGGATGCTCAGGGTCATGAATGCTGCATGACGACGGCGATCAGTTGCGCGTTGACGGCGACCTCGCGCGAGCTACGCGCCGTGACGTTCGCGCGCGTAGCGGAGGAGCGCCAAGAATCGATAGAGGCCGTGCACGAACTTGCCATAGGGCATCGTGATGAAGATCGCGAACACCGCACCGAGATGGACCGCGAGCAGCACGCCCATCGTGCTGGTCTCGCGAAGCACGAGGAGAGCGAGTCCGGTCGCGCCGGTGAGGACGAGCATCGCCAAGAACGCGACATCCATGCCGCGGCTGCCGCCGTCCATCATCGCCGGCTCACGCCTGCGCTTGGCGGCGTAGAGTCCGAGCGGACCGACCACGATGCCGAATCCGCCGAGCGTGCCGAGCACGACGGGCAGATCCCACAACGGATAGGGCGCCTCGCGGTGCAGAAGATAGTGATAGAGCGTCGCGACGCTGGTCGATGCGAAGCAGAGCACGAAGCCCCAGAACGTCAGATGGTGATAGAACCGCCGGGTGTCGCGCGGCCGCTCATCCTCGTTGTAGCAGCCGACGCCGCCGCCATCGAGATAGCGCAGGCTGCCTGCGTCGCGAACGGCGCGCAGCAGTGGACGTGAGCGCGTCAGGGTCGAGCTCGGCTCGCCGATGTCATTCCAGAAGGCCCGAGCGCCCATGATGATGGCGATGATGGCCCACAGGAAGGCGGCGCCGAACAACAGCGCCATCGTGTTGTGAGGCATGAGCGCGTAGAACGATCCCGGGCCGTGCCGGCTTGCAAACAGCGCGGCGGGATCGTTGAAGGCCACGAAGCCGAGGACGAACGCGGCCATGCTGATGACCGCGATGAGCGATATGGCAAGGCCGTTGCGCCTGAACAGCGGCGCCAGCGCGGGCGGCCAGGCATAGTCGGCGTAGCTCTCGTGCCGCACCCGGGCCAGAACGGACGGGACGCGAACGTCGAATTCGTGCGGCGGCGAGAATTGGCAGTCGACGTAGCAGGCGCCGCAGGCATGGCAGAGATTGGCGAGATAGTTGAGGTCGCCGCCGGTGAAGGCGCGGCGCATCTCCATCGCCGGAAACACGGCGCAGAGGCCCTCGCAATAGCGGCAGGAATTGCAGATCGTCATCAGCCGATCCGCCTCGGTCAACGCCTCACTGCGCTGCATGTGTCGCTGCTCCCCGGCCCGCGATGCGGCCGAACACGCTGCCGATCGTCATGCCGATGCCCGCAGCATAGCCGCGGCCGAGCACGTTGCCGGCCATGATCTCGCCGGCGGCGTACATGTTGTCGGCTGGCCCGCCGGCCTTCATCATCATCCTTGCCGCTTGATCGACGCGCACGCCGAGGTAGGTGAAGGTGATGCCGGGCCGGACCGGATAGGCGTAGAAGGGCGCTGAATCGAGACGGCGCGCCCAATGCGATTTGGGCGGCGCCAAGTTCTCGGTGCGACAATCGTCCAGGATGTCGGGATTGAAGCTGCCGTCGCGCACCGATGCGTTGAATTGCGCGACGGTGGTGGTCAGCTTGTCGGGATCGAGGTCGAGCTTGCCGGCGAGCTCGGTGATGCTGGCCGCCTCGATCGCGGGGTAGAGCGATGGCATGAACAGGTTCGCCGATTTCGCGTCGAAGATGATGTAGGCAATCTGGTTCGGCTGGGTCGCGACCAGGCGGCCCCAGATGGCGTAACGCTTCGGCCAGACATCCTCGCCTTCGTCGTAGAATCGCTCAGCGTTGTTGTTGACGACGATGCCGAACACGACGCAGTCGAGCCGCGTGATGATGCCGCCGTCATATTTGGGCGCCCGCGCATCGATCGCCACCGCATGGCATTGGGTCGGGTCGCCGATACTGTCGACGCCGGCGCCGAGCAGCATGTCCAGCACCGCGCCGCGATTGTTAGGCGTGCCGCGGATCAGGAAGTTACGGGCGATCTCACCCCAGCCCTCGACCAGCTTGTCGATGTTGGATTCGAAGCCGCCCGCGGCCGCCACCAGCGCCTTGCCGCCGATGCGCATCCTGCCGTTGCCGTGCTGCACGATCGCCGCGCGGAAGCGGCCGTCGTCCATCTGCAGCCCCACCACCTCGGCCTCGTAGCGCACGTCGACGCCGAGGCGCTCGGCGGTCAGATACAGAGCATTGAGCATGGCCCGGCCGCCGCCGAGGAAGAACGAGTTGGTCCGCCCTAAGCTCAGCGTTCCGCCGAGCGAGGGCTGGAAGCGCACGCCTTGTTCGACGATCCAGTCGAGCATGTCCTTGGATTCGCGGATCATCAGGCGCGCCAGTTGCTCGTTGGTCTGGCCTTCGGTGACGCGCAGGAGATCGTCCCAGAACTCGTCCTCGGTGTAGGGGCCGCTCAACGTTGCGGTCGCCGCGTCATGGGCGCAGCGCATGTTGCGGGTGTGGCGCGTATTGCCGCCGCGATAGAACTTCGAGGCGGCCTCCAGCACGATGACCGAGGCCCCGGCGCGCCGTGCTGCAATGGCGGCGCAGAGGGCCGCGTTGCCGCCACCGACCACGACGACGTCGTAGGTCACGGGATGGTCGGCGATATCGCTTAGATCAATCATCGCACGCCCTGGCGGACGCAAGGCGGCAAACCCTGGATCGTCTTGCGTCCGCACAGCCGCGCCATCGGTACGACAGCCGTCGGCCTAGCGACAATGGACAGTGCTGAAGTACCGGCTGCGGAGGCATTGTATTAGTATACTATTGTATACGATGATATGCAAGAGATGCTGTTGTTCGGAACAAGGTTGTGAGACAGTGACCCCATGTCCTCGGAAGCGCCATCGCTCACCATCGATCGTGACAACGTCTCTCTCGGCGAGGCGGTATTTCGTGCGCTGTGCCATGCGCTGGAGAACGGCCTCTATCGCTCCGGCGATCGACTGCGTGAGGATGAGGTCGCCCAGAAGCTGAACGTCAGCCGCACGCCGGTCCGTGAGGCCTTCGGCAAGCTGGTGGCCAAGGGGTGGGTGCAGCCGGCTGGTGGCCGCGGCCTGATCGTGCGAAGTCTCGACGAGAATGAAATCCTCGAGCTGTACGCGATGCGGGAGATTCTCGAAGGCGCTGCGGCCCGGCTCGCGGCACAGTATGCCGTGCCGGCCGAGATCGCGGCGCTGCGCGACATTCATGCGCGCTTCGTCAGCGGGGAGGGCGACGCCGTCGAGCTCGCGCGGCTGAATCGGCTGATGCACGGTGCGATCCAGCGCGCCGCGCGCAACCGCTATCTCGATGCCGCCCTCGAGGACATGCATGTGGCGACAGCGCTGCTGGGAACCACAACGTTTGCGGCCGAAGGACGTCCGGCAACGGCCGCGGCCGAGCATGGTGAGCTGATCGAGGCGATCGCGATCCGCGATCCCGATCGGGCCGAGGCGATTGCACGCGGCCACATCCGCGAGGCACTTCGAACCCGGCTCGGCATGAAGCTGACGGGATAGGCGAGGGCGGCAGCGCCACCGGTCTCTTGCTTCTTCACCGGCTCACGGCAAAAGCAGAAGGCCGGCTGATACAGCCGGCCTTCGATTGATCTCGTGATGGCGAGACGCTTTGACAGATATGCTCAGCAGCTCGCCTTGCCGCAGCGGGCCGTGCTGATCTTCTCGCGCAGGCCCTCGACGCCGACGGCGCCGATCACGACCTGCTTGCCGATCACGTAGCTCGGCGTGCCGTTCATACCCATCTCCTCGGCGAGCTTGAAGTTCTCCTCGATCGTCGCCTTGGCCTCGGGGCTTGCCATGTCCTTCTCGACGCGGGCCATGTCGAGGCCGAGTTCCTTGGCCACCGCGAGCGCGTGGGCCTTGTCGGCCTGGCCGCGGCCGCCGAGCAGCTTCTGGTGGAAGTCGAGATATTTCTGCGGGGCCTGCATCCGAACGGCAACCGCGACCTGCGCGGCCTCGACGGAGCCCTGGCTCAGCACGGGAAATTCCTTGAGCACGACCTTCAGCTTCGGGTCGCTCTTCATCAGGTCCATCATGTCGGCCATCGCGCGCTTGCAGTAGCCGCAATTGTAATCGAAGAACTCGACGAAGGTGACGTCGCCATCCTTGTTGCCGAGCACGACACCGCGCGGCGAGTTGAAGATGGTCTCGGCGTTCTTGCTGATGCTGGCCTCGTGCTTGGCCGCCTCGGCCGCCGTCTGGCGCTTCTGCAGCTCGGCCATCGCCTCTTCGAGCACCTCGGGATGCGCGATCAGGTAGTTTCGGACGATCGTCTCGATCTCGCCACGCTGGCTGTCGGAGAAGCTCTCCGCCGACGCGAGCTGAGGCACGCCGCAGAGCGAGAGCGCGAGCAACATCGCGGGAATGAGCGTGCGGACTGACGGCATGAAGGAGGTCCTCTGGGTCAAATGATCGGGTCCTTGTCGATGGTCGTGATCGGTATCTTGATATTCTGGATCGGATGATAGCAGTAATTCAAAACTTCAACGGGCGCCAACCCCCGCTGTCCGGCACATTACTGGCCGGAAAGCGGCTTTGCCGTGACGATGTCGTCGGCCTTGACCCAGCCCGGCGACCCCACCGCGAAGCGGGTTTTCGCACGCGAGGCAAGCTCGCGCGCCGTCTTGTTGTCGCCACGCAGGAAGGCGGCCTGCGCCGAGGCGAGATCCGCCTCCGCATAGTCGCCCTTGCGGCCATAAGCCATCGCGAGCTGGGAATAGCCGAGCGGTGCCTCGGATTCGCGCGCGACTGCCGCGCGCAGGATCGAGATCGCCTCGTCAGTGTAGGCTTTGTTCTCGGATGCCACCAAGGCCTGACCAAGTAACATCTCGATGAGCGGGGCGTTATTGGACAGGTGCACCGCCTTGCGCAGCGGGGCGATCGCCTCAGTGGGACGGCCGCCCTCCAGCAGGGCCTGGCCCCGGACCTCGTAGAAATAGGCGTTGTTGGGTTGCACCTGGATCAGGGCATCGATCTGGCTCAGGGCGCTGCGCAGGTCGCCATGCAGGTAGGTGGAGATTGCCCTGGCGTAGCGGGCGGGCAGGCTGGTGTCCGACAAGGGATATCGCCGTGCCACCGTGTCCGGCCGTTCCATGAAGGCCGAGATCTTGGCCCGGACCATGTCGTGGCGGAGCTGCAGCGCGGGGTCGTCCTTCTTGTCCCAATAGGGGCTCTGGCGCGCGAGGCCCTCGAGCGCCTCGACGCGATCGGCCGGCATCGGATGTGATTGCAGATAGGGGTCGGCGCCACGTGCGGCGAACAGGCTCTCATTGGTGAAGCGCTTGAACGTCTCGTACATGCCCTTCGGCGATTGCGCTGCCGCAGTGAGGAATTTCACCCCCGCACGGTCGGCGTTCTCCTCCTGCTGGCGCTGATACGACAACAGCGAGCGGCGGATGACCTCGCCCGGCGCGGACAGCGTCGCGGCGCCGGCATTGGCGAGGCCGCTGCCGCCGCCGCGGGCGCCGACGGCGAGGGCGCCGGCGCCGAGAATGGTGGCGATGATCATCTGGGTCTGGGCGGTGGCGAGCTGCTGGCGCAGCTTGGCGAGATGGCCGCCGGCGAGATGGCCGGTCTCGTGCGCGAGAACGCCGATCAGCTGGTTCGGATTTTCCGACTGCAGGATGGCGCCGTAATTGACGAAGATGCGGCGGCCGTCGGCAACGAACGCGTTGAAGGACGCATCGTTGATGATGACCATCTGGATGTTCTGCTTTTCGAGTCCGGCGACGCGTAGGATCGGCCGCGTATATTCACGCAGCAGCACCTCGGTCTCGGTGTCGCGCAGGATCGGCGGTCCCTTGCCTTGCTGCGCCGATGCAGGCGCGAGCGGCGCCAGCGTCACGGCCGCAGCGACGACCGCGGCAAGCCCGCCGGACAGTTTCTTGCGAAGCACGATACGGAGCGACATCAGGCGATCTTTGCAATTGGCGCGAGGCTCGAGACGGGCTATTGCCCACCAAACGGCGGAATGCGGCTCATCTGCGGCGAATGAGGCCCATGGGCTGACCTCGACCGGTTCACGGAGCGGGTCCGAACAGCCGGGGTCAATAGCAGATATCGATGGTGGATGCGACAGTGATACCGACATTGGAACAGCGGATCGCCAACCTGACGGCGCCGTCCGCGCGCAGCAATGTTCCGCCGTTCATGGTGATGGACGTGATGGCTGCGGCCGAGCGGATCGAGGCGGGCGGCGGACATGTCATCCACATGGAGGTCGGCCAACCTGCGGCGCCTGCGCCGCGAGCGGCCATCGCGGCCGCGCACGCTGCGCTCGATCAGGCGCGCATCGATTACACCTCGGCGCTCGGCCTGCTGTCGCTGCGACAGCGAATCGCGCGGCACTATCGCGAGACGCACGCTTGCGAGATCGATCCGGCGCGGATCGTGATCACGACGGGATCCTCGGCCGGATTCATCCTCGCGTTCCTGGCGATGTTCGAGCCCGGCGATCGCGTGGCCGTGACCGTGCCTGGCTATCCGCCCTATCGCCACATCCTGACGGCGCTGGGCTGCGAGCCGGTGCTGATCGAGACCACGGCGGAGAACCGCCACGCCCTGACCGGCGAGGCGCTGCTTGCCGTTCACTGCAAGACGCCGCTCAAGGGCGTGCTGGTGGCAAGTCCCGCCAATCCGACCGGCACCATGATGTCGCGTGAGGCGCTGGGCGGCGTCATCGCAGCCGCGCGCGATGCGGGCATCCGCTTCATCTCCGACGAAATCTATCACGGTCTGGACTACGCGTTTCCGGCGGTGACGGCGGCGGAGCTGTCGAGCGAGGCCCTGATCATCAACTCGTTCTCGAAGTACTTCTGCATGACCGGCTGGCGCATCGGCTGGATGGTGGTGCCGGATGCGCTGGCGCGGCCGATCGAACGTCTGCAGCAGAACCTCGCGATTTCGGTTCCGACCCTGTCGCAGATCGCTGCGGAAGCGGCGTTCGACGGCCGGACCGAAATGGAGGCGATCAAGCACGGTTATCAGGAGAACCGCCGCATCCTGATCGAGGGTTTCCCGAAGGCCGGCCTGACCCGCTTTCTGCCGGCCGACGGCGCGTTCTACCTCTATGCCGACGTGTCCGACTTCACCTCCGACAGCTTCGACTTCGCCAAGCGGATGCTGGAGGAGACCCATGTTGCGGCCACGCCCGGCGTCGACTTCGATCCGATCCACGGCCGCAGCTTCGTGCGCTTTTCCTATGCGCGTTCGGCCGAGGACATGCGCGAGGCCGTCTCCCGGATCGCCCGCTGGCTCGCGTAGGGCGGGCAGGACGTCGGCGCCCTGGCGCGCGGCGACATCCTGCAGGTGCTGCCGTTCGCGATCCCGTTCGGCTTCGCGCTGATGGCGCGCGGCGAGCGCGGTCAGCGGCCGCGGGACGTGATCGACGGTACAGCGCATGCGGTGTTCGGCGTCATCGCCATCGTCATGAAGTCGGCGCCGGTCGGCGCATTCGGTGCCATGGAAGAACGTCATATGAAAACGCCCGGCCATCTGGCCGGGCGCTTTGCATTGAAGCGTCGGAAAGCGGGGGGCTTACTGCCCGCCACCGAAACGGCGGGACCACCAGCCGGCCCGGCGCGGGGCCGCAGGGGACGAGGAATCGGTGGCCGCCGGCTCGGTGGCAACCGGCTCGGACGCAGCGACGTCGACAGCCGGAGCGGGCGCGCTGCTCTCGGCGACGTTGACGGCCGAAACCGCGCTCTCGGGCCTGGGCTCGGTGAGGAAGCTGACCTTCTCGCGAACCGTCGAACGGCGCGGGGTCTTCTCGGATTCCGTCTTCGGAGCCTCGGTCTGCTGCACTTCGGGTTGTCGAGGAGCAGCCTGGGGCACGGGCACGGAGGCGTCAGCGATGGGCTCATCGGCCTCGGCTGCGGCCGCCGCATGGACCGGCGCCGCGGGTTCGGCCGGCTCTTCCTCGTCGTGGCGGGAAGCGCCATTGCCGTCGAAATCGGCCACGGCGGCTTCTGCCTCCGATGCCGAAGCCGGCGCTAGCTCGTCGCCGATTGACGCGGCGAGACCTTCTTCCGCGCCACCGCGCCGACGGCGACCGCCGCGGCGTCCACGCCGGCGCGGACGCCGCTCGCCGCCAGGCTGATCCGTCTGCTCGCCTTGGGCGAACGCAGGCTGTTCCTCCGACTCGTCGTCTTCGCCGTCGGAGTCCTCGGCTGACTGCTCGGCGGCAAGGCCCGGCTCTGCGGGCTGCAGTCCGGCCGTTCCTTCAGGCAGCGTGCCCTCGCGGGTCTCGCCGCCGCGGCCGCGCCGGCGCCGTCGCCGCTTGCGGCGCGCGCCGTCCCGCTCGCCGTCGGCAGCGCTGCCGTCGGCCGCATCCTCGGACAGGCCTTCGGTCTCCTCGGTCTCGACCTCGGATTCCGTCTCGATGTCGAACGTCTCCTCGTCGTCGAAGACTTCCTCGGCCACCAGCGGCGGCGCGGAGGCCTGCGCCGCGAGCAGCGCCTTGGCGGCCTCCAGCGTATGCACCTGCTCGCCGCGATCGATGATGAAGGATTGCTGGCCGCTCACAGTCGGATCGGCGATGACCGCGAGCGACACCTTGAAGCTGTTCTCGAGGTCGCGCAAATGGCCGCGCTTGTGGTTGAGCACGTAGAGCGCCACCTCGGTGCGGGTGCGGACCACGAGGTTGTGGGTCGCGCCCTTCATCAGCGTCTCTTCGAGGCTGCGCAAGAGCTGCAGCGCCACCGAGGATACCGAGCGCACGTGGCCCGTGCCGCCGCAATGCGCGCACGGCTCGGTCGAGCTTTCCAGCACGCTGGCGCGGATGCGCTGGCGCGACATCTCCAGCAGACCGAAATGCGAGATGCGGCCGACCTGGATGCGCGCGCGATCCTGCCGCAGGCAGTCGGACAGCTTGCGCTCGACGGAGCGGTTGTTGCGCTTCTCGTCCATGTCGATGAAGTCGATGACGATCAGCCCGGCGAGGTCGCGCAGCCGGAGCTGGCGCGCCACTTCCTCGGCGGCCTCCATATTGGTCTTGAGCGCGGTGTCCTCGATGTGATGCTCGCGCGTAGCGCGGCCGGAGTTCACGTCGATCGAGACCAGCGCCTCGGTCTGGTTGAGCACGATATAGCCGCCCGAACGCAGCTGGACGGTCGGCGAGAACATCGCGTCGAGCTGGCTTTCGACGCCCATGCGCGAGAACAGCGGCTGGCCGTCGCGATACTGCTTCACCGCCCGGACGTTGGTCGGCATCAGCATCTTCATGAAGTCGTGCGCCTCGCGGTAGCCGGCTTCGCCGGCCACCAGGATCTCGTCGATCTCCTTGTTATAGAGGTCGCGCAGCGAGCGCTTGATCAGCGAGCCTTCCTCGTAGACCAGGGTCGGGGCCTGCGACTTCAGGGTCATGTCGCGGACCGTTTCCCACAGCCGCAGCAGATATTCGAAGTCGCGCTTGATCTCGGGCTTGGTGCGGTTGGCGCCGGCGGTGCGCAGGATGACGCCCATGCCCTCGGGCACGTCGAGGTCCTGCACCACTTCCTTCAGCCGCGAGCGGTCCTGCGCCGAGGTGATCTTGCGGCTGATGCCGCCACCGCGCGCCGTGTTCGGCATCAGCACGGCGTAGCGGCCGGCCAGCGACAGATAGGTCGTCAGCGCCGCGCCCTTGTTGCCACGCTCCTCCTTCACGACCTGCACCAGCATCACCTGGCGGCGCTTGATGACCTCCTGGATCTTGTACTGGCGGCGCGGGCGGAAGGTGCGCTCAGGCACTTCTTCCAGCACGTCATCGCCGCCGACGGATTCAACGAGCTCTTCCTCGATCTCCTCGCCGTCGTCCTCGTCGTCCTCGTGGTCGCCGGACCCCGATTCAGCGCTGTTGTCGTCGCCCGGCACGATCGTGACGCCGTTGCCGTCATGCTCGGCTACGGGCGCGCCGTCATCGTGGTGATCATGTTCGTCGTGATCGTGATGGTCATGGTCGTCATGGTCATGTTCGTCATGACCATGCTCGTCATGATCATGGCTTGCATGGTCATGTTCTTCGTCGTGCTCTTCCGCGGCGACAGCGGGGCTGGCCGCCTCGGCAGAGGTCGCGTCGCCGTTCTGCGCGACCGCGGTGTCCGCGGCTTCGCCGGCGGGCTGTTCGGCAGCCGCCACACGGTCCTGCGCGGCGACGGCATCATGCGGCTCGTCGGCCTGGTCGCGCGATTCGTCGGCTGCACCGTGGTGAGCTTCGCCCGGCGCGTCCTGACCCTGGGCCTTGACCGGGCCCTCGGAGAAGCCCTGCGCCTCGCTGGGATCGGTCGCGTCGGCGTGCGGCCGATCGTCGTCCTGCGCATAGGCGTGGTGCTCATGCGCCTCGTGGTCGGCCTCATGCCCTTGGGGCTGGGCAGGGAGGCCTGCCTCGGCGGCCTCGACGATCTCGCTCTGAACCCGTTCGCCGCTGCCGCGGCGTCGCGAACTGCGGTGCCGGTTGCGGCGGCGATTGGAGCGGTTCTCGCTTTCCTCTTCGGCTTCGCGGTGCGCGCGCTCCTCGGCCTCGATCAGAGCCTGCCGGTCGGCGACCGGGATCTGATAATAGTCCGGATGGATTTCGCTGAAGGCCAGGAAGCCGTGGCGGTTGCCGCCATACTCGACGAAGGCGGCCTGCAGCGAGGGCTCAACGCGGGTAACCTTGGCCAGGTAGATGTTGCCGCGGAGCTGCTTGCGTTGGGCCGTTTCGAAATCAAATTCCTCGACGCGGTTGCCGCGGACGACAACGACCCGGGTCTCTTCCGGGTGGGTAGCATCGATCAACATCTTGTTGGGCATATTGGAACTCTTGGAGGCGACGGGCGCGATTGGCCGCGAGCGCGTGGCGCGCTGTCGGATGACGCGACGGTCCACCTGATTCGGGGGTGAGGGGAAGGCCTAAACGCAGCTGGTCGCGCCGCGCCAACCCTGATGCCGGCGGGGCGATTGGCCGGGCAGGGGTCTGGCCCCGCATCGGCGCGGATCGTCCGCTGGTCATGGTTGGCAACTCAGTCTGGCGCATCAAGCGTCGGCCCGTCTGGAATACGTGGGCGGCAGCGGGTGCCGCCTTGCTCTGTTGCCGAAGGCCAGATTGCGCCGAAACGCTTGCCTGGATCGAATACCCACCCTGTCACGGGTGCGGTATCAGGCTATACCGTGTCTGACCTGGTGCCCGGGCGGTCTCTGCGAGGAGGCGCCTGACAGGCGCCACTCGGCTCGTGACCGGCTCTCCGTTGCGGCCGCGCGGGATCGCGCAGGCTTTGGTGGAGCGTCGGAAAGGCGCTGGAATCTCCGCCACGATCGAGGACCCGATACCGAGCACCCCGATCACGAAGCTTCCGGCGTTTCACCGGGAGGTTGAACGCGACACAACCGGCAGTAAGGATTAGCCTTCAGCCCTTCGTACATACGAGGAATGGTCAGGTCGCGCAAGCGAAGCGTCGCGGAACCGCAACAATCGGTGGCCTTTAACGAAAATGACAAAATTTGGCGGTTAACCCCTGGGATTGGTTGCGGTAAGACCATCCCGCGGAGGCATCGATTTGGCAGCTGGCCGGGCGAATTACCTTTCTTTGCTGGGATGCGCGTCGCTGTGCGTCACGCAAATGTTATGTGCGGCCGTCATTCCGGCCCGCGCCCAGAGTGGGCCGGTCGGCCAGGTGCCGCCTGCCGTGGTCGGGCCCGGGTTCCCGATCGCCACCGATGCGCGGGTCGCCGGCGATTCCCGACAGACCCGATTCGTGCTCGATCTCGACCGGACGGTGCCGTTTCGAGCCTTCCTGC
This sequence comes from Bradyrhizobium sp. SZCCHNR1053, assembly GCF_032381235.1. NCBI lineage: Bacteria > Pseudomonadati > Pseudomonadota > Alphaproteobacteria > Hyphomicrobiales > Nitrobacteraceae > Bradyrhizobium > Bradyrhizobium sp. SZCCHNR1053. The sequence continues at coordinate 117,955 of NZ_JAUHJM010000001.1, forward strand.
TCAGCGAACCCTATCGCGTCGTCGTCGACCTGCCCCAGGTCAGCTTTCATCTGCCCACCGGAGCCGGGACCAGCGGCCGGGGTTTGGTGAAGGCGTTCCGCTATGGGATGGTGATGCCCGGTGGGTCCCGCATCGTGTTCGATCTCACCGGCCCGGCCCGAATCGCCAACTCCACGGTGCTTGATGCCGCCAACGGTCAGCCGCCGCGGCTGGTGCTCGAACTGGAGGAGGTCGACGAGGCGACCTTCGCCCGCGCCATCGGCAGCGACAGTCGTCTTGCCGCCAGGCCTGCCGATTCGAGTTCGGCGACGGCGTCGGTCGCTGTCGCAGGAAACCCTGCGCCGCCGGCAGTCCGGCCGCCGCCGACCACGGTTGCCATCGCCCCCCCTCCGACGGACGGCCCGCCGGACACCCGGCCCGTGATCGTGATCGACCCCGGTCATGGTGGCGTCGACTACGGCACACAGGGCGGGGAGGTGCCGGAGAAGAATCTGGTGCTCGCCTTCGGCCAGGCGCTGCGCGACCGGCTGGAACGGTCGGGCAAGTTCCGCGTGGTCATGACCCGAGACGACGACACCTTCATCCCGCTCGGAGACCGGGTCCGCATCGCCCAGAAGCAGTCGGCGGCGCTGTTCGTCTCCATCCACGCCGATGCGCTGCCGCGAGGTGAGGGCACTGCGCAGGGCGCGACCATCTACACGCTGTCCGACAAGGCGTCCGACGTCGAGGCGGAACGGCTGGCCGAGGCCGAGAACCGCGCCGACCAGATCGGCGGGGTCAATCTGACGGAGGAGCCGGCTGACGTGGCCGACATCCTGATCGATCTGGCCCGCCGGGAAACGCGGACGTTTTCCAACCGGTTCGCCCGTCTGCTGATGAACGACATGAAGACGGCGGTGCATATGCATAAGCGTCCGCTCAAATCGGCCGGTTTCCGCGTGCTCAAGGCGCCCGACGTGCCATCCGTGCTGGTCGAACTCGGCTATGTCTCCAATAAGGGCGATATGGGAAACTTGGTCTCCGACGCATGGCGGTCGCGCACGGCGGACGCAATGGCGCGGGCGATCGATGCCTTTCTGGCCAAGCGCATCGCCAATGCGGGCCCCGACAGGCCGGACAAGCCGGGGCCGGTACGCGCAAAGCCCTAGTTTGGCCACAGCAACATCCCTATAAACGTGCTGCGAGGCACCCGGAATCAGTGAAGATTCCTTCTCGGCAGACTTGTGATAGGCTTGACCGCTGATAGGCTTGACCGTGCGTTTCTCTGGCATGGGTCACGTGGCATTGCAGCCGACCGTGTGATTTTTGGCGGTAGCGCCCGTGGGTGCGCCGCGTCCGAGCCGAGAGACGAAACAAGAGTTGGAACGGATATTCGCCGATGCGCTTTCTGGTGCGGTTTTTGGGCTTCCTGTTCGCGGCCGGTACCGTCTTGTTCCTGGTCGGTGTGGCAGCAGCGGCCGGCCTGATCTGGCATTTTTCCAAGGACCTGCCTGATTACTCCCAGCTGCAGGATTATGAGCCGCCGGTGATGACGCGCGTGCACGCGGCCGACGGCTCGCTGGTCGGTGAATATGCCCGGGAGCGTCGGCTGTACCTGCCGATCCAGGCGGTTCCCAAGCTCGTCATCAACGCCTTCCTCGCCGCCGAGGACAAGAACTTCTACGAGCATGGCGGCATCGACTTCACCGGCATGGCGCGCGCTGCCGTGGTCTACGCCCAGAACTTCGGCTCGAATCGCCGCCCGCAGGGTGCCTCGACGATCACGCAGCAGGTCGCCAAGAACTTCCTGCTGACCAACGAGGTATCGTTCGCCCGCAAGATCAAGGAAGCGCTGCTGGCGATGCGCATCGAGCGCACCTACTCGAAGGACAAGATTCTCGAGCTTTATCTCAACGAGATCTATCTCGGCTCCGGCGCCTACGGCATCGCCGCGGCGTCGCTGGTCTATTTCGACAAGTCGGTCAACGAACTGACGGTGGCCGAGGCCGCCTATCTGGCGGCTCTGCCGAAGATGCCGGGCAGCCTTCATCCGATCCGGAATCGCGACCGCGCCATCGAGCGCCGCAACTACGTCGTCGATCGTCTGCTTGAGAACGGCTGGATCAAGCAGGCCGACGCCGACAAGGCGCGCAAGGACCCGCTGACGATTGCGAGCCGCAACACCGGCGCCCACATCTTTGCAGGTGAATATTTCGCCGAGGAAGTGCGCCGTGACATCTTCGAGCGTTATGGCGAGAAGAAGCTCTACGAGGGCGGCCTGTCCGTCCGGACGACGCTCGATCCGAAGATCCAGGTCATGGCGCGCAAGGCCATGGTCGCCGGACTCGTGAGGTACGACCAGGAGCAGGGCTATCGCGGGCCTGTCTCCAAGCTCGATACTTCGGGCGACTGGGGCGTGAAGCTCGCGGACATCAAATCGCTCTCGGACATCTCACCGTGGCGGATGGCCGTGGTGCTCGAGACCAGCGACCAGTCCGCCCGCATCGGCTTCCAGCCGCCGCGCGAGCTCGGCGGCGCCGTGAGCAAGGAGCGCCAGACTGGCCTGATCACGCTCGACGGCGTGAAATGGGCGCGGGCTGCGACGGCCAATGGCCGTGGCAAGGTGCCGACGTCGGTCGCTCAGGTGCTGCAGCCGGGCGACGTGATCTATGCGGATCCGCTGTACAAGGAAGGCAATCCGGTCGAAGGCCAGTATCGCCTCGAGCAACTGCCCGAAGTGTCCGGCGCGATGGTTGCCATGGATCCGAATACGGGCCGTGTGCTCGCGATGGTCGGCGGCTTCTCCTTCGACCAGAGCCAGTTCAACCGGGCAACGCAGGCCTACCGGCAGCCCGGATCGTCATTTAAGCCGATCGTCTATTCGTCAGCGCTCGACAACGGCTATACGCCGTCGACCCAGGTCGTCGACGCACCGATCGAGATCGACCAGGGGCAGGGTGGCCAGGTCTGGCGCCCCGAAAACTTTACCAACGGCAAGTATCTCGGGCCCACGACCTTGCGCAACGCGCTGCGCCTGTCGCTGAACACGGTGACCGTGCGTCTCGCGCAGGACGTCGGCATGCCGCTGATTTCCGAGTATGCCAAACGGTTCGGAGTCTATGACGAACTGCCGAATTACCTGTCCTACGCACTCGGTGCGGGCGAAACCACGGCCATGCGCATGGTCACGGCCTATTCGATGATGGCCAATGGCGGCCGCCGGGTGAAGCCGACGCTGATCGACCGGATCCAGGATCGCTACGGCCACACCATCTTCAAGCATGATGCCCGCGAGTGCCGCGGCTGCGACGCGCCGGACGGCTGGAAGAACCAGAGCGAGCCGCAACTGGTCGACCGCCGCGAGCAGGTGCTGGATTCGATGACCGCCTATCAGATCACCTCGATGCTCGAGGGTGTGGTGCAGGCGGGTACGGCAACCGTGCTCAGGGAGGTCGGCAAGCCGATCGCCGGCAAGACCGGCACCACCAACGAGGCCAAGGACGCATGGTTCGTCGGCTTCTCGCCGGACCTCGCCGTCGCGATCTACATGGGTTACGACAAGCCGCGGCCGCTCGGTAAGGGTAATGCCGCGACCGGCGGTCATCTGGCCGCGCCGATCGCAAAAGATTTCATGAAGCTCGCGCTGGCCGACAAGCCGGCCACGCCCTTCAAGATCCCGGCCGGCATCAAGCTGGTGCGTGTCGACGCCAAGACCGGCATGCGGGCGAGCCCGGGCGACGGCGGCCGTACCATCATGGAGGCGTTCAAGCCTGGTACGGCGCCGCCGGACAACTACTCGGTCATCGGTGTCGCCGACGCCGATGGACGTGTGATGCCGTCGCAGGGCGGCGGCCAGCCTGATGCGGGCAGCTTCATCATCCGTCCGGGTACCGGTAGCCTCTACTAGACCGGCGAAACTGTGCTGGTGCGGTGCAGAGCGATTGCGCTTTGCGCCGAGCGCCGTTACATCCCCCTGTGAGAGATGATGCTGCGGCGCTTCGAGCCGTGGCCTGAAGAGAGCGACATGCGCGCCGAAATCGAGAAAATCGTAGAAGAGATCAAGCAGTCGGTCGGGCTGCTGAGGAGGCATCTTTGACGTCGAGACATCGACGGCAAGGCTCGCCGAGCTGAACAAGCTCGCCGAAGATCCCAATCTCTGGAACGACCCCCAAAAAGCTCAGCGGCTGATGCAGGAGCGGACCTCGCTGGAGGATTCGCTGACCGGCATTGGCAAGGTCGAGCGTGAGCTCAGCGACAACATCGAGATGATCGAGCTCGGCGAGGCCGAGAACGATCCGGGGGTCGTCACTGAAGCCGAGAATGCGCTCAAGGAGCTGAAGAAGGAGGTCGCGCGGCGCGAGCTCGAGGCGCTGCTGTCCGGCGAGGCCGACAAGTTCGACACCTATCTCGAGGTCCATGCCGGCGCCGGCGGCACCGAGAGCCAGGACTGGGCGCAGATGCTGCTGCGCATGTACACGCGCTGGGCCGAGACCCACGGCTTCAAGGTCGAGTATCTCGAAGAATCGCTGGGTGAAGAAGCCGGCATCAAGTCCGCGACCATCCAGATCTCCGGCCATAACGCCTATGGCTGGCTGAAGACGGAAGCCGGCGTGCATCGCCTGGTCCGAATCTCGCCGTTCGATTCGAATGCGCGGCGCCACACTTCATTCTCTTCGGTGCAGATCTTCCCGGTCATCGACGACAGCATCAAGATCGACATCAAGGAGTCCGATGTCCGCGTCGACACGATGCGGTCGGGCGGCGCCGGCGGCCAGCACGTCAACAAGACCGAATCGGCGGTGCGGCTGACGCACATCCCGACCGGCGTTGCCGTGGTCTGTCAGGCCGGTCGCTCACAGCACAAGAACCGCGCTCAGGCCTGGGACATGCTGCGCGCACGTCTCTATGAGATCGAGTTGAAGAAGCGCGAGGAGAAAGCGGCGGCCGATCAGGCAGCCAAGACCGAGATCGGCTGGGGTCACCAGATCCGTTCCTACGTGCTGCAGCCGTATCAGATGGTGAAGGATCTGCGCACCGGCGTGCAGACGTCCGACACCGCCGGCGTGCTCGACGGCGATCTCGATGAGTTCATGGCGGCGACGCTGGCGCAGCGCGCGTTCGGCACGACGCCAGGCGCTGCGATCGAGGACGTCGATTGAGCGTGGCGCGCGTTGCCTTCATCGGGCTCGGGCGCATGGGCCATGGCATGGCCGGTCGTTATCTCGACGCAGGCTATTCCGTCGCGGTCTGGAATCGCAGCCGGGCGAAGGCGGAGGATCTGATCGCGCGCGGCGCGCGCTGGTCGACCTCGCCAGCTGATGCGGCAATCGATGCCGATGCGGTCGTTACGATGGTGGCTGATGACGACGCCTCGCGCGTGGTGTGGCTCGGGCCGGATGGCGCCGCGGCCACCATGCGGGTCGGCACGATCGCGATCGAATGCTCGACCGTGTCGCGCGACCATGCGCTGCGCCTGTCGCGCGAGCTGGATGCGCGCGGCGTGACCTATCTCGACTGCCCGGTGACCGGGCTGCCCGACGCGGCCGCGAGCGGCAAGCTGACCTTGCTGGTCGGCGCCGACGCCGCCGATCTCGACCGCGCGCGGCCGTATCTGGCGCCGATCGGCTCGACCATTCGCCATTTCGGGCCCGTGGGCGCCGGGACAGTCTACAAGCTGATCAACAACCTGCTTGGCGCGATGCAGATCGCAGGTCTCGCCGAAGGCCTTGCGATCGCCGAGCAGGCCGGGCTCGACATGGGGCTCGTGCTGGAGGCGATCCAGGGCGGCGTCGCGGCGAGCCCGCAGGTTCTGCGCCACGCGCCGCGCATGATCGCGCGCAACTTTGCCGATGCCAGCTTCACGGCGGCGCTCCGTCACAAGGATGCAGCCTATGCGCTGCAGCTCGCCGAGCAGCTGCTCGGTGAGCGTCCCGTCATGGCCCAGGCAGCCGTCGATGCCTATGCGCGGGCGAAGGCGGCGATGCCGGATGAGGACGAAGGCCGCATGATCGAGCTGGTCTCGCGGCCAAGAGATACGCGGTAGAGCGCGACGTCTGCGCCGACGGAAAGCGGGTGGACCTTGCTCCGCTTCATCTGCAACGTTCACGCGGACATTGAACAGCGGTTTGCGGTGATGACATCCCCGAACGACAGGATGGACACGCGGGATTGGTCGCTGCTTGGGCTGCTGTCGCTGCTCTGGAGCGGATCTTTCATCTTCAACGGCCTTGCCTTGAAGGAATTGCCGCCGCTGACGCTGGTGCTGCTGCGCATCGTGTTGGCGGCCGCGATCCTGCTGCCGCTGTTGCGACTGCGCGGGCTCGGCTTTCCCAAGGGGTTTGCCGGCTGGCGACCGTTCTTTGCCGTGGCGCTGTTCAACAATGTCGTGCCGTTCTGCCTGATCGTGATCGGCCAGACGTTCATCACCTCCGGCCTTGCCTCCGTCCTCAATGCGACGACGCCGCTGTTCACGATCGTGGTGATGGCAGCCGCGGGAGAGGAAAGGCTGTCGGCCCGGCGGGCAGCGGGTCTGGTCGTAGGCTTCGTCGGCGTCGTGATCCTGCGAGGTGGGCCGGGGCTCGACGGCTCGGGAGGCGGCTACGGCTTTCTGTTCGGTCTCGGCGCGTCGCTCAGCTACGGTATCGCCGCGCTGCTGGTGCGCCGCCATCTCGCCCATTCGCCGCCGCTTGCGACCGCCACCTTCCAGCTCTCGGCTTCCAGCGTGATGATGCTGGCCATCGCCGCTGTCGTCGACCAGCCATGGCGTCTTCCAATTCCCGGACTGCAGACCTGGCTCGCGGTCATCGGGCTTGCGGCGCTGTCGACGGCCTTCGCCTATATCGTGTTCTTCCAAATCCTGCGCCGCTCCGGGGCGACCAACGTGATGCTGGTGACGTTGTTGATCCCGTTGACGACGATCCTGCTCGGGTCGCTGGTGCTCGGCGAAAGCATCTCGTTGCGGGAGATCGGCGGTGCGCTGGTGATCGGGAGTGCGCTGCTGGTGATCGATGGTCGCATCTTCAGCGTCATTCGTCCTTCGCCGCGACCGTCCTGCTGAACCGCTCGCGCACGATCACTTCGTGCCGAACATCCGATCGCCAGCATCGCCGAGACCGGGCACGATGTAGGCGTGGTCGTTCAGCTTCTCGTCGATCGCGGCGGTCCAGATCGGAATGTCCGGATGCTCCTTCTCGAATTGCGCGATGCCCTCAGGTGCCGCCAGCAGGCAGACGAAGCGGATGTCGCGGGCGCCGCGCGCCTTCAGCAGCTCGGCCGCCGCGCAGGCCGAATTGCCGGTCGCCAGCATCGGGTCCATCAGGATCACCGTGCGGTCCGTCAGGTCCTGCGGCGCCTTGAAATAGTACTCGACGGCCTGCAGCGTCTTCGGGTCACGGTACAGGCCGATATGGGCGATGCGCGCGGACGGCATCAGCGCCAGCATGCCGTCGAGGAAGCCGACGCCGGCGCGCAGGATCGGCGCAAGCGTCAGCTTCTTGCCGGCGATCTTCGGCGCCTTCATCGGCGCGATCGGCGTTTCGATGTCCACCAGCTCGAGCGGCAGGTCGCGCGTGACCTCGTAGGCCAGCAGCATGCCGATCTCGTTCAACAGCTCACGGAAGCCCTTGGTCGAGCGGTCACGCTCGCGCATCAGCGAGAGCTTGTGCTGGACCAGCGGGTGATCGACGACGTGAACGTTCGTGTTTGCCATGCTTCAAGTCCAGCGGGATCGGAGATTCTGTGGAAGATGGATGCGCGCCGGCCTCATGGCAGCACCTCGCGGCGATCGGCGAGCATGGCCTCGGCCTCGTTGCGGCGCTCCGACAACAGCCCGGCGCTGGCGTCCTGGATCAGGTTAAGCAGAACCTGCGCATCGCTGAGCCTCGGCACCGTCACATAGTCGGCGCCGGCGTCGTAGAGATCGTTGACGTCCGCGAGCAGGTCGGCGGTGGCGACGATCTTGGCCGTGGCATTAATGCTGCGGACGTGCCGCACCAGCTTCTCGTTGTTGGCGCCCTTGAGCAGCGAATCCGGGATGCTCAGGATGATCAGCTCGGCCTGGCCGACCCCCGCATGAACCAGCGTGTCGACATTGCTGATGTCGCCATAGGTCACCTGGATGCCGCGATCGGACAGGGTGCGAAACACCACCGGATTGAAATCGACCACGCCGATCTGCTCCAGCAGCGCCGGCTGGCTGCGCTCGATTTCGCTGAGGAGGGCGCTGGCGGTGCGGAAGAATCCGAGCAGCACGATCGGACGCCCGGCGCCGTGTCCGCCCTCGTGGCCGGCCTCGCCATCCTTGCTTGCATCGAGGTCGCGCAGACCGATCCGCTTGAGCAGCGGGATGCTTCGCCGCGCGATCGGATCGGAGCGGACGATGACGAAGGTCGAGAGCACCGCGAGCAGCACGAAGGCAAAGGACGCCGCGCTCGACGTGCCGTTCTTGAGGTGACCGGCGGCGGCTCCGGTCTGGATCACCACCAGCGAGAATTCGCTGATCTGGGCCAGGTTGAGCGCCGGCAGCAGGCTGGCGCGCAGGCCCTGCCGCATCATGTACAGCGGCGTGAACGTGGTGAGCAGCCGGCTCGCCACCGTGAACAGCGCGATCACCAGCGCCAGCCCGACAACGGACATCGTCGGGATCGGGATGGTCATGCCGAGCGCGACGAAGAACAGCGTGATGAAGAAATCGCGCAACGTCGTGACCTTGGCGGTGACGTCGAGCGCGTAGGGGAAGGTCGATAGCGAGACGCCCGCGACCAGCGAGCCCATCTCGCGTGACAGGTGCAGCCTTTCTGCGATCTCGCCGATCAGGAAGCACCAGGCCAGCGCGCCGAGCAGGATCAGCTCCGGGGTACGCGCGATGCGATGGAACACCGGCGGCAAGACGTAACGGCTGAGGAGCAGGGCGATCGCGACCAGCGTGCCGGCGCGGGCGAACGACAGCAGGATCACGCTGACATGGAGGTCGTCGAGGCTCGGCTGTACCGCCAGGAAAAGGATCGCGAACACGTCCTGCAGCACGAGCACGCCGAGCGTGATGCGGCCGGGCAGGGTGTCGAGCTCGCGCTTCTCGTACAGCACCTTGACGATGATGACGGTCGAGGACAGCGCGCAGGCGACGCAGAGATAGAGCGCGTCGTAGCTCTCGGCGCCCATCCGCATGCCGATCGCGACGAAGAACAGGATGCCGAGCGCGGCGCCGCCGAGCAGCTGGACGCCGCCCGCGATGAGAATCACCGGGCCGGCGCGGATGATCTTCTTGAGGTCGATCTCGAGCCCGATCATGAACAGCATGAAAATCAGGCCGAGCTCCGAGATCACCGAAATCGACTCCTGGGACTTGACCCAGCCGGTGCCGAAGGGGCCAATGGCGAAGCCCGCGACCAGATAAGCGAGAATCGAGGGCTGGCGCCATTTATGCGCTGCCAGTCCAAGCACCCACGCAAACAGGATGCAGAGCGTGATGTCGCCGATCAGTTCATGCATGAAGCAACCCCCGGGGCGGCAACTTATGTCGTGCCGCCGCGCAAGGAAACCCGCAATCTGTCACATCCGGACCGGCGCATTCGCGCTGCTGCTCATCGCAGCTGCTGCGGCCGGCCCGGCGCAGGCCGCCGACGACGTGACCACCGCTTTCGCGAGCTCGCTGACGCCAGTTCCGGCGGAGCCCGTCACGGTCACGGGCGCCGTCTATGTCCCCGTCTATTCCAGCGTCGCGATGACCCCGGGCCGGGTCCAGGCCGATTTCTCGGTGACGCTGAGCATCCACAACGCCTCCGAGCAGCGGCCGCTGATCGTCCGGCGCATCAACTATTACGATACGGCCGGCACGCTGGTGGAGGCGCATCTGCGCGAGCCCGTCGCCTTGAAGCCGTTCGCGACCGTCGAGGTCTTCGTGCCCATCAAGGACACCCGCGGCGGCACCGGCGCCAATTTCGTCATCGACTGGGCCGCGACCGGTGAGATCGCCGAGCCCGTCGTCGAGGCGCTGATGGTCGGCGGCATCGGCGCCGGCCATTACGCCTTCATCAGTCAGGGCCGCCCGATCCGGCTGACCGGGCGGTGAGCGCGGGGCGGCTCAGGCCGCCCGCACGTTGCCAAGGAATCGGTCGACCTCCTGCCGCAGCCGGTCGCTTTCCTGCGACAGCGACTGCGCCGCCGACAGCACGTTGCCCGAAGCAGAGCCGGTCTGCGAGGCGCCGCGCTGGACGTCGACGATGTTGGTATTGACCTCGGTGGTGCCGCGCGACGCCTCCTGGATGTTGCGCGAGATCTCCTGCGTCGCCGCGCCCTGCTGCTCGACGGCGGCGGCGATGGTCGAGGAGATTTCCGACAGCCGCTCGATCGTCGTGCTGATCTCCCGGATCGCCGACACCGATTCCTGCGTCGCCGCCTGGATGCCCGAGATCTGCTGGGCGATCTCACCGGTGGCCTTCGAGGTCTGCTCGGCGAGCGCCTTGACCTCGGACGCGACCACGGCGAAGCCGCGGCCGGCATCGCCGGCGCGCGCCGCCTCGATGGTAGCGTTCAGCGCCAGCAGGTTGGTCTGGCCGGCGATGGTGTTGATCAGCTCGACCACGTCGCCGATCCTCGCAGCTGCCTTCGAGAGCTCGTTGACGCGGTCGTTGGTGGTGCGCGCCTGATCGACGGCGCCGTTGGCGATGCGCGCCGATTCCTGCACCTGGCGGCTGATCTCGGTCACCGACGAAGTCAGTTCCTCGGTGGCCGAGGCGACCGACTGCACGTTCGTCGCGGCCTGCTCGGACGCGGCGGCCACGGTGGTGGCGAGCTCCTGCGAGCGCGTCGCGTTCGAGGTCAGCGTGCCGGCGGACGTCTCGAGCTGCGACGACGCCGAAGATACCGTCTGCACGATGCCGCCGATCGCGCTTTCGAATTCGCTGGCGAGCTTGTTCATTCCGGCCTTGCGCTTGACCTCGGCCGAGCGCTGCACAGCCTTCACTTCCTCGCTGTTGAAGCGGACGATCGCCTGCACGGTCTGCAGGTTGCGCAGGGCCTCGCCGAGCTCGTCGTCGCGCTCCACCGGGATGCGGTTGTCGAGCTTGCCCTGGCTGATGTTCTGCATCGCGTCGTTGAGCACCTTGAGCGGCCGCAGCACCGCGCGGATGCTCTGCAGGCTGAACGTAGCGCCGATTCCGATACCCGCCAGGATCATCACAGAAATGATCGCGAGCACCACCAGATATTGTCTCTCGGCCTCCTCGTAGAGCGCCTTGCCTTCCTTCACCTGGATCTGAACGAGCTTGTCGAGCTCGTGCTTGGCGGCCTCGAACAGATCATGCCCCTTGGTGGCGATATGCTGGCTCGCCTCGTCGAACTTGCCCTGCTCGAGCAGAGCCAATCCTGGCCTGATGCCTTCCTCCAGATAGGCCTTGCGTCTGATCGCGAAGGCATCGGCGACGATCTTCTCCTCCGGCGTCAGGTAGCTCGCCATGTAGTCGGCCCACACCTTGGTGATCCTGGCGCTGTTTCCGTCCACCAGCGCCCTGATGCCGTCGATCGGTTTTCCGGCCTTGCCGTTCGCCGCCGCGGACTGTTGCGACGACATGTTCTGCAAGGTGCGATCGTTGATCTCGAGCAATTGCGCCAGTGGAATCGTGCGATCCTCGTACAGCGACTTCATGGCGACGTTGGTGGAGCGGGTCGACAGCAGGCCGGCCGCGCCGATGATCAGCATGAACACGCCCAGCACCGCGGCCAAGGTCGTCAGGCGCGCCCTGAGTGTACCCGTGAACAGCGACAGGCGGTCGAACACCGAGCGGCGGCGGATGACGCCCGCGCTGATCGCGTAGCCCTGCGCCTTGTTCTGATTCAGCAGCCCGTAGACCTTCTCGGCCTCGGCGCGCTGCTCGGCCGGCAGCTTGGTGCGGATGGAGGTGTAGCCCGTGATCTCGCCATTCTCGCGGATCGCCGACGCGGTCGCCTGCACCCAGTAGAAGTCACCGTTCTTGCGGCGGTTCTTGACGGCGCCGGCCCACGGCTTGCCTTGCTTCAGCGTGTCCCAGAGGTTGGCGAATGCGGCCTCCGGCATGTCGGGATGACGGATGATGTTGTGCGGCTGGCCCATCAGCTCGTCCGGCGTAAAGCCGGCGGCGTCGACGAACTGGTCGTTGAAATAGGTCAGCTTGCCCTTGAGATCGGTGCGCGAGACGATCAGCGTCTCGTCGGTGATCGGGTATTCGTTGGACGTGACGGGTAGATTCTTGCGCACGGATATGAACTCCAGCTGCCCAGTCGTATTCGGTGTCGGAATGCCAACCTTGGAACTAACAAGAGGCCCCAATCCGTTAAAGGTTGCGTAAAAGATGGGCACCGTAGGACTACGCGTTGTGCATTGCAGTGGGGCGGGAGCTGGGCACCACCTCAAACAACCAGCAATTGATACCGCATGCGAAATGCCTCGTGACGCATAAGCGTCCGAGCTTTGGGCAGCGAGCCCTCGAAACGAGGGCGCAGGGAATGCCGGGTGAAGGCCTCACCCATGGCCCGCCTGCGAAAAAAATGCAGGCGGCAGGTACCACAGGCAAAGCCGTAGCCGGCATTCCCTGCGCGATGGATTTAACAACTTATACGCGATCTCCCCGGGGACCGGGCTTTCTTGCCCCCGTCATCCGCGCCGTGACTTTATCGGCACCGGCACGAACTTAGCGCCAGCATCGGGGCGCCAGGACCACGCGACTTCGTCGTCCGCGAGCGGCCATGCCCGTCGTGCATCGCAGCCCACGTCCACCGCAGCCCGCCCCAACGTCCGTGACGACGCGTACGCCCCTCGCAACGAGGCGGGATGGGGAGATCATACATGATTTCTGGAAAAAAGAAACAGCAAAATGGCGTGGGGGTATTCGGCTAAAGGGGATGATGCCGAGCATGGGCCCGTTCAGCCGAATGATGGCGTTTCGGCGAACATGGTGCTAAGAGCGAACCGAGCATCCTGCTGGCGGAGCCGTCGTCTCCGTGTTCGCCGCGAACAGGACGGAGCTACGCATGAGCACCGGAATCAGTCGAGGCGTGTTTTGGGCAGGCGGTTTCGTGGCCGCGCTCGCGGCGGGCGCTGCCGCGATCGTGCTGGCGCCTGGTATCGATCTCGACCTTTCGATCTTCAAGCGTGAGCTGTCGGCCGCAAGCCCGACGGATGCTGCAGCACCGCGAGCGGCGTCTGCCCCAGCGGCTCCGGGCCGCGCGGTGGTGGAGCAGGAGCCGGCAGACCCGGGCGGCGCGAAGCAAGCTGCGGCCGCGCTGGCGACTGCCCGGCAACAGGCTAGCGGTCTGGCAGCGCTGTTGGCGCCGGTCGCGCCAGCCGCTCTCGACAGCGACGAGCCGTCGTTCGACGTGGTCAGCGTGGAGCCCTCGGGGGAGACCGTGGTCGCAGGCCGGGCCGCGCCCGGCGCGACCGTCGAACTGCTGCGCAACGGCGAGCCGCATGCGCAAACGGTTGCCGATCGATCGGGACAATTCTCCATGGTTCCGCCTCCCTTGCCGGCTGGAGCGTTCGACCTGACCCTGCGGTCACGGCAGCTCGACGGCCGCGAGGTGTCATCCAAGCAGAGCGTGGCCGTCGTGGTCGACGCCCGAAAGCAACCGCCTACGGTCGCGTTGATCGCGCCGGACCAGCCGACCCGCGTGCTGTCGAAGCCTGAGGGGGCGACGCCTCAGGCCGTGGCGATAGAGGCCGTGGACTTCGAGCCGAACGGAAATCTGCGCGTCAGTGGACGGGCCCGGCCCGGCGCGACGGTGCGGCTCTATCTCAACGATCGCCTGGTCAGCTCGGCCATTGCCGGTGCTGACGGTCGTCTCGCGGCGACCATCAAGGACGCCGCCTGGGGCAGCAAGGACCGGTTGCGGCTCGACGAGGTGGATGCCAAGTCGGGCACGGTTCAGGCCCGCGCGGAAGTGCCTTTGAACGTACCGGAGACGCTGACCACGGCCTCGCTGCCCGCGGCCGCCGGCCAGGGGAGCGCAGCCGCTCCCGCGAGCGCAAGCGCTCCAGGCGCGCGCACGCAGCTTGCGGCGGCATCGCCGGCCGACCTCAAGGACATGGCGGCATCACCCGCCCGCGGCGGTGGCGCCAGGACGATCACCGTGTCGCGCGGCGACAGTCTGTGGCACATCAGCCGGCGCCTGCTCGGCGAGGGCACGCGCTATGCGGTCATCTACCGTGCCAACCGCGAGCAGATCCGCCGGCCCGATCTGATCTATCCCGGCCAAGTGTTCGTGCTGCCGGCCAAGCGCTAGGCGGGGCTGAACTGACCGCTCGCGCAGATCCATGATTGAACCATCGCTGTCATCGTCCGCGAAGGCGGACGATCCAGTACGCCGAGACGTCGCGGTTCGCATCTTCTGCCGCGGAATACTGGATGCTCCGCTTTCGCGGAGCATGGCGAGGGTGGAGACGGCCAGACTTCCACCGCCCATCAATTGCCGGCTCTCAGGAAACGGTGTCTAGGCGAGCGGCTCATGAGCCAGCTCCCCCAGCCGTTCGACGCTGCGCTCGATGCGTGCGTCCCAGTCGTGGCTGCAGCTCAGCCGCAGGCAGTTGCGATAATCTGATGTCGCCGTGAACAGGCTGCCGGGCACGAAGCAGATGCGTTCGCGGATGGCGTGGTCATAAAGTGCGTCGGAATTGAAATCCGCGGGCAGCTCCAGCCAGAGCACGAAGCCGCCTCTGGGGTCGGTCATCCGCGTCTCCTTGGGGAAGCTGCGGTCGACAGTGCGGCGCATGCGGTCCATGTTGGCGGCGAACACCTTGCGGATGCGCCGCAGATGGGCGTCGTAGCCGCCGGAGCCGAGGAAGTCCGCCATCGCCTTCTGCGGCAAGGCCGCGCCGCTCAGCGACAGCGCGAACTTCGCGGCAAGGATCTGATCGTGGCGGCGGTTGGAGGCGAGCCAGCCGATGCGATAGCCCGGCGCGATGGTCTTCGAGAACGAGCTGCACAGGATGATGTCGGCCTTCGGGGCGATCGCGGCGAATGGGCGCGGCCGGTCGTCGCCGAAGCTGATGTCGCCGTAGATGTCGTCCTCGATCAGCGGCACGCCGTGGCGCGTGAGCACGCGGATGATGGCGGCCTTGCTGGCATCGTCGGTGCGCGTGCCCAGCGGATTGTTGAAGCTCGAGGCGAGCAGGCAGGCGGCGACGCGGCGCGCGCCGAGCGCCTTGTCGAGCGCGGCGACGTCGACGCCACGGGTCGGATCGGTCGGCAGCTCCAGCGCGCGCAGGCCGCGGGCTTCGAGCACCTGGAGCAGGCCGAAATAGGTCGGGGATTCGATCGCGACCGCGTCGCCCGGCCGGGTGGTGACGCTCAAGGCGATGTTCAGCGCCTCGGTGCAGCCGTTGGTGATGAGGACGCCATCGGGCGGCACGGCGTGGCCGAGGCGCAGTGCGCGCGCGGAGATCTGCGCGCGCAGCTCGGCATCGCCATGCGGATCGGCGTAGATGTTGTAGTGGCGGCCATGGACGCGGGCGCAGCGGGCGAGATGACGGTCGAGCCGCTCGGCGGCGAGCAGGTCGGCGCTCGGGAGGGCGCAGCCCAGCGGCGCATAGGTCGGGTCGCCGGCAAAGGCGAGCACGCTGAAGACGGGACTGGAGACGGCCACCGGGTTGGCGCGCTGCGGCGGCTGCGACGCGGTCGGCAGCGCGCGCTGCCGGTGGCTCCGCTGCGTGACGTAGAAGCCGGATTTCGGCCGGGCTTCGAGCACGCCGCGATCTTCCAGCAGGCGATAGGCCTGCACCGCCGTGGTCAGACTGACGCCGTGCTGGGCGGCGAAGGCGCGCACCGAGGGCGCGCGCATGCCCGGACGCAGGACGTTGTCGTCGACCAGCGCCGTGAGGTGGCCGGCGAGGGCTTCGTAGAGCGGCGAAGACGGGGTGCGCTGGTCCATACAGATCATCCAATCGCAAATCTGTACTGGTGGCAATCGGGCGTCTCTGTATCTGTCATCCCCAGCCCCCCGGGCGGTAGCTTGAGCGCATCACTCGGAGCTCAGCCATGCCGCACGTGCCCAGCCGTTTCCCGTACAACGACATCATCAGCTTGACCTCGCAGCCGGTCCGCTACGATCTCGCCGAGAGCATCGGCCCGGATCTTGGGCTTGACGAGCTGCTCGCGGACGGGCTCGGCGACGCGCTGACGGATGTTGTGCTGAGCTATGGTCCGACCGAAGGCCACCTCGAGCTGCGCGAGCTGATCGCCGCGCGACATGGTGTCGGCGCTGACGACGTCATCACCACCGTCGGCGCCATGCAGGCGCTGTTCCTGACGGCCTTCGTTCTCAGCGCGCCCGGCGCTGAGGTCGTGATCGGACGTCCTGCGTTTCCCAACGCGCGCAACGTGCTTGCGTCGGTGGGCCTGCGCGTTCTCGACCTGCCGCTGCATTTCGATGACGGCTATCGTCTCGATGTCGGCCGCCTGCGCTCGTTGCTGACGGCGCGGACGCGGCTGGTCAGCCTGGCCTCGCCGCAGAATCCGTCCGGCGTGGCGCTGTCCGATGCCGAGCTGCGCGAGGTGCTCGCGGCGATGGACGAGATCTGCCCCGATGCGTTCCTGCTGGTCGACGAGACCTATCGCGAGGCCGTGCATGGCGAGGCGGAGCCGCGTCCGAGCGTCGTCGCGCTGGATCGGCGCATCATCAGCTGCGCGTCGTTCTCGAAATGCCATGGCGCGCCGGGCATCCGCACCGGATGGGTGATCACGCGGGACGAGGCGCTGCGCGCACAGCTCGTGCTCGGCAAGTTCAACACCACGATATCGAACTCGGTCGTCGATGAGGCGATCGCGCGATCGATCCTGCGGAATCTCGACGGGATCATGCGCGAGCGGCGCCGTCATCTTGCCGAGGGTCTGGCGCGCACCGCCGGCTTCGTTGCCGCCCATGCCCGCCTGCTCGAATGGATCAGGCCGGATGCGGGCGCGCTGTGCTGCATCAGGCTCAGGCGCGAGATGTTCGAGGACGCGGCGGTGGCGCGCTTTCATCGCGAGCTGGCCGATCGCGAGACTCGCGTCGGTCCGGGATCGTGGTTCGGCGACGAGGCGCGGGTATTCCGTCTCGGCTTTGGCGTGCTCGCGTTGCCCGAACTCGACGAGGCGCTGCGGCGCGTCTCACAGGCGCTGAAATAGGCGTCCGTTATGGCGGTCGATCAGCCGTCATTGCGAGCGAAGCGAAGCAATCCAGGGCTGCGAGTGCGACTCTGGATTGCTTCGTCGCTTCGCTCCTCGCAATGACGGTGCCCCAAGATGACCTTTCGCCAAGCGGCCGGCCTCTTCTCAGTTGGATCGGTCACTCCCCAGTTTCGGTTATCGAAACCGCCCCCCCTGACCTCGCGCATTTGCGTTACGATGGCTGCACGCATTGTCTCACGAGGTGTCCATGCACGATCTCACCCGCTGCGTTCAACATCCTGCCGTGTCGCATGACGGCTTCACGTCGCTGGCCGTTCCCACCTATCGCGCCTCGACCATCGTCTATGACGATCCGCAGGACTTTGCCGGGCGCGCCGCGCGCGGCCTCGACGGCTACACCTATGGCCTGCACGGCACGCCGACGACACGGACGCTGGAAGCGCAGATCACCGCGCTGCATGGCGGCGAGCGCACGGTGCTGGTGCCGTCCGGACAGGCCGCGGTCGCGATCACGATGCTCGCCGTGCTCAAGCCCGGCGACACCGTGCTGATCCCCGATCACGTCTATCCGCCGGTGCGGCATCTGTGCGCCAATTATCTCGCCTCGCGCGGCATCGCGCATCGCGTCTATGATCCGCTGATCGGCGCCGGGATCGCCGATCTCATCGACGCCAGCACCAAGCTGGTCTGGCTGGAGTCGCCGGGCTCGGGCACGATGGAGGTGCAGGACGTGCCGGCGATCGCGCGGGCCGCGCGGGCGCGGGGCGTGCTCACCGGTTGCGACAACACCTGGGCGAGCCCGCTGCTGTTCAAGCCGCTGGCGCATGGCGTCGATTTCGCAGTGGAGGCGCTGACCAAATATGTCGGCGGTCATTCCGACCTGCTGCTCGGCTCGATCACGGTTGGGGATCTCGGCCTGCGCAAAGCGCTGAAGGAGGTGCTCGGCGTGCTCGGCATCGGCGTCTCGCCGGACGAGGCGGCGCTGGCGCTGCGCGGCATCGAGACGATGGGCGTGCGCATGGCGCATTCCGGCCGGGTCGCGCGCGAGTTCGCCGAGCGCCTGCAGGCCGCGCCGGCGGTCGCGCGCGTGCTGCATCCGGCGCTGCCGTCCTGTCCCGGCCACGAGATCTTCGCGCGCGACTTCAAGGCCGCGAGCACGGTGTTCAGCCTGGTGATCAAGCCGGAGTTCACGGCGCGAATTAATCCGGCGCTCGGCCATGTCCGCCTGTTCGCGATCGGCGCCTCCTGGGGCGGCACCCACAGCCTGATCGCGCCGATGGATGTGGTCGCCGACCGCACGGTGCGGCCGTGGAATGCCGCGGAAGGATTGGTGCGGCTCAGCATCGGACTCGAGGAGCCGGGCGAACTGTGGGACGACCTGTCGCGCTTTCTGGATGCGCTGGTGGCGGGCTGATCAGCCAGCGCTCAACCTGATCCCCGCGCGCAAGAATTTCTGCGGGTCGACGGCTTCGCCGTCGATGCGGGTCTCGTAGTGCAGATGCGGGCCGGTCGAGCGGCCGGTCGAGCCGACCTCGCCGATGATGTCGCCGATCTTCACCTGCTGGCCGATCTTGACGTTGATCTCGGAGAGATGGCCGTAGCGGGTGGAGAGGCCGTTGCCGTGATCGACCTCGACCATGCGGCCATAGCCGCCGGCCCAGCCGGCATTGACCACCTTGCCGTTCGCGGTCACGCGAACCGGATCGCCGGTGGCAGCACGGAAGTCGAGACCGGTATGCATCGCGGGGCGGCCGACGAACGGATCCGAGCGCACGCCGAAGCCGGAGGTGAACTCGACCTCGCCGATGACCGGCTTGCGATAGGGTACCAGCGACAGCGCGCGGTTCATCTTCTCGACCTGGGCGCGGGTGATGCTGATGCGGTAGAGCTGACGCTCGAACGGACCGGATTCGGCGCCGAGCTTGACCGGCACGAACGGGCCGCCCATGCCGCCCTTCGGCGCGGCCGCCTCGAGCTGGCCCATGTCGAGGCCGAGGTCGGTGATGACGCCGCGCATCCGCCGCAGCTTCGATTCCAGCGTCTCCTCGGCCGAGGACAGCATCGCGATCTGCCGCGCCTCGACCTGGTCGAGCGAGCGCGTCAGCCGCGTCAGCACGCTGTCGACGCCGGCGAGCTTGGTCGATGGGTTCGGCTGCGCATTCGCCATCACGGGGCTGCGCGATTCGAGCCGGGCCTCGCGGTCCGGCGGCGCGGTGAAGATCACGGTGTCGCTGATCGGCGACGGTTTTGGCGCGGACGACGCCGACTCGGTTGCCGCGGGTCCGCGCGCCGGCAGACGGATCGAGCCGGTGACGTCGGGCATGCTACCCAGCGCGGTGGCGCGACCTTCGAGCGCGGTCTGGCGCTTCAGAATCTGGTCGAGCTTCTGGTCGAACTGTTCCTGGTCGAGCAGCTGGCGGCTGGTGGCGCGGTCGACCTTGGCGCGCAGCTCGGCGATGCGGTCCTCATAGGCGTATTGCATCTCGGCCTGGCGCGCGATCAGCCGCGTCAGCACGTCGTCGCGGAAGGCGAAATAGGTCGCGGTCGCCGCCGACCAGAGGCCGAGCAGGCTGACGGTGCCGACCACGATCCAGAACACCACGGGGCCGATGCGCACCTGCTTGCCGGCATGCACCAGCGTGTAGTCGCCCTGCGATGCGGCCGCGACCTGCGCCGGATGGCTGACGGGTGCACGCCGATGGTGGTGGGCGTGCCCGCGATCATGAGGATGGTGCTGGGGATATTCGGCGTGATGGCCGGAACGATACGACATCGGCACTCCCGCGCCGGCCGGAGATCGTCATTCCAGCGGCGTCATTTACGGGAGCGATTTGACCTCTGCATGGTTAATTTTCCGCCAACGCCGTCAGGCGCATTCTCAGAGCGCGCGCGTCGCCGCCAGCACCGCATCGGCGTGGCCGTCGACCTTGACGTTGCGCCACATCTTGGCGACGCGGCCGTCGGCGCCGATCAGGATGGTGCTTCGGATGATGCCGAGGAACTTGCGGCCATAGAGCGACTTCTCGCCCCAGGCGCCGTAGGCCCCCAGCATCTCGTGCGTCTCGTCCGAGATCAGGGGCACGGCGAGATCGTGCTTGTCGCGGAAATTGTCCTGTGCCTTGACCGAATCGGCGGAGACGCCGAGCACGGCGGCGCCGGCGGCGGCGAAGTCCTTCGACAGGCGGGTGAAGTCGATCGCCTCCTTGGTGCAGCCGGGCGTATTGGCCTTGGGATAGAAGAACAGCACGAGCTTCCGGCCGGCATAGTCGGCCAGCGAGACGGTTCCGCCGCCATCGCGCGGCAGCTTGAAGGCGGGCGCCTTGGCGCCCTCGGCGAGGCCCGTTCCGGCCGCAGCCGGCGTCGCGGGCTTGGCCTTCGCCGCCCCGGTTTTGGTGGGCGCGGCTTTGGTCGTCGCGGTCTTTGCGGAGGTCGTCTTGGCGGCTTTCGTCAATGCCGGTTTGGCCGTCTTCTTGGTCGCCTTCTTGGCCGCGGTGGCGAGCCGGTTCCCGTCAATCGCCCCGTAGGACGCCGGGTTGGAGGATTTCTTTTGTGATTCCTTTGACATACGCCTTCCTTTCGTCGCTTTCGGCGGCTCAAAAATGAAAGTATCTCGGTTCTTGTCCGGTGTCCCGGGATCGATCTGGCATCCGTGCTTCGCGGCGCGCAGGGGATCACGCCTCTTGCGATGAAGAGAAGATCATGGCTACCAGCAGGCGTGAGCACCAGCGCAGTCGAGCACAGTGCAATGACGACTCTCGTACCGTCCGGATCAGACGCTCCACCAAAAATTTCGTCCGGCGGTGGAGCGGCGCCGGTCCGCTGGCGCGAGCAGGTGGGCAAACCTGACGGCGGTGGGGTATGGTGACGGGGATTTCGCGCGTCGTCCGCGCCGCCGGCGTACCGCCGGCAGGCGTGTTGACAGCTCCCGCCGAAGCGTGACGGGATCATTGGGGGATCGGGCCCTGCCGGCAGTGAGCACGCGCGCTGCGTGAACGGGCGGGGCTACACCGGCGACCAACCTGGCCGAGGCCAGATTGACACGAAATGTTTCGGACACGAGGGGCCGGCACCGAGAGGCAATGGCAAGACAGACATCACCCCACCGGCCCCATCTGCAAGCGGACACCCAGGGCCAACAGTGGGATGAGGCCGACTGGGATGTGGCCGACCAGTACGAGGCCGCCGCCGAGCCCGACGAGAGGGCTGGGCAGCGCGCCCGCCGCCTGTTGTCGCGGTCCGATTCGGGCGAGAGCACCGGTCGATTCGGCGGATCGCGCCCGCGTGTGCCGGGCGGCCGCATGGTCAAGCGGGTCGTCGTCACCTTGGCATCGCTGATGCTGCTCGTGGGGCTCGGCTTCGCCGGCCTGTGGCTGCGGCTGGGTGCGGGCCCGATCAGCCTCGATCTGGCGACGCCGTGGCTCGCGGCGGCGATCGAGGACAATATCGGCCACGGCAACACCGTCGAGGTCGGCGGCACCCAGATCGAGCGCGCCGGCCGGATCCGGATCGCGGTCCGGATCCGCGATATCATCGTGCGCGATCAGGATCACGCCATCGTCGCCAGCGCGCCCAAGGCCGAGGTGCGGCTGTCCGGCGCTGCGCTGCTGATGGGCCAGCTGCGCGCCGAGAGCCTCAAGCTGGTCGACGCCGAGCTTGCGATCCGCATCACGCCGGACGGCACCGTCACCGTATCGACGGGTGAGACCAACAAGCCGCTGGCGACGGGCGTCGCCTCCAAGCGCGACGCCGGCCTGCCGCCGACATTCCCGCGGCCGGGACAGGCCGCGCCACCGCCCAATGCGCCGGGACCGCAGGCCGGCTCGCAGCCGTCAGCACCGACCACTTCGACTTTGCCTGCGACTGCCGCGCCGGCCGCTCCCCAGAACGGCCTGCTGGCCGGCCTCGACTGGCTCGACAGCCTCAGCCTGACCGGGCTCGATGGCCAGAACCTGAACGAGATCGGGTTGAAGAACGGCGTGCTGGTCGTCGACGACCAGCAGCGCGGCAACAAATGGACGTTCGAGAACATCAGCCTCAGCCTGCGCCGGCCGTCCGGCGGCGGGGTGGCGCTGAGCCTCGGCGAAGAGGGCGCCAAGCCGTGGCAGCTGCGCATCCTGGTCGGGCCGCAGGCCAACGGCGTGCGCACGGTCGACATCAAGGCCGACAAGGTCTCCACCAGCAACATCCTGCTGGCGATGCGGCTCAAGGATCTCACCTACATGGCGGACCTGCCCATGAGCGGCGAGATCAAGGGCGAGCTCGCGCGCGACGGGCTGCCGACCTATCTGCGCGGCAAGATCAACATCGGCGCGGGCAAGATCATCGACACCGATACGCCCGACTATCCGATGGCGATCGATTCCGCCGAGATCAGCATGGAATGGGACGCCGGGCGCCGCGTGCTGATCGCGCCGTTGAAGGTGATCTCGGGCGCCAACCGCGTCACGCTCAACGCCAATCTCGAGCCGCCGAACGACACCGCAAACGACTGGCGGCTGGGTCTCAACGGCGGCACCATTCTGCTCGGCGCCATCGAAAACGAGCCGCCGCTGATCTTCAACCGCATCTCGATCAACTTCCGCTTCGACACCGAGGGCAAGCGCGTGCTGCTGACGCAGGCCGAGGTGTCCAACGGCGAGATCGGCGTCGCCGGCACCGGCAGCGTCGAATATGCCGGCGAGCCGCGGCTGAAGCTCGGCTTCGCGGCGACGCCGATGCCCGCGCTGGCGATGAAGCGGATCTGGCCGGCGCTGATCGTGCCGGAGGTGCGGGCCTGGATCATCGAGCGCATCGAACGCGGCTCGGTGCAGCGGATCGATGTCGCGGTCAATTCGCCGACGCGCAACCTGCCGCGCAAGGGGCCGCCGATTCCCGACGATGGTCTCGACGTCAACATCGTCGCCACCAATGTCACCGTGCATCCGGTCGACGGCCTGCCGTCGGTGCGCGATGCCGACGTGAAGGCGCATGTCACCGGCCGCACCGCGACGGTGACGATCGGGCAGGGCGTCGCGGATACGCCGGCCGGACGCAAGCTCAACTTCTCCGACGTCGTGTTCGAAGTGCCGGACATGGCGCCGAAGCCGTCGCCGTCGCGGGTACGCATGCGCGTCGAAGGTCAGGTCGCCGCTGCCGCCGAGATCCTCGCCTCCGACCGGCTCAACGATCTGTCGTCGATGCCGATCGATCCCAACCAGACCAAGGGAACGTTCCAGGCCAGCGTCAATCTCGCGATGCCGGTCAAGGGCGAACTGACCAAGGCCGACACCAGTTACGCGGTCACGGCCGATCTCAACGGCTTTGCCGCCGACAAGCTGGTGATGAACCAGAAGCTCGAGGCCAACACGCTCAAGATCGTGGCCAACACCGCCGGCTATCAGGTGAAGGGCGACGTCAAGATCAACGGCCAGCCGGCCACGCTCGACTATCGCAAGCCGACCGAGGGCGACGCCGACATCAAGATGCAGGCGATCCTCGACGATGCCAGCCGGGCCCGGCTCGGCATGGATCTGGGCACCGCGATCACCGGCAACGTGCCGCTCAAGCTCAATGGCAAGATCGCGGGCTCCAGCGATCGCGACAGCCGCATCGGCGTCGAGGCCGATCTGACCCAGCTCAAGCTCGACAACCTGCTGCCGGGCTGGGTGAAGAATCCGGGCAAATCGGGGAAGGCCACCTTCAACGTTGTCGCCAAGCAGCAATCGACACGCTTCGAGGACATCAGCATCGAAGGCGGCGGCGTCTCCATCAAGGGCTCGCTGGAAGTCGACCAGAACGGCGACCTGATGAACGCCAACTTCCCGACCTATTCGCCGTCGGAAGGCGACAAGACGCAGCTCAAGGCCGAGCGCGGCCAGGACGGCGTGCTGAAGCTGTCGATGCGTGGCGACGTGTTCGACGGCCGCGGCTTCCTGAAGTCGGCGATCTCGGGCACCAACAAGGACGCCGACAAGAACAAGGCGCGCTCGAACCTCGACTTCGACGCCGAGGTCAAGCTTGGCGCCGTCGCCGGCTTCAACGGCGAGGCGCTGCGCAGCGTCGACGTCAAGCTCTCCAGGCGCGGCGGTGCCTTCAAGAGCTTCAATCTGAGCGGAAAGGTCGGCCGCGACACGCCGGTGACGGCCGACCTGCGCATCGGCCGCGAGGCGCCCAGCGCCGATCCGCGGGCACGCCGCCAGGGCCGCGAGGTGATCTATCTGGTGACCAATGATGCCGGCGCGCTGCTGCGGTTCGCCGACACCTATTCCAAGATGGCAGGCGGCGAGCTGGAGCTTGCGATGGAGCCGCCGACGGCCGACACCAGCCCCAAGGAGGGCCTGGCGATCGTTCGCAACTTCACCGTCAGGGGTGAGCAGGCGCTGGATCGCGCTGCCTCAGGCGCCGCACAGGGCGCCTCGCAAGGCATCGCCTTCACCATGCTGCGCGCGGAGTTCACGCGGCAGAACGGGCTGCTCTCGATCCGCGACGGCGTGGTCAAGGGACCGACGCTCGGCCTGACCATCGAGGGCAGCATCGACTACAACGTCAACCAGGTCCGGGCTTCGGGCACGATCGTGCCGCTGTACGGGCTGAACAACATGTTCAACCAGATCCCGATCGTCGGCCTGTTCCTCGGCGGCAGCAATGAGGGGCTGTTCGGCGTGACCTACGAGGTCGTCGGCACGCCGAGCCAGCCGGTGGTGCGCATCAATCCGATCTCGGCCATGCTGCCGGGCGTGACGCGCAAGATCATGGACTTCAACACCGGCAGGCAGCAATACCCGCCGGCGGAGCTGCCGCCGAACAATTGACGCCGCTGGCCGCGTCAGCGTTTGGCGACGCCGTTGTGGCGGATCGAAGCGGTCAGGCGGCTCTGACGCCCGCAAGGAAGGTGTCGACCTCGCGGGAGAGCTGCTCGGCCTGCTTGGAGAGGTTGCCGGCGGCGATCAGCACGTGGCCGGCGGCGCTTCCGGTCTCATTGGCCGCCGTCGAGACGCCGCCGATGTTGGCGGTGACCTCGCGGGTGGCCTGCGCCGTCTGGGTGACGTTGCGCGCGATCTCCGCCGTGGCGGTTCCCTGCTCCTCGATCGCCGATCCGATCGTCGCGGCGATCGCCGACACCTCCTCGATGGTCAGGGTGATGCCGTCGAGCGCGCCGACCGCTTCCCTGGTCGCGTTCTGGATCTGGGCGATGCGGTCGCCGATCTCCTGCGTGGCCTGCGCGGTCTGGCTGGCCAGGCTCTTCACCTCCGCTGCGACCACGGCGAAGCCGCGGCCGGCTTCGCCGGCGCGCGCGGCCTCGATCGTGGCGTTGAGCGCCAGCAGGTTGGTCTGGCCCGCGATGCTGGAGATCAACTCGGCAACGTGCTCGATCTGCTTGGCGCCGTCGGCCAGTGCGCGAACGATCCCGTCGGTGTGGCGCGCGCTTTCGACGGCGCGTCCGGTGACCTCGGCGGATTGGGCGACCTGACGGCTGATCTCGGTGATCGACGAGGTCAGCTCCTCCGCAGCGGTGGCGACCGTCTGCACGCGCGAGCTCGCTTCCGTCGCCGCGGAGCTGACGGCGGTGGCGCGCGCATTGGTGCTCTCTGCCGTGCCGGTCATCGATTTTGCCGTCGCCTCGAGCTCTCCGGCGCCGGACGCCATCAGGGCGACGAGCTGGCCGACGGAGGCATCGAAGCGGTCGGCCATCGCAATCAGCGCGTCGCGCTTGTCCGCTTCGCTGCGCTGCTTGGATGCGGCCTGCTCCTGCTCCAGCATGCGCGCGGTGATCGCCGTCTTGCGCAGCACCTCCAGGGTCTCGGCCATGCGGCCGATCTCGTCGCCACGCTCGGTCTCGGCCACCGGCTGCTCGAGCCGCCCGCCGGCGATATCCTGCATGCGATCCTTCAGCCGATGCAGCCCGCCGACCACGTTGTGCGAGATCAGGAAGGACAGGAGGCCGAGCAGCACAAGCAGCGCCGCGCCGATCCCCGCGAGCCGCATCAGCAGTGCATAGACATCCGCCTCGATGTCGTCGACATAGAGCCCGTAGCTCATGACGATGTTCCACGGCGCGAAGCTGCGGACGAAGACGACCTTCCTGAGCGGCTCGGTCTGGCCGGGCCGGGGATAGAGATAGGACGTCGTGCTGCCTTCGGGTTTCTGCTGCGCAGCCTTGATCTGCGCATCGGCGATCATGACGCCGTTGGCGTCCTTGGTGCCGAGGATCTTGCCTTCCAGCTTCTCGTTGGCGGCGTTCAGAAGAAGCGCCGAATCGGACGCGTTGTAGGCGATCGGATATCCCTGGCCGTTGTTGAACGTCATCCGTCGCGCAAGATAGCGGAACTTGTTCTTGGCCTCCTCCACCGACATCTTTCCTGCCGCGACCTCCGTCTGCAGCGTCTCCGCGAGGCCGTAGACGAGGTCGACCGCCGTATGCATCTGGGTGATGCGGTCCTCCAGCATGCGCGCGCGGCTGAGCCAACCGGAGACGGCCACGATCGCGATCACCGTCGCGATCGCAAGGATCACCATGCTTGCAAGCTTGGTGCGGAACTTCATGCGGCTGAGCAGTGTCACGGCGTCCTCTTCGTTGTTGTTGCCGGAACAACTATCATCAAGCTGCTTACTAATCATGAATGCGAATCTGTCGAGCCGAGTCCATTATGTGGACTGACGCGGCAATCAGGCGCGTCCCAGCACATCGTGCGCGGATGGCCCGACCGCAACTACGTGCGGAGGGCAGGAACCACGAGGAACGGGATCATCCCGATGACGACGCTCACGAGCGCGAGCAGAATGACGGCATCGTAGCCGTGGGTGAGATCGTGGATGACGCCGCCGCTCCACGATCCCAGCGCGGATCCGAGCCCGCTGCCGATCGTGATGGTGCCGTAGATGGTGCCGAGCCGCTTGCCGCGGAAGATCTTCATCGCGGTGGCCGACAGGAGCGGTCCGCGCGAGCCGATCATGCTGCCGAAGCAGACGACGAAGCCGGTGAGCAGGAAGATGTTCGGCGAGAATTGCAACGCCCACAGCATCAGGATTCCTGCGATCGATACGGCGTAGGAGAACAGCACCGACGGCCGTCGGCCGATCAGCCCATCGAGGGCCGAGACGCCGAGCATGCCGAACAGCAGCACCACGCCCGAGAAGCCCCAGGCGGTGGCGGCCTGCAGCGGCGCGAAGCCGGCGTCGATCAGATAGGCGACGACCTGCGGCGCGATCGCATACATGCCAACGGCGGTGAAGAAGAAGGTCGAGAACAACGCCCAGAAGGCGTGATGACGTAGCGCCCGCGACAAGGTCCAGGCATCGTCGGCGAGCTCGTCGGCGACGGGCCTGGTGATGTGGGGCGCGCCGGCGGCAAACAGCCGCCAGGGCAGCAGCGCCAGCGGCACCAGCAGAATGAAGGCGGCGGCGCCGAACGCCTGATATGTGCTGCGCCACCCGATCGCGTCGATCAGCAGTTGTGAGCCCGGCAGCAGGATCAGCACGCCGGCGCCGGTGGCGGAATAGATCATCGCCATCGCGGTCGGCAGCTTCTTGCCGAACCAGCGGCCCAGCAGGATCGAGTTGGGGACGTTGCCGATCAGCGCGATGCCGATGCCGACGCACAGGCCGATGCTGATCTGGAATTGCCACAGCGCCTGCGCGTGCGCGGCGGCCGTGAAGGCTGAACCAAGCAGCAGGAGGCCGAGCGCATAGACGGCGCGTGGTCCGGAGTGGTCGAACAGCCGCCCGATCAGCGGAGCGGCGAGGCCGCCGGCGAGCGCCGTCAGCGAATAGATCGAGACGACCTCGGAACGATCCCAGCCGAAGCTGTCGGAGATCGGCTTGAGAAAGACGGTGAAGCTTTCTCCCAGCCCGCGGCCGATCACCGACAGCGCAAAGCAGAGACCCAGCACCACGAACGCCATGCGCACTCGTGGTGGAGCTGTCGGGGTTTCCTCGGCTTGCGCAGGCTCTCGCGGCGCGCTGATCGTCATGCCGTCAGGGAGCGCCTTTCGGCCTTCCCTGACAAGCAGGCAAAAAGGAATGCGGCTATGCAGGCTTGACCAGCACGTGGCGCTTCTTGCCCAGCGACAGCTTGATCACGCCCTCGCTGGTCAGCGCCGCCGGCGTCAGCGCCATCTTCTCGTCGGTGACCGCAACGTCGTTGACGCGCAGGCCACCGCCCTTGATCTGCCGCCGCGCCTCGCCGTTGGAAGCCACGAGGCCGGCCTTGACGAAGGCGTTGAGCACGCCAAGGCCAGCGTCGAGCTCGGCCTGCGGCACCTCGACCGTCGGCAGGTTCTCGGCGATGGCGCCTTCCTCGAAGGTGCGGCGGGCGGTCTCGGCAGCGGTGCGCGCCGCCTCTTCGCCATGCAGCAAGGTGGTGGCCGCATCGGCCAGTGCCTTCTTGGCCTCGTTGATCTCGGCGCCCTGCAGTGCAGCGAGCTTCTCGATTTCGGACAGCGGCAGCGTGGTGAACAGCTTGAGGAACTTGACGACGTCGGCGTCCTCGGTGTTGCGCCAGTACTGCCAGAAATCATACGGGCTGCACTGGTCGGCATTGAGCCAGATCGCGCCCTGCGCGGTCTTGCCCATCTTGGCGCCGGACGCGGTGGTCAAGAGCGGCGTGGTCAGCGCGAACAGCTGCTCGGTGCCCATGCGGCGGCCGAGCTCGACGCCGTTGACGATGTTGCCCCACTGATCGGAGCCGCCCATCTGCAGCCGGCAGCCGGTGCGCCGCGCCAGCTCGACGAAGTCGTAGGCCTGGCAGACCATGTAGTTGAACTCGATGAAGCTCATCTCCTGCTCGCGCTCGAGCCGCAGCTTGACCGAATCCATGGTCAGCATGCGGTTGACCGAGAAGTGCCGGCCGATGTCGCGCAGCATCTCGATCCATTTCAGCTGCGTCAGCCATTCGGCATTGTCGAGCATGATGGCGTCGGTCGCGCCATCGCCGTAGCGCAGCACCTTGGCGAACACGCCGCGGATCGACGCCTTGTTGGCCTCGATCTCCTCGACCGTGCGCATCGCCCGGGTCTCGTCCTTGCCGGAGGGATCGCCGACCATCGTCGTACCGCCGCCCATCAGGGTGATCGGCTTGTTCCCGGTCTGCTGCAGCCAGTACAGCATCATCATGGTCAGGAAGTTGCCGATGTGCAGCGAGCGTGCGGTGCAGTCATAGCCGACATAGGCGGTCGCCTGGCCCTTGGCGGCGAGGGCATCCAGCCCCTCGAAATCCGAGCACTGATGAATGAACCCGCGGCTCTGCAGCACGTTCAGGAAATCAGACTTGAAGCCAGTCATTGTCGGCGACTCTGAGCATTTGTTTACGGTATTGACCGCTTGTCGCGGGGACGTGCGGGGGGCACATGCCACGGATACGGGCGTTGTGGCATTATAAGATGCGCCGGGCTTGTACAAGCATGTGCACGGCCTGGGCGGGACCTCAAATCGGCCGTACTTGGCAAGCAGGGCAGGGTTTTTAGGTTCGACTGCAATGATTCTGACCGCACTTGGCCTCATGAGTGGCACCTCGCTCGACGGGGTGGACGTGGCCCTCATCGAGACCGATGGGCGGCAGATCAAGAGCCTCGGTCCCTCGGGCTACCGGGCCTATAGCGCCGCGGAGCGCAGCCTGCTGCGCGAGGCGCTCGCCGATGCGGTGCAGATCGAGCGGCGCGATGCGCGCCCCGGACGGGTGCGCGACGCCGAGCGCGTCGTGACGGTGGCGCATGCCGAGGCGGTCGCCGCGTTCCTGGCGCAGCACCGGCTCAAGCCCGAGGACATCGATATCATCGGCTTTCACGGCCAGACTGTGCTGCACCGCCCCGAACGCCGCCTGACCGTGCAGATCGGCGACGCGGCCGCGCTCGCCAAGTCCGTCCATATCCCGGTGATGCACGATTTCCGCGCTGCCGACGTCGATTTCGGCGGGCAGGGCGCGCCGTTCGTGCCGGTCTATCACCGCGCCCTGGCGCAATCGCTGTCGCGCGCGGGGCCGATCGCCGTCGTCAATATCGGCGGCGTCTCCAACATCACCTATATCGACGGCGACGACGTGCTGATCGCCTGCGACACCGGTCCCGGTAATGCGCTGCTCGACGACTTCATGCACCGGACCACGGGCCAAGCATTCGATCAGGATGGCCGCGTGGCGGAGCAGGGCAACCCGGACGAGGCCTGGATCACCAGCGCGCTGGAAATGCCCTTTTTCGCGCTGCCGCCGCCGAAATCTCTCGACCGCAACGATTTTGCCGCGCTGAAGCTGGGCGATGTGAAGCCGGCGGACGGGGCCGCGACCCTGACGGCGTTCACGGCCGCAGCGATTGCCCGCATCATCCCGCTGCTGCCGAAGCCGCCGGCGAGCTGGATCGTCTGCGGCGGCGGCGCCCGCAACCATACCATGATGCGGATGCTGCGCGAGCGTGTCGCGCCGGCGAGCGTCGAATCGGCCGATGCGCTGGGCTGGTCGGCGGACGCCATCGAGGCCCAGGCGTTCGGCTTCCTGGCGGTCCGCGGCATGAAGGGCCTGCCGCTGAGCTATCCCACCACCACAGGCGTGCCGTTTCCGATGACCGGCGGGGTGATTGCTCGCCCTTGATTCATGCAATTGCATGAACCTTGACAGTTCGATGCGCGTGCATCTAGTTTGATGCATCTGCATCAAACTGTCGAGGATGTCATGGCGCCTGTCCTGAAGCTGATCAGCCACAAGCTCTGCCCCTATGTGCAACGCGCCGTCATTGCGCTCACCGAGAAGGGCGTCGCATTCGAGCGGATCGACATCGATCTCGCCAACAAGCCCGACTGGTTCCTGAAGATCTCGCCGCTCGGCAAGGTGCCGGTGCTGGTGCTGGTGGTACCCTTAGGCCAGGGCGAAGTCGCGCTGTTCGAGAGCAACGTGATCTGCGAGTACATCGAGGACACGCAGCCGGCTGTGAGGCTGCATCCCGAGGACGCGCTGGTCCGCGCGCAGCATCGGGCCTGGATGGAGTTCGGCTCTGCGATCCTCGGCGATCTCTGGGGCCTGGAGACGACGCAGGATGCCGCATTGTTCGCGGCCAAGCGCGAGGCGTTGACGGCGAAGTTTGCTCGCGTCGAGGATGCGCTGGGCGAGGGGCCGTATTTTGCCGGCGCGCGTTTCAGCCTGGTCGACGCCGTGTTCGCGCCGATCTTCCGCTACTTCGATGTGTTCGATGCGTACGGTGATCTCGGCATCTTTGCGTCCACGCCGAAGGTTCGGGCGTGGCGCGATCAACTCGCGCAGCGGCCGAGCGTGAGGACGGCGGTCAGCGCCGACTATCCGCAGCTGCTGCGCGCGTTCCTCGCGCGGCACGATGCGTATTTGTTGAAGCAGGCGGCGTAGAGAGGCACGACGTTGTCATGGAAGGTGCCGGCTCCACTCACAGCGTCATCGTCCGCGCAGGCGGACGATCAAGTATTCCGAGACGCCGGTGACGAACTGAGAAGCCGCGGCGTACTGGATCACCCGCCTGCGTGGGTGATGACGGCGGAGGATGTGGCGACAGTTCGTAGTTCGTAGGGTGGGCAAAGCCGCAGGCGTGCCCACCATCGTCTCCGAGCCGCCAAATGAAGATGGTGGGCACGGCGCGTTGCGACCATCCGCGTTGACGGAGTGTCGGACGCGCCTTTGCCCACCCTACAGATCGAGGGCTTTGCAGCGACGTACCGACCTCACCTCACATTGGCGAGGCGCATGTCGAGATAGGCGGTGATGGTTTCCATCAGTGGCTCGAGCTTGCCGTCGAAGAAGTGGTTGGCGCCGGGGATGACCTGCTGGTCGATCACGATGCCCTTCTGCGTCTTCAGCTTCTCGACCAGCGTGTTGACGTCCTTGGGCGGCACCACCGCGTCGCGCTCGCCATGCACGATCAGCCCGGAGGACGGGCAGGGCGCGAGGAACGAGAAGTCGTAGAGATTGGCGGGCGGCGCGATCGAGATGAAGCCCTCGACCTCCGGGCGGCGCATCAAAAGCTGCATGCCGATCCAGGCGCCGAACGAGAAGCCGGCGACCCAGCAGGCGCGTGCCTCGGGGTTGATGGTCTGCGCCCAATCGAGCGCGGACGCCGCATCCGACAGCTCGCCGGTGCCGTGGTCGAACGAGCCCTGGCTGCGGCCGACGCCGCGGAAATTGAAGCGCAGCACCGAGAAGCCGCGATGCGCGAAGGCATAG
This sequence comes from Bradyrhizobium sp. SZCCHNR1053, assembly GCF_032381235.1. Taxonomy (NCBI): domain Bacteria; kingdom Pseudomonadati; phylum Pseudomonadota; class Alphaproteobacteria; order Hyphomicrobiales; family Nitrobacteraceae; genus Bradyrhizobium; species Bradyrhizobium sp. SZCCHNR1053. Next base: position 150,217 of record NZ_JAUHJM010000001.1, read on the forward strand.
TAGCACTGGTACACGATCTGATGGTTCATCGTGCCGTGGAACTGCGGATGCGGATGCAGGATCATCGCGATCGGCGCGTTCTTCTGCTTCGCCGGATGGTAACGGCCTTCGAGGCGGCCGGCCGGACCGTTGAAGATGACTTCAGGCATCAGAGAATCCTTGGCAGAGCGTCGACCGACTTCGTCCATGCTTCATCTGGCGCCTCGCCGAAGATATCAGCAGCGGACATCAGCAGGAAAAGTGGTGATCGAGCGCCATCCGTTCGCTTGGACGGAGCAGCGCTGGCGTGACTGGAAGTTGGCCTTCTAGCATGGAGCGCGGGGCAAAAAGCAAGGATTTTCAACGCCCGGCAAGGCGGCTGCGGCAGGGATGCAGACCGGGCCGCCGATACAGCGGCGGGGCGAAGCGGCCGCGGAACGTCATCCGAATGCGCCTGCAATTCTATGAAAATACTGGCGTTTTCGTCTGCAGCCCGGCCGTTCAGCGCAGCGACGCCGTCTGCTCCAGCTGCGCAACGGCGCTGCGATAGCGGCGGCTGCCCTGCACGGATTGTCCGTTGTCGAAGGTCAGGCCGAAATCGCCCGTTGGCAGGACCGAAAGCGCGGCGACCCGGGCCATGTTGACCAGCCGGCCGCGGTGGATGCGGACGAGCGCGAAGCGGGCGAGCTCGACCTCGGCGGCCGACAAGGTGCCGCGGATGAGATGCCGCCTGCCGTCGGCCATGGCATATTCGACGTAGTTGCCGGCCGCGGCGACCCACAGGATGTCGGCCGGCGAGATGCGGATGCGGCTCGGGCCGTCGCGCAGCCAGAGCGTGGCAGGGGCAGGAGGCTCGGATCGCCGTGTCGGCTCTCGGACAGCGCTCGCGCGATAGCCGTCGTACAGCCAGAGCGTGCCACCGATGAGGAGCGCCGTCATGACGTCCTTGCGGAACTCGTACACGATGGTGGCCAGCGAGAGCTGGAAGTCGTACGCGCCGCCCGCGGTCCACATCAGCAGCTTGCGCAGCGTCACCATGCCGATCATGTGAAGCGCAGAGAACGCGACGACGGCAGCAATTGTGAGCGCGATGTGACGTGCCATGGCAGCCGGGCCCAGCCGGATGGAACGAACGGTGGCGACCAGCAGCGGCGCCAGCAGGATGATGACGACAATGCTCGTCATTTCCCACAGCAACTGCTTTTCCAGATCATAGGCCGCGCCCCGCCTGACGGCATCGTGGGCGGCGGAAAGGGCGTTGACGACGCCGATGCCGAGCGAGAGCCCGGCCATGATCGCGTAGAAGGTACGATCATTCGGACGCAGCATCGAGCCGACAAGCTTGTTCATGGCACCGGACCCGCTATCTCAATCTCGCGCCCGACGATATCACGCTGGCCGTCGCGCATCATCATGGCGCGGGCGAGCGATGGTCGTTCGTGTCCCGAGTTGATAAGAACGAGCCATGGCCGACAGGATCTATCTCGACTGGAATGCGACGACCCCGCTGCGACCGCAAGCGCGCGCGGCGATTCTCGCCGCCATGGATCTGGTCGGCAATCCCTCGTCGGTTCACGCCGAAGGCCGCAAGGCGCGGCGGCTGACCGAGGAGGCCCGCGAGGTGATCGCCCGGGGGCTCGGCACCGTCGCGCGCCGCGTGGTGTTCACCTCGGGCGGAACCGAGGCCAATGTGCTCGCCTTGAGCCCAGGCCTGCGCGCGCCGGCCGGCCCGGTCGAGCGGCTGCTGGTGTCTGCGGTCGAGCATGCCTCGGTGCTGGCCGGCGGCCGGTTCGCGCCATCAGCGGTGCAGACGATCCCTGTCGACTCCTCCGGCGTGGTCGATCTCGGCCGCCTGGAAGCCCTGCTGGCCGGCGGGCCGCCGGCGCTGGTGTCCGTCATGGCCGCCAACAACGAGACCGGGGTGCTTCAACCGGTTTCGAAAGTCGCCGAGATGGTGCACCAAGCGGGCGGCGTGCTGCACGTCGATTCGATCCAGGCATTCGGGAAAATACCCCTCGATATCAAGCAGATGGGCGCGGACCTTGTGACCATCTCTGCGCACAAGATCGGCGGACCCAAGGGCGTCGGCGCTCTGGTCCTGGGCGCCGGCGTGGAGGAGCCGATTCCGGTTCTCCGCGGTGGTGGCCAGGAGCGCGGTCGCCGGGCTGGAACCGAAAACGTGGCCGGAATTGCCGGATTTGGCGCCGCGGCCGGCGCTGCCCTGGCTTCGCGCGAGGTAGACCTGACCCGGATCACGGCGCTGCGCGACCGGCTGGAAGCGGGCCTTCGTCAGACCGCTGGCGTAACGGTATTTTCGTCCGAAGCGGCGCGGCTTCCGAACACGACGCTGTTCACCGCACCGGGGCTCAAGGCCGAGACGGCCGTGATCGGCTTCGATCTCGAAGGGATCGCGGTGTCTTCCGGCTCGGCGTGCTCGTCCGGCAAGGTCCAGCCGTCCCATGTGCTGGAAGCGATGGGCGCCAGTTCCGCAGCGGCCCAGGGAGCGGTGCGCCTCAGTCTGGGCTGGTCCACCACGGAGGCGGAGGTCGATCGTTGCGTCCAGGCTTGGCGAAAGCTGTCGTTGACCCTACTTAAAGGAGGCGACGAAACCGTGCTTGAGCGATTCTAAGGGCGTGATTTCGTCGAGGAAACGTCGTAAGACGGTTCCAGAAGATGTCCACCGCGGTCCTTGAAACCGCGAGCGGAGGATGGAATGCCAGCCGTACAAGAGACGGTCGACCGCGTCAGGCGGATCGACGTCGACCAATATCGCTATGGGTTCGAGACTGTCATCGAATCCGAGAAGGCTCCGAAGGGGCTTTCCGAAGACACCGTCCGCTTCATCTCGGGCAAGAAGAACGAGCCCGCCTGGATGCTCGAATGGCGCCTCGAGGCCTATCGCCGCTGGCTGACCATGACCGAGCCGACCTGGGCGCGCGTCGACTATCCCAAGATCGATTTCCAGGATCTCTACTACTACTCGGCGCCGAAGCCGAAGAAGCAGCTCTCCTCGATCGACGAGATCGATCCTGAGATCCTGAAGACCTATGAGAAGCTCGGCATTCCCCTGCGCGAGGTTGCGATCCTCGAAGGCGTCGAGCCGGTGCCCGGCGCTGGCAGCCCCGAGACGCGCAAGATCGCGGTCGATGCCGTGTTCGATTCGGTGTCGGTCGCGACCACGTTCAAGGAGGAACTGAGGAAGGCCGGCGTGATCTTCATGCCGATCTCGGAAGCCATCCGCGAGCATCCCGAGCTGGTGCAGAAATATCTCGGCAGCGTGGTGCCGACCTCGGACAATTTCTATGCGACGCTGAATTCGGCGGTGTTCTCCGACGGTTCGTTCGTCTACGTGCCGCCGGGCGTGCGCTGCCCGATGGAGCTGTCGACCTACTTCCGCATCAACGAGCGCAACACCGGCCAGTTCGAGCGCACGCTGATCATCGCCGACAAGGGCGCCTACGTTTCCTATCTCGAGGGCTGCACCGCGCCGCAGCGCGACGAGAACCAGCTGCACGCGGCCGTGGTCGAGCTGGTCGCGCACGATGACGCCGAGATCAAGTACTCGACGGTGCAGAACTGGTATCCGGGCAATTCGGAAGGCAAGGGCGGCATCTATAATTTTGTCACCAAGCGTGGCGACTGCCGCGGCGACAATTCCAAGATCTCCTGGACCCAGGTCGAGACGGGATCGGCGATCACCTGGAAATATCCGAGCTGCATCCTGCGCGGCGACAATTCCCGTGGTGAATTCTATTCGATCGCGATCTCGAATGGCTATCAGCAGGTCGATAGCGGCACCAAGATGATCCATCTCGGCAAGAACACGACCAGCCGGATCATCTCCAAGGGCATCGCCGCAGGCCGCTCGCAGAACACCTATCGCGGCCTGGTGACGGCGCATCGCAAGGCGTCCAACGCGCGCAACTTCACCGCCTGCGATTCGCTGCTGATCGGCGACAAGTGCGGCGCGCACACCGTGCCCTATATCGAGGCCAAGAATTCCTCGGCCACTTTCGAGCACGAGGCGACGACGTCCAAGATCTCCGAGGACGTGCTGTTCTACTGCGTCCAGCGCGGCCTTTCGCAGGAGGAGGCGGTCGGCCTCGTCGTCAACGGCTTCGTCAAGGACGTGCTGCAGCAGCTGCCGATGGAGTTCGCGGTCGAGGCGCAGAAGCTGATCTCGATCAGCCTCGAAGGATCGGTCGGCTAAGACCACATGGGAGCGGGTCCGCGGCGCGGCCCGCTCTTGCTGACATCAACATCATCCGCCCTCGGACCCGATCGATCGGTTGCTCCAGGGCAAGCGTTGAGCGGAAACAGATTATGGCACTACTCGAAATCAACAATCTGCAGGTCCGCGTCGAGGAGCGCGAGATTCTCCACGGCCTGACGCTTTCGATCGACGCCGGCAAGGTGCACGCCATCATGGGGCCGAACGGCTCCGGCAAGTCGACGCTCTCCCATGTCATCGCCGGCAAGCCGGGCTATGAGGTCACCGGCGGCGAGATCCTGTTCAAGGGCGAGGATCTCCTGGCGATGGCGCCGGACGAGCGCGCCGCCAAGGGCGTGTTCCTGGCGTTCCAGTATCCGGTCGAGATTCCAGGCGTCGCGACCATGACGTTCCTGCGCACCGCGCTCAACGCGCAGCGCAAGGCGCGCGGCGAGGAGGAGTATTCGACGCCGGATTTCCTCAGGAAGGTGCGCGAGATCTCGAAATCGCTCAGCATTCCGCAGGACATGCTCAAGCGCGGCGTCAATGTCGGCTTTTCCGGCGGCGAGAAGAAGCGCAACGAGGTGCTGCAGATGGCGCTGTTCCAGCCGTCGCTCTGCATCCTCGACGAGATGGATTCCGGTCTCGACATCGATGCCCTGCGCATCGCCGCCGACGGCGTCAACGCGCTGCGCTCGCCGGAGCGCTCGATGATCGTGATCACCCACTATCAGCGGCTGCTGAACTACATCGTGCCCGACGTCGTTCACGTGATGTCGAAGGGCCGCGTCGTGAAGAGCGGCGGCAAGGAGCTCGCGCTGGAGCTCGAGGCGTCCGGTTACGCCCAGTTCGAAGACGCGGCCTGATCGCTGCGTGAATGGATCTGTGATGAACGTAGCTTTGGTCAAAAACGACAGCGGTCCGGCGGCGAGCAGCTTGCTCTCTGCCGCTTTGGGCCGTCTGCCCGGCATCGGCAAGGTGGCTGATATCCGGCGCGAAGCCTTCGCGGCTTTCGAGCGCACCGGCCTGCCGCACCGTCGTATCGAGGAATGGAAGTACACCGATCTTCGTGTGCTGATGCGCGAGGTGCTGCCGCTGGCAGGCGCGCCGGACGCGGCGGCGCTGGCGCGGGCCAAAGCCGTGCTGGCTTCTGTTGCCGTCGACGGTGCTCGGAAGCTGGTGCTGGTCGACGGCGTGTTCGTGGCGGAGCTCTCGGATATTTCGGCCTCCGAGGATGGTGTCAAGGTTCACACGCTGCGCGAGGCGCTGCAGAGCGCCGGCAGCGAGCGGCTGCTGGAAACGACCGTCAACGATGCCATGGTCATCTTGAACGGGGCGCTTGCGACCGATGGTGTCCTGATCTCCGTGGCGGATGGTGCAAAGCTCTCGAACCCGCTGCAGATCATTCACATCGCGACAGCATCGCAAGCATCGCGTGCCAGCCGCTCGCATCTTTCGGTAGGGAACGGCGCGCAGGCGACTTTGATCGAAAGCGCGATCGCAGCCGATGGTGCCTCAGGCTATCAGGCCAATGACGCCGTGGTCGTCTCCCTCGGTGATGACGCTGCGCTGTCCACCATTCGCCTGATGCGCGATGCCAGGGACGCCGTTAACATCACTTCAGCCAAGTACGAGGTCGGTGCGCGGTCGAAACTCAATCTCTTCAACATGACAACAGGCGGCGCCGTCAGTCGTCTGCAGGGCTTCATTACTCTCAAGGGCGAAGGCAGCGAGCTGATCATCAACGGTGTCAACCTGCTGCGCGACAAGCAGCATGGCGACCTGACGCTGGTGGTCGATCACGCGGTGCCCGGCTGCACCAGCCGCGAGAATTTCCGCGCCGTGCTCGACGATCGCGCTCACTCGGTGTTCCAGGGTCGCATCATTGTTCGCCCCGATGCGCAGCAGACCGACGGCAAGATGATGACGCGAGCGCTGCTGTTGTCCGACGAGGCCGAGGCCGACAGCAAGCCGGAGCTCGAGATCTTTGCCGACGATGTGTCCTGCGGCCACGGCGCCACCGCCGGCGCGCTCGACGAAAGCCTGCTGTTCTATCTGCGCGCCCGCGGCCTGCCCGAGAAGCAGGCGCAGGCGGTGCTGATCCAGGCCTTCGTCGGTGAGGCGATCGAGGCGATCGAGGATGATGGCCTGCGCGAGCGCGTCATCGCCGCCGCCCAGGACTGGATGGAGGCGCGCGCATGAGCACGCATCCCGCTGTCTCAAACGGCTCCTACGACGTCGCCCGCATTCGCGAAGATTTTCCGGCGCTGGCGCTGCAGGTCTACGGCAAGCCGCTCGTCTATCTCGACAATGCGGCGTCGGCGCAGAAGCCGCGCGCCGTGCTCGACCGCATGACGCAGGCCTACACCAGCGAATACGCCAACGTGCATCGCGGCCTGCATTATCTCGCCAATGCCGCGACTGAAGCTTATGAGGGCGGCCGCGAGCGTGTCACGCGCTTCCTCAACGCGCGGCGCAGTGAAGAGATCATCTTCACCCGCAACGCGACCGAGGCGATCAACCTCGTCGCATCCTCCTGGGGAGGACCGAACATCGGTGAAGGCGACGAGATCGTGCTCTCGATCATGGAGCACCATTCCAACATCGTGCCGTGGCACTTCTTGCGCGAGCGCCAGGGCGCCGTGATCAAGTGGGCTCCGGTCGACGATGACGGCAACTTCCTGATCGACGAGTTCGAGAAGCTGCTGACGGACAGGACCAAGCTGGTCGCGATCACGCAGATGTCGAACATGCTGGGCACGTTGGTTCCGGTGAAGGAGGTCGTGCGATCAGCGCATGCGCGCGGCATCCCTGTGCTGGTCGACGGCAGCCAGGCCGCCGTGCACCTCGCAATCGATGTCCAGGACATCGATTGCGACTTCTATGTCTTCACCGGCCACAAGCTGTACGGGCCGACCGGCATCGGCGTGCTCTACGCCAAGTACGACCACCTCGTTGCCATGCGCCCCTACAATGGCGGCGGTGAGATGATCCGCGAGGTCGCGCGCGACTGGGTCACCTATGGCGATCCGCCGCACAAATTCGAGGCGGGCACGCCGATGATCGTCGAGGCGGTCGGGCTGGGCGCTGCGATCGATTACGTCAATTCGGTCGGCAAGGAGCGGATCGCGGCGCACGAGCATGATCTGCTCACCTACGCCCAGGATCGGCTGCGCGAGATCAATTCGCTGCGGCTGATCGGCACCGCCAAGGGCAAGGGCCCGGTGATCTCGTTCGAGATGAAGGGCGCGCATGCGCATGACATTGCGACGGTGATCGATCGCCAGGGCGTCGCGGTGCGGGCGGGCACGCATTGCGTGATGCCGCTTTTGGAGAGATTCAACGTCACGGCGACCTGCCGGGCCTCGTTTGGCATGTACAATACGAGGGAAGAGGTTGATCAGCTGGCACAGGCATTGATCAAGGCGCGGGAATTGTTTGCATGACCGACACGGCCGAAGTCAAAACCCAGACCGTCGAAACGCAGTCGGCGCTGCCGCCGGAGGAGACCGAGCGGCTCTCCGCCGAGATCATCGCCGCGTTGAAGACGGTGTTCGATCCGGAGATTCCGGCCGACATCTACGAGCTCGGTCTGATCTACAAGGTCGACATCAAGGACGACCGCAGCGTCGACGTCCTGATGACGCTGACGACACCGAATTGCCCGGCGGCCGGCGAGCTGCCGACGATGGTGGAGAACGCGATCGCCAGCGTTCCGGGGGTCGGCGTGGTCAATGTGAGCATCGTCTGGGAGCCGCAATGGACTCCGGACCGGATGAGCGACGAGGCCCGGCTCGTCCTGAACATGTGGTGAGACGAGCGGGCACGAAGTTTGAATAGTAAGGGCGGATCACATACCCCGCCGGGATGACGCCATGACCAGCACGACGAATACGACAGCTCCTGTCGCCAAGCCCAAGCCGCGGCCCCGTCCGCAGGTGATGCGGCTCACCGATGCGGCGGCCAAGCGCATCCGTGAGCTCACTGATCGCGCCGAGTCCGAGATCATCGGATTGCGTGTCGGTGTCAAGAACGGCGGCTGCGCCGGGCAGTCCTACACGGTCGAATATGCCCATGATATCCGGCCGACCGACGAGGTGGTCGAGGACAAGGGTGTCAAGATCCTGGTCGACCCCAAGGCGGTTCTGTTCCTGCTCGGCACCGAGATGGACTATCAGGCCGACAAGATGCAGGCGCAGTTCGTGTTCAACAATCCGAACCAGATCAGCGCCTGCGGCTGCGGCGAGTCGGTTCAGCTCAAGCCGGCCGAGGTCTGATCGTCCGCTTTCAGCCAGGGCGGCACCGGAGCTGTCGCGTTGCGGACATTGACACGCGCCACCCTCTCGACCGAAAACTCCAGGCGGGCAACTGGGGCGTTGGCGAGAGCTGGTGCGATGGACCGCGAATTCCTGATCGATCTGTTCGCCGGTTTCGGTCCGGTCACGATCCGGCGGATGTTCTCCGGCTTCGGCATCTCCGCCGACGGCATCAACTTCGCGCTTGCGCTGCGCAGCGGCCTTTATCTCCGTGCTGATGAAACCAGCTTTGCCAGGTTCGAGGAGGCCGGATCCAAGCCGTTCTCCTACGAGACCCGCGCGCGGACCATGACGGTGCGCTCGTATTGGCAAGTGCCGGCGCATCTGTTCGACGACTCCGACGAGTTCGCGATATGGGCCCGAGATGCGTTTGCAGCGGCGCAAAGAGCGGCCCTGAGCAAGCAGACCAGGAAGCGGGCGGCATCTCGCCGCGGGCGCGAGCAGGGTCCGGCACGTGGCGGGGTGCAGCCCGGTGCGACCAAGCCAGCGGCGAAAACGGCCAAGCCGGCCAAGACGCGGAAGGTCGCCAAGACGATCCGCAAAGCGCCCGCGGCAGGTCGCAAGACGCGCAGTGCGACAGCAGCGTCGGGCCGACAGAAATCCCGCACGCCATCATCGCGGACGCGTTGATGCTGCTGCCGGGGCAACGCCGGCACCGTCGCAGTCAGGCCACCCGACCTCGCGTCGTCGTCGCGTATTCGGGATCGTTCTCGCACACCACCTTGTTGCGCCCGTTGCGTTTGGCGGCATAGAGGCAGGCGTCGGCGCGTTCGATCAGCGTATCGGTATCGTCGCCGGCCCGCAGCAGCGACACGCCGACCGAGATCGTCACACGTCCCAGGATCTCCCCGGTCGACTTCTTCTTCAGCTCCTTCGCCGTCACGGCGCGGCGGATGTGATCGGCGACTGTCAGCGCGTGCTGCAGCGAGGTGTTCGGCAGCACGACGGCGAATTCCTCGCCGCCGTAGCGCGCCGCGATGTCCTGCCCCTTGATGGCGTGCTTCAGGGTCATTCCGACCAGGCGCAGCACCTGGTCTCCGGTGAGATGTCCGTAGGAATCGTTGAAGGACTTGAAATGGTCGATGTCGAACATCAGCAGCGACAGCGGCTGTTGGGTCGCTAGCCCCGATTGCACGGTCGTTTCGATCATCCGGTCGAAATATTTGCGATTGCCGAGGCCGGTGAGCGGATCGGTCAGGCTCTCGGCCCGGATCACCTCCAGGCTATGCTGCAGCCCGCTGATCTCGTCCTTCGACAGCGTCAGCCGCTCTTCGAGGATCCGGTTGGTCTCGCGCATCTGTCTGGTCGAATCGGTGAGCGCCTCGATGATGTCCACCAATTGCTCGCGGCTGGTCGCCGACGCGAGCCGCTGATCGGCGCCCGCGAGGCTCGCATCGTAGCTCGCCGTTCTGCCGAGAGCATCGGTGAGCATGTTCACCAGGTCGTCGATCTCGCCGACGACGCGCGCGCCGACCTTGTCGATGCGATCCGACGTCTTGAGCTGCGCGAGGTAGGAGTCGTACAGCTGATCGAGATCGGACTGCGACAGCTTGCCGTTGCGCGACAGCGTCTCGTTGATGATCTCGTTCAGCGGTGCGTTGTAGCCCGTCGCGTAGACGTACCAGACCTCGTAATTGCGCGGATTGGCCGAATGGCGAAGCGTTCTGATCTGGCTGAGCGCGACTTCGGCGAAGCCTATCGTGCGTTCGTGTTCGTCAAGCGCATTGACCACCACAGGTTCTCCCCAATCGCCCGCGTCGCCGTCGTCACAGCAATGAAATAAACAATGCCGGCCAAGCTAAAGGACGTTTGTGAACCAGGGGTAAATACGGCCGTAGAGTCCCGGATACGCCCAAGCCACGCATACGGGAACGTCACCTCATATGTTCAATAAGCTACATATGACGCTTCTGGGAACTTGCTGAAGCGGGCTGGAGCTGTTCGCTCGGGTGTGCGCCTCGCTGATAGCTCAGCGCTGTCGTCGACTTAGGTCTCATGTCTGACGGAAGCGGCAGCTGATCTTTTTGCGGACGCGACGTTCCGGGCGATCACATTTGGAACAGCCCGGAATCTTGCTTGCTCAGGGAAGCGGTGCCCTCACCGGGCGAAGCAGGAACGCCGGCAGATGTGAGTGATCAGCGGGCTCGTTGTCGAGGTCGCGCCGCGGCCGCCGCGCTTCATTGCGAGGCTGTTCGTTACGAGGCTGTTCCTTGCGAGCGCTCGGCGCGGCAGGCCGAGGAGAATTTGCCTGTGCGGCGCGCGGCGCTGCCGCCCGCGGCTCACGCTCGCGCGGGGCTGCATCACGCTCGCGAGGGGCCGCATCGCGCTCCCGCGCCTTGCCGCGGCTGCCGCGACGCGCGGCGTCACGCGGACGGCGCTCACGCGTGTCCTCGTCGCCCGAGGATTCCTGCACCTCGTAGTCGCCCTCGATCGTCGGAATGCCCTGTCCGATCAGCTTCTCGATGGCAACCATCGACTTCTGGTCGGCCGGGGCCACGATCGAGATTGCGGTGCCGGTCCGTCCGGCACGGCCGGTGCGGCCGATGCGGTGAACGTAGTCGTCGGAATGATGCGGCACGTCGAAATTGAAGACGTGGCTGACTTCCGGAATGTCGAGGCCGCGTGCGGCGACGTCGGAGGCGACGAGCAAGGGCAGTTCGCCCTTGCGGAATTGATCGAGCGCGGCCGTGCGGGCCGACTGGTCCATGTCGCCGTGCAGGGCGCCAACACTGAAGCCGTGCTTCTGCAGCGACTTGTGAACGATGGCGACGTCGCGCTTGCGGTTGCAGAAGATGATCGCGTTGTTGAGATCCTTGGCGTTCCGCAACAGCCTGCGCAGCACCTCGCGCTTCTGATGCGCCTCGCGTCCGGATGGGACCTGCAACTGGGTCACGGTGACGGCGGTCGTGGCCGGCTTGGAGACCTCGACCTTCTGCGGGTTGTGCAGGAAGGTTTCGGTGATGCGCCGGATTTCCGGCGGCATGGTTGCTGTGAAGAACAGCGTCTGGCGGGTGAAGGGGACGAGCTTGCAGATGCGCTCGATGTCCGGGATGAAGCCCATGTCGAGCATGCGATCGGCTTCGTCGATGACCAGGAGCTCGACCCCGGTGAGCAGCAATCCGCCGCGCTCGGTATGGTCGAGCAGGCGGCCCGGCGTGGCGATTAGCACGTCGACCCCGCGGGTCAGCTTGGCGTCCTGGTCGCCGAAGGAGACGCCGCCGATGAGGAGCGCGACATTGAGCTTCTGCCCGGCGCCATAGCGATCGAAATTCTCCTTGACCTGGGCGGCCAGCTCGCGGGTCGGCTCCAGGATCAGGGTGCGCGGCATTCGTGCGCGGGCGCGGCCCTTCTCGAGGATCGTGAGCATCGGCAGGACGAACGCGGCGGTCTTGCCGGTGCCGGTCTGGGCGATGCCGAGCACGTCGCGGCGCGCCAGGACGTGAGGAATCGCTTGTTCCTGAATGGGCGTGGGGGTGGTGTAACCGGTGGCCGCAACTGCAGCCAACACCTTGTCGGACAAGCCGAGATTGGAAAAAGACATCGAGCCTCTATGTCACGCGCCGATAGGCACGGGGCCTCTGTTCGACGCCGCCGTTAGGAATCGAGGGGTAAAAGGCTGTGGTCGCGCTCAACCCCGAAACGGCATGCTCTAAGGAAGCTGGGGGTTTTCTGACTAACGCCGACCCGCGGTCAATCTCTCAGGAATCGGATGCGATCCGGCCGCGCTGCTGCGGAAGATAGGGGCGAATCCTGCAAAGTCAATGGAAGAGGGGAACGAAGTACCGAAAAAGCTTAATGTTTTTGCATTATTTGCGGGCAACCTGTCGTCGAGCTGTCGTATTCGGCTGCTCCGAAGCTCTGGCCGGCCGTTGGCGGAAAGCGCTCTGGTCGAATTGTCGACGGAATTGCGGCGTGTGTTCGGCAGGGAGTTGGAGCGGCCCGCGGGCGCCTCGGAGATGAACCGGTGGCGGCGTGCCGCCGACTATCGATGGCGGCAGCCCACGCAATGAAGGCAGGGACGGACGATGAGATCGATGCGGACGTGGCTGGCGTGCGGGCTGGCGATGGCGGCGGTGGTTCTGGCGCCGGCCGCCGCGCATGCCGAGAAGCGCGTTGCGCTCGTGATCGGCAACAACGACTACCGCTACGTTCCGAAGCTGCAGAAGGCCGTCAACGACGCGCGCACGATGGGCGACACGCTGAAGCAGCTCGGCTTCAACGTCATGGTCGCGGAGAATCTCAGTCGCCAGCAGTTCAGCCAGACGCTGCTGGCGTTCGACAATGCCGTCGAGCCGGGCGACACGGCATTCTTCTTCTATGCCGGCCACGGCTTCGAGATTGCCGGTCAGAACTTCCTGCTGCCGACCGACGTGCCGGCGGCGACCGAAGGGCAGGAGGAGCTGGTGCGCGACGCCTCGATCCTCGCGGACCGCGTCATCGAGCGGCTGCAGAACAAGAAGGCGCGCACCTCGATCCTGGTGTTCGACGCCTGCCGCAACAATCCGTTCGAGCGCTCGGGCACCCGCGCGGTGGCGGGCGGGGGTGGCCTGGCCCCGATGACGCAGTTGCCCGAAGGCGTATTCTCGGTGTTCTCGGCCGGTCCGCGCCAGACCGCGCTCGATCGGCTCTCCAACGATGACGCCAATCCGAACTCGGTGTTCACGCGCACCTTCGCCAAGGAGCTGACGCAGCCCGGCGTCAATCTGGTGCAGGTCGCACAGCGCACCCGCCGTCTGGTCAGCGAACTCGCCGAGACCGTGCGGCACAAGCAGATTCCGGTCTATTTCGACCAGATGGTCGACGATGTGTTTCTCAACGGCATGGCGAAGGGCCCGGCCGCGGCCGACAAGCCGGCCGAGCCGCAGCCGAAGCTCGCGGCGCTGCCTCCCGTCTCGGCGCCACGCATTCCGCCGGCGAACGAGAGCCTGAACGCACCGATTGCGATGTTCTCGCGCCACAATGGCGGCTGGACCGTCACGTTCTCGATCGCCGATCCGACGCTCGGTATTTCCTGGCGCATGGGTGAGGCAGGGGAGTTTCGCGAGACTGGCTTCATGGACGTGCTCGATCCGCGCACGCGCAAGCGCATGCCCAATCCCTCGATCCAGCTGTCGGCGGATGCGCCCGCGGGCACCATCCAGGTCCGCTATGTCGATGCGACGGGCGAGATGCAGGGGCCGTTCCCGATCCGGTTCGAGCCGGAGGCCGCGCTGGTGCGTGACCAGCGCAAGATCCTCGACATGACGGCGACCAGCTGGCTGTCGTTCCGCGAGTTCAACGGTCTCCTGGTCTACTACACGCACCTGATGTCGTATCGCTGCGCGATCCGCGAGGTCCGCATCGGCGTCGACACGGCCGTGCCGGACAAGGTCCTGAACATGCCCGGCTGTGACATGCGCGATCCCATCGCGATTCCATCCAACGCCACGCCCTATTTGAAATTGCCGCCGGCGACGAAGTTCGTCTCGGTGGAGTTGACCTATCGTGACGGCAGCGTTTCCGAGATCAAGAGCTTTCGTCGCTGAGGCCTCGGCTACGCCATGATCGAATAGCCGCCGTCGACGGGAATGGCTGTGCCGGTGACGAAGTCCGAGGCCGATGAGCTCAGAAACGTGGCGATGCCGGCGAAATCGTCGATGTCGCCCCAGCGTGCCGCGGGCGTGCGCGCCAGCACGCGGTCGTGCAGGCCGTCGATCTGGCTGCGCGCCGCGCGCGTCAGGTCGGTGTCGATCCAGCCCGGCAATATCGCGTTCACCTGGATGTTGTCGGGCGCCCAGGCGCAGGCACAGGCGCGCGTGTACTGCACGATTCCGCCTTTGCTGGCTGCATAGGCCGGCGCGAAGCTGGCGCCGAAGATCGACAGCATCGAGCCGATGTTGATGATCTTGCCGCCGCCGTTCGCCTTGAGGGCCGGGTAGGCGGCCTTCGAGCACAGGAAGGCGCTGGTGAGATTGGTGTCGATCACCTCCCGCCACTCCTCCAGCTCGAGCACGTGCGGCGGCTTGCGGATGCTCATGCCGGCATTGTTGATGAGGATGTCGATGCGACCGAGCTCGCCGGTCACGCGCGCGACCATGGCGGTGACGTCGTCCTTGTTGCTGACGTCGGCCGTGACGGCGATGGCGTTGACGCCGCGCGCCGCCAGATCGGCAACTGCCGCCTGCGACTTGGCTTCGTTGCGGCCGACCACGGCGATGTCAGCGCCGGCATCGGCAAGCCCGCGCGCCATTCCCAGGCCAATTCCGCCGTTGCCGCCCGTCACGATCGCAACCTTGCCCCTCAGGTCGAAACGGCCCGCCATGCCGTGTCTCCATTGTTGTTGTCGGAGATCAGCAGGTGCCCTGCCAGATCATCACCAGGCCGAGCGCACCCATGCCGACGCCGTAGCCTGCCCACTGCAGCTGGTTGATCATGAAGCTCGTCCGCGGCCATGCCACCACCCCGGTGCCCTGACCGACCCAGAGCAGGCCGATGGCGAGCAGAAGCAGGCCGCCGATCATCAGGAATTTCCGCATGGCCACTTCCTCCCTCATCGACCGCGTCACAGCATCGGAAACGCTGCTGCCGTCTTTTTTGTGAAGTTTTGTGACGAGGAGGCTAGCGGCCGGCGCGGCAGATGACCAGCGGCTCCAGCCGCCAATATCCGAGCCAAAAACAAAAAGCCCCGGATCAACCGGGGCTTTCCGCAGAATTATTGAAAGACCGAGTGCGTTCGGCTCAGTACTTGACGACCGGGCCGGTCCAGTTGAAGCGGTAGACCAGCGAAGTGCTGATGGTCTGCACCCACGGCTTGAAGCTGACGGAGTCGGTCGTCACGAGGTTGCCGACGTCGGTACGGACCGCGATGTCCTTCCGGTCGTAATAGGCAGCGCGATATTCGGTCTTCATGAACCAGCCCGGCGCCGAGATGCCGAAGATGTTCAGGTTATTCTCGACGCCGCCGCCGACGAACCAGCCATTGCGGTTGAACGAGTCGGTGTGGAAGCCGGACGCCGCGCCGGTGAGGGTGGTCAGGCCGGTGCCCGACCAGTGCGAACCAGAGTAGCCGGCGTTGACGTAGGACAGCACGTTCGGCGCAACCAGGTAGCCGACGCGAGCGCCAGCGGCCCAGGCGGTTTCCATCTTGATCCGGCCGGTCAGGGCAGCGAACTGATCCTGCACGGTGCCACGCAGGCTGCCGAACTGGCCGTCAGCGAACACACCGAAGACCCAGGTCGGGTTGAACTGCCAGTCATAGCCCGCGCCGACTGTGCCGAACCAGCCGTCGCCGCCGACGCGCTGATCGATCGTCACCGGCACGCCGTTGAAGTTGGTGTGCGAGTCTGCATCCCAGATGCCGCCGCCGGCACCACCGAAGATGTAGAAGCCGGTCCAGCTCGGCGCCACCGGCATCATCGGAGCCTTCACATAGGGGCGAGCCGCCAGATCAGCAGCCGAAGCGGCACCCGTGATCGCAACCAGCGCAGTGGCAGCAAGCAAAAGCTTTTTCATATTCAATTCCCCAAGATCGTCATGTCGCAGGTGCCGGGTTGCGGCGGCGATTCCCTCGCCAGATGTGCCCGAACTATAGCCGATTGGTGCCCAAAAGCTGTTGCCGGTTGACCACACCGGAGGGGAAAGTGCGGTGCGGGACGCCTTAGCTTTCTGTAAACAACTGAAACAGAAAGAGAAAAGCAGGCCCAGGCGAGCGAATGGAACCTGCAATCGAGGCGTGAAATCGGGTCAAAAGCTAGACGTCGAGCAGCTCGTCGCTGGCGAATTCGGCCTTTTCCGAAATGAAGGCGAAGCGGGCCTCTGCCTTGGTCCCCATCAGCCGCTCGACCGAGTCGGCGGTGCCGTCGCGATCCTCGGCCAGCAGAACCACGCGCAGCAGGGTGCGCTTGGCCGGATCCATGGTGGTTTCCTTGAGCTGTGCCGGCATCATCTCGCCGAGACCTTTGAAGCGGCCGATCTCGACCTTGGCGTTGGCATTGAACTCGCGCTTCAGGAGCTCGTCCCGATGGGCATCGTCGCGCGCGTAGAACGTCTTGCTGCCATGGGTGAGCCGGTAGAGCGGCGGCACGGCGAGGTAGAGATGCCCCTCGTCGATCAGCGGCCGCATCTGCCGGTAGAAGAAGGTGATCAGCAGCGAGGCGATGTGGGCGCCGTCGACGTCGGCGTCGGTCATGATGATGATGCGCTGGTAGCGCAGATCCTCTTCGCGATACGACGTGCCGGTGCCGGCGCCGATCGCCATCACGAGATCGGCGAGCTGGGCGTTGGCGGTCAGCTTGTCCTTGCCGGCCGAGGCCACGTTGAGGATCTTGCCGCGCAGCGGCAGCACCGCCTGCTTCTTGCGGTCGCGCGCCTGCTTGGCGCTGCCGCCGGCCGAATCGCCCTCGACAATGAACAGCTCGGAGCCCTCGGTGCCCGCGTCGGTGCAGTCGGCGAGCTTGCCGGGCAGGCGCAGCTTCTTGGTCGCGGTCTTGCGCGCCGTCTCCTTTTCCTGGCGGCGGCGGATGCGGTCCTCGGCGCGCTCGATGACGAAGTCGAGCAGGCGATTCGCCTGCACCGGGTTGCCGGACAGCCAGTGATCGAACGGGTCCTTGACGGCCTGCTCGACGATGCGCTGAGCCTCTGCGGTGGCGAGGCGGTCCTTGGTCTGGCCCTGGAATTCCGGCTCGCGCACGAACACCGAGAGCATGATGGCGGCGCCCGCCATGATGTCCTCGGAGGTGATGTTGGCCGAGCGCTTGCCCTGGCCGACGCGCTCGGCGTGGTCCTTCAGGCCACGCAGCAGCGCGCTGCGGATGCCGGATTCGTGCGTGCCGCCGTCGGGCGTCGGAATCGTGTTGCAATAGGAGGACAGGAATCCGTCGGCGTCCGCGGTCCAGGCGACCGCCCATTCGCAGCCGCCATGGCCACCGGTGCGGCCCGACTTGCCGGCGAAGATATCCGGATGGACCAGCGTGTCGGCATGGATCGCGGCGGCCAGATAGTCCTTCAGGCCGCCGGGGAAGTGGAAGGTCGCCTCGGGCTGAACGTCCTCGATGCCCTTCAGCAGCGACGGATCGCATTTCCAGCGGATCTCGACGCCGCCGAACAGATAGGCCTTCGAGCGCGCCATCTTGAACAGGCGCTGCGGCTTGAACGTCGCCTTGGCGCCGAAGATGGTCGGGTCGGGTTGGAAACGCACCCGTGTGCCGCGCCGGTTGGCGACCTTGCCGACCTCCTCGAGCTTGCCCTTCGGGTGGCCGCGCTCGAACACCATGCGGTAGAGCTTCTGGTTGCGGGCAACCTCAACCTCGAGCCGGGTCGACAGCGCGTTCACCACGGAGATGCCGACGCCGTGCAGGCCGCCCGAGGTCTCGTAGACCTTGGAGTCGAACTTGCCACCCGCATGCAGCGTGCACATGATGATCTCGAGGGCCGACTTCTTCGGAAACTTCGGATGCGGATCGATGGGGATGCCGCGGCCGTTGTCGGTCACGGTCAGGAAGCCTTCGGCGTCGAGCTCGACTTCGATGAAGGTGGCATGGCCGGCCAGCGCCTCGTCCATCGAGTTGTCGATGACCTCGGCGAACAGGTGGTGCAGCGCCTTCTCGTCGGTGCCGCCGATATACATGCCGGGGCGCCGCCGCACCGGCTCCAGGCCCTCGAGGACCTCGATGTCACGGGCGGTGTAATCGCCCTCGGCACCTGCCGAGCGGGCGGTTGGCTTGGCCGGAGCCTTGCCCTTTGCGGCGAACGCCGCCAACGGGTCCGTGACGCCCTTGGCCTTGGCTTTTGCAGCTGATTTCAACGGCTTACCCATGGAATCTGATGTTGCGTGTGCGCAAGATGGAACGAATCGTTGGGCCTGACTATGCCATGGACCGGCATAAAACAATGACCCGGGAAACAACGACGTTCACCGGCCCGCCACGTCTTGGCCGGTTCCGATCGCCGGATCGACGCTGTTCACGCGGTTCAGCCGGTTGTTGTGACTTGAAGTGGGCGGGTTCGGTGGCGTACCAGTCTGCGCCAGGGAACCGCGAAGGCCTTCAAGCACTTAAGCGCCCCGGAGCAGAAAGGCGTCGAGCAGATGGAAGATTTTGGCCGCGCGGTTGCCGACTTCGTGCGCGACCATCAGGCCTGGGCTGCTCCGATCGTCCTGCTGCTTGCCTTTGGCGAGTCCCTGGCCTTTGTCTCACTCCTGATTCCCGCCTGGGGCGCCCTGGTCGCGATCGGCGCCCTGATCGGCGCCACCGGGATCAGCTTCTGGCCGATATGGCTGGCCGGGGGCATCGGCGCCGCGCTCGGCGACTGGCTCTCCTATTGGTTCGGCTACCGCTACAAGGATCGTGTCGCCCAGATGTGGCCACTGTCGCGCTACCCGGAGATGCTTCCGCGCGGCGAGGCCTTCGTGCGCGATTGGGGCGTGCCGAGCATCTTCATCGGCCGGTTCTTCGGCCCGTTGCGTGCATCGGTGCCGCTGGCGGCGGGCATTTTCGAGATGCCCTACATGGTGTTCCAGATCGCCAACTTCGTGTCGGCGCTGGTGTGGTCGGCGGTGCTGCTGCTGTTCGGCGACATCATCGGGCGCATCATGGAATGGCTGTGGCATGCGGTCTGATGCCAGCCCTAAAAACGGGAACCGGGCCGACTTGCGAGCTTGACGCAGGAACCCGGCGGCCTTATAGGCCTGCCCCCATGATCAACGCAGCGACCAACATGATCGCCGAAATGCGCCGTCGTACCCCCGCGGTACGGGCGATGATCTGCGTCTAGATCACAGCCCCTGCCGCCGGATCCGAATCCCGCGGCAGACTTTCTCCTTGCAGCGCGATTGATCAGGCGGCTCCTTCGTTCAGCAGGAGTTTCCGATGTACACGCCACCACCCTTCAAGCCCGATCGCGCCGCGAGCCTCGGCTTTGCAGACGCGCGCGGCTTCGGCACGGTGTGCGCGTCGGACGGCACCAAGCCGATCGCGTCCTCCGTGCCGTTTCATCTCGGGGCGCTCAACGATGGCACGCCGCAGGCGTTCTTCCACGTCGCCCGCGGCAATCCGCTGGCGAAGCTCGCCGACGGCGCGACGCCGTGGCTGCTCGCCGTCAACGGCGCCGATGCCTATGTGTCGGCCGACTGGTACGTCTCGCCCGATCAGGTGCCGACCTGGCTTTATCAGGCAGTACATCTGACCGGCCCGGCACGCGTCCTGTCGGAGGCGGAGCTCGCAGAGCAGGTGGATGCGGTCAGTGCCAAGTTCGAGCAAAGGCTGTTGCCGAAAACGCCGTGGACCTCGGACAAGATGAGCGCTGGCCGGCTGGAGGCGATGCGCAAGGCGATCATCGGCATCGTGATGACGATCGACCAGGTCGAAGGCAGTTTCAAGCTCAACCAGCACAAGTCCGAAGCCGACTATGCGGCGGTCGCAACCCGGCTCGGCGAGCGGCCCGACATCGGCGCGCAACAGATATCGTCTCTCATGCGGCAGGCGCGGCCCCAGGCCTTTGCCGGCGAAACCCACCCCTCAAGGAGCGTGTCATGACCGTGATCGATAGCAACTTGCCGAAAGCTCACACTGCCTCCGGGGCTGCGGCGCGCGCCGTGTTCGTCGACGGCGGCTCGGGCACGACCGGCTTGGGAATCGCCGAGCGGCTCCGGCACCAGCCGGACATCGTCGTGAAGACGATCGCCGAGGACAAGCGCAAGGATCCAGCGGCCAAGCGGGCGCTGATGGCGGAGGTCGATCTCGTCATCCTCTGCCTGCCGGATGATGCGGCCAAGGAGACGGTGGCGCTGATCGACGGCATGGGAAATGCCGCGCCGAAGGTGCTGGACGCGTCGACCGCGTATCGGGTCGCGCCGGACTGGGCCTATGGCTTCCCCGAGCTCGCCGCCGACCAGGCCGACAAGATCCGGAATGCGCGCAAGGTCTCCAATCCCGGCTGTTATCCCACCGGCGGCATCGCGCTGCTGCGGCCGCTGGTCGATGCCGGACTGATGCCGCAGGACTATCCGGTCACGGTGAACGCGGTGAGCGGCTATTCCGGCGGCGGCAAGACGATGATCGCGGCCTTTGAGAATGGCACCGCGCCGAACTTCGAGCTGTACGGCCTCAGCCTCGAGCACAAGCATCTACCCGAATTGCAGCTCTATTCGCGGCTGACCCGGCGGCCGATCTTCATTCCCTCGGTCGGCAACTACCGGCAGGGCATGCTGGTCTCCGTGCCGCTGCAGCTCGACACGCTGCCGGGCAAGCCGTCTGGCTCAGACCTGCAGGCCGTCCTGGCGAAGCACTATGCCGGCAGCAAATACGTTTCGGTGATGCCGCTTGATGGTGCGGCGGCCAAGAGCGGCCGGCTGGAGCCGGAGGCGCTCAACGAGACCAACAAGCTCGAGCTCTACGTCTTCGCCAGCGACAAGCATCACCAGGCGGTGCTGGTGGCGCGGCTCGACAATCTCGGCAAGGGCGCGTCGGGCGCGGCCGTGCAGAACATGCGGCTGATGCTCGGGCTGCCCGATCTCGGCAGCTGAGATCGATCTGGATCATCCGGTCGCGGAAGCGCCCGGCACGATCGGCAACATCATGCGACGGCCGGCGTTCCGCCGGCCGCGCTGTGCAACGACGCACGCTGAGGAATGGGCAGACCCATGACCCCCACCGATCTGAATGCGCTGGCCGTCACCGTGAGCGATGTGCGAGCCGCCGCGGCGACCATCCACGGCGCCGTACTCGCGACCGCCTGCAACCAGAGCCGGACGCTCGGCGAGATCTGCGGATGCAACATCTGGCTGAAATTCGAGAACCTGCAGTTCACGTCCTCGTTCAAGGAGCGCGGCGCGCTGAACCGGCTGAATGCGCTGTCCGCCGAGCAGCGCGAACGCGGCGTGATCGCGATGTCGGCCGGTAACCACGCGCAGGGGGTCGCCTACAACGCGCGGCGTCTCGGGATTCCCGCGACCATCGTGATGCCGGTGGGCACGCCGATGGTGAAGGTGGAGAACACCAGGCGGCACGGCGCCGAGGTCGTGATTTCCGGCGCCACCTTGGAGGAGGCGGGCGCGTTCGCCAGGGAGCACGGCGCGGCTCACGGCATGACCATGATCCATCCTTACGACGATCCGCTGATCATCGCGGGGCAGGGCACGGTGGCGCTGGAGATGCTCGCGGTGGTCCCCGAGCTCGATACGCTCGTGGTGCCGATCGGCGGCGGCGGGCTGATCTCCGGCATGGCAGTCGCGGCGCGCGCGATCAAGCCGGGCTTGCGCATCGTCGGCGTTCAGGCCGAGCTCTATCCGTCGATGTACAACGCCATCCGCGGCAGTCAGCTGCCGATGCGCGGCGACACGCTCGCCGAGGGCATCGCGGTGAAATCGCCGGGCCGGATCACGACCGAGATCATCCGCCATCTCGTCGACGACATCCTGCTCGTCACCGAACCGCAGATCGAGCGGGCGCTTGCCACCCTGATCTCGATCGAGAAGACGGTCGTCGAAGGCGCCGGCGCCGCCGGTCTCGCGGCCGTGCTCGCGCACCCCGCGCAGTTTGCCGGACGCAATGTCGGGCTTGTGCTGAGCGGCGGCAACATCGACACCCGGCTGATCGCCTCGGTCCTCACCCGCGAGCTGGCGCGCGAGGGGCGGCTGACGCAGCTGTCGATCGACATCGTCGATCGTCCCGGACAGCTTGCTGCCGTCTCCACATTGCTGGCGGACGCAGGCGCCAACATCATCGAGGTGTCGCACCAGCGCACGTTCTCCGACCTGCCGGCGAAGGCGACCTTGCTGGAGCTGGTGATCGAGACGCGCGACCAGGGGCATCTCAACGACGTGATGGCAAAACTGGTGGCCGCCGATTTCAAGGCGCGCTGCACCTGAGGGTCAGGCGATCTCCAGCAGATCCTTCTCGGTGCGGCAGACGTCCGCTCCGCATTTTCCAGGCGAAAGGCGCGTGCGGCTGCCCGCCGATTCTTGCTCAGCCCAACTAGCGATCTCTCTGTCTGCTCGTGCAGCTGTTCGCAAATGCGAACACGTTTGAGGTTTGCTCGGTCAGAATTTCAGTTGCGTACCTCAAAAAATGAGGACAGGATTACCGCAACAAAAAAGACGGTTGGGAGGATTTCTGATGAGACTGCTCGCGAAGCTGGGACTCGCCGCTGCCGCATGCCTGCTCTGGGCCAACGCCGCGAGCGCCGACACCACCGTGAAATGGCTGCATATCGAGGTCAATCCAGCCCAGGTGAAGATCTGGGAGGAGGTGGCCCGCGCCTATGAGGCGTCGCATCCGGGCGTCAAGATCGAGATGCAGTTCCTCGAGAACGAGGCCTACAAGGCCAAGCTGCCGACCATCCTGCAATCCAAGGACCGCCCGAACATCATCTACAGCTGGGCCGGCGGCGTTCTGAAGGCGCAGATCGAGGCTGGCGTGCTCGAGGACATCACTGAGCAGGTGAAAGGCTACAGCGACAGCGTGACTCCGGCGGCGCTCGCGGCATTCACCGATAGCGGCCACGTCTACGGCCTTCCGATCTCGCTGTCGCAGGTCGGCTTCGTCTGCAACAAGGAGCTGATGGCCAAGGCGAAGGTCGATCCCACGGCGATCAAGAGCTGGGACGATCTGCTGAGCGCCGTGAAGACGTTGAAGGCGGCCGGCGTGACCCCGATCGTGGTCGGCGGCGCCGACAAATGGCCGCTGCATTTCTACTGGACGCATCTTGCGGTGCGGATCGGCGGCAAGCCGGCATTCGACGCGGCGCTGCGCGGCGAGAATGGCGGCTTTGCCGGCGACACCTTCGTCAAATCAGGCGAGCTGTTCAAGCAGCTCGTCGATTTGCAGCCGTTCCAGAACGGCTTTCTTGGCTTCAAGAATCCGCAGGCGGTCGGTTATTTCGGCGATGGCAAGGCGGCGATGACGCTGGCGATCAGCTCGGTCTACAATCTCCAGCGCGCGCTCGCTGCCGATAAGGTCGGGTTGAGCGAGGACAATATCTGCTGGTTCGATTTTCCGGTCGTGCAAGGCGGCAAGGGGGCGCCGACGGATACGCTCGGCGGCATCACCGGCTGGCTGATCACCAAGGGCTCGCCGAAGGAAGCGGTCGATTTCCTGAAGTACTTCATCTCGAAAGATGTGCAGACACGGCTGGCGGCAGGGAATTTCGTCATCCCGGTGGTGCAGGGCGCGGAGGCAGGCCTCAACAACTCCTTCATGAAGCTGATCGCCGCCAATCTGGCGAAATCGAACTATCACCAGAACTTTTATGACCAGAGCCTCGGCCCCTCGGTCGGTCGCGTCGTCAACGACGTCTCCGCGGAGATCGCGGGTGGCAGCATGAGCCCGCAGGACGCCGCCAAGGCGATCGAGGCGGCGCGGAAGCAGGGCAACTGACGTGGCAAGGCCATTCGCGGGCTCGCCGGCGATGGATGTGTCGCCGGCATCGCTCTCGTCACGCGCGGTGCGTGGCCCGAGTTGGGACGGCCGCTTCACCGTCCTGATCCTGTTCTTGCCGCCGGCGCTGCTGCTGTTCACGCTGTTCGTGGTGCTGCCGATCGGCGAGGCCGCCTGGTACTCGGGCTTCAACTGGAATGGGTTCGGCAGGCCGACCCATTGGATCGGCTTCGACAATTATCGCTTCGTGCTGGAGACACGGGCGTTCTGGCTCGCGCTTCGCAACAATGGTCTGATCGTCGCGGTCTCGCTCTGTGTCCAGCTACCGCTTGCGCTGACGCTGGCCTTGATGCTTGCGGAGCGGTTCCGCGGCGCAGTGGCGCTGCGGATGCTGTTCTTCATGCCCTATATCCTCGCCGAGATCGCGACCGGGCTGATCTTCAGCTTCGTCTATGACGGCGATTACGGCCTGGTCGCCTCGATCTGGCGCAGCTTTGGCGCCGACCCGCCGCATCTCCTGGCCTCGACCGACACGGCGATGCTGGCAGTGCTGATCGTGATCGTCTGGAAGTATTTCGGCTTCCACATGATGCTGTTCATCGCCGCGCTCCAGAGCATCGACAAGAGCCTGATCGAGGCCGCCCGGATCGACGGCGCGACGCGGTCGCAGAGCCTGCGCCACATCGTCATTCCCTTGCTCCATCCGACGATCCGGCTCTCGGTGTTCTTCGCCATCGTCGGCTCGCTGCAGCTGTTCGACCTGGTCATGCCGCTGACCCGCGGAGGGCCCGCCGACTCCTCGAATACGATGGTGAGCTTTCTCTACAACAACGGCATCTCCCGCATGCGGGTCGGCTACGGCAGCGCCATCGGCGTCATCCTGTTCGTGATCTGCGTGACCTTTGCCTTCACCTACAAGCGATGGTTCATGCGCGATGAATAGTGCCGAGGCCACCAGGGCGCCGTTCGATCCTGCCGTGCTGTTCAAGGCAGCGTTCCTCGCCATCGTCGCCATCTTCGTGCTGGTGCCGCTGCTTGCGACGCTGCTCGGTGGCTTCAAGTCGCTCGGGGAGCTGCGCGTCAACCCGTTCGGCCTGCCGCATCACTGGGAGTGGCAGAATTATGCCGACATCCTGTTCTCCGGGCGCTACTGGCAGCTGCTGCGCAATTCGCTGATCATCTCGACGCTGACGGTCGTCCTGACTCTTATCGTCGCCTCGATGGCGGCCTTCACCTTTGCCCATGTCCGATTCTACGGCAGCTCGATGCTCTTGAGCTATTTGACGCTCGGCCTACTGTTTCCGGCGGCGACCGCGGTGTTGCCGCTGTTCATCAAGGTGCGCGATCTCGGGCTGCTCGACACCTATTTCGGCGTCGCGCTGCCGCAGGTCGCCTTCAGCCTCGCCATGAGCGTGCTGCTGCTGCGCCGCTTCTTCAAGGACATCCCCTACGAGCTGCTCGAGGCCGCGCTGGTCGACGGCTGCAGCTATATCAAATTCTTCCGCTACGTGACGTTGCCATTGTCGCGCCCGATCCTGGCGACGGTCGGCACCATCACCTTCGTCAACAGCTGGAACGCCTATCTGCTGCCGCTCGTGATGCTCAACACCGATGCGCTGTATCCATGGCCGCTCGGCATCATGGTCTATCAGGGCGAGTATTCGTCCGAGTGGCACCTGATCCTCGCCTTCATCACCCTGACCATCCTGCCCACCATCATTCTGTTCCTCCTGGCGCAGAAGCACATCGTTGCTGGCCTGACATCGGGCGCGGTCAAGGGATGAACGGGACCTCACGGAGACCACAATGAGAAAAATCGGCATCGGCATCATCGGCTGCGGCAACATCAGCACCGCCTATCTGAAGGCGGCCCAGCGCTTCCCTGTTCTGGACATCAAGGCGCTCGCCGACATGCGCAGCGACGCGGCCGAGCGACAGGGCGCAGCCTTCGGCCTGCCGGCGATGCGGGTCGATCAATTGCTGAAGCGCGACGACGTCGAGATCGTCATCAATCTCACCGTGCCGCTCGCCCATACCGACGTCAGTCTCGCCGTGCTGAATGCCGGCAAGCACTTGCATTCCGAGAAGCCGCTCGGAATCGACGTCGCGGAAGCCCGCAAGGTGATCGAGCTTGCCGCGCAGAAGAACCTGCGGGTCGGCTGCGCGCCCGACACGTTCCTTGGCGGCGGCCACCAGACCGCGCGTAAGCTGATCGACGACGGCGCGATCGGCAGGCCTGTGGCGGGCAGCGCGTTCTTCGGCTGTCCCGGCCATGAGCGCTGGCATCCGGCCCCGGGCTTCTATTACCTGCGCGGCGGCGGGCCGATGCTCGACATGGGCCCGTACTACGTCACCGATCTCGTGCAACTGCTCGGCCCGGTCGCGAGCGTCATGGGCTCCACGGCGCGCCCGCGATCAGAGCGCCTTGTCACCAGCCAACCGATGAACGGCACGCTGATCCCGGTCGAGGTCGCGACCCACGTCGCGGGCACGCTGGAGTTCGAGAGCGGGGCGGTGGTCTCGGTCACGATGAGCTTCGACGTTCCGAAGCACCGGCACGCGCCCATCGAGATCTATGGCGCCGAGGGTAGCATGCTGGTGCCGGACCCGAACCGCTTCGGCGGCGAGGTCCAGGTCGCCAAGACCGGCGGCGACTGGCAGACGATGCCGTTGACGCATGGTCACGTCGACGGCGAGTTCCGCTCCATCGGCGTGGCCGATATGGCGACCGCGATCGTGAACGACCGGCCGCATCGGGCCAGCGGTGCGCTCGCCTTCCACGTGCTGGAGGTCATGGAGGCGTTCCAGACCTCCGCAAACGAAGGCCGGCGGGTCAGGATCGAGAGCCGCGTGGAGCGGCCGGCGATGTTGCCTGTTGGACGCGACACCGGACAGATCGACTGAGGACAGAGACATGCGCAAGGCAATGATTGTATGGGGCGGCTGGCCAGGACATGACCCCGATCTCTGTGCCTCGATGATCCGCGGCTGGCTCAAGGCGGAAGGCTTCGAGGTGCGGATCGAGACCACAACGGCCGCGTTCGCAGATCCTGCGATCCACGATCTGTCGCTAATCATCCCGATCTACACGATGTCCAAGATCGAGAAGGCGGAAGCGCTCAATCTCTGCGCGGCGGTGCGCAGCGGGGTCGGGCTCGCCGGCCATCATGGCGGCATGTGCGATGCCTTCCGCGATTCGGTCGACTACCAGTTCCTGTGCGGCGGGCAATGGGTCGCCCATCCCGGCAACATCATCGACTACCGGGTCGACTTGACCAGGCCGGACGATCCCATCATGAAGGGCCTGACAAGTTTCGAGCACCGTTCCGAGCAGTATTACATGCATGTCGATCCGGCCAACGAGGTGTTGGCGACCACGACCTTCACCGGAGAGCACGCCCCATGGATCGAGGGGGTAGTGATGCCGGTGGTCTGGAAGAAGCGTTACGGCGCGGGCAGGGTGTTCTATTCCTCGCTCGGCCACCGTGCCTACGAGCTCGACGTGCCGGAGATCCGGACGTTGATGACCCGCGGCATGCTATGGGCGGCGCGCGAGTGACGGCTGACGCGAACCCGTTACCGGTCCGGGCCACGCTGGAGGACGTCGCGCGGACGGCGGGCGTGTCGCTCGCCACCGTCGACCGCGTCATCAACCGGCGCGAGGGCGTGCGTGCCAAGACCGTTGCCCGGGTGGAGGCCGCTGTTGCCAAGCTGGGCTATCGCGCCGACGTCGCAGCGGCACGGCTCGCGCGCGGGCAGAGCTTCCGCTTTGCCTTCGTGCTGCCGACCGGCGGCAACAGCTTCATGACCATCCTGACCGAGCAGGTCCAGCGCACGGCAGAGTGGCTGGCCGGCCAGCGCGGCTTCATCGATATCCTCCACGTCGACGTGTTCGATCCTGACGTGCTGGCCGGTGCGCTGGAGAACCTGTCGCCGGCCTATCAGGGCGTTGCGGTCATCGCGCTGGATCACCCCAGAGTGCGCGCCGCGATCGACGAGCTCACCGCGCGCGGCGTCGCGGTGGTGACCCTGGTCTCGGATGCCCCGAGCTCGCGCCGCCTGCACTATGTCGGCATCGACAACCCTGCCGCGGGACGGACGGCGGCCACGCTGATGGGGCGCTACCTCGGCGGCCGCGAGGGGACGGTTGCCGTGATCGCGGGATCATTGTCGCTGCGCGATCACGCCGAGCGGCAATTCGGCTTTCACCAGATCCTGTCCAGCGAGTACCCGAACCTGCTCGCGCTTCCGGCCATCGAGGGCCGCGATGAGAGCGAGCGCACGCGGGAGCTGACCGCCGCGCTGCTCGCCCGCCATCCGGATCTGCGCGGCATCTACTGCTGCGGCGCCGGCAACCGCGGCATCGCCGACGCGCTCGAGGCATCCGGCCGCGCCCGGGATGTGGTCTGGATCACCCATGAGCTGACCCAGCACACGCGGCGGTTCTTGGTCCGCGGAACGCTGGACGCCATCATCAACCAGGATCCCGGCCACGAGGCGCGCTCGGCGGCGCGCATTCTGCTCGCGCACTGCTCGGGGGAGCCGATCAGTCCGGACCAGGAGCGCATCCGCATCGATATCTTTCTGCGGGACAATCTGCCCTAGCAGATCGGCCTAGAGCCAGCCGAAGATGGCGAGCGCCAGGATGGCCTGGGCGATGAAGCCGACCACGAACGCCAGCGTCCGGAACACGGGCAGGCCGATCGCGTAAACGATGACGTGGGCCACCCGCGACCAGAAATAGACGGCGCAGGCGAGCACGGTCCATTTGGTCGAATAGTCGATCGCGTTGAGGATCAGCACCAGCGGCGCGAAGATCACGAGGTTCTCGACCGCATTGTCGTGCGCGAACATCAGCCGCGTTGCCCACGGCGCGTGCGGCTTGTCGTTGCGGGAGGGGTTGGCCATCGCGCCCGTGAGGCCGCGGACCTGGCAGCGGTTCAGGATGTAGGGAACCCACAGCAGGCCGGTCAGAATGACCGTGAGCGTCAGCCAGAACAGTTCGCGCGTCATCGAGATCCCCTCAACTGATTCCCGTCCCGTCCCGGCGGGACGGAGCGGTTATAGTCAATCGCGGCGGATCACGCTATGCGCGGACGCGGACATAGGAGCCCGGCGCATCCTCGAGCGGTGGATAGGCCTCGCTGCCGACGCCGCGCGCGGGAACCTCTTCCGGATCGAGCTGGCTCAGCCATTCGCGCCAGTCCGGCCACCAGGAGCCCTTGTGCTCCTGCGCGCCCTTGATCCAGTCCTTCAGCGAGATGTCGTGGATCTGGTCGTTGGTCCAGTACTGATACTTGCCGGAGGAGGGCGGGTTGACGACGCCGGCGATGTGGCCGGAGCCCGACAGCACGTACTTCACCGGCCCGCCGAAGAATTGCGAGCCGTACAGCACGGAGTCGGCCGGCGCGATGTGGTCCTCGCGGGTGGCGAGGTTGTAGACCGGCACCTTCACCTTGGAGAGATCCAGCAGCGTATTGTCGAGCACCATGGTGCCCGAGGTCAGCCGGTTCTCGAGGTAGCAGTTGCGCAGATAGTAGGAATGGTTGGCCGCCGACATCCGCGTGGCGTCAGAATTCCAGTGCAGCAGGTCGAACGCCTGCGGCGCCTGGCCTTTCAGGTAATTGTTGACGACATAGGACCAGATCAGGTCGTTCGAACGCAGCATGTTGAAGGCCATCGCCATCTTGCTGCCCTCGAGCACGCCCGACGCCTGCATGTCGCGCTCCAGCGCCGAGATCTGGGTCTCGTCGACGAACACCAGCAGATCACCGGCATGGGTGAAGTCGACCTGTGCGGCAAGGAACGTCGCCGAGGTCACGCGCTGGCGGCGCTTGTCGGCGAGCCAGGCGAGCGTGGTCGCGAGCATGGTGCCGCCGACACAGTAGCCGAGCGTGTGCACCTTCATCTCGCCCGTCACCTTCTCGATGACGTCCATCGCGGTGAGCGGGCCTTCCTTCATGTAGTCATCCCAGGTCTTGGTCCCAAGCTTTTTGTCGGGATTGACCCAGGAGATCACGAACACCGTGAGGCCCTGATCGACGCACCATTTGATGAAGGATTTCTCGGGGCGCAGATCGAGGATGTAGAACTTGTTGATCCAGGGCGGCACGATCAGCAGCGGCGTGCGCAGCACGTTCTCGGTCGTCGGCGCGTACTGGATCAACTGCATCATCTCGTTCTGGAAGATCACCTTGCCCGGCGTCGTCGCCATGTTGACGCCGACCTCGAGATTGCCCGGGTCGGACTGGCGGATCTTCAGCGAGCCCTTGCCGGCTTCGATGTCCTCCGCGAGCATCTGCATGCCGCGCACCAGATTGTCGCCGCTCGACGCCACCGTCTGCCGCAGCACCTCCGGATTGGTCAGGACGAAATTCGAGGGCGCCAGCGCATTGATGATCTGGCTGACGTAGAACTCAGCCTTCTTGCGCGTGTGCGGATCGAGGCCTTCGGCATTGTGGACGAGGTCCTGGGCCCACTGCGTCGTCAGCAGATAGGCCTGCATCACGAAATCGAAGAACTGGTTCGACTTCCATTCCGGATCGGCGAAGCGCTTGTCGCGCGGGGAGGGCGAAATGGCCGGGGGCGCGTCTTCGCCGGCGAGACGGCGCGCGGCCGAGCCCCACAAATCGAGATAGCCCTTGGCGATCTTGGTCTGGATGTCGCTGGCGCGCTCCTTGTCCGACAGCCAGTAGTCGGCGACGGCGGTGAAGGATTTGACGACCTCGGTCAATTCGGTCGGTGGCCGGTCCTGAACTTCGCCTGTCTCGCGCGGCTTCAGATAGGCCGAGAGCGCCTTGCCGCTGCTTTCCATGGCTTTCGCGATGTTCATCGCGAACGCTTCCGCATCGAATGTTTTTTCTGGATTGCTGCTGTTCTGAACGTCGGTCATGGCTCAATCACACTATCGCGTCGGGACCGTCTCGTCACCGCGCGAGATCAATAATCCGCGAGTTTGCGACAAATTCGATTTCTGATTGTTGCGTTGCGAAAAAATCTCTCGCTTCCGACATGTTGATCACGTAGCTGGATGAAATTCCTGTTCAAGCCGGTAACGTTTCGAGTGACAATTGGTTGTACTGCGGCAAAATGCGCCGCGCCGCGGTCGGACTGGGCACCGCTGACTGGAAGTTGGGGACCGAGGGACGTGCGCGTGGGGACGCAGGGGCGAGGCTGGAGGTCGGGACGGCGCGCCCTTGTTGCGGGGCTCGTTGTGTTCGGCGCGCTCGCGCTTGCCGGGTGCTCCAGTCCAATCGCGGACATGCCGTCGCTCGACGCGGATGCGGTCGCCCGACCCAAGGAGCCGGGCGGGTATCTGCCCGTCAACGACGTGCCGCGCGACCGCGATGCGCCGATCATTTCGCCGCAGGAGCGCGCCAAGATCGAAAAGGAGCTGCTCGCGGCGCGTGACCGCCAGGCTTCGGCGGGCACCACCACCAGGCCCAAATGATCGGCCAGGTGACCAAGGGCTGGGAGATCGGCCGCTCTGAGCGGCGTAATTGTCTGGCGTGGCGCGGCGGCCATGATAAAACACCGCCATCAACACCTCCGCGTGTCGTTGCCAGCCAAGCCGCGAGCCCGTGCTAAACTCCTGATCCAGCACCGGTTTCAATGCATGGCCCGCGTCGCCGCAGCGCCAGCTCTGCTGGCGAATCCGCCCCCGGTTGCCGGAGCCGAGAGACCCATGGAAGATTTCTATCGCATCCGCCGTCTGCCGCCTTACGTGTTCGAGCAGGTCAACCGAGCCAAGGCGGCCGCGCGGAACGCCGGGGCCGACATCATCGATCTCGGCATGGGCAATCCGGATCTGCCGGCGCCGCCGCACGTGCTGGAGAAGCTCA
Organism: Bradyrhizobium sp. SZCCHNR1053; assembly: GCF_032381235.1. Classification (NCBI taxonomy): domain Bacteria; kingdom Pseudomonadati; phylum Pseudomonadota; class Alphaproteobacteria; order Hyphomicrobiales; family Nitrobacteraceae; genus Bradyrhizobium; species Bradyrhizobium sp. SZCCHNR1053. Next base: position 181,913 of record NZ_JAUHJM010000001.1, read on the forward strand.
AGGAGACCCTCGGCAAGCCGCGGACCGACCGCTACTCGGCGTCGCGCGGCATCGTCGGCTTGCGCCGGGCGCAGGCGGCCTATTACGACCGCCGTTTCGGGGTGAAGCTCAATCCCGACACCCAGATCGTGGCGACGCTCGGCTCCAAGGAAGGCTTTGCCAACGTGGCGCAGGCGATCACCGCGCCGGGCGACGTCATTCTCTGTCCCAATCCGAGCTATCCGATCCACGCCTTCGGCTTCCTGATGGCGGGCGGCGTAATCCGCTCGGTGCCGTCCGAGCCGACGCCGCAGTTCTTCGAGGCGGCCGAGCGCGCGATCATTCATTCGATCCCGAAGCCGCTTGCGCTGATCGTCTGCTATCCGAGCAACCCGACCGCCTATGTCGCGAGCCTCGACTTCTATCGCGACCTCGTCGCATTCGCGAAGAAGCACGAGATCCTGATCCTGTCGGATCTCGCTTATGCCGAGGTGTATTTCGACGACAAGAACCCGCCGCCGTCGGTGCTGCAGGTGCCTGGCGCGATGGATGTCGCGGTCGAGTTCACCTCGATGTCGAAGACCTATTCGATGGCCGGCTGGCGCATGGGCTTTGCCGTCGGCAACGAGCGCATCATCGCAGCGCTCGCCCGCGTCAAATCGTATCTCGACTACGGCGCGTTCACCCCGGTGCAGGTCGCGGCCACGGCTGCCCTGAACGGTCCCGACGACTGCATCCGCGAGATGCGCGACGTCTATCGCAAGCGCCGCGACACGCTGGTCGAGGCGTTCGGCCGGGCCGGCTGGGAGATCCCGTCGCCTGAGGCCTCGATGTTCGCCTGGGCGCCTTTGCCGGAGAAGTTCAAGAGCCTCGGCAGCATGCAGTTCGCGACGCTCATGGTCGAGAAGTCCGGCGTGGCGGTGTCGCCGGGCGTCGGCTTCGGCGAGCATGGCGAGGGCTATGTCCGCATCGCGATGGTCGAGAACGAGCAGCGCATCCGGCAGGCCGCGCGCGGCGTCCGCCGCTTCCTTGAAAGCGGGATCGAAACGTTGCACAACGTCGTTCCCATCGCCAACCGGCGTTGAACCCTCCCGTATTTTCCTTTCGACAGGTTCTTTGATTCCATGGTCGCACCCCTGAGAGTGGGCATCGCGGGCCTCGGCACCGTGGGTGTCGAGGTCGTTCGTCTCATCGAGCGTCAGGGGCGCGTGCTCACCGAGCGGACGGGACGCCCGGTGAAGGTCGTCGCCGTGACGGCGCGGTCGAAGGCCAAGAAGCGCGGCATCGATCTGTCCGGGATCAAATGGGCCAAGGATCCGATCGCACTGGCTGGTGATCCCGAAATCGACTGCCTGGTCGAGCTGATGGGGGGCGCGGGTGATCCCGCGCTGTCGGCGATCGACACCGCGCTCAAGGCCGGCAAGTCGGTGGTGACCGCCAACAAGGCACTGATTGCGAAGCATGGCCTGAAGCTCGCCAAGGCGGCCGAGAAGCATGGTGGCGCGCTGAACTTCGAAGCGGCCGTCGGTGCCGCCATTCCGGTGATCAAGACCCTGCGCGAGGGGCTTGCCGGCACCGGCATCAACCGCGTCTATGGAATCCTGAATGGCACCTGCAACTACATCCTGACGCGGATGGAGCAGGAGGGGCTGTCGTTCGACGAGTGCCTCAAGGATGCCCAGCGCCTGGGCTATGCCGAGGCTGACCCGTCGTTCGACATCCACGGCCATGACACCGCGCAGAAGCTTGCGATTCTCGCGAGCCTCGCCTTCGGCACCCAGGTGGCGCAGAACTCCGTCTATGTCGAAGGCATCTCCTCGATCGCGCCGGAGGACCTGCGCGCGGCCGCCGAGCTCGGCTACCGCGTCAAGTTGCTTGGCGTTGCCGTGCGCACCGCCAAGGGCATCGAGCAGCGGGTGCATCCGACGATGGTGCCGAAATCCTCCTCGATCGCCCAGGTCATGGGCGTGACCAACGCGGTCACGATCGACGGCGACGGTATCCCGCCGATCACGCTGGTCGGTCCGGGAGCAGGGGGCGCCGCCACGGCCTCCGCGGTCGTCGCCGACATCGCCGATGTCGCGCGCGGTATCCGCGCGGCGCCGTTCGGACGGCCGGTCGATAAGCTGCAGGCGACCGAGAAGGCGCCGATGGAGCGGCACGAGGGCGGCTACTACATCCGCCTGATGGCGCGCGACCATGCCGGCACGGCAGCGACCATCGCGACCCGGCTCGCCGAGCAGAAGATCTCGATCGAATCGATCGTGCAGCGCCATCCCAACGGCAGCGAGCCGGCGAAGACCGCCGGCAAGTCCGCGCCGGTCCCGGTGATCCTGATCACCTACGCGACCCACGAGGACGCCGTGCATCGCGCGCTCCAGGCGGTGCAGCGCGACAAGGTCATCAGCGGCAAGCCCCAGGTGATCCGGATCGAGAAGAACTAGCGCATGATGCACAGGGAACCGCTTGTCCCTGCTCAAACAAACGCGTGGCGTTTGGTATAGGTTCATGCTCAAACCGGGAGAGTAGACAGGCGGGGAACGGCCATTCGTGCCGACCGCCTGGCCCGGCTGCCGCCCAGGGGGGCGGCGTGCGAGCGGTAGATTTTGATGGCGGATGTCCGCCGTGACGTCTTGAGGAGTTGACCGATGTCGACGCAGATTTCTGTCCCGCAACAATTGCTGCTCGAGCGCATCCTGACGCTGGAGCTGGTGCGCGTGACCGAACGGGCGGCGGTATCGGCGGCGCGGCTGCGCGGCCACGGCCAGGAGAAGCCGGCCGACCAGGCCGCCGTGGATGCGATGCGCCGCGAGCTCAACAAACTGCCGATCGAAGGCACGGTCGTGATCGGGGAGGGTGAGCGCGACGAGGCGCCGATGCTCTATATCGGCGAGAAGGTCGGCCTCAATGCCGGCCCCAGGGTCGACATCGCGGTCGACCCGCTCGAGGGCACCACCCTGTGCGCCAAGAACATGCCCGGCGCGATCGCGACCATGGCGATGGCCGATGGCGGCACGCTCCTCCATGCTCCCGACGTCTACATGCAGAAGATCGCGGTCGGCCCCGGCTACGCCAAGGGCGTCGTCGACATCGACGCGACGCCTGCCGACAACGTCCGCCGGCTCGCCAAGGCCAAGGGCGTCGAGCCGGGCGCGATCACGGTGCTGGTGCTGGACCGCCCGCGCCATGCTGACATCATTCAGGGCGTGCGCTCGACCGGCGCTGCGGTACGCCTGATCACCGACGGCGACGTCGCCGGCGTGATCCACTGCGCCGATCCCGACAACACCGGCGTCGACATGTATCTCGGCACCGGCGGCGCGCCGGAGGGCGTGCTGGCCGCGGTGGCGCTGCGCTGCATCGGCGGCCAGATGCAGTGCCGCCTGATCCTCGACACCGAGGAGAAGCGCGAGCGCGCCCACAAGATGGGCGTCGGCGATCCCAAGATGATCTACGGCATCGAGGACATGGCCCGCGGCGACTGTCTGTTCGCAGCCACCGGCGTCACCACCGGCTCGCTGCTCTCCGGCGTCAAGTTCCGCAAGGACGGCGTCATCGAGACCGAGACCGTCGTGATGCGCTCGGTCACCGGCACGGTGCGCTACATCCGCGCCGAGCACCGCCAGCTGGCGAAATTCCACCTCGACTGATCCAGCACAGTCGTTCCGGGGCACGCGGAGCGTGAACCCGGAATCTCGAGACCGTGGCGCGAGATGCCGGGTCTGCGCGCTGTGCGCGCATCCCGGAATGACGAAATTGGAGAGCGGCTCAGCATGTCCGATCTGTCCATGGTCAAGGCGCTGGTGTTCGACGTGTTCGGCACTGTCGTCGACTGGCGCACCAGCCTGATCAACGACTTTACCGCGTGGTCGAAGACCCGCGGCATCCAGGGCGACTGGACCGCGCTGGTCGATGGCTGGCGCGGGCTCTATGTCGGCTCGATGGATGAGGTCCGGAGGCATCCGGAGCGCGGCTACGTCATCCTCGACGTGCTGCACCGGCGCTCGCTGGAGACGCTGGTCGCGCAGCTCGGCATCACCGGCCTCACCGAAGCCGATCTCGATCATCTCACCCGCGGCTGGCACCGGCTGCATCCGTGGGCCGACAGCGTCGCCGGGCTGACCCGGCTGAAATCCAGATACATCATCGCGCCGCTCTCCAACGGCAATGTCGCGCTGCTCACCAACATGGCGAAGTTTGCCGGGCTTCCTTGGGATCTCGTCCTGTCGGCCGAGCTGTTCGCGCACTACAAGCCCGATCCCGAGACCTATCTCGGTGCCGCACGTCTCCTTGGTCTTTCGCCCGGCGAGGTGATGATGGTCGCCGCGCACAACAATGATCTCGAGGCGGCGCAACGCTACGGCCTGAAGACCGCCTTCGTCGCTCGCCCCACCGAATACGGCCCGCTGCAGAGCCGCGACTTCGAGGCCACCGGCGCCTGGGACATCGTCGCCGATGACTTCAACGGCATCGCCGACCGGCTCGGCTGCTGATCGCCCTGCCTCACGCGCCCGACACGATCACGCCATACCAGCCGAGCCCCTTGTAGGTCTCGTAGCCGGGCGTCGCGTGGAACGCGACCATGCGCCCGGAGATGTCCTGATAGAAGCCGCTGCGCTTGCCATCGAGCTTCAGCGACACCCGCTCGCTGAGAATGCCCTGGCCGTCCGAGGACGCGATGACGCGCAGATTCGAATCCACCAGCAGCACGCGCGCCTTGTCGCTTTCGCTGACGCGGACGCCCTGCACGATCGCGCGCGCCTGAGCCTCCCAGTCGAAATGAATGGCGAGCACGCCGAGCGGCTTGCCATGGGCCTTGCCGTCCTCGCGGACCGAGGCGCAATAGGTCGCGACCTGGGCGTTGCCGAGCAGCGGCTGGCACTCGACGTCGCCGGCGACGTAGTCGTCGCCCGAGCGCAGTCCGCGCGCCTCGCGAAACCATTTGGTGTCGGCGACGCTCTGGCCGACGACGTTGAAGCGGTCGGCGCGGCCGTTGGCGATCACCTTGCCGCTCGGATCGCACAGCCACAGATCGAGATAGACGGTGTAGGCCGACAGAATCACCGCGAGCCGATCGGAGACATGGGCGACGCGTGCGGCGTCTGGGTCCGCCGCGCAATCGACCACGGCCGAATCGGTCGCCCACCAGCGCACGTCGCAGGTCCGCTCGTAGAGATTGCGGTCGATCAGCTCGATCGCATTCAGCGCCAGATCGACCATGCGCTCGCCGCGCGCCCGCTCGGTCATGCGTTCGATCGAGCTCTTCAGATTGCCGGTGCGGGTCGTGAGCTGGCCTTCCAGCTCGCGCGCGATGGTCTCGACGAGCTGTCCGACGGCGCGGACCTCCTGGGCCACCACGGCGAAGCCCGCGCCCTGGGCGCCGACCCGCGAGCTCTCGATCAGCGCGTTCAGCGCCAGCATCTTCATCTGGTTGGTGATCTGCTGGATCGACTTGGTCTTCTCGCAGGCGATCTGATTGACCTCGCCGGTGAGCCGGGCGATCAGCGCCGAGACGTCGGTCTCGTCATCCTTGGGAGTCGTTTGTGCCGGAGCGGCGGAGGGCTGCGTCTTCAACTCGGGCGCGGTCAGCATCGGCAATGAACTCCATGTTGCCGCGCCTCCTGGTCGGCACGAAGAGGGCGGACAAATCGGATGTAATAATTGATTGAAATGTTACGGAGTTCGCCTAACGGCTGTTTAATGCACTCCATTGAACGCAGCTCGAATTTTAGGCAACCAGCCGTATATGGGCGGCATTTCCCTGATTTCCTGTGAGTTCCGCCAAGTTCTGGGACGATTCTGGTGGGTTTCATGGATGGAACCTGCTGAGGCAGGCCAGTTGCTGTAGATTCGACGGCGTCCGTTTCGAATCGCTGCGCTGCAAGCGAGGCCCCGCGCGTCATGGCACCATCCGCCCTTGCACTGCCCCTGAGCGCCCCGCAGGCGTTCCTGGGCGTGCGGCTGTCGCTGACCAACAAATTGTGGCGCGACCGGCTGGATGCGCGCGGCGCGGCGCGCGCGCTTGCGATGGTGCAGCGCTATCAACTGCCGGAGATGCTGGCCCGGGTTCTGGCGGGGCGTGAGGTCGAGCTCGATCAAGTCAACGACTTCCTCGATCCCACCATCCGCAAGCTGATGCCGGATCCGTTCACGGTGACGCAGATGGAGGCGGCGGCCGAGCGCATTGCCGACGCAGCGGTCAAGGGCGAGAAGGTCGCGATCTTCGGCGACTACGATGTCGACGGCGCAACCTCGGCGGCGCTGCTCGCCTGGCATCTGCGCCATTGCGGGCTCGATCCGCTGATCCACATTCCCGACCGCATCTTCGAAGGCTACGGCCCGAACGTCGATGCCATCCGCGCGCTCGCGGCCAAGGGCGCGACGCTGCTCGTCACGGTCGACTGCGGCACCACCAGCCTCGAGCCGCTGGCGGAGGCGCGGCGGCTCGGCATGTCCGTGGTGGTGATCGATCACCATCAATGCGGCGAGGAACTGCCCGAGGTCGACGCGCTGGTGAATCCGAACCGGCCCGACGATCTCTCCGGCCTCGGCTATCTCGCCGCGGTCGGGCTCACGCTGGTCACGCTGGTTGCGGTCAATCGCGAGCTGCGCGGCCGCGGCTTCTGGAGCAGCACGCGCCCGGAGCCGGATCTGCTCAGCATGCTGCATCACGTCGCGCTCGGCACCGTCGCCGACGTCGCGCCGCTGATCGCGCTCAACCGCGCGTTCGTCGCCAAGGGCCTGATCGCGATGCGCCGGCGCGACCATGTTGGGCACACCGCGCTGATGGATGTCGCCCGGCTCAACGGTCCGCCCGAAGCCTGGCATCTCGGCTTCATGCTGGGACCGCGCATCAATGCCGGCGGGCGCATCGGCCGCGCCGATCTCGGCGTGCGGCTGCTGTTGGAAAGCGATATCTCCGAAGCCGCGCGCATCGCGGCCGAGCTCGACCGCCTCAACAGCGAGCGCCGCGTCATCGAGCAGCAGGCCGAAGCGCAGGCCGAGGCCGAGGCGCTGGCCTCGCTCGGCCTGGAGGACAAGGGCGCCGTCATCGTGACGGCGTCCGAAGGCTGGCATCCGGGCGTCGTGGGTCTCGTCGCCTCGCGGCTGAAGGAAAAGTTTGCCCGTCCGGCGTTTGCGATCGCGCTCGAGCCCGGCGGCATCGGCACCGGGTCGGGCCGTTCGATTCCCGGAGTCGATCTCGGCAAGGCCGTCCGCCATGCCGTGGAGCAGGGCATCCTGATGAAGGGCGGCGGGCACGCGATGGCCGCCGGCGTCACCTTGCGCAAGGAGCGGTTGGCCGAGTTTCGCGCCTTTCTCGAAAGCGCGCTCGCCGCCGACGTCGCCGACGCACGGCACGTCAACGAGATCCTGATCGACGGCGCCATCAGCGCGCGCGCCGCGACGCCGGAGCTGGTCGCGACCCTCAATCGCGCCGGTCCGTTCGGCAGCGGCAATCCCGAGCCGATCGTGGCGCTGCCGTCGCATCAACTGGTCTATGCCGACGAAGTCGGGCAGGCGCATCTGAAGCTGCGCTTCAAGTCCGGCGACGGCGCCATGGTGAACGCGATCGCGTTCCGCTCCGTCGGTCAGAAGCTCGGCAACGCGCTGGTTCAGCATCGCGGCCAGATCCTGCACGTCGCCGGCACGCTCACCGTCGACCGCTACCAGGGAGTCGAGCGCGTGCAACTGCGCGTGCTCGATGTCGCCGTGCCGGATCATGGACCGGCGATGATCAGGTAGCGGCCCCAACACCGCGCGGAGGCAGGGACGACAGCGGAGTGCGGGGGGCCGTCGCGTGATTACAGGGCAAGTCTTTGTAATCCCGCCGCGCATCTGCGCTCGAGTGATGCTGGATCAAGACCCTCATCAGAGAAGAGAGGGCGCAGGGAATGCCGGGTGAAGGCCTCACCCATGGCCCGCCTGCAAACAAAAAGCAGGCGGCAGTCACCACAGGCAAAGCCGTTTCAACCGGCATTCCCTGCGCGGAGGTCTTAACGCTTATACGCGATCTCCCCGGTGTTCGGCTTGATAGCCACCGTCGTCTCCGGGATCATCATCACCCAAAGACTTGGCGCCAGCATCGGGGCGCCAGGACCACGCGATTTCACGTCCGCAACCTGCCGTTCGTCCGCGTACATCGAGCACGCTGCGACACGATCGCGGCCACCGCATCCCATCCTCCACGTTCGTGACGATCGCGAAGCGCCCCTCTCATGAGGACGGGACCGTCATATAATTTCCGATTTTCATAAGAATGGCAAGCGAAATCTTGCGCCTCCCAAAGCGGTTTCGGTCATCCGACTGACATCGGTGCGAGACATGACGTTCGCTTGCTGTGGCGTTGAGGAGCACGCGGCGACGGGACGTCGGTGTTGCAACCTGCCGCTCGTTCTTGCCAATTTGCCATCTTGGCGCACTGAGTCATCTTCGCGACGAGGGCGGCTGTCCGACAATGTGGGTGTTCGATGCAATATCTGTCTGGTGTCTTCGTGGTGCTGTTGCTGTGCTTGCCGTGGGCGCATGCCGAACCGGGCCTGCACTGGCAGACAGCAAACCCCAGCGAAAAGCCTTGGACCGCGGCGATTTCGCAGGAGGTTCAGCAGTTCGCCGACGCGCAGAAGCCGACGGCGATCATGGTGGTCAGAGACGACGAGATCATTGCGTCGTCGGGTGACATCGGCGCCAAGGTCAATATCCGGTCCGAGCGCAAAAGCCTCATCAGCGCCCTGTACGGCTTGGCGGTCGAGGAGGGCCGGATCAACCTCGACAGCACCCTTGCCGAACTTGCGATCGACGATGGTCCCGACGCCCTGTCGCCGACCGAGAAGACCGCGACGGTTCGCCAATTGTTGATGGCTCGTTCCGGCGTCTATCATCTCGCGGCCTACGAGACGCCGCGGATGAAGGACCTCCGGCCTGCCCGCGGAAGCCATCCGCCTGGCAGCTTCTGGTACTACAACAATTGGGATTTCAATGCGCTCGGCACGATCTATCGGCAATCCCTGGGCGACGTGTTCAGAAGCTTCGAGACGCGGATCGCGCGGCCGCTCGGCATGGAGGATTTTTCGACGAAGGATGGTCACTACCAGAGGGAGGACTCGTCCTCTCATCCCGCCTACGTGTTTCACATGAGCGCACGCGACCTCGCGCGGTTCGGCGTGCTTTATCTCAACGGCGGACGCTGGAACGGGACCCAGCTGATCCCGGCTCATTGGGTGACGGAATCGACGACGCGGCTGTCGGACACCGAGCAGCCTGAACGCGGCTATGGCTATCTCTGGTGGACGTACACGAAGGGCAGTCCGGGCGTCAGCGCCTTCTTGGCCAATGGCTATGGTGGGCAATTGGTCGTCGTCGTTCCGTCGAAGCGCCTGGTGCAGGTCGAGCTGGTCGATCTCGCCGTCAACCCGCATGGCGTCCGAACCCAGCGCGTCCTCGATCTCGTGAGCAGGATCAGCGCGTCGGTGCCGTGAGGAGCATGCGATGGCGATCGCGCTCGATCTGAGATCGGATCACGTCTCAGCAGGTGAGATCGAGCGTCCGTGGGATCGGGTCGCAGCGCGCGACACAGGGCTCCTCGACAACCGCGACAGCTCAACGCCAGGACGGCTTCGGCAGATGATCGGGACTGAATTTCGGCGTCGGCCGGGGCGTTTGCGGAGGTGCGGCGTCGTCGGACGCCGAGAACAGCAGCAGCGCCTCGAACGGCACGTCGGGAGCTTCCGCGGCATAGCCGGAGCACGTGACGGGCGTGCCTCTGCAGCACCCTTCGAGGCTGAGCGTCAGCTCGTCGGGGCCGAACAGCGACGGCTGTCCCGGCGCGTGACGCTTCGTCTTGATGATGGCGGTAAACCGATCGCCATGCGTCTCGTAGCTGCCGGCATAGCTCAGCACGGTATCGCCGCCGCAGACCTTGCCGCCCACCAGTTCGACGATGCCGGTTCCCTGGCCTTTGGGGGTCCTGAACCAGGCCGAATAGGTGCCTTCCTTCATCATCTGCCGCAGATCCCATCGTTGGGTCGTCCGCATCGTTGTGCGAGGCGAATTAAGAGAAGGTGAAAACAACCGTCAGAACAGGCCTGGAGCCCAAATTTGTTCGTGTACGAACGGAGGGAGCGTCAGCGGCCGGTCTCCGCGCACCCAGCCAGCCGTGCCGCGACTCGCGGAGTGCCTGGTTGCGCATCCCGTGGTCTTGCCATTCGTCTCAAGAAAATTATTCGGCTGGATGTCGGCCCGCGCATAAGGGCGCGTATAAGGGAATGAGAACTGGGCCAACTTTGAGGACTATCCGATGCCGTCCGAACCTCGCTCGCCGCGTCTTGCCGTTCTGATCGATGCCGACAATGCCTCGGCCAAGATCGTGGACGGGCTGTTCGAGGAGATCGCCAAGATCGGCGAGGCGAGCGTGCGCCGGATCTATGGCGACTTCTCCAGCCCGCGCTCCAGGCCCTGGGCCGACACGCTCGCCAGACACGCCATCGTGCCGCAGCAGCAGTTCGCCTACACCACGGGAAAGAACGCCTCCGACATCACGCTGGTGATCGACGCGATGGACCTGCTGCACAGCGGACGGTTCGACGGCTTCTGCCTGGTGTCCTCGGACAGCGACTTCACCCGGCTCGCGGCGCGCATCCGCGAGCAGGGCATCGACGTGTTCGGCTTCGGCGAGCAGAAGACGCCGGAGAGCTTTCGGCAGGCCTGCCGCCGGTTCATCTACACGGAGAATTTGCGCAGCGACGCCGCGACCAGCAAGGACGCCGATACGGCTGCGGCACCCAAATCTCTTTTGCCCATCACCGCGGCGACGCCGATGATCAAGAACGTCATCACGCAGATGGAGAGCGAGGACGGCTGGGTCGCGCTCGGCGAGGTCGGCAAGCAGCTCTCCAACCTGGTCTCCGACTTCGATCCGCGCACCTATGGCTGCCGCAAGCTGAGCGATCTCGTCCGCAAGACCGGCGCGTTCGAGATCGAGGAGCAGCCGAAAGGCGGCTCGGTGCGCATTCGCGTCAGGGCGTCGAGCGCGTCGCAGCCCAAGGCGAAGGCGCCGAGGGGACACCGCGAGGCGGCGGCCAAGGCGTGACGCAAGCTGAGCGTCGCCGTTGCTCGCAACATGACGGACACATAGGATGGGCAAAGCAGCCGCCGAAGGCGGCAGCGTGCCCATCGTCGGGCGGCGTGCTCAGCGGTGAGGTGGTGGGCACTGCGCCACTACCAGCTCTCCTGTGGCGAGAGCACGGCCGCGCCTTTGCCCACCCTACATTTCTTCGCGGCTAGCCGCCCTGTCTGAGCTTCGCCAGCAGCTTCAAGCCGCCATAGCCGTCGGCCGGCTGGAGGCCGGCCTTGGCCTGGAAGTCGCGGATCGCCTTCATGGTGTCGTTGCCGACGCGGCCGTCGGTGCCGCCGGTGTCGAAGCCGGCGGCCGTCAGGCGCTTCTGCATCTCCTGCACCTCGGCAAGCGTCAGCGCGCGCTCGGAGCCGGGGAAGGGCTGCAGGAACGGCGGGGCGCCCAGGATGCGGTCGCCGAGATGGCAGATCGCGAGCGCGTAGCTCATCGCCGGATTGTAGGACTTCACCGAATAGAAGTTCGGGCCGAGCAGAAAGGCGGGGCCGCCCGCGACCGGAATCCAGAGCTGCGCGGTGGCATTGGGCTGCGGGAACGGCTGGCCGTCGGCGCGGGTGACGCCGGTCGCCTGCCAGGCCGCGTAGCTGCGGCTGCCCGACATGTTGCCGGACGCGCGCACCTCGTAGCCCCAATGTTCGCCGCGGTGATATTTGCCGCGGTTGATGAGATAGCGCGCGGTCGAGCCGAGCGCGTCGTCGGGGCGGCCGAACGGGTTGATCTTGCCGTCGCCGTCATAGTCGAAGCCGACGTTGAGCCAGACTTCGGGCATCCATTGCGTGTGGCCCATCGCGCCGGCCCAGGAGCCGCGCATCTCCTCCGGCGTGCTCCAGCCGCGATCGACGATTTTCAGCGCATTGATGAGCTCGGTCTCCCAATAGGCCTTGCGGCGCGGCTCGTTCCAGGCGAGCGCGGCGAGCGCCGGAAACACCGGGCGCATGTGGTTCTGCTGCACCAGCGGATCGCCATAGGCGGACTCGACGCCCCACAGCGCCAGCAGAGTGCCGCGCTCGACGCCAAAGTCCTTCTCGATGCGCGCGAACAGCGCCTCGTTCTTCTGCAGCGCGATCTTGCCGTTGATGACGCGCCAGTCGGAGACGCGACGGTTGATGTACTGCCAGAGCTGCTCCTTGAACTCCGGCTGGTTGCGCATCTCCTTGAACACGGTCATGTCGGGCTCGAGCCGCGCCATGACCCGGGTCCAGGTGGCCGCCGAGATGCCCTTGGCCAGCGCACGAGCGCGAAAGCCGTCGCGCCAGGCCTCGAACTCGGCCGGGGCAGCCGCTGCCGGCAGGGCGGGGCCGAGCAGCGCGGCGGCACCGATGCCGGAGCGGAGCAGGGCGCGGCGGGTCATCGTATCGGGCTGTGAATCGGACTGAGTCATGGAGGGCAGTCTACCCGCTGATGCGGGCCGGCGGCAAAGCCCGGAGCGGGCGGAACTTTCACGCTTGGTGGAGCTCGGCGGCGATGCGGGCCAGCCAACGGCGGATGGTCGCGAGGTCCCGCTTGCTCAGGTCGCCGGCGAGTCGCCGCTCCAGCGCGCTGGCGCGGCGACGGGCCTTGGCGAGCAGAGCGAGGCCGTGCCGAGTCAGGGTCCATTGCAGCGCCCGGCCGTGCACGGGATGCGGTGCTCTCTGGATGGCGCCGTCGCGCTCGAGATTGCCGATGATCACGTTGACGGTCTGCGGCGTCAGCAGCGCGACGCGGGCGAGGTCGGCGCCGGACAGCCCGGGATAGGCCTTGAGCATCGTCAGCACCACGAATTGCGGATGGGTCAGTCCGGTGGCGATGAGCGCGCGGTCGAGCGACAGCCGCGCCGCGGCCTGTGCCTGGCGCAGCAAATAGGCGAGGTAGCCGTCCTCGCCGCGCTTGCCCTCGCCGGGCGATGGCGGGCGGGCCGCTGTCTTCGGCCGATGCGCGGGGCCGGCCTTTGCGGGGGCTGCCTTCCGAGGCGCTCGCGAGGTCGTCAATTCCGGTGCCTTGCGCATATCATCAGAGCCCTGATAAGTTATCAGATATCTGATAACATGAGAGACAGACCATGTCACATGCGCGCAGCGAGTACACCACGTTCCGGAGCCAGGCGCCGGAGCTGTACGATGCCATCCTTGCGGTGAGTCAGCAGGCGGCCAAGGCCGGCCTCGACAAGCAGCTGCTCGAGCTCGTCAAGATCAGGGCGTCGCAGATCAACGGTTGCGCATTCTGCGTGCAGCATCACGTGCTGCTGGCCGAGAAGCTCGGCGTGTCCGCCGACAAGATCAATCTCGTCGTGGTGTGGCGCGAGGCGCCGCAATTCTCGGCTCGCGAGCGCGCGGCGCTGGCGTTCACCGAGGCGCTGACCACGCTGCAGGGCGGCGTCAGCGACGAGGTCTATGCCCAGGCCCGGGCGGAATTCTCGGAAACGGAGCTGGTGTTCCTGACGTCGGCGATCGGCGTGATCAATCTCTGGAATCGCTACGGCGTCGCGTTCCGCTGGACGCCGGCGGAGCGGCCGGCGCGGGCGGCGTCCTGAGTTGCCTGGAACCGCGGCACGGCCCGGCGGGTTATGCGCGGGAGGTAGAGGAGGCGCGCATGACCGGGACGGACGAACCGCTCAAGCCGGAGGATTTTCCGCTGGAAGCCGACAAGGAGCGCGTGCAGCGCCAGGACGGCAAGCCGATCGCCACGACCAAGAACGAGGCGATGGCGCAAGAGATTGCGGACCGCCTCAATGCCGAGGAGCATCGTCGCGAAGAGGACAAGTGGTCGGCGTGACTGTTGACTGTCTCCCCGTCTCGTATCTCGCCGAGACAGATGCCGCTTGCAATCAGCTCGAACTAATAAGCACGCGTGCCACGCTCAAAACGGATTCGCCGGCTGCGCCCGCTTGGGGCCTTCCGGCTTCGGCTCGACCGCGAGGGTGGGGTCGGTCGGCATCACGCGCGCGCCGGCGGCGCGGGCGACCTGGCCGGTCGTCGAATGCCGTGCCGCCTCGGGGGACTTGATCTCCGGCGGATGCCAGCGGTCGCGCACCAGCATTGTCAGCGCGCCCACGCAGAGCAGCGCAATCGCGGCTGAAACGAGCGCCGGTCCGGCTCTGCGATGCGGGTTGGCTGTCATCATCTGCGATCCTCCGTGGCCAGACAACCCGGAGCGGTGGGCCCCGGTTCCGGGTCCGCCGGCGATCAGTTCCGGTCGCGCGCGGCGGCGGCGTCGGCCGCAGGTCCGAGCGGCGACGATCCGAGTGCCCCGGTGGTCGCCGGCGGCGACGCGGCGATCTCCTCCAGCCCGACCTCGCGGCCGCGGCCGCCGATCAGGCGCTCATAGGCTGCAATCAGCGTCACGTAGGGATTGACCCAGATCCAGCCATCGCGCGTGAACAGCTGGACGTCGAAATGCAGATGGCGCGTGGTGCCGTTGGGATGGTCGAGATAGTTCGAGACCACGCCGATCGGCTCGCCCTCGCGGAGGCTGCGGCCATTGAGCAGGCCGTCGGCATCCATCGCCGCGGGATTCATGTGCATGTAGCGGAAGCGGACGTGCTCGGTGCCGCTGTTGACCTGCACCGTCACGGCCTGCTGCCGGGTCGAGCGGATCACGACGCCGTCGCGCACGGCGAGCACGCGCTGCCGCCACGGGTTGCAGCCGTCGGCGCCGTCGCGGCGCACCGGGCAGGCGCCCGGCCTGAGATCCTGGCCCTGATGGCCGAAGCCGCTGGCGCATTGGCCGACGTTGAAGCTGCGCGCCTCGCAGAAATTGTCGCGCCAGGGATACTGGCTCCACGGCTGGTCGAATTTGTCGCTCGCGCGCCGGCGGCCGAACGACTGCGAATGCACATAGGCCGGCGCATCCAGCGGATAGCGGATCTGCGAATAGACGGTGCGGTCGGCCCGCCCGCCCTGGCCGCGTCCGCCGCTGTTGGCGACGATGTCGCCAACGGGCCGATAGGTGAAATCGGCATCCAGCGTGACCGGGCGCTCGGCGGCGAGCGGCGCGATCTCCGGCGGGATGCGCGACGGCTGCCCGCCGGCGATGCGCAGTGCCTTGAGGAAGCGCTCGGCGATGGGATTGGCCTCGCGGCAGGCGAGCCGCCGCGGTCGCGGCGCGCTGTCGAGGCACTGGATCGAGACCACATAGGGCACGCCGAAGCGCGTGAAGGCGTAGCGGACATAGCCCTCGCGAATGAAGCGGCGCAGATCGGGATATTGCGCTGACAGCGCCTTGACGGCTTCGCCCTTGCCGCCGGCGGGATCGGCGACATCGTAGGTGAGGAGTGATCCGGTGATCTGGATCTCGACCGGTTTTGCGAAGACGCGCGACGGCAGGCCGGAGGTCACCTCCGGCGGCAGCGAGAACACCGCGTCGTAGCCGGACGGGCCGGCATCGAACAGGTCGGTCTGGAAGTCGGCCTGATAGCGCGGCAGGCCGCGCGCCGCGATGGCGGCGCTGCGGCGCGCAGCAAGATAGGACGTGGCGTCGAACGGCAGCAAAACGGGGACCGGACTGCGTCCGATCCCCGTGAAGATGGTCGAGGTCACGCCGTTGAGCTGGACCAGCGCGGGCCTGCGCCGCGCATCGCCGGCCGAAACGCCGCTCCGGTGCGCGGACAGAGCGAAGTCGGCGGCGACCTCAGGCGCCGCGTTGAGTTCGGAGCGGAGCTGGTCCAGCGCCGCGCGCCAGTCGGCGCGGTTGATGGTGAGGGCGGGCGGAGCAAAGTCATCGGCCGCGCGCGTCGTGGACGGCGCGGCCAGCGCGATGACCGCCGCAAGGGCGGCGGCGATGATGGTGACCCGTGCCCCCAATTCCCCCCACGCCCCCCGGCGTCAGATCCTCGAGATGCCTCAGTCCTTGGCGCGCTCGCAGTAGGAGCCGTCCTCGGTCATGACGACGATGCGGGTGCCGACCGTGATGTGCGCCGGCACGCCGGTACGAACGCCGTTGGAGAGCACCGCCGGCTTGTAGGACGACGACGCGGTCTGGCCCTTGGTGACCGGCTCGGTCTCGACCACCTCGAGCGTGACGCGCTGCGGCAGGGTGATCGCCACCGGGACCACGTCGTGCATCGACAGCTTGACCGTCATGTTCTCCTGGAGATAGGCGGCCTGGTTGCCGACCACGTCCTTCGGCACCTGGACCTGGTCGTAGGTCTCCGGGTTCATGAAGTGGAAGCCGTCGGCATCCTCGTAGAGATACGTGAAGTTGCGCTCCTCGATCGTCGCCTTCTCGACCTGGTCGGTGGTCTTGAAGCGCTCGGAGATCTTCACGCCGTCGCTGATTCGGCGCATTTCGATCTGGCTGACCGGAGTGCCCTTGCCGGGATGGATGTTCTCGGCGGTCACGACGACATAGAGCTTTCCATCTTGCTCAATGACGTTACCCTTGCGAATAGAGCTGGCGATGACTTTCAAAGCTGTTTTCCTGACACTGAAAAAGGGGCGCCGGACTGGGCCGGGGCGCCGCGCGACGCGGAATGCGGTTTCGGGCGGCAACATACTGATTTTGTCCGGGGTTGCCAGTCTTTTGCGGCCGGAACGGGCGATCCCCTGATGTCCCGGGAGCCCGCGCCTTCGCCCTGGTGGTCGCCGCAGCGGCACGCCGACATCAGGCCGTTCCTGCTCGCCCGGGCCGCCATCATCCGCGCGCTGCGGGCCTGGTTCGACGAGCAGGGCTTTATCGAGGTCGAGACCGGCATCCTGCAGGTGTCGCCGGGCAACGAGACCCATCTGCACGCGCCGGGCACCGACCTGACGAGGCCGGACGGAACCCGCCATCGGCGGTATTTCCGAACGTCGCCGGAATTCGCCTGCAAGAAGCTGCTGGCGGCCGGCGAGCGGCGGATCTTCGAGTTTGCCCGCGTGTTCCGCGACCGCGAGCGCGGCGACCTGCATCTGCCGGAATTCACAATGCTGGAATGGTATCGGGCGGAGGCGCCCTATGACGCGATCATGGCCGACACGGTCGTGGTGATCGCGCACGCGGCCCAGGCGACGGGAATCCGGCAGTTCGCCTTCCGTGGCCGCACCGCCGATCCCTTCGCCGAGCCCGAGCTGCTGACGGTTGCCGGCGCGTTCGAGCGCCATGCCGGCATCGACCTGCTGGCGACCATCCGCGACGGCGCGGGCGACCGCGCCGCGCTGGCGCAGGCCGCCGCTGGCAAGATCCGGATCAGCGACGACGACACCTGGTCTGACCTGTTCAGCAAGGTGCTGGTCGAGCATGTCGAGCCGCATCTCGGGCAGGGACGCCTCACCGTGCTATATGAATATCCGGCGCCGGAGGCCGCGCTGGCGCGGGTGGCGGCGGACCCGCGCGTTGCCGAACGGTTCGAGGTCTATGCCTGCGGCGTCGAGCTCGCCAATGGCTTTGGCGAGCTCACCGACGCCGCCGAGCAGCGCCGCCGCTTCGAGCAGGAGATGGCCGAGAAGGAGCGGCGCTATGGCGAGCGCTATCCGCTCGACGAGGACTTCCTCGCCGCCGTGGCCGCGATGCCGCAGGCGAGCGGTGTGGCGCTTGGCTTCGACCGCCTGGTGATGCTGGCGGCCGGCGCCACGAGGATCGACCAGGTGGTATGGACGCCGCCGGCAGGTGAGCGATGAACAGGGTCGAACGTCCGACGACATTGCGCAGCGCCGAGGATCTCGTCGCGCAGGGATTGGCTGACGCGGCGGACCAGCCGGCGCTGGCGCGCGTGGCGCAGCGCTATGCGGTGGCGGTGACGACGCATCTCGCCGACCTGATCGACGTTGACGATCCGAATGATCCGATCGCGCGCCAGTTCGTGCCCAGCATGGACGAGCTGAAGGCCGCGCCCGGCGAGCGCGGCGATCCGATCGGCGACGACGCGCATGCGCCGGTGCCCGGCATCGTGCACCGCTATCCCGATCGCGTGCTGCTCAAGCTCGTGCATGTCTGCGCGGTGTATTGCCGTTTCTGTTTCCGCCGCGAGATGGTCGGGCCCGGCAAGGACAACGCGCTGTCGGAGGAGGCCTATCGCGCGGCGCTGGACTACATCCGCGCACATGACGAGGTCTGGGAGGTGATCCTCACCGGCGGCGATCCGCTGATGCTGTCGCCGCGGCGGCTGAAGGAGATCATGGCCGATCTCGCCGGCATCGATCACGTCAGGATCATCCGTATCCACACCCGTTTGCCGGTCGCCGATCCCCAGCGCATCACGCCGGCGCTGGTCGAGGCGCTGAAGGTGCCGGGCGCCGCGACCTGGGTCGCGCTGCACGCCAATCATCCGCGCGAGCTCAGCCCTGCGGTTCAGGCGGCCTGCGCGCGGCTGATCGATGCCGGCATTCCCATGGTCAGCCAGTCGGTGCTGCTGCGCGGCGTCAATGACGATGCGGCGACCCTGGAGGCGCTGATGCGCGCCTTCGTCGAGATTCGCATCAAGCCGTATTACCTGCACCATGGCGACCTCGCGCCGGGCACGGCGCATCTGCGGACCACGCTGGCGCAAGGTCAGGCCCTGATCCGAACGCTGCGCGGCCGGGTGTCCGGCCTGTGCCAGCCCGACTACGTGCTCGACATTCCCGGCGGCTACGGCAAGGCGCCGGTGGGGCCGCAATACCTCACTGCCGATGAAACTGTTGAGCAGGATCATGCGGCAGGTGCGCAAACGCGCTATCGTGTGATTGACTATTGCGGCGAGGCGCACCTCTATCCGCCCGCCGCGGGATGAAGTGTCCTGCCGATTCCGCTGACACGGAGGAGCAACATGAAGAGACTTGCGATCGCGATGGGGCTCCTGATGGTCGTGACTGATGGCATCGCGCTGGCGCAGAGCGGCAGCGGCTCCTCCGCCGGCACCGGATCGAAGAGCGGCATGCCGCCGCAGGCGCCGGTCGGTCACCGCCAGGTCCGCCCGAGCGATTTGCCAAAGGCCGAGCAGGCCGAAGAAAATTCATTCAGCGGCATGACCAAGGAAGACCGCGAGCTCGATCGCAAGATCAAGGGCATCTGCCGCGGCTGCTGAGCGCGACCTGCGGCGCGCCCGACGCGCGCCGCTCATCGGTCGTGAGTGCTACGCCGAGCGCTCACGCGGGGAGTTGCGCTGCGCCGCACGCCGGGCGGCGACGGCTTCGGCGAGCTGCTCCAGCACCTCCACCGTCGTGTCCCAGCCGATACAGCCGTCGGTGATGCTCTGGCCGTAGGTCAGCGCCACGCCCGGCTTCACGTCCTGCCGACCCGCCACGAGATGGCTCTCGATCATCACGCCCATGATGCGCTGCTCGCCTGCGGCAAGCTGGCGTCCGACGTCGGCGGCGACCAGCGGCTGGTTCTCCGGCTTCTTGCTCGAATTGGCGTGGCTGGTGTCGATCATCAGCCGCGCCGGCAGTCCGGACTTGATCAGCTCGGCCGCGGCCTGCTCGACATGGGCGGCGTCGTAATTGGGGCCGCTGCCGCCGCGCAGGATGATGTGGCAGTCCTCGTTACCGGTGGTCGCCGCGATGCCCGAGCGGCCGCCCTTGGTCACCGCCATGAAATGATGCGGATGAGCGGCCGATTTCACCGCGTCGGCTGCGATGCGGATGTTGCCGTCGGTGCCGTTCTTGAAGCCGACCGGGCACGACAGGCCTGAGGCCAGCTCGCGGTGGATCTGGCTCTCGGTGGTGCGCGCGCCGATCGCGGCCCAGGCCACGAGGTCCGCGATGTATTGCGGCGTCGTCATGTCGAGGAATTCGCATCCCGCCGGCAGGCCGAGATTGTTGACGGCGGACAGCACGCTGCGCGCGAGCCGCAGGCCCTTGTTGATGTCGAAGGAATTGTCCAGGCCGGGATCGTTGATCAGGCCTTTCCAGCCAACGGTGGTGCGCGGCTTCTCGAAATAGACCCGCATCACGATTTCGAGGCGGTCGGCGAGGCGCTCGCGCAAGGTGGCGAGGCGGCCGGCGTAGTCGATCGCCGCGTCGGGATCGTGGATGGAGCAGGGGCCGACGATGACCAGCAGGCGGTCGTCGCTGCCGGTCAGGATGGCGTGGATCGCGTTGCGCGCCGCCATCACCACACGGGTCGCGGTGAGGGTGCGGGGGATTTCACCCATCACCTCCGCCGGCAGGCTCAATTCCTTGATTTCCTTGATACGAAGATCGTCTGTGGTGCTCAGCATGGCGGGCTCCTGGGTGTCTTGATGGGCACCTGCCGGCAACAAAAAAGCCGCCAGGTTCTGGCGGCTCGTTCGGATATCTTGCTGCAATGTGTCAGATTGAGCGCGATCCTCCCGCCGCCAGCGAGCTGTCGTAGCTAAAGTACCAATAGAAGCTGGTGGCGGCGTTGATCATGGCCATCCTATAGCGGCCGCGCGGCCGCTTGTCATCCCGAAAATCGAGCCCCCCGGCGTCAGCCGTTGCGCGCGGCGAGCGCCATGCCGATCATCGACAGCCCGCCGAACAGCAGGTTGATGCCGACCAGCAGACCGATCGCCCACATCGCCGTGCCCGGTAGCCCCGAAATGATGATGCCGGCGATCGCGATGTCGACCACGCCCGAGATTGCCAGCCACGACCAGCGCCCGGACAGCTCGCGGCGGTGCTCCAGCGCATACATGATGGTGGCGACGCCCTCGGCGAGGAAATAGACGCCGATCACGATGGTCAGCGTTACCGTCCCTTGAACCGGCTGCGCCACCAGAATGATTCCGGCGATGATGGCGAGAACCGCCGACAACAGCGACCACCAGAAGCCCGGCATGCCGCGGGCCCAGAAGGTGAGCGCGAGCCCCGTGATGCCCGAGATCAGGAACATCCAGCCGAGGAAGATCGTGACCGCAAGGCTTGCCAGCGGGGTGAGGATCATCGCAAGCAGGCCGAGTACGGCGAGGAGGATGCCCTCGATCAGGAAGGCCTTCCAATGCGTGCGCACGGCTGCGCCCATTTGCGACCTCATGCGATCGAGTTCGGGCGGAATCGTATCCTGCGGAAGGGTCATGATCGTCACTCCGGGCAAGGTCACGGGCTGGATGCCGCGTCCGCCTTCCCACGCAGATGGTGAGGAACGACGGCCGGGACAAGCGCGTGATGCGCGTTTCGTTGCTCTGATGGCGCGGCGGGGCCGGGATTATGCCGTCGTCCGCATCCGGTTGCGGCCGAAAACATAGATCGTCGTCGTGACAATCAGAAGGGCCATCCCGACGATGATCGCGGTGAGGCCCAGCGGAACCAGAACGCCGGCGACGTTGCGGTCGGGGTTGAGCAGCCAATGCCGAATCGAGGTCAGCACGAATCCCAGCCCGACGAAGCCGGCGGCGCCGCCGAGCAGCAGCAGCGCCCACATCCTGCGCAGCTGGCTCAGTCTTGCCCGCGCCACCTCGGTGCGGGGCGTGTGGTGATGGGCGACCCGGCGCACCAGCCGTACGGCGAGGCCGATCGAGGAGAACCCGATCAGCACGCTGACGCCGCCGAGCCAGAGGCGCGCGGCGGTGTCGAGCGTCGACGCCCGCTGCAGCAACAGCAATGGATAGTCGAAGGCCGCATGCAGCATCACGGGAGCGGCCAGCACCAGCGCCCAGCTCGACAGCCGTGCCCCTTCGCGATTGTGGCGGTTGGCGCCGAGCGCCGTACTGGTGCGGGCGATCGCGAGATAGGCACCGGCAATGATGCCGAGCGCGCCGTGAAACGGCACGGTGAGCACGCTGCGCAGCACCGCCAGCGAGCGCCACATCTCGGCATGCTGGACGAGGTAAGCGAGATTTTCATAGGCAGCAAAGCCGAGGCCTACGGCCGCGCCATAGAACACCGTGTCCATGGCGTTGCCGACCTGCCGGCGCCGCGACCATAGCGCGGCGATCACCGCGACCTTGGCGAGCTCTTCCGGCAAGGCGACGCCGAACAGGGCCCGGACCGCCTGGGCGATCCAGGGATTCTCCAATGTCAGCCCGACATGCTGGAACGGCATCCTGACAATGCCGAGCAGCAGCACGCTGGCTGCCCCGAGCAGGAAGGCGGTCCAGATCTTGAGCGGGGGGCCTGAATTGTCACCGGCGGCGACCACCAGCCAGAGGATCAGCAGCGCGGGAGCGATCGCCGCGGTGCCGATCACGGTCGCGAGGGCTTCGAGCAGGTTCATTTGCGATGGCAAGTAAGCCATGGTCTCCGATCATCCAATGCGGCGGAGCCGAACCGGCCCTCCACCGCCCGCGCGGGGGTGGATTTGACATCGGTCCGTGGCCGCACGGCAAGATCTACATGTCGGCAGAATGAGCCGCCCTTCAAGGGAAAGAACCGCGCCCTGGCGCTCGATTGGGGAGAGACCGCCGCAGGGCCGAGTGCAGCCGCGGTCGGCTGCCGCCCGGCTGGCCTCAACGGGGCCGGGAGGTTCTCGGCGCCGTCGCCTCGCCGCCGCGCACCGGGGCCTCCTGGCGCGGCTCGACCGGGGTCCAGGCGTCGGTGCGGGAGGTAGTTGGCGCCTGGGCGGTCGTCGGCGTTTCCACGCAGCTCAAGCGTGGCGTCGGGTCGGCCACACGCCGGCATTCCAGACCTTCAGCGAGAGCGGCCTGACTGATCGCGCACGCAACCAGAACAATCGAAAGAACTCTCATGGTGCCCCTCGGAGCAGGCGTGGGTCGCCCGTGATGCAGGCTCGACTCGGTCGTGCCGTTCGATGATGCCCAGCTTGGTCGCAAAAGCGTGCAAATATTTGACCATTCCCGCCGTCATTCAAAAGATTCTTCCGAAATTCACGCGTGCATTCCATGAGTTGCAAGCGATGCGAGCGTTTTCCGCTGATGCAAATGCGAAGCCGTTCGCTCCGTTGCGGCGCCAAGGCTCGGCGGCTGGCGCCGAACCGCTATTTGCCCCCAGCTTGCTCGGCATGGGCGGCCGGGCGGGCTTGATGTGGCGAAGGGATCATGGTCGGTTGCCGCGATGAATTCGCCGCCTTGGTCAGCTTCCGACAGAGCCCGTGGTCCACGCTATCGCCGTGGCTGGGTCGACGACGCCGTGGCGGCCATCGAGGCCGACCAGTGCCGGACCGCCGACACGCACTTGATCCGGCTGATCGTGCCCGCGCTCGCGGGCATCGACATCTACCTGAAGGACGAGTCGACCCATCCGACCGGGAGCCTCAAGCATCGGCTGGCCCGATCGCTGTTTCTCTATGCGTTGTGCAACGGCCACATCCGCGAAGGCACGCCCGTGGTCGAGGCCTCCTCCGGGTCGACAGCGGTATCGGAAGCCTATTTCGCGCAGATGATCGGCGTGCCGTTCTACGCGGTAATGCCGCGCACCACCTCGGCGGAGAAGATCGCCGCGATCACGCATTACGGCGGCAACTGCCATCTCATCGATGACGGCCGGTTTCTCTATGCCGAGGCGGCTGCGCTCGCGAGCCGGCTCGGCGGCCATTACATGGACCAGTTCACGTTCGCCGAACGTGCCACCGATTGGCGCGGCAACAACAACATCGCCGAGTCGATCTTCAACCAGCTGCAGGGCGAGCGCTGCCCGCTGCCGGAATGGATCGTGATGGGCGCGGGCACCGGCGGCACGTCGGCGACGATCGGCCGCTATCTGCGCTACCGCCGCCACCCGACGCGGCTGTGCGTCGCCGATGTCGAGCATTCCGCGTTCTTTGACGCCTTCTGCAACGGCGACAGCGCCCGGACGTGCGAACGGCCGTCGCTGATCGAGGGCGTCGGCCGTCCGCGCTGCGAGCCATCCTTCGTGCCGGGGGTCGTGGATCGCATGATGAAGGTGCCGGATGCCGCCTCCGTCGCGGCGATGAACGTGCTGACGCGGCGGCTGCGCCGGCCGGTCGGCGGCTCGACCGGGACCAATTTCCTGGCGCTGTGCCGGCTGGCGGCCGAGATGCGGCAGGATGGACAGAGCGGCTCACTGGTCACGCTGATCTGCGATTCCGGGGAGCGCTATCGCCAAACCTATTACGAGCCGCAATGGCTCTCCGCGCGCGGTCTCGACCCCGCGCCGTACGAGGCAGCTCTGTCTGCCTTCCTCGACACCGGTGCGCCGCTGCGGCTCGAGGTTGCCGATGCGGAGAACCCGCTGCGCGCCTGAACGCCTCCCGGGGGGCGTCGCGGACCGCGGCGAGCGGCATCCGGATGCCCGGCATCGTGCGCGATCCCTGATCTGGATCAACGAAGGACGCGCCGGATTGCGCTTTGGTCCGACCCCGAACAGGCCTCCAAGGGCGCGCCGGAACGCAGGTTCGGGACGCGGGCAGGGGAAGGACGGATCAGGTGATGAACTACGACAGCTATTTCGAGCGTGCCCTCGACCAGTTGCACCAGGAACGGCGCTATCGCGTCTTCGCCGATCTGGAGCGCCTCGCCGGCCGTTTCCCCCGCGCAATCTGGCATTCGCCGGAGGGGCCGAAGGACGTCGTGATCTGGTGCTCCAATGACTATCTCGGCATGGGCCAGCATCCGAAGGTGATCGGCGCCATGGTCGATGTCGCCGCGCGCATGGGCACCGGCGCCGGCGGCACCCGCAACATCGCCGGCACCAACCATCCGCTGATCGAGCTCGAGCGCGAGCTTGCCGATCTCCACGGCAAGGAAGCGGCGCTGGTGTTCACCTCGGGCTACGTCTCCAACGAGACCGGCATCTCGACCATCGCAAAACTGCTGCCGAACTGCCTGCTGCTGTCGGACGCGCTCAACCACAATTCGATGATCGAGGGTGTCCGCAAGGCCGGGAGCGAGAAGCAGGTCTGGCGGCATAACGACCTCGCCCATCTCGAGGAGCTGCTGCGGGCGGCCGATCCCGACCGGCCCAAGCTGATCGTCTGCGAGAGCCTGTATTCGATGGATGGGGATGTCGCGCCCTTGCACCGGATCTGCGATCTCGCCGAGCGTTATGGCGCGCTCACTTACGTCGACGAGGTCCATGCGGTCGGCATGTACGGCCCGCGCGGCGGCGGCATCGCCGAGCGCGACGGCGCGATGGCCCGCATCGACATCCTCGAAGGCACGCTCGCCAAGGCCTATGGCTGCCTCGGCGGCTACATCGCCGCCAATGCCAATCTGATCGACGCCGTCCGCTCCTATGCGCCGGGCTTCATCTTCACCACCGCCTTGCCGCCGCCGGTCTGCGCCGCCGCGACCGCCGCGATCCGCCACCTCAAGACCTCGCAGTGGGAGCGTGACCGGCACCAGGATCGGGCGGCCCGACTCAAGGCCGTGCTGAACGCCGCCGGGCTGCCGGTCATGCCGTCCGACACGCACATCGTGCCGGTGCATGTCGGCGATCCCGAGAAGTGCAAGACGGCGTCCGACCTGCTCTTGTCCGAGCACGGCATCTACATCCAGCCGATCAACTATCCGACCGTGCCGCGCGGCCTGGAGCGGCTGCGGATCACGCCATCGCCCTACCATGATGACGGCCTGATCGACGCCCTGGCCGAGGCGCTGGTCGACGTTTGGGACCGGCTCGGCCTTGCGCGGGCGCCGCAGGCGCTGGCCGCGGAGTGAGCCCGTCCCGCTGACCTATCACATCGGCCAGTCAGTTTGATCTGCCGCAATGCCGCCCGCGCTCGCGCGGGCGTAGTCTTTTGTGTTCAGGGAAAATGCCGGTTCGGCAGGGCCCGGCCGGCGCACAGGCGAGGGCGGCCATGGCTAGGATCATCGAAGCGCTGCTGCAGGAGCACGAGAATCTCGAGAAGCTTCTGTCGGTGCTCGAGCACGAATTGGAGCTGTTTGATCACAATCGGCGGCCGGACTACGACATCCTGCAAAGCATCATCGCCTATTTCGAGGACTATCCGCAGCGCTGTCATCATCCCAAGGAGGAGATGATCTTCGACAAGCTGCGCGAGCGCGACCCTGCCGCGGCCGCAGCCTATGGCGACGTCGACGACGAGCACGAGACCGAGGCGCGGCGGCTGCGCGGCTTTGCCGACGCCGTGAACGCGGTGCTGTCGGACCAGGAGATCCTGCGCGAAAGCTTTCATGCCGCCGTGCACCAGTTCATCGACAGCCAGCGCGAGCATCTGCGCAAGGAGGAGACCCTGCTGTTTCCCGCGGCGCTGCGCACCCTGAGCGCGGAGGACTGGGCCGATATCGATGCCCGCATGTCCGACCGCAAGGACCCGCTGTTCGACGGCGACGTCGCCGAGAAGTTCCACAATCTCGAGCGGACCATCCTGCGCTGGGAACAGGAGGCGGAGCAGGCGCGCGCCACCGCCGGCTGATGGCGTTTTGCCCAATTGCGCCCCGTGGTTGCTGGACTATAGTTCCAGTCGGGGCAGGCACTCTTTCGCGGAGCTGGCTATGGCCGCTTTGAACACTGGGCTCAATCCGGTCCGAGGTTCGTCGAATGCAGGGGGAGGGGCAGACGCGGCCCGGACGCCTGCGCAGGTCCCGATGGCGCAGCAGAGTGCCTTTGGCAGCCACGGCTACGACATGTATCCCCAGGAGCTCGTCCGGCTGTCGGGCTGCCAGGAGCAGGCGCTGCGCCGTGAGACGAAGCGCACCTTGCAACTGAGCTGACGGTCTTGTCCGATCTCGCCGTTCGATGGTCCTCGCGCTGCTTCATGGCCGGAACGCAAACCCGGGATCATGGTTGTAGAGCTCAGGATCGTGGTTATTCCGGTATACGTGCGTTAACCTATCATTAACCAGATCGCGCGACCCTGTTCGCATATTCCCCAGGAATGCGACGGAACCGGACGGCCGGAGCCGGCAGTCGCGACAAGAGGCCGGCGGCGTAACGCCCGCCGGCCTTTTTGCGTGGGCGGGTCAGCTGGAATTGACACCGCACCCTTGCGTCAGTTGCGCCGCGCCAGCGAGCGCAGGAACCCCTGATATTCCTCATTCAATTCCATATCGACCGCGGGCGCGAGCCTCAGCAGGACATTGGCGATGAACGCCTGGTCGTTTCGCGGCTCCTCCAGCACCTCGCGCAGCACCGGGACGTTGTCCTCGATGTGATGCAGAAAGGCGACGCCTTTCTCCGCCGTCTCGGTCCAGCGCGCCCGCGTCCATTTCGCCAGCGGATACATGATCTCGTGGACGAAGTTCGACTTGCGCGCCTTCTCGAAGAAGCGCAGTCCGGCGCTCCAATATTCCTTGGCGCGCAGTGGCGGCGGCGGCAGATCGCCCGTCAGCATCTTCTTGCCGGCCTGGCCGACGAAATCGTCGAGCGTGGTCGGTGCATCGATCGTGGCGCGAAAGTGCCACAGCGCGAACGAGCCGGGAAAATCCTTGCCCATGCCGTCGAGCAAGGCGGTCTCGACCTTGTCGACCGCGGCCTTGTCGCCCTTCAGCGACGCCGTCATCGCGAAGGCGAACAGCGCGTCGTTGCCGACCTCGTGGACGCCGCCGTTCTGCAATTGCGCCGCCGACAATGCGGGTGTCTTGCCGTCTGCAGGCACCGTGGCCTCGCCAGCGCGCTGCGCCTTGATGAAGGCGGTGATCTCGAGCCAGCCCATGAGGTTGGCGATGAAGGCGTCGGGATCGACATGCACGATGGCGAGATTGAGCGGCTCCTTGCGTGTTCTCAGCTCGGTCATGTCGGTCATGTCGCACTCCGCCGCAACTCGCCGCCGAGCGGTCTGTCGCCTTTGCGACACGTCGGCTCGTTCGACCA
Organism: Bradyrhizobium sp. SZCCHNR1053; assembly: GCF_032381235.1. NCBI lineage: Bacteria > Pseudomonadati > Pseudomonadota > Alphaproteobacteria > Hyphomicrobiales > Nitrobacteraceae > Bradyrhizobium > Bradyrhizobium sp. SZCCHNR1053. The sequence continues at coordinate 209,543 of NZ_JAUHJM010000001.1, forward strand.
GATCTGCAGGGCAGGCAGCAAGAAGGGTGCCACGGTCTTGTCGGGCTCGCGGGGTACAGCGCGGTCCGCGGAACGAGTTTTGCTCGTGGTCCTTCGATTGCGATGGTCGCAATGGAGCATGAGGCCAGCGAATGTTCACCCGCGTCTGCAAGGCCGACACCATCGACGAAGGCGGCATGCGCCTCGTCATCGCCGACGCCCAGCTCATCATCCTTGCCTGGCCCGACAATGGCGAGCTCAAGGCGTTCCAGGGCGTCTGCCCGCACACGGCGGCGCCGATGGAGGAGGCCGGCTTCGACGGCCGCGTCCTCAGTTGCCCCATGCACAATTGGACGTGGGATGCTTTCACCGGTACGCCGCTCCACCCGCCGGAGAGCGCGCTGGCGCAATATCCGGTCAAGGTCGAGGAGGGCGTGGTCTACATCGACACGGACGGCATCTCCCCGCTGTTTGCGGCGCGTTGAGCATGGCCGGAGGAGCGCGGAAAGACCGCCAAGGGGTGGCTTGCCCGGCCGGCGAAACGCCTCTATACGTTCGGCGCGCGGCACGGAATCACCGTCGGTGGTTCAGCCGACCTCGCAGGTCACCGCCTCAAGCGACTGATTTGCTGAAGGTTTTATCGAAACGTGCAAGCGGCGATGGCACCAGGGCCTCGTGCCCTCTGGCATCGTGCGTATTGCTCCCTTCGTCTATCGGTTAGGACGCCACCCTTTCACGGTGGAGAGAGCGGTTCGATTCCGCTAGGGAGCGCCACTCCGCGCCGGCTTTCCTTGCCCATCCCCCGATCTTGAAATCCACGGTCCGCGTCGAGATGCGGTCGGCGTGAGGTCTGCGCTCATGCACCGCAGGCGAGTACGTGGTCCGGTCAACCGTCCATTAGGGTCCTTGCCGTACTGCAGCGGGCGAAGCAGGAGCAGGATGATGGCCGCGCCCAAGAAGCGGGAAGCCCGCAAATCGATGAAGCAGCCGGCGTGGATCACGCTGGATGGCGGGTTCGCCGTGCGCCATTGCCTGGTTCAGGACATTTCCAGCGCCGGCGCCAAGCTGACCCTGCAGGACGCGGCGGCGCTGCCGGCGACCATCCGGCTCGCCTTCGCGCGCGACGCAAGAACGGGCCGCCAGTGCCAGGTGGTGTGGCGCCGCGGCGCCTCGGTCGGCGTCAAGTTCATCGGCAAGTAGACGTCGCTGTCGCATCCCTGCGGCAGACGCGCTAACAAGCAGCATGTGTCGATCTCTCATCCTGGGCGCCATCGCGGCGCTGGCCGCCGTGACCGTGGCAACCGCCGGCTCGCCGGGATCATCGCTTCTTGCGCCACCGCTTCCCGCGCCGAAGGCGGCTGGACCCAACAAGGCTGCACTCCGTTCAGGCGCCGCCAGCAACAATCCCTGCGCGTCTTACGGTGCCAACTTCGTACGCGTCGAGGGAACCAATACCTGCGTGAAGGTTGGCGGGGCCTTGCGCGTCGAGATGGGCACCTCGGCCAGCCGCTGAGGTGCTCACGACAGCGGCGGCGCGATGTGGCGGATGAAGGCCGGGCGTCGCGCGATCTCCCCGTACCAGCGCGCGAGACTCGGCAGCTCCGGCTTGACGACACCTTCAACTCCGAACCAGCGCCGGGCATAGGCGCCGAGCGCGATGTCGGCGAGCGTGAAGCGCTCGGCCTCGACATGGCTGCGCGTGGCCAGATGCGTGTCGAGGATGCGCCACATCGCCGCGGCGTCGTCGGCCGCCTTCTGCAAGGCGGCCATGTCGCGCTGCTCCGCCGGCGTTCGCACCAATCCCCAGAACAGCGGACGCTCGATCGGCTGCACCGTCGACAGCGTCCAGTCCAGCCAGCGCTCCACCGCGGCGCGGTGCCGCGGCGTCGTTGGATAAAGCGGCGTGCCATCGCCATGGGCGAGGCAGAGATAGCGCATGATCGCGTTGCTCTCCCACAGCACGAAATCGCCCTCGACCAGCGTCGGGATGCGGCCGTTCGGATTCATCGCGAGATAATCCGCTTCGTTGTTGCGGCCGAACTGCATGCCCGCGTCGATACGGTCATAAGGGACATCGAGCTCGGCGAGACACCACAGCACCTTCTGCACGTTCACCGAATTGGGGCGGCCCCAGATCGTCAGTCTGTTGTCGGCGGACACGTCCGGCTCCTGTCTGGGCGAGCGGCATTGCTAGCGAATGTTACGCAAAAAGCCCCGCTCGAAGCGGGGCTTTTCCGTCGAACGCGTCGTGCGCGGCGATCAGTGGCCGAAGAACAGCCACAGCAGAATGATCACCGGAATCGGCACGCCCAACAACCACAGTAGAATTCCTCGACCCATCTCGGCCTCCTCGAATCCTCTCCATCAATCGGAGCGACAACGCGAGGATGGCCTCGATGTTCCGGCAGGTGGAGGAGTGCGAACAGCTCACCAATGTCCGGTGTTCGGCATCGACAGCCAGGGCTCGGCCGGCGCCTTCGGCTCGCCCTTCTGCAACAGCTCGATCGAGTGCAGATCGGGCGAGCGGATGAAGGCCATGTTGCCGTCGCGCGGCGGCCGGTTGATGGTAATGCCGAGCTTCATCAGCCGGTCGCAGGTGGCGTAGATGTCGTCGACCTCATAGGCGAGATGGCCGAAGAAGCGGTCCTCGCCATAGCTCTCCTCGTCCCAATTGTAGGTGAGCTCGACCAGCGGGGCGCCGCGCGTCGGCGGCAGGCTCTTCAGCAGGTGTTCATCTTCGGGTGCGCAGAGAAACACCAGCGTGAAGCGACCCTTGTCGTTGTCGATCCGGCGCACCTCCTTGAGGCCGAGCGCATCGGAATAGAATTTGAGCGCGGCGTCGAGATTGCGCACGCGCAGCATGGTGTGGAGATAACGCATCGTTTCTTCTCTCCCTGAACTCGAAGCGGATGCTCAACGGCCGCCTGCGGACGCCGATCCATAGCAGCAATTCGTGCGCCCGTGTATCGAGCCTGATGCTGCGGCGATGCCGGCTCGCGCGGATGTGCAGTGCGCGCGGCGACGCATTCGACGGGGCTGCGCGGTGTTGCGAGAGCCTCTCCGTATGCCAGCGAATCGCTGTTTTGGCGGTGATTCGGGGCAGGGATGAACGGGCGCGATGCGACCGCATGCAGGGATTTCAGCGTGTTTCGCCTGCAATGTGAGGCCAAAATCACGCAGGACCATCGAAAATGCCTGGAAATATAGGGGAAAATGAATCGCATGCTCCGTTCGATCGCCATCGCAGCTTGACTTCTGCGCGCTCCGTTGGAATTTTGGCGCCGCTGTGGGTGCTTCGGGGCCCCTTGAAATGCAGGAGAATCCCGAAAAATCGCGGGGTGATACGCCACCAGACGACTGAAGTCCCGGCTGTGCAATGCAGCCAGAATGCCCCGACCAGTCTGCGCAGCAATGCGCTGATAGCCGCGCAGTCGTCACGTCATTCACCGGTACCAATCACAAGGAGATACGATGGCTACCCAACTTTCCAAGTCGCAGCTGATCGAGAAGATTGCGACCTCGACCGAGCTGTCCAAGCGCGACGTCAAGAACGTCATGGAGACGCTCACCGACGTCGGCCACAAGGAGCTGAAGAAGAACGGCGTGTTCCTGGTGCCGGGCTTCGCCAAGTTCGTCGTCGTCAAGAAACCCGCCGTGAAGGCGCGCAAGGGCACCAACCCCTTCACCGGCGAAGAGATGATGTTCAAGGCCAAGCCGGCCCGCAAGATCGTGCGCGCGCGCCCGGTCAAGGCCGCCAAGGACGCGGTTGCCTGATCTGACCGTCAGTCACGGTCGTGATCACGTCAGAGGCCCCCTGAGAAGGGGGCCTCTTTCGTTGCGGAATGTGTAGGCTGCAGCGGGCCTGAGTGTCGCGTTCGCGGATCGCGAAGTCTCGCGCGGGGAGAGCGGAAAACGACAGCAGCGCCAGCGCGACGGAATATCTTCGTCGCGTGGCGCCACCCTCGAGCACTGGGCCCTGAAATCCCCAGTACTGATCTGTCTCGGCGTGCCGCAGGAAGGTTCAAGGGTTTTTCCGGGAAGATTGACCGGCCCGTGCGGCCTCCGCCCAAGCGGGCAGCGTCGTCGCGCGCGCCGGGGACAAGCTGGTGGATATTGCGCAGCAAGCCGTTGATCCGGGAGCCAAAAGACACAGACTGGGAGCTGTGGACAGGCGTTGGATCGATTGTGGATGAGCCTCCGGCGTGATCGCCACGCGGCTCGGCGTCAGTCGCGGTCCAGATACGCTCCGTCTTCCGTACCGGCCGCCTCGGTCCCGGGATGAAGGAACGCAAGCACGACGAAGCCGCCATAGCCGATGATGTTGAATAGAAGTTCCAGCCAGGATGCCATCGCGGACTCCCCCTAGAGCGGTGAACGCATGACTAGCGTTACCGTTCCCGCCGCGCGCGGGGGGCGACCAGCCTGCAACCAATTCCCCCGCATCTGCGTTGTTTGGACGCATCGGAATTGGAGGACATCGATCATGAGAAAGGCATGGGCAGTTCTGGCGACCGCGGGTGCCGTCGCCGTCACCGCATTGGCGGCACCCGCGCCGGCACAGGCGCGCGGTCTTGGTCCGGGTCTCGCATTCGGCCTCGCGGCGGGCGCGCTGACCGCCGGCGCGATCGCGGCGTCGCATCCCTATTATTATGGTCCGGGCTACGACTACTATGACTACGGCCCGCGTTACGTCTACGCGCCCGGCCCGTATGCCTATTACGGCGGACCGTACTATCATCGCTACCACCACTGGCGTCATCACTGGTAGACGTCAGTCGTGAGAAGGAGAGCCCGGATGGCGATAGCCTCCGGGCTCTCGTTTCATCCCTGCTATTCCGCGGCCTCGCCGCGCTGCGCCTTCTTCCACGCCGAGCGGGCATATTCCTCGCGTTCGCGCGCGAACTTCTCCTGGGTCGACTTGAACCGTGCAATCCTTGCGGTGATGTCGGCGCGCTCCTTCGCGCGGCGGTCGTCCTGCGTCTCGTTCTGCCTCACGGATCCTCTCTGCTCCGGTTGCTATCCGGCGAGCCTCGCCGTGAGACGCGTGACAAACTTCCTGGCGAATCGCTGGCGCGATGTGGATGTCCGATTGAGGCGTGATTGCGGACGCACGGCCCGGCTGCAGGCGGGCCGCGCGTTTTGCCGGGGACAGACCGCGGGAGGCGAGCAGCGCCAACGTCTTCAGGTAGACACGGAACAATCCGACTCGTTTTGCTTGTAGCCGCGTCGTTCACGGCCGGTTCCGGTGGAGACGGAGTGGCACGACGACGCAGCCGGGCCGGACACGCTTGGAGGCGGGAGCCAGTTTGTCGTGCTATGAAGGGAGGACAATGATGATGCGAGGTCTCATGGTTCGGGGCAGCCGCTGATGATTGCATCCGATCTGCACGACGGGGTGAATCGCCTGGGAGACATGATCGCTGCGGCGCGTGTGATCGTGCCCTTCACCGGCGCTGGACTATCGACCGAGACGGGCATTCCGGATTTCCGTTCTCCCGGCGGTCTATGGACGCGCAACCGGCCGATCCATTTCGACGAATTCCTCGCCAGCCAGGAGGCGCGGGACGAGGCTTGGCGGCGGCGCTTCGCGATGCAGGAGACGTTTGCCGCGGCGCGGCCCGGCCGCGGCCATCTGGCGCTTTCGTCGCTCTACCGTGCGGGGAAAATTCCGGCCGTCATCACTCAGAACATCGACAACCTGCACCAGGACTCCGGTTTCGCTCCGGATCACGTCATCGAACTGCACGGCAACACCACCTACGCGCGATGCATCGGATGCGGGCAGCGCTATGAGCTCAACTGGGTGCGCGAGCGCTTCGAGGCCGACGGTGCCGCGCCGGATTGTCCCGAATGCGCGGAGCCGGTGAAGACGGCGACGGTATCCTTTGGTCAGTCGATGCCCGAGCATGAAATGCAGCGTGCCACCGAACTCGCGCAGCACTGCGATCTGTTCGTCGCGATCGGCTCATCGCTGGTTGTGTGGCCGGCCGCGGGCTTTCCATTGATGGCAAAGCGGGCTGGCGCGCAACTCGTGATCATCAACCGGGAACCGACCGATCAGGACGACGTTGCAGACCTTGTTATCCACCACGACATCGGCGAAGTACTCGGATCGTTCGTCCGTAATTGAACGGAAATTGATGCATTTTTGTCGGCATCTCTGTTCATATGCCTCACTGAAACCGATTTTTATCTATGCGCGGCACGAGGGAATGTTATCTTTGATTCGAGAGATTCGCGTGACTCATCGTGGGTATAGGTGGTGAGCACGTGTATGAGGGCGCCGTTGCAGGGGTGGCGGCTCACAATTCATATGTGAGGTCCGGGGTTATGGGGTCGGACGGATTTGAGTCCAAGAAGCTTGGGATGCCGGTCGTTGGTGTATCGACACCAACCCGGCTCGGGGCGGAATATCAAACCGGCGTCGCGCGCGACTCGGCAATCGATGCGATGACCGGTCTTGGCGAGAACCTCGTCGAAATCAGCGGTGTCATCAAATGGTTCGACGCCTCGAAGGGATACGGTTTCATCGTTCCCGACAATGGCTGGCCGGACGTGCTGCTGCACGTCACGGTGCTCAGGCGCGACGGCTACCAGACCGCCTATGAAGGTGCTCGCCTGGTGGTGGAGTGCGTGCAGCGCTCCAAGGGCTACCAGGCGTTCCGCATCGTCTCGATGGACGAGTCGACGGCGATCCATCCGGCGCAGATGCTGCCGCCGCGCACCCATGTGACGGTGACGCCGACCAGCGGGCTGGAGCGAGCCCAGGTCAAGTGGTTCAACCGGCTGCGCGGCTTCGGCTTCGTGACCTGCGGGGAAGGGAGCCCGGACATTTTCGTCCACATGGAGACCCTGCGCCGCTACGGCATGACCGAGCTGCGCCCCGGCCAATGGGTGCTGGTCCGCTACGGGCCCGGCTCCAAGGGCATGATGGCGGCCGAGATCCACCCCGAGACGGGCTCGCCGGCATTGTCCTCGCACTGAGCGGATGCTTCCTGCGACCACGGTATTTGACGGCCCCCGGAACGGCGCTTCCTGGGGCCGTTTTCATGTCGGCTCCGCTTCACGGACCGGGCCGCGGTCTTGCTGCGGAGGCCGCGACCGTGTAGTGACGGGTCCTCCAGGACAATGGTCCTTGAGAACATCGGGGTATAGCGCAGCCTGGTAGCGCGGCAGTTTTGGGTACTGCAGGTCGTTGGTTCGAATCCAGCTGCCCCGACCAAGATTTTTGATTTAAAATCAATGACTTAGCAAAAAATTGGCGTCTATAGCACTCAGATTGGTTGGCACGCCAATATTATTCTGCAGACTTAGGTTGCCGCTCAGGCAACGCCCTCCAGAACCTCTCCAGCTCACTCGTTAGCAAGAGCACGCGCCCTCCGTACTTCTTCGCTTTCAGGTCTCCACGCGCGATCGCGCGGTCGAGTGTGTTGATGGAAACACCTAACGCCTTGGCTGCTTCCTTTCGCGTTAGCACGCGCGGCCGGTCGTCGAGGTTCATAGCCGCTCCGAGGAGAAGAGTATTCGATGTCGACTATAGACTGTGTATTTCCAGACACAAGAAATATGTTGGCTATAGAATGTGGTTTTATAGGCTTCGAGGTGTTGGCTTCATGCCATGGATGCGCGAGGCCTGCTTGCTTGGAACTTACGGAGATGGCGCGTTAGACGCGAGTTGTCCCAGGAACAGCTTGCCGTCGACGCCGATGTAAACCGGACGTATGTCAGCGGTGTAGAGCGGGGAGTAGAAAACCCTACAATCGAGTTGCTGGAGCGGCTCGCTAAGGCGCTTTCAATTGAGCTGGCGGATCTCTTTGCAAAGCCCGCGCCGAAGGAGCGGCCACCTAAGCCACTCGTCGCTGGAAGAAAGAAGAAAGCTCCGCGCTAATGATCGAGCCATCGAAAATCGAAAGATATTCCGATGAACGATTTCTGGAAACCAGCACGTCACGAAAACCGACTTGGACTGCCTCGCACGGCGATTGCTCTGCGCGGGCGTGGATCAGTGGATTGAGGAGAGAGTTTTGTTCCGATTTTGGCTTCCTAAGCCGTACGGTTTCTTTCCTTATTAGTCAACAGGAGCGCGGACAGGTCGCGGTCGGTAACCTTCATGTTTGGCGAAGTCATCCTGACGATGAGCACTTCCCAAATCTTGAAGGGTTCCTCAATTGCTGTGACATGATCTCTCAAGATAGCTACAACTCAGCTTATGTCGTTTCGAAGTTGTGGGGTGGTGAGGATGAAGGCCAATGGGGCTGGACTGATAAGCCGTTTGCCTACGGCGACCTCATCATCTTCAATCGACTGGTCAGCGACGCCCAGAAATCGAAGGATATTTCCGCAGTCTGGGCGCTTGTTAACGAACTGCTACATCACCTTCAGCGCATCAGTGGCAAACATTTGACGTCGGCAATTATGCTGAAAGCGTTCCCGCTCGAGTTTGAAGGCAATGTTGATGCCAAAAACAAGAAAAAATTTGAGCGTCGGAAGCGTGCATTGATGCGACACTATCGACAAAGGATGGGCTTTGAACCGGTGCCGAATTCGTCGCTGGCTAAAGAAGGCTGGATGCTAAAACTAATCAATTCGTTTGCGGCACCAGAAAAACGACGGCGGCGCACCGCGCGCAATCCCGAGATCTGACGCATATTTCTGGGAGCCTCGCGACTCCTCACTTGTCACGAGGCCACAACTTCAATTGGTCAATTTTGTTAATCGCTTCTGCCACCGTGCATTGATCTACGTCCATAACGTGCGTGACCTGCCCAATTTTCCAATCTCGATCAGCCATTGCTCGCCCGGCGGCAATCGGGTCGTCGAGTCGAAAAGCTGCCCGATCAGGGAAACGGGCATCCAACGCCAAATGGATCTCCCGGTAGTCCTGCTCGGTGAATTGTCGGGGTGGTCTCTCACGTCGTGCGGTTGTGCGATCAGTCCATAGCTTCGATCTGGCTTCGTTCAACTCGCGTAGTTTTTGACCGATCTCGCGGCGGTTCTGATCCGTGAGAGCGTCCAACAATATGTGAAATTGCTGATCAAGATCGCCGAGTTGACCATCAATTTGTTCTTGTGTCAGTTTCGTCATTTCAATGGCCTGCGATCTCTTCGGACTTCCTAGATCATCCAGAGGGGCAATCCCCGATTGAGGATGCCCCTCTGCGACTATAGAACCTTGTTGGCGGCATTCAAAATTTTGGCGGATCAGGATGACGAAGAAGAGGCCCCCAGCTGAGCGGCGTCACCTACAAGAGCGATCCATGAGAAAATCAGTTCATTGATGCGAGTAAATCGCAAGAAAATTGGCAGAATTCGTAATCTTAAGTACCCACAAAAACGACCTGCAGAAATCGGTCGATGGTTCTAACCATCAGGCAAACCAACAGAAATCTTGATGTGTTCGGATCTAGCTGCCCCGACCATCTCCGCAGCGGCGCGGCTTTCTCAGGCGGGGCCTGATAGCTGGCGCGATACTCACGATAGCGAGAAAGATTTCGGCCAGGCCGAGAAAGATTTCGGCCAGGCCGCCAGCGGTCAATCGGCCGAGCGACCGCGAGCGCGGCTGGGCCGATAAAAAAATTCGGATGCTCCCGCAGCGGCAAAACCCGGGAGCATCCGAAGTGTGCGGGTGAATCCGGGGAAGGAACATCCGCTGGTCGTCAGCATCCTCTGAATCGAAATCTCGCGTCTTTGCGCTAAATCAAATCAGGCGCAGGAGGCCGTTCGCGCGTCGGCCGTGCCGAGGTCGCGGCGGGCCGATCAGCGCGCCAGCTCGTCCTGCGCCAGGCGGCCGTCGATGATGTGCACGCGCCGGTGCATCTGAGCGGCGAGGTTGAGATCGTGCGTGACCGCGACGACGGTCTTGCCGCGCAGCGTGACCAGATCGCGCAGGATGCCGAACACCTGCGCGGTCGCGGCGGTGTCGAGGCTGCCGGTCGGCTCATCGGCGAGGATCACCGGCGGATCGTTGGCGAGCGCGCGCGCCACCGCAACGCGCTGACGCTGGCCGCCGGACAATTTGTCCGGCGTCTTGCGCAGATGATCGGCGAGGCCGAGCGACGCCAGCAGCTCCTCGGCGCGCTGGGTGACCGCGCGCGGCGACAGCCGGGCCAGCGCGCGCATCGGCAGCGCGACGTTCTCGGTGATCGAGAATTCCGGCAGCAGGAAATGAAACTGGAAGACGAAGCCGAGCCGCGACAGTCGCACCTCGGCGCGCTCATCCTCGTTCATGCCCGTCGTCGAGCGGCCGTCGATCAGCACGTCGCCCTGGCTCGGCAGGTCGAGCAGGCCAAGCAGGTAGAGCAGGGAGGATTTTCCCGAGCCCGACGGTCCGGTGATGGCGATGAGCTCGCGCGGACGGATCACGAGATCGATGTCGGCCACCAGCGTCACCGGCACCTCGCCGGGCAGCACCTTCGTCACTTGCCGCGCCTCGATCAGGGGCGGGCTCACGTCGCGCCCCGGATGATGTCGACCGGATGCAACCGCGCCGCGGCCCGGGCCGGAAAGTAGCCGGCGACGGCGCTGGAGATCAGCGCGACCGCGCCCGCGAGCAGATAGTGCTTCAGCGAATACAGCACGGGCAGATGATTGTAGTCGGAAAACGGCGTCTTGAACTCGAGCGAGGCGAGCCCGCGGGTAAGCAGGTAGCCGAGCGCCCAGCCGAGGGCGGCACCGGTGAGGCCGATGAACAGCGCCTCGACGATGAAGATGGCGCGGACCGTGCGGTCGCGGAAGCCGAGCGACTTGAGGATGGCGATGTCGCGGGTCTTCTCGTGGGTGATGGTCGAGATGATGTTGTAGGTGCCGAAGCTCGCGACCAGCAGGATGGCGCCGACGATGGTGTACATCAGCACGTTGCGCAGCGTGATCGCCGCCAGCAGATCCTCCTGCGCCTCCTGCCAGGAGACCGCCTTGTAGCCGGTCTGCTCGCCGATGCGCTCGCTGATCAGGCGCGCCTGCATCGGATCGTTGGTGCGGACGCGGATCTCGTTGATGATCCCGGTCTGGCGCTCCAGGATCTGCGCGGTGCGCAGCAGCACGTAGCCGGTGGTCTCGTCGGTGCCGCGGAAGCCGGAATGGAAGGTGCCGACGACGGTCGCGTTCATGCTGATGCCCTGGGCCGAGGCGAGCGTGATGTTGGAGTTCACCCGCGCGCCGATCTTGGCCGCGAGCCGGTCGCCGAGCAGGATCGCGTGCGAGGACCGGTACAGCGAATTGAGATTGCCCTGCCGCATGTGGCTCGGCAGCGTCGAGACTTGGCCCTCCGTGCGCGGATCGATGCCGATGATCGCGACCGTCAGGTTGCGGCCGGCGAAGCGCAGCACGGCCTTTGACTGCACCGACGCCGTCAGCGCGCCCGGCACCCAGCCCTGCAGCGAGGCAATGGTGGCCATCGGGTTCTTGATGCCGGGGCGGCGGACGTTCGGGGTCAACCGGTGGAATTCGGCCGCCGCATAGACCAGGTCGGCCGGCTGGCGGGTCGGCTGGCGCAGCTCGTCGGTGATCGAAATGTGCGGCAGCGCGTCGACCAGCGTGCGGATGAAGTCGTCCTGGGAGCCCTCCATCATCGCCGCCATCATCACCGAAAACGCCACGCCGGTCATGACGCCGGCGATCGCGACCAGCGTCTGCCGGGCGCGATGGCGCACATGGGTCCAGGCGATGGTCAGGACGAGGCTCATGGCGCGGACGTCTCGGGCTCGATCACGCGGATCCGCTCGCCGTCCTTGATGTCGGCGGTCGCGGGCGCCGCGACCAGCTCGCCTTCGCGGGCGCCGTCGAGGATCTCGACCGCCGCGGAGCCGCGGATGCCGATCCGCACCGCGCGCCGATGCACACGGCCGCCTTCGATCACCATGAGGCTGTTGTTGACGACGGCATTGGCCGGCGCGAGCAGCGTGTCGGCCGTCTCGCGGCTGACGATGTTGGCCTCGACGCTCATGCCGACGCGCAGCGGCGTGTTGTCGGGCAAGCCGATCCGCACGCGGAACGTCTTCGCCACGGGATCGCCCGCCGGCGTGATCTGCTTCACCGTCCCGGGCAGCGCCTGGTTGCCGAACGCATCGGCGCGCAGCAGCGCCTTCTGGCCGACCTGGACACGGGGGATGTCCTCTTCGTTGACGTCGGCGACGACCCAGAGCGGCTTCTCCAGGCCGACGCGGTAGAGGATGGTGCCGGGATCGACCATGTCGCCGACCTCGCCGTCCTCCTTGAGGACGACGCCGTCCATCGGCGCCACCAGCTTGAAGTAGTCGAGGCGCTGGGTCTGGGCCGCGATCTGGGCGCGGATGCGGGCGAGATCGCTTTCGGAGCGCTGGTACGCTTGCGAGGTGGCCGCGCCGCGCGCCAGTAGCTGCGTCTGCCGCTCGAATTCGAGGCGCTGGAATTCCTCCTGTGCGCGCAGATCGTTCAAGGTGGCCAGCGCCTCCTTGTCGTCGAGCCGCGCCAGCACGTCGCCGGCCTTGACCAGCTTGCCCTCGCAGCGGCAGCGCTCGACGATGCGGCCGCGAACCAGCGGCGTGCTCCGCGACCACGTCTCCGGCTCCACCGCGCCGGTTGCATAGACGATCTCGGCCGCCGTGCCGCGAGTGATGCGGGCGGTCGCGATGAGCGGTCCACGCATCCACCATACGGCAAACCCAGCCAGTGCGCCGAACAGCAGGATGATCGAGAGCAGGCCGCGCCACGGAAAACGACGCCGGCCGCGATCGATGGCCGGCGTGGCAGCAATGGCATTGGATTGGTCCGGCGTCAGCATGTCCATGATCGAACGGACCCTGCGACGGGAGAAAGGCTATACTTAGCCCGCAGTGCCAGTCGCCACGCGGGGCGGAGCCATCTTGAAGTGCTGTTTGGCATAGGCGACGATCTGGCGATCGGTCGGGTGATCGGCAGCTTCGACGCCGACGATGCGCTTTCCGACCGCAGGATGCTTCTCGTGCAGGTACTTGGCAAGCTCGGTCTTGGCGCTGGACGGGCCGATGATCAGGATCTCGCCGGCGTCATCGAGCGCGTGCGCGACCTCCTCGAGGAAATTCTTGTCGGGCGCCGCGTGGCCGCTGCCGATCTCGTTGGCCTTGTGGTGCAGATGCTTGGTCTGCAGGTGTGGATGCAGCGTCAGCTCGTCGGCACCGGTCAGTCCGATATGGAACACCTTGGCCTCGCTGTGATCGAGCCACACGACGGCATGGAAATGAGTCGGCATGTTCTGGTCCTTGTCAGCAAATCGCCGCGTGGCGGCCTTGTGCGTTCGCCAGGGAACGCGCGCCGCGGAAGGCGGCACCCTTTGTGATGCAAACCTTAGCGAGCCCGATCGTGGTCGGCTTGATGCAGGTCAACGGACGCGGGAACCACCCCCGCGCCCCTGATGTGCGGGGGTTACTTCGGCGCAGGCGGCTTCGGCAGCGGCTTGTCCTGCCTCTTCGACCAGGAGATGTAGTAGGCCACGGTGGTCATGATCGCGATGCCCGCCGCGCTGACGAGGATCTGCGCCAGCAGCGAACCTGAGCTCAGCATCAGGGTGAAGTGGCCGATGAAGGACAGGAACACGCCGACGCAGAACACCGCCAGCGACTGTTGGCCGCAGACGACGAGGGGATCGAGCGCCTTCCACTCCAGGCCCGGCCATTCCTTCGGCACGAAACGGATGACCAAAATGACGATCACCACGAAATGCAGGAAGCGGTACGGCGCGAGATTGGTCTTGTCGTTGGGATTGAAGGCCGAATAGAGCCAGTTCGGAAACATCGATCCGAGCTCAGGGAAGCGGCCGGCCATCGTCATGACCAGTGCGAGCACCATATAGGCGATGCAGAAATAGAGCGTAGCCGGCGCCGTGATGATGCCCATCGAGCGGCGGGCGCCGCCGAGCGCGCACCATGAGCCGAACACGAACAGCACCTGCCAGCAATACGGATTGAAGTACCAGGTGCCGGCCGGGTAGGCCGCAAAATTCCAGCCCATCTGCCGCGCCACGAGCCAGAGCACGATCGAGGCGATCATGGTCAGGTCGGGCTGGCGCAGCATCATCCACAGCACCGGCGGGAAGAAGCCCATCAGCACGATGTAGAGCGGCAGCACGTCGAGATTGACCGGCTTGAACTTCAGGATCAGCCCCTGGGCCAGCGTATCGCTGGCGTGGTCGACGAGGCCCGCGACGTTGAACTCGTCGATGATCTCGGAGACGCCGAAGCGCGTCGCCAGATAGCTGATGGCCACAATATAGATCACGAACAGCACGATGTGGGCGACGTAGAGCTGCCACACCCGCTTGAACAGCCGGGTGGCGCCGACGATGAAGCCGCGGTCGATCATCATGCGCGCATAGACGAACGAGGCGGTATAGCCGGAGATGAAGACGAACAGGTCGGCGGCGTCGCTGAAGCCGTAATTCCGCGTGGTGATCCAGTTCACCACATTGTCGGGGATGTGATCGAGAAAGATCGCCCAGTTGGCGATTCCGCGAAACAGGTCGAGCCGAAGGTCGCGCCCTCGCTCGGGCAGCGTGGCATTGATTTTCATGGCCGCTTCAACGCACTGTTTTGAATGGAAAACGTCGGGGGGCAGAGGCGCCGTGGCAGTCGACCGAGATTGTCACGGGACGGCAGAATGACTATACGGAGCACGATAAACGGTCATGTCCAGGATGGGAATCACCGTTCCGTGCTGAAGCTTGCCTGTAACCCATCCCGGCCGTTTCCGCCAAACGCATGACGACCGCAGCTTCCAGGGGCTCTACCAGCCATGACCGCACGCATTTTCAAGCCCGCCAAGAACGCGATGCAATCGGGCAAGGCCAAGACCCGGGACTGGCAGTTGGATTATGAGCCGGAGCAGCCGCGTTCGGTCGAGCCGCTGATGGGCTGGACGTCGTCCTCGGACATGAAGCAGCAGGTCACCTTGCGCTTCGACACCAAGGACGAGGCGATCGCCTATTGCGAACGCAAGGGCATTCCCTATGAGGTGATCGAGCCGAAGGAGCCGGTGAAGCGGCAGATCGCCTATGCCGACAATTTCTCGTTCCGCCGCGGCGAGCCCTGGACGCATTGAGGGGCCGACACGGCCATCATCCGTTCAGCAGCCCGCCGGGGATGGGCAGCGGCGCGTCCTTGGACAGGCCAAGCACCGGGAAGCTCCTGATGGCCCGGACGCCGGGCAGGGCAGCGAACTGGCGGAGCTGGCGGCTCATGCCTTCGACTCCGGTCGACACGCATTTCAGCAGAAAATCCGCATCTCCCGACAGCCGCCAGCATTGCTGGACCCAGGGCAACGGCACGATCGCGGCCTCGAACGCCTCCAGCGCCGTCTGGTGCTGGCTGTCGAGCTGAATCGACACGAACGCTACGACCTCATAGCCCAGCGACCGCTCGTCGATGCTGGCGCGGATGGACTTGATCACGCCGCTGTTGCGCAGCGTCCGCACGCGGCGCAGGCAGTTCGGATGCGAGATCCCCACCCGGCCGGCGAGCTCGTTGATGCGGATCCGGCCGTCGGCCTGGAGCTCCGCCAGGATCCTGTGATCGATCGCGTCGAGCTCCGGGCTGCCAGCCATCGGCGCGGCCCGTTCAGCCGATCGGGTGATCAGGCCGGCCGCCGCCGGCCTGCGCAGGCCCGGCGGTGCGCGGCATGACGCCGGAGAGGACGAGCTTCTCATGGGCCGCGATGATCGTCTCCTTGCTGAGCCGGCCGCCCGGACGGTACCAGCTGCACAGCCCGGTCAAGAGCGCGATGATGGCAAAGGTCGCGACCTGGATGTCGTCGACGTCGAACACGCCTTGCGCCACACCGTCGCTGAGGATGTCGGCCAGCCGGCGCTCATAGGCGCCGCGCAGCGCTACCACCGCCTCATAGTTGCGGGGCTCGAGACTGCGCAGCTCCGAGTTGGCGATGAAGACCTCGCGCTTTCGGGTCATGTGATAGCCGACGTGGAAGGCGACGAACGCCCTGAGACGTTCGACCGGACCCTGGGTGTCGCGCAGCGCCTGTTCGAGCTCGCGCAGGAGGTCGTTGATGTGGTCCTGGATCAGCTCCGCCAGCAGCTCCTGTTTGGTGCTGATGTGATTGTAGAGCGAGCCTGGCTGGATGCCGACCTCGGCGGCGAGCTGGCGCAGGCTCATGGCCTCATAGCCATGCTGGAAGATCAGCCGCAGGCCGGCCTTGCGGATCGCCTCCATCGTCGTCGGACCATGTGACCCGATCGTGCGCGCCATCTCGTCCTCGCTGGACCGTCCCGGTGCCGATCGCGGCGGATCCGCCACGGTAGGGGGTCCCGTAGTGAAGTCTGAAAATTCCGTGGTCTCAAGCAAATGCTGCCCGCCCCGGACCCTACAACAATCCGCTTGAGAATAGAATTTAAAAACGTATGATCGTTTAATTCGAGAAGGACGGATGGCCGCAAACCGGGCCGCCGGCGGGCAGGGAGGACAGCATGCGGGCAAAGATGGTACACCCGGGCTCGCAGCGGCCTGGACGGCCGCGACCGCTCTGACGCGTGCTCCCACGGCTTCCCCCTCCAGCCTCGCAACGAAGACGCCGGTCATGATGCTTCATTCCACGATCGATCCATCGTCCTCCGATTTCGCCCGTAATGCCGACGCCATGCGCGCGCTGGTCACCGACCTCAGGATGAAGCTGGCGCAGGTCGCCGAGGGCGGCGGCGAAGCCTCACGCAACCGGCACCTGTCGCGCGGCAAGATGCTGGCGCGCCAGCGCGTCGACCTGCTGCTCGACCCCGGAACGGCGTTCCTCGAACTGTCGCCATTGGCCGCACATGGGCTCTATGGCGGCGACGTCCACTCGGCCAGCATCGTCACCGGCATCGGCCGCATTGCCGGCCGCGAATGCGTCGTCGTCGCCAACGACGCCACCATCAAGGGCGGCACCTACTACCCGATGACGGTGAAGAAGCATCTGCGTGCCCAGGACATCGCCCGGCAGAACAATCTGCCCTGCGTCTACATGGTCGACTCGGGTGGCGCGTTCCTGCCGCTGCAGGATGAGATCTTCCCCGACGAGCGGCATTTCGGCCGCATCTTCTACAACCAGGCGCAGATGTCGGCGGCCGGCATTCCGCAGATCGCGATCGTGATGGGCTCGTGCACGGCGGGCGGCGCCTATGTGCCGGCGATGTCGGACGAGAGCATCATCGTGCGCAACCAGGGCACAATTTTTCTGGGCGGCCCGCCGCTGGTGAAGGCGGCAACCGGCGAGGTGGTCAGCGCCGAGGAGCTGGGCGGCGCCGACGTGCATTCGCGGCAGTCGGGCGTCACCGACCACTATGCGCAGAACGACGCGCACGCGATCGGCATCGCGCGGCGCATCGTCGGCACGCTGAAGCCGCCGGGCGCACGCAGCGCGCTGAACATGCGCGAGGTGCGCGAGCCGCGCTATGCGGCGGAAGAGATCTACGGCGTCGTGCCGGTCGACGGCCGCAAGCCGTTCGACGTGCGCGACATCATCGCGCGGGTGGTCGACGGCTCGGAGTTCGACGAGTTCAAGAAGCTCTACGGCCAGACGCTGGTGTGCGGCTTCGCGCATATCTGGGGCCATCCGGTCGGCATCATCGCCAACAACGGCATCCTGTTCAGCGAGAGCTCGCTGAAGGGGGCGCACTTCATCGAGCTGTGCTGCCAGCGCAACATCCCGCTGGTGTTCCTGCAGAACATCACCGGCTTCATGGTCGGCAAGAAATACGAGGCCGGGGGCATCGCACGCGACGGCGCCAAGCTGGTCACGGCGGTCGCGACCGCCGCGGTGCCGAAGTTTACCGTCGTGATCGGCGGCTCCTATGGCGCCGGAAACTACGGCATGTGCGGCCGCGCCTATGCGCCGCGCTTCCTCTGGATGTGGCCGAATGCGCGCATCTCGGTAATGGGCGGCGAGCAGGCGGCGATGGTGCTGAGCCAGGTCCGCCGCGATGGCATCGAGGCCAAGGGCGAGAGCTGGCCCACGGAGGAGGAAGAGAAATTCCGTAGCCCCATCCGTGCGCAATACGAGGCGCAGGGCAATCCTTACTACGCGACGGCGCGGCTGTGGGACGACGGCGTGATCGATCCCGCCGATACCCGCCTCGTGCTTGGCCTCGGATTGTCTGCCGCCGCCAATGCCCCGGTCGAGCCGACCAGGTTCGGCCTGTTCAGGATGTGATCATGGTTCGTCCCGGATTGTATCGCCGTTTCCGCAAGCTCCTGATCGCCAACCGCGGCGAGATCGCCGTGCGCGTCATCCGCACGGCGCGCGCGATGGGGTTGAAGACCGTCGCTGTCTATTCGGAGGCCGACCGCAACGCGCTGCATGTCGCGCTCGCCGACGAAGCCGTGCTGCTCGGCCCCGCGCGTGCCCGCGATTCCTATCTCAACATCGAGCGGCTGATCGAGGCCGCCAGGCAGACCGGTGCCGAGGCCGTTCATCCCGGTTACGGCTTTCTGTCCGAAAGCGCCGAGTTCGCGCAGGCCTGTCTCGACGCGGGCCTGGTGTTCGTCGGGCCGACGGCCGCGATGATCACCGCGATGGGCTCCAAGTCCGGCTCCAAATTCCTGATGGAGCAGGCCGGCGTGCCGCTGGTGCCCGGCTATCACGGCGAGGCGCAGGACGAGGCGACGCTCGCCAATGAAGCCGCGCGGATCGGCTTTCCCGTGCTGATCAAGGCCTCCGCCGGTGGCGGCGGCCGCGGCATGCGCGTGGTCAATGCAGCCGACGATCTCGCTGATGCCGTCACCAGCGCCAAGCGCGAGGCCAAGGCGGCGTTTGGCGACGACCGTGTGCTGATCGAGAAATTCGTCCAGAACCCGCGCCACATCGAGGTGCAGATCATCGGCGACAGCCACGGCAATCTGGTGTCGCTGTTCGAGCGCGAATGCACCTTGCAGCGTCGGCATCAGAAGGTGATCGAGGAGGCGCCGTCGCCGACGCTGACGCCGGAGCAGCGGGAGACGGTCTGCGCGGCGGCGAGGCGCGCGGCGGGCGCGGTGAACTATGTCGGCGCCGGCACCATCGAGTTCGTCTCCGACGGCCGCGACGTGTTCTTCATCGAGATGAATACACGCCTGCAGGTCGAGCATCCCGTCACCGAGTTGATCACCGGCGTCGATCTCGTCGAATGGCAGTTGCGCGTCGCCTTCGGCGAAGAGCTGCCGCTGACGCAGGACCAGATCCGGTTGCATGGTCATGCCATTGAGGCCCGCGTCTACGCGGAAAATCCCGCCAAGAACTTCATGCCCTCAGTCGGCACGATCAAGACCTGGCGGCTTCCTGCTGAAACCGGCGGCCTGCGCATCGATGCCGGCTATCGCGAGGGCGATGCGGTCTCGCCCTATTACGACGCGATGCTCGCCAAGATGATTGCCTGGGCGCCGACCCGCGAGGTCGCGATCGAGCGGCTCAACCGCGGCCTGGAGGACACCGACGTCCGCGGCATCGTCAGCAACATCCCGTTCCTGTCGGCGCTGCTGACGCATCCCGACGTCGTGGCGAACGCGATCGACACCGGTTTCATCGAGCGCCATCTAACGCATCTGACCCAGTCAGGGTCGGTCGCCGGCGACGTCGAGCTCTGTGCCGCCGTCGCGGCCATTCTCATCGACGAGCAGACCGTGGTCGTGAAGGAGCAGGGATCGCCGTGGCGCGCATCCGGTTGGATGCCGGTGGGACTGCGGCAGCGCATGTTCTCGTTCCGCCAGGGCGCCGGAGCGGAGTCGCGGACGGTGACGCTGGCCTATGGTCCGGGCGTGCAGCGCCTGTCGATCGAGGGCCGTGAGACCTCGTTCTCGGCACTTCCGACCGACGACGGCGGCTTCGACCTTGTGCGCGACGGCGTCAAATCCCATGTGGTGGCCGTCATCGAGGGCCACGAGCTGTACCTGCGAACCCGCAACGGCCGTTTCGATCTGCATTGGATCGATCCGTTCGGCGGCGACGACGAGGAGCAGGCCGGCGAGGACAAGATCGTGGCGCCGTTGCCGGGGACCGTGGTGGCGCTGCTCGCGCAGGAAGGTGCGGTCCTGGAGAAGGGCGCGGCGATCCTGACGCTCGAAGTCATGAAGATGGAGCAGACCCTGCGGGCGCCGTTCGCAGGCCGGCTCAAGGCGATCAAGTGCAAGGTCGGCGACATCGTGCAGGAAGGCGTCGAACTGGCGGACCTCGAACCGTCCGCCTGATCCTCGAACCCGAAGAGGTCGGCATGAGCGAAAGCGTGCGCATCATCGAAATGGGCCCGCGGGACGGCCTGCAGAACGAGAAGATGCCGATCAGCGTGGCCGATCGCATCGCCTTTGTCCGTGCGCTGGTGGACGCAGGGCTGACCACGGTCGAGGTCGGCGCCTTCGTCTCGCCCAAGGCAATCCCGCAGATGGTGGGATCGGACGAGGTGATGCGCAGCGTCGCCGCGTTGCCCGGCGAATTCCACGTGCTGGTGCCGAACGTGAAGGGCTATGAGGCGGCGCGCGCCGCGGGCGCCAAGGTGATCTCGGTCTTCACCGCGGCCTCCGAGAGCTTCTCCCGCGCCAACATCAATTGCTCGATCGAAGAGTCGCTGGAGCGCTTCAAGCCGGTGATCGCCCACGCCAAGGCCGACGGCATCCGGGTGCGCGGCTACGTCTCCTGCGCGCTGGGTTGCCCCTATGAAGGCGAGATCAGGCCGCAGGCCGTCGCCGATGTCGCCAAGGCGCTGTGGGACCTCGGCTGCTACGAGATATCGCTGGGCGATACGATCGGCGTCGGCACGCCGCTCAAGGCCAGGCAGATGCTGCGCGCTGTCTGCGACGACGTGCCGGTGACGCATCTGGCGATGCATTTCCACGACACCTACGGCCAGGCGCTGGCCAATCTCTATGCGGGCATGGAGGAGGGCGTCCGCGTCATCGATGCCGCGGCCGGCGGCCTCGGCGGCTGCCCATTCGCGCCGGGCGCGACCGGCAACGTCGCGACCGAGGACGTCGTCTACATGCTCGAAGGCATGGGCATCCGCACCGGCGTCGACATGACGAAACTGCTGGCCGCCACCAACGAAATCAGCCGGCTGCTCGGCCGGCCACCGGTCAGCCGTGTTGCAGCGGCACTGAATGCGAAGAACAGGCGAGCAGCGAATGGCTGAAGGGACGAACAGCGAGTAGGGAATAGCGAATCGGGGAAAGGCAGAATCGCCGTATTCCCTATTCGCCACTCCCTATTCGCCATTCGCCGCCGTGTCAGCGGCTCAGATCCGGCCCCATCACGAGATCCGGCAGCGCCGTCGAGATCTGCGGCACGAAGCAGAGCAGCAGCACGGCGGCCATCATCAGCAGCACGAACGGCAGCGTGCCCCAGATCACCTCCCGCAGCGGGATGTCCGGCGCGACGTTTCTGATGACGAAGATGTTGAGACCCACCGGCGGATGGATCAGGCCCATCTCCATGACGATCGTCATCACCACGCCGAACCAGATGATGTCGAAGTTCGCCGCGCGCAGCGGCGGCAGGATGATCGGCGCCGTCATCAGGATGATCGACACCGGCGGCAGGAAGAAGCCGAGCACGACCACCATCAGCAGGATCGCGGCGAGCAGCTCCCAGCGCGGCAGATGCATCGCGACGATGTATTCCGCCACCGACTGCGAGATGTGCAGGTAGCTCATCACGTAGGAGTACAAGAGCGACATGCCGATGATCAGCATCAGCATGGTCGACTCGCGCAGCGTCGCCTTCATGATCGGCGCGAGGTCGGTCGGGCTCCAGACTCGGTAGATGATCGCAATCAGCACCAGCGCCAGGATGCCGCCGAGACCTGCCGTCTCCGACGGCGTGGCCAGCCCGCCATAGAGCGCAACCATGACGCCGGTCAGCAGCAGCACGAACGGGATCACGCGGGGCAGCACGGAGAAGCGCTGCGCCATCGTGTATTCGTCCTTGATCAGGATGTCCGACCAGGTGCCCGACTTCTCATAGACCGTTTTTGCGCGCGCGTATTCCTGGCGGAAGCGCACCACGGCATAGACGCCGAACAGCGTGACCAGCAGCAATCCGGGGCCGATGCCGGCCAGGAACAGCCGTCCCAGCGATTTCTCCGCGGCGATCGCGAACAGGATCATCGTGATCGACGGCGGCAGCAGGATGCCGAGCGTGCCGCCGGCGGCGATGATGCCGGCTGCGAAGCCGCCGGAATAGCCGCGCTTGCGCATCTCGGGAATGCCGGCCGAGCCGATCGCCGAGCAGGTCGCGGGCGACGATCCCGCCATCGCCGCGAACAGCGCGCAGGCGAACACGTTGGCGACGCCCAATCCGCCGGGCACGCGATGCAGCCAGGCATGCAGCGCGGAGTAGAGATCCTGTCCGGCGCGGGAACGGCCGATCGCGGCACCCTTGAGGATGAACAGCGGGATCGACAGCAGCGTGATCGACGCCATCTCCTCGTAGACGTTCTGCGTGACGGTATCGAGCGACGCGGCCGGCATGTAGATGGCCATGAATACGACGGCGACGGCGCCGAGCGCGAACGCGATCGGCATGCCCGCGAACATCGCAAACAGGGTCGAGAGTCCGTAGGCAACCCCAATTCCGAACACGCTCATCGACGCGCTCCGGTCAGCGGGGCCACGATCTGCAGCAGCATCTGCAGGCACAGCAGGGTCATCCCGGCGGCCATCAGGCCGTAAGGAATCGCCAGCGGCGGCGACCACATCGAATTCGAGACCTGGCCATCGACCCAGGCCTCGTGTGTCAGGGTCCAGGATTTCCAGGTGAAGAAGGCACAAAACAAGAAGCTCGCGACGTCGACCAGCCAGAGCCTGATCTTGTTGGCGAGCGGAGACATCAACCCAACGAAGGCTTCGATGCTGACGTGGCCGCGATGCTCCTGCACATAGGCCGCAGTCATGAAGGTGGCGCCGACGAGCAAGAATACGGCGGCTTCGTCCTGCCAGTAGTTGGCGGCCTTGAACAGTGCACGGCCCGCCACGCTGTAGCTCAGGATGACGCAGGCCGCGACCAGTGCAAACGCAGCCAGAACGACGATGATGCGATTGAGTAGCGAGACAACACGCTGGAGCGGCGCCAGCGGTCCGCTGGCGCCGATGGCTGTCGTGGCCTCGGTATCGATAACGGGCGCGTGCATCAATCAGGCCGCGACGTCGGAGGCGAGCTTGAGGAGCTTGGCGCAGTTCGCAGACTTGCCGCCATAGTCCTTCCAGGCCGTGTCACGGGCAATGTCGCGCCATTTGTTGACGGTCCCGACATCGAGTTCCACAACCTTGGCGCCCGCCTTTTCGTAGACTTTTGCAACTTCGATGTCGTCGTCCTGCGCGCCCTTGCGCCCGAACGCCTCCATCTCCGCGCCAACCGCGAGGAGGATGTCCTGCTGGTTCTTCGGCAGCCTGTCGAACGAGGCCTTGGACATCATCAGCGGCTCGAGCATGAACCAGTACGACGCCTTGGCTCCGGAGGTGAGGGCCTTCGACACTTCTTCCAGGCGGAACGAGATCAGGCTGGTCGACGAGGTGATGCCGGCATCGCAGGCACCGGTCTGCATCGCGGTGTAGATTTCGTTCGATGGAACCGACAGCACCGAGGCGCCGGCGGTCTGCAGCACCATGTCCATCTCGCGCGAGCCGCCGCGCACCTTCATGCCCTTGGCATCGTCGGGTGTCACCAGCGGCCGCGATCGGCTGGCGACTCCGCCCGCCTGCCAGACCCAGGTCAGCAGGATGATGCCCTTGTCGGCCAGAAAATCGCTCAGCGTCTTGCCGACCGGCTCGTTCTTCCAGCGCATGCCCTGGTCGTAGGTCGTGACCAGACCCGGCATCAGCGCGATGTTGGTCTCGGGAACTTCGCCGCCAGCATAGGGCATCGGATAGAGGCTGATGTCGAGCGCGCCCTTCCGCATGGCGGAGAACTGCGCGACGGTCTTGATGAGCGAGGAGTTCGGATAGATCTCGGTCGCGATCTCGCCGCCGGAGCGCTTCGCAACCTCCTCCGAGAACACCCGGCAGAGCCGGTCGCGGAAATCGCCCTTGTCGATGGTGCCGCCGGGAAACTGGTGGGAGATCTTCAGCGTCGTTGCCGCGTGGGCCGTACCGGTTCCAAAACGCAGAATGGCCGGCGCAGCGAGCGCGGATGCGATGACATGACGGCGTGATAGCATGAGATTTCCCCTGGACAACTTCTGGTTGGGTTCCCGACCCCGGTTCGTTGGCGTGACCTATACCAGCCAATTTACCGGACTTACCTCTAGCCGAACTAGACAGTTCGTTCGAGGCCAAATGCATGGGAAGCGACATAATGCTGCGGCGCACGTGCCGGCCTGTGAATCCCTTGCGCTGGTTGTACTAACATGGTTTTGCCGGGCAAAATTGTGTCGTTGATTCCAGAAGAGGGCGCATTCGAGTCAAATTTGATCGAACAAAGATTCTCGTCCGCGCTCGTAACAATCGCCTTCATCGGAACGTCGATGTCCAAGAACGGCGCGTCCGTCGCCGTCGAACCCGTCATACGAAGGAGCGATCATCATGACCAATCGTAGCCGCCTCATCCTCGGAATCTCCGCTGCCGCACTCGCGTTCAACGTGGCCGTCGCGCCGGCGGCATTCGCGGAGGACAAGATGAGCAAGGACGATGGGATGAAAAAGGGCGCGATGTCCCACGACGGCATGAAGAAGGACTCGATGGCGAAGGACGCCGTGAAGAAGGACGATGCCATGTCCAAGGACGGGATGAAGAAGGACGACGGCATGATGAAGAAGAACTGACGCGTTTCGCACGTCATCGTGCGATGGGACGACCGTATCAGTCCCATCGCCGATGAATGAGGAATCGCAGCGATGCCGGCTGCGACGACACGCAGGTCTCGTGGTGGCAGCGTCGCTGCTTACTTCTTCTTTCCACGGGCCTTGCGCGCGGCATAGCGCGCATCGCGCTTCGCCTTCTGCTCGGCTTCCATCTCGGCCAGGCGGGCGGCTTGTTCTTCCGCCTCGCGCGCAAGCCGGGCACTCTCGGCGGCCTTGGCCTCTTCCTCGAGACGCTTCTGCTCGGCCTTGGCGGCCTCGCGCTCCAATCGCTGCTGCTCGCGGCGGGCGGCGGCGGCTTCGCGCTCCTGCCGTCGCTTCACGACTTCGGGATCGTCCGGTCCCGGCTGCGATTTGAACTTCTGCACGATGCTCTGGCGGGCCTGCTGTGCGGCCTTCTGCCGATCGGCAAATCCAGGTTCCTTGAATCCTCTCATGGAGACGTCGTCACTTCGCTAGTTGGGTGTTCGGTCAGGGGCTGCACGCGCCGCCAGGCAATTCTTCCACGATGTCGTGAACACGAGCGGAGGCCGACGCGAGCCCGTGTGTATAGGATCGCATGCGTCGATGACAAATGCTTTATCGCCGCTCCTCCACATCCGACCTGCCCGGCGCTTGCATGGCGTTCGCCGGAGGCTATGTAAGCAGCCCCGTGGCTGACGCAGGTCGGCGGGCTGTGAGTCGGTTCACGCCTCGCGGCACCAGCGCACCGCCCGGGTGCGACATCCAACGGAGTTGACCGGCATGACCTCTGTTCGCCGTGGGCGCATGGCGCTCGGCCTCGCGCTCGTCGCTCTCGTGGTCAGCGCATGCGTGATGACCGCGGTCCTCGCCCGCCCGAGGCCCGTTTCGGCCGGTGTGCTGGGTTCCGAATGGGAATGCGGGCAGCTGTTCTGGGTGACGAGCTGCACGCGGATCGAGTCGATCTCGCCGGCATCGCGCCAGCAGCAGCAACCGCACGGTGAGGCCGCTGGCCTGCGGGCCGCCTAGGGCACCGATGAGTACGCAGGGGCCGGATAACGGGCGACGCGGCGCCGTGGCGGGACTCGTGTTCGCGGCGGTCGTGGTGGCCTTCGGCTTGTGGTTGGCCCGCAGCCTGACCTCCGCAAGCCGGATGCAGGATTGTCTGATGTCGGGACGAACCAACTGCAACGTGATCGTGCCCGACCGGTGACCGCCGATCAGCTCGAACCGGACCGGCAAGACCGCGCAAGCGAGGTTGCACGATCGGAGCGGCGAATCAGCGTGCGTCTCGGTTAACCTGACGCGGCAGGCTGACTTGGCCGCAAAATAGTCGGGATTTTACCCGTTTGTCGCGCAAATTATGGTGTGTCCGGACCGTACACGCGGAAGCCGGCGAGCCGGAGTCATCAGTCCGCATCGCACCCCGCCCTGTGCGGCAACCAACGCAGACGGCGGGCGATCAAAGGGGTAGGGGAGAATGACGTTGTCCAACCAGAGCACACGGTGGCTGCCCGCGATCGCAATCCTGACCGCGGTCGCGATCCCCGCCCAAGCCGGGGCGCAAACCCAGGACCAGGCTGGTCCTGGCGCTGGGCATTCGCCCCAGGCCCGCTCGCCGGGTGTCATCCGCCAAGCGCCAGCCCAGGGTGGGCAACCGGGCGGCCAGCCCCATGTCCCGATTCCGCGGCAAGCCGGCCCCATGGCCGGCCAGCCGCAGGGAGCACAGCCGGCCGCACCGCCGCGGGCTGCCGTTGCCCCCCAGGGACGTCCGCCGGGAGCCAGCCATGGCTACGCCGCAGGCCCGGGTCCGGCGGCGATCGGGCCGGGACCGGATGCGCGTTATGCGCACGGCAGGGTCGCCGTGCGCGACTATGGTGGGCAGCCTTATCGCGGCCGGATCGGCTGGGAAGGTGGCCGCTGGCGGCACGAGGTTCACAACGGCCGTCCGGGCTGGTGGTGGGACGTCGGTGGCGTCTGGTACTATTATCCCGAGCCCATGGAAGGGCCGCCGACCTACGTGTCGGAGGACTATGCTGACGATGTGGTCTATGCACCGTCGGCGGCCTACGAGGCGCCCCCGCCGGTCGCCTACGAACCGGCGCCGCCGCCTCCGGCCGAAGTCGATCCGGGCGCCAGCGCGCTCGGGGGCGCGATCATCGGCGGGGTGCTCGGCGGCATCCTCACCGGCAAGGCGGGCGGTGCCGCTGCGGGCGCCGTGCTCGGTGGTGCCACCGGCGCTATCGCCGGCGCGACGGCTGCGGCGCGACCAGGCTATTATCTGTCGCAGGGCAATTGCTACTATCGCTATCCGTCGGGAGAGTATGTCGCGGTCGATCCGCGCTCCTGCTACTGAGCCACTGCCGACGGGGAGCGCTGCGGTCGAGCCTGCCCGGCGGACGCGCGGTCCTGGCCGAATCTCCGCAAAGCTCCGGAGCAGGAGTGGGAGCGAATCTTGATAGACTCCGCTTCATTGTTCGAGAGGTGAGAGCTTCGGGGCCATGACCAAGGCGTCCAAGCTGGTTGCCGCCAAGGGCGGAAGGGTTCTCCTGGTCCGGCGCCGGGCCGATGGACGCTGGATGTTTCCGGGCGGCCGCAAACGCGCGCAGGAAACGGCGAAGGATTGCCTGAAGCGCGAGATCAAGGAGGAGCTTCCGAAGCTCAAGCTCGGGCGCTTGCGGCTGTGGAAGGAAGTCACCGCCAAGAACAAGCGCTCGGGTCGCAAGATGAGCGACGCCATCTTCATCGCCAAGCATGCCAAAGGGCGCCTGGAGATCGGAGACAAGAAGGAGATCGACCGCGCGGTGTGGCAGAAGCCCTACGGACTCAGCCTGACGCCGACGTCGCGCTACATCCGCGACCAGCTGTTTCCACGAAAGTCGGACTGAACCATCGTATGCTGGGAACATCCCGGCCGCTTGGGCGTTATCTGCCCATGCCTTACGATAGCACAGACAGACAGCCTCGCGTCCTCACGCCGGAAGAGCGTCGGGCGCGTGACGCCACCCGCAGGGCTGATGCCGAGCAGGCCATGCGCGATCACGAGGCGGCCCAGCGGGCCTTTTACGCCAACCGCGAGCGGCTCAGGGCCGAGCGTCTGGCGCGGGAGGCCGCCACCAAGTCGGACTGATGGGAGTTCCAGTCAGCTCGCCTGGCGGCTCCGGAATGCGTTCGCCATCCGCAGGAATGCTTGATCAAGCAGTGCATACATGTCGCCGGTGATGTCGCAATCGAACATCGCGCGGCGCATGCATGTCATCCACTCGTCGCGCTCGGCATCGCCGATCGGATACGGACGGTGCGCCGACATGATGCAGCGATGCTCGGCCCGCTCGAAATAGAGCGCCGGCCCGCCGAGCCATCCGCTGAGAAATTCGAACAGCAACTGCTTGATCGGACCAAGATCGGCGTCGTGCATCGCCCGGATGCGGCTGGCGCCGGGCTCTTGGTCCATGATGGTGTAAAAGCGCTCCGCCAGACGGCGCACGCCAGCCTCGCCGCCCACGAGCTCATAGGGCGTCGCTTCGATCACAACTGCTTCTGCTTCGTTGGCTGAATTCGCTGCCGTCATCGCATCTCGTTTCCGCTCGTCCCTCTGCAGCCAACAAGCGGCAGAGGTATGGCGCCTTGATCTGGATCAAGCGGGAAAACGAGGGGGCGTTCGGGCTAGCGAATGCTCGCTTTGACGCGGCGCTGCCGGTCGGTATCGGCAGCGATCTGGCGCAGCGTCTGTCGGAGCAAGGCGAGGTCGACCGGCTTGGAGAACGGCGGATAGACGTTGAGGCCGAGGATCTTGCCGGCGCGGACCGTGACGTCCCGGGTCTGATCGTCGGAGCCGCTGATGATCAGCACCGGCGTGCGGGATTTGATGTCCGCCAACAGCTGCAACACCTCCGTGCCGGAGCGCTCGCCCAGATTCAGGTCGAGCGTGATGCATTCGAAGCTGCGCCGGCGCAGCACGTTCATCGCGCCGTCGACCGAGTTCACGCCGGTCGTCGCAAAGCCCGCCTGCACGGCGATCTTGCGCAGGATCGACAGATGAACGTCGGCATCTTCGATCACGAGAAGTTCGTTGAGCATGGTCCCCGCGCGGCTGTGTGTCGGCTTCTGATGGACCGGCGGAGCTTAAGAGGGGGTTTCTGATTTCCTCGTAAACAACCAGTCCCGTAGAACAACGGGAGGATCAGCTGCACGCTATCCACCACTGCCGGCGCGGCTCAGAACGGGCGCCGGCCCGGCATCGCGTTGGAGGAGCCCGGCAGATTGGTCGTCGGCGCCGAAGCGGGCGGTGGCGACCGGCCGCTCGATTGGCGCCAGTGCTGAACGTGCAGGAGGATCCCGGCCACCAGCAGCGGCGCGACGGCGGCAACCGCCAGCAGCGGCGACAGCGGCTTGGGGGTGATCATCTCCATCGTCATCTCGCAGACCATCCAGATAGCTGCGGACGCCAGCACGAAGTCGCGGGAGGGGATGCGAAGCCAGTACAGGAAGCCGGTGATGATCGCGGCCGGCGCAATGATCGGGCCGATCATGTAGAAGTTCAGCTCGGGCGGCGTCACGGCGTCGAGGACCATCGATGCCAGCAGCCACAGACTGAGGAACATCACAGCGCCGTCGACGTATCTCATGGCCAATCTCCGCCGCGACATTTTGGCGCAATCTTTGTCCGGTTTATGGCTGTTCCGTCAAGGGCCATGGCGTCCCAGCCGATTTGCAGCCCGTTTTGGCGGATTTTCGTCCGCCATCCCGGCCGCCGACCAGCTCCTTGTTCCATTGCCGGCCCATGCTCAATCCGCCGAGAAGCCGAACGGAACCGACGACGTCCGGAAATCGTCCGGCAGGATCTCGCGCCCGATCGGCGGCGCCGAGCGCGCCGCGCATTTCGGGCGGTGGCAGACCCGGCAGGCGACGCCGATCGGGGTCGGCGCGTTGGCATCAGGCCCGTGGCCGTCGCGGGTGTAGATCAGCTGGCCCGCATGCTCGGCCGCGCAG
Source organism: Bradyrhizobium sp. SZCCHNR1053 (assembly GCF_032381235.1). Classification (NCBI taxonomy): domain Bacteria; kingdom Pseudomonadati; phylum Pseudomonadota; class Alphaproteobacteria; order Hyphomicrobiales; family Nitrobacteraceae; genus Bradyrhizobium; species Bradyrhizobium sp. SZCCHNR1053. Next base: position 239,224 of record NZ_JAUHJM010000001.1, read on the forward strand.
CCAACCGCAATCGCCCGCTCGACCCGGACGGCGCCGTAGGAGCCGCCGCCGGCGGTCACCGTGCGCGCGATCGAGAAGAAGCGGCGGCCGTCCGGCAGCTCCAGCCATTGCGTCACGATCTGGCGCGGCGTCTTGAAGATGCCGTGCACCGACCACAGCGGGCAGGCACCGCCGTGGCGGGCGAACGGGAAGCCGGCGCCGTCGAGCAGTTTTGAGACGTTGCCGGCGGGATCGACCCGGATCAGGAAGAACGGAATCCGCTCGGCGCCCGGCTTCTGCAGGGTCGTGACGCGATGCGCCGTCTGTTCGAAGCTGGTGCCGAACTGCCGCGCCAGCGCCTCGAGATCATAGGCCCTCGCATCGACGGCCTTCGCGAAGATCGAATAGGGCATGATGATCGCAGCCGCCGCGTAGGCCGCGAGCGCGCGCCGCGCCAAGAGCTCGGCGGTCTTGCTGGCGAACTTGCCGTCCTCCAGCGCTGCGCCGATCTCGGTATCGAGCTCGAGATAAGCGAGCTGCCGGGCGAGCTCGAATTTCAGGCTCGCGCTGTCCAGGGAGTCCTCGATCAGGAGTTGCCGCCGGTGCAGGTCGAGCCGCCGCAGCGAGCCGAGCATGACGTTCGGCGGCATGTAGCGGACCTGGAGATTGTGCCGCGCGCGAAAGCGCTCGATGAAGCCGGCCGGCCCCGCCGAGACCTGCGGGGACCCGGTCGGCGGCCCCTGGAAGATGGCCTGGGCGAGGCGCTCGGCGGCATCGTCGAGCTGGGCAAAGTTGTTGCGGCGGGCGGCCAGGAAGCGGCGGACGTCGGCAACAGGATCGTTGGCATCGAAACCGTCATTTCCCGGCCGCGGCGCTGTGCCGGCCAGCGCCGGCGCGCGCTGCTCGGCCAGCGCGAGCTGCTCCTCGCGATACGCCGTGTAGAGGCGCAGGAAGGCTTCGGTCATGCCGGGATAGCTGACCGCGAGGTCGGAAATCTCCAGCGCGGGGATGTCGATGTCGGAGAACATCGGGTCCTTCAGGACCGACTGCATCCGCGCGGTGTGATCGGCGCCGCCGTCGCCGGCCAGATCGGCCAGGTCGATCTTGTAGGTCCGCGCCAGCCGCAGCAGCATGTCGGCCGTCACCGGCCTCTGGTTCCGCTCCAAAAGCGCGACGTAAGGCGCTGAGATTTCGAGGTCGGCGGCCATATCGGCCTGGGTCAGGCCGAGCTCGCGCCTGAGGCGGCGCAGGCGCGGGCCCATGAAGATCGATCGTGCCGTGGCGGTGGTCATGGCCAAATCCCGGTCTTGTAATCTCCTTACAGCTATACACGAGATGTTTGTAAAGTGTGACAAGTTTTCCGCGCAATGTCTGGTCCGCCGTCCCAGCGTGCTTACAACAGGTCCCAGGTTGTCCTTAACCAAGGGATCACGGACATGAATTTCCAACCGCGTGGATTGAGCGATCAGGCCATCCAGGGGCCGGCGTCCTATCAGGCCGAAGTCGAGGCGGCGCGTGCGCTGCTCGAGACCCAGCCGACCTGGAACGGCGTCACCGCCGAGGCCGTGGCGCGCATGCGCCTGCAGAACCGCTTCCGGACCGGCCTCGACGTCGCCCGCTACACCGCCGCGGTGATGCGCGCCGACATGGCCGCCTACGATGAGGACAGCACGAAGTACACCCAGTCGCTGGGCTGCTGGCATGGCTTCATCGCGCAGCAGAAGCTGATCTCGATCAAGAAGCATTTCGGCAAGACCGACCGCCGCTACCTCTATCTCTCGGGCTGGATGATCGCGGCGCTGCGCTCCGAGTTCGGCCCGCTGCCGGACCAGTCGATGCACGAGAAGACCTCGGTGCCCGCGCTGATCGAGGAGCTCTACACCTTCCTGCGCCAGGCCGACTCGCGCGAGCTCAATGATCTGTTCCGCACGCTGGACGCAGCCCGCAAGGCCGGCGACAAGGCGAAGGAGACGGAGATCATCGCCAAGATCGACGGCTTCCAGACCCACGTCGTCCCTGTCATCGCCGATATCGACGCCGGCTTCGGCAATGCCGAGGCGACCTATCTGCTCGCCAAGAAGATGATCGAGGCGGGCGCCTGCGCGCTGCAGATCGAGAACCAGGTTTCCGACGAGAAGCAGTGCGGCCATCAGGACGGCAAGGTCACCGTGCCGCATGACGTCTTCCTGGCCAAGATCCGCGCCTGCCGCCACGCCTTCCTGGAGCTCGGCGTCGAGGACGGCATCATCGTCACCCGCACCGACTCGCTCGGCGCCGGCCTGACGCAGCAGATCGCCTTCTCGAGCCAGCCCGGCGATCTCGGCGACCAGTACAACAGCTTCCTCGACTGCGAGGAGGTGACGCCCGAGAACGCCCGCAACGGCGACGTCATCATCAACCGTGACGGCAAGATGCTGCGGCCGAAGCGGCTGCCGTCCAACCTCTACCAGTTCCGTCCCGGCACCGGTGAGGACCGCTGCGTGCTCGACTGCATCACCTCGCTGCAGAACGGCGCCGACCTGTTGTGGATCGAGACCGAGAAGCCGCATATCGAGCAGATCGCGAAGATGGTCGACCGCATCCGCAAGGTGATCCCGAACGCCAAGCTCGCCTACAACAACTCGCCGTCGTTCAACTGGACCCTCAACTTCCGTTGGCAGGTCTATGACGCGATGAAGGAGGCGGGCCAGGACGTCAGCAAGTACAACCGCGCCGAGCTGATGAAGGCGGAGTACGACGACACCCCGCTGGCGAAGGAAGCCGACGAGCGCATCCGCACCTTCCAGGCGGATTCGGCCAAGCGCGCCGGCATCTTCCACCACCTGATCACGCTGCCGACCTACCACACGGCCGCACTCTCGACCGACAACCTCGCCCGCGAGTACTTTGGCGAGCAGGGCATGCTGGGCTACGTCAAGAACGTCCAGCGCGCCGAGATCCGCCAGGGCATCGCCTGCGTCAAGCACCAGAACATGGCCGGCTCCGACATCGGCGACGACCACAAGGAGTACTTTGCTGGCGACAAGGCGCTGAAGGCCGGCGGCGCGCACAACACGATGAACCAGTTCGGCTGATACAGTCCTGCTGAATTGTTGAACTAACACGACCCGTCTGGAGCGGCACCGCTCCGGGCGGGTTTTGTTTTTGCGCAGGCTTTCCAAGGCGCAACTCGATACTCCCATCATAAGCGCGCTACTCGTGGTCAACGTGCAGCGGCGGCCTCGGACCCCCACCCCTCATGGTGAGGAGCGCCGCCCTTGCGGCGCGTCTCGAACCATGAGGCCACAGCGCGGGCCTCGCCCTTCGAGACGCCCGCCTGCGGCGGGCTCCTCAGGGTGAGGAGCGAAGGTCGTATTCCCGTCGCCATGAGCCGTCAGCCCCCCTTGATCGGCCGCCCTCACCGCTCGCTCAGCGCCAGCCGGGCGCCAAGCAAAGCAAAGCCGCCGGCGAAGGCCCGGCGCAGCCACGCCATCACCCGGGGGCGGCTGACGACGCGATCGCGCACCGCTGAGGCGAACAGCCCGTAGACAACGAACACCGTGAACGTCATCACCATGAACGTGGCCGACAGCTCGAGCATGGCGGCGAGCGGATGCACTTCGTCCGCGGCGATGAACTGCGGCAGGAAGGCGAGGAAGAAGATCGACAGCTTGGGATTGAGGATGTTGATCAAAAAGCCGGTCAGCACCACGCGCCCGGCCGAGCGCGCCTCATCTTTGGCTTCGACCGAGAGCGCGCCGCGCTCCCCGAGCGTCTGCCAGGCCATGTACAAGAGATACGCAACGCCACACCACTTCAGCGCGGCAAATGCCAGCGCGCTGGTGTGCAGCACCGCGGCAAGCCCGATGATCGCGGCGAGCATCGCCGGGATGATGCCGAGCGTGCAGCCGAACGCCGCGGCGACGCTCATCCGCGCCCCCTTCGTCAGCGCCACCGCGAGCGTGTAGAGCACGCCGGTGCCGGGCGAGGCCACCACGATCAGCGAGGTCAAGAGGAAGGCGTAGGACATCGGGAAAGCTCCTTGGGCGAGACGAGGCGCATCAGCCCGCAAGGCGCGGCAGCAGCCTCAGCGCGTCGCCGCGCTTGATCTCGGCGGGCTGCTGATCGCTGAACACGGGTGACGGCCACGATGTCAGGGAGCCTTCGCCATTTCAACCGGCTCGGGCGCCCGATGCGGCCGCCGCATTGCCTCGAGGTGAGGACCAGCGGCGTCGGCCTCGCCGCAGCCGGCGAGCATGACCGCGCCGATCGTGAGCCGTGGGCTCGTGCCGCAATGCGACGGCCAGGCGATGATGGCGGCGATGTTGCCGAGGAGGAGAACGGCGAGCAGGACGAGCATGGCCCGCCGTCCTGTTGGTGTGGGTGACGACATCGGGGCTTCCTCACGATACGGTTGACGCGATCGCGGCTGCACCGCGAGGAGCGCCATCGGTTCGATCGCGTGCGGCCACACATGCGAACACACGCCGCGTCGGCGGCGCTTTTGCGCAGGTCTGATGTCGTCATGTAAGATCTTGTTGCTGTTCGTGCGCGCGCTCCCGGCAGCCGGTGATTGAAAGCCACGTGCGTCCGCACCGCGGGGACGCAACGGGCGACTGCGCTCAGTCCCGTCGTAGGACGACCAATCGGCCGGGCCATCTGAACCTCATCACGACGCAGGAGCGGTTGCGGGGCAGGGGACGCGATCAGGCATCGTCGCGACGCGTTTCGCGCCCGAGCTTTGCTCATCGTTCGCCCCCGATCGAACAGAGGGCGCGGGGAATGCCGGGCTGCAGGCCGCAACCCATGGCCCGCCTGCAGAAGAAAAGCAGGCGGCAGTCACCACAGATCCTATGGGGCGGCGGGTGGTCAAGAAGGGTTAGGATTGGATTTCCGAACCATCCGGCCCTCGGAGGATCAAGATGATCAAGCTCGATCGCACTGACACACCCGCCGCGGCGGAGCATGCCACGGTTTACCTCGCGTTTGAACTGAGCAAAGCGAAATGGAAGCTCGGCGTGCTGCTTCCTGGCTCGCAGAAACTGAGCCGGTACACGATCGGCGGCGGTGACTTGGCCGCCTTGGCGGCCCGGCTTGCGGACATGCGCAAGAAGGCTGCGGCTGCCGCGGGCGGCCGGCCGGTGCGCATCCTGTCATGCTACGAAGCAGGCTTGGATGGCCACTGGCTGCACCGATGGCTGAGCGGACAAGGCATCGTCAATCATGAGGTCGACCCTTCCAGCATCGAGGTGAACCGTCGTGCCCGGCGCGCCAAGACCGACCGGATCGATCTGGAGAAGCTGATGCGGGCGTTCCTCGCCCATTTGCGGGGCGAGCCTCGGGTCTGCAGCATCGTCCACGTGCCAAGCGTCGAGGATGAGGATCGCAAGCGCCGTACCCGTGAACGTGATCGCCTGATCCAGGAGTGCACGGCTCACAGCAACCGCATCAAGGGACTGCTGCACGGCCAGGGCATTCGCGACGTCCACCCGCTCGATCGCTCGTTCCTGGAAAGCCTTGCCAGCCTGCGCACTGGCGACGGTCGTCCACTGCCGGTGCGGCTCAAGGAAGAGATCGTGCGCGAACACGAGCGACTGTGCCTGGTGGCACGGCAGCTCAAGGAGCTCGAGGCCAAAAACAAAGCCGAGCTGTGCGCCGCTCGGCCCGGCTCGCCGGAAGCCAGGATCATGCAGCTCATGGATCTCAGGAGCATCGGCCCGGTCGGCGGCCAGAAGTTGGTCAACGAGGTGTTCTATCGCGACTTCGACAACCGTCGTCAGGTCGGCAGCTACTTTGGTCTCACCGGCACGCCCTATGACAGTGGCGAGCGCAGCCGTGAGCAGGGCATCAGCAAAGCCGGCAACCGGCGCGCCCGTGAGCTCGCGGTCGAGCTGGCGTGGCTATGGACCGTTCATCAGCCGGACAGCGCACTGACACGCTGGTTCCGCGAGCGGGTGCGCGACATCAAGGGACGCATCCGGCGAATTGCCATTGTCGCTCTGGCACGCAAGCTGATGGTGGCGCTGTGGCGCTATCTGGTGACCGGCGTTGTTCCCGAAGGCGCCGTGCTGCGTCCAACTTCGTAAACGGCTGCGCGCGCCATGACAGCCGACGTGAGCCAGGACCGACGCGTGACCGTGCTGAACCGGGGGCATAAACCTCCCGCTCTCACAGAGGGGTCCCGTCTTGACTGGGCCTTACCTTCCCCCGTGCATGAAAGATCAGGGTACCGGGCCTCGCGCCCGACCGGATACAAGGTGATGCGGTCGTTCCGCATTGTCGTTCACGGCCCAATCCTCGCATCACGTCCGGCCTGCCATCGCGACACCGCGCGTTGCGGGCGCGCCATGATGGCGCCAAGCTCGGCGCGCTCAAGGCCGCTGACGCGCCGCCTCCGGCGGTGGCCTTCGGCCAGCCTTGACCGCGCCTCTCCTTGGCGCCAAAGACCGCCCCCAACAAACGACGCCCCTCTTGACAACTTACTCCCCATACAAGGTTCAGCCGACATCCGGCATTCCCCGCGCGATGGTCTTCACGCTTATACGCGATCTCCCCGGTGTCCGGCTTGATAGCCACCGTCGCCCTCGGGGATCATCACCCCCAGGACTTGGCGCCAGCTTCGGGGCGCCAGGACCACGCGATTTCACGTCCGCACGGAGTCGTTCGTCCGCGCGCCTCAAGCACGCTGCGACCCGCCTGCGGCCACCGCATCCCGCGCCCAACGTCCGTGACGATCGCGATCCGCCCCTCTCGAGGAGCGCGGGATGGGGACAGTCAATCATGAGTTTCGGAAAAATGGAAGAGAAATATTTTTCAGAAGCGGACTGGACAGGGGTGATCGTGTTGAGCGGCCTGATGAAATAAGTTTGTCCGTGCATCCTCACAGCACATGTTGCTGGAAAGCGCAGCGCCGTCGCGCCATGATCCGGGATGCCCACCGGTCACTGCAACCTGTGCGGGTACCGAGCGCGCCGCCCTGGCATTGATCGCGAGGAAGGTTGTGGCGGGGCAACCGCGTCATGTTGATGACCCTGAATTCCCGCCGCTGGCGATCGTCTGACACATGACCACCGACGTATTTGATGCTGGGGGACGACAGCGACTGTGTCCTGTCCGCAACGTCATCGGTTTTTGATAGTCGCTCTATTCCCCCTAAGGTTGCGGCTATTGTTCCCCAGATCGGCCCCTGCTACCGCTAGTCAACAACAGTAGGGGTGCTGTGGGGGCTCAAATGGACTATTTGCGTTGGATGGCCACCTGGCTGGCCATCCTTGGAGGGGCGTGTCTTGGCGGGTGTGCTGCGCCGCTTGCGGTCAACAATGTGACCGACATCAGGCCGAGCACGGGCAGCCGAGGGATCGACGTCTACGAGCCGAAGCGCCGAACCGACGCAAGCGTGCCCGAGTTCGCGGGTGACCAGCTTGTGGAAGTGCGGACGTTTCACAATCCCGGCCAGGGCGAGGTCGAGATGGCCGGGGCTTCCTGCTCACTGGAAGCCTCCGGTTTCAGCGCAACCATGACGAGCCCCGCGAAGGTGCGCGTGCCGCTCTACCGCGGACAATCGAGCACGCTTGCCGTGACCTGCCAGAAGCCTGGCTATCAAAAGCGGATGATCACGGTCGCGCCGTTCGATGCGACGCGCCAGGCTCGTCTGGCCAGCGGCGTCAATGGCGGGATCCTTGGTGCGGTGATCGTGGCAGGCATCGATGCCGCCGCCGACAACACGAAGAACGACTGGCGTTATCCCGTGGCGAAGGTCGTGTTGGAGGCCGATCCCTCCGGGAGGTGAGGGACGGTTCTTTCGTTATTGGCGGTTACGGCAGTTGCGGTGACGCGCATGAAACTGGCTGCGCGGGAACCCTGCACGGCGCTGTGTGCATCTCCCGCCACGATCGATGGAGCAGGCTTCCGTGCAGATCCTCTCGGACGCATTGGGCTTTGATGTAGGAGAAGCTCGGGAGCTTCTTAGACAAGGTGAAGAGGAAACGGCTGTCTCCTATCTAGAGCAGTTCATAGCAAAGGGCTCTATTTTGGCCATGATCGAGATGGCGGAGTATCTGCAAGACAAGGGAGACAACTCTTCCAGTTTGCACTGGATGGAAAAGGCCGAACGGGCAATCGGACCCGGGGACTTCGATTCGCTTCTCTATCTTTCGGGAGCTCTTCGGCGCGGACTTGGAGCCGGGACTGCCAAGGAGCGCTATTTTCGAGCCTTCGACTTGAAGGAGCGAGTGGCAGAAGCGGGTCATCTGGCGGCCATTCGGGAAATGATAGTAAACTACGCTCATGGCCTAAATGGTGCTGCAAAGGATCCAGAACGGGCTATCTATTGGGTGAGGAAAGCTGCTGCGCTCAATGACGAAAAGGCGAAGCAAATTCTTCGAGACGAAGGGCTCTGATAGCGCGTAACCCGGAAAAGGTCCGTAGGGCGGATCGTGATCCGCCGTGAGCTATCGCCAAATTTTGGTGACGGACGGGCCGGTCAGGCGGCGGCGGTTACGAGCTGACGGTCAGTCGGTTTGGCGATGACCTCGATCCCGTCGTTGAATGTCACACCGAGAACGAGTTTTGGCAACTGGTTGTAGCCATCGAGGCGGCGCCAGCTTTTCTGCGCGCCCTCAGCTGCAACAGGGCTTGTTCGTTGCCGCTGATGTTCTTGTCAGATGCTGTTCCTGTGACATGATCGGTGCGTGGCTGGGAGGATCAGACAATGACACTTGCTGATGCCCAACAATGGGCCAAAGTGGCACCGCTTGCCACGACGTTCATCGCGTTCGTTGGTGTCGCCATCGCGTGGCGGCAGTTCCACCTCAACCGGAAGAACCAACGCGAGACCACGGCCAAAGCTACGTTCCGCGAGTTCTTGAAGCTTTGTGTCCAGCATCCAAAGTTGGCCTATGGAAGGCCGCCCGATCGCGAGACGGAAGAATACGAGTGGTTTGTTGCGAGCTTTCTTTACGCCGCAGAGGAGCTCCTCGAATATGATGGTGAAGAATGGGGCACGAACCTTAGGCTTCATCTCTCGTATCACGCGGAATTCTTGCGAACGGACAAGCGATTCCGGGAAGAGGACTTTCCGGCTTATAGTCCCGCCCTGCAGCAGTTCATCCGGGACAACATCGACGGATTCTGAAAGCGGCATCGTTGGGGGCTCGCGTTGTACGCCAACATCGCTCTGTACCACCGGGCTGAAATACGCCGATCGCAGTCTTGGGCCCTTCGTGAGGGCTATCGACATTCAACTAAAGGCGACGTCATGCGCGGCATCAACGATGAGCACATAATTCGGATCAGGATTACGGTGACAGTGCTGGACTGCACCCCTTAAGTGAGACACGATAATTTCTGTGACAGGCATTTCGAGGATGACCTGTGGCAGCAAGAGGGAAGAACCGTCAGTTTCCGACGGCTTACAAACTGAAGGCGATCAAGCGCGTCGAGCGAGGCGAAGGCGTTCTGCCTGTGGCTCGCGAGCTTGGGATATCTCGCAAGATCCTGCATGACTGGATCAAGGCCTGGAAGGCGCAAGGACCCGAGGGATTGAACCGCAAGCGAGGGCCGAAGCCCGGCCCCCGGAAGCTCAAAGCTACGGCAACCTATGACGACAAGCGGTCTGCGCTGACGCGCGCAAATGCTCGCATCGCCGAACTCGAACGGCTTGTCGGCCGTCAGCAGATGGATCTCGATTTTTTTCGGCAAGCCTTGCGCGCATTGGAGCGGCCGGCAGCGCAAGGCGGACCCGCACCCGCATCATCGAAGTCATCCAAGCCATGACATCGGAGGCAACGGAGTCCCACGCCGACGTGCAACGGCTCTGCGGTCTGGCCGGCCTGCCACGCGCGACCTATTACCGGCATCTCAACAAACGCAGTCGTGAGACTGCCGACTGCGAGCTGCGCGACCAGATCCAACGCATTTGCCTGAAGCATCCGTTCTACGGCTACCGGCGCGTGACGGCCACCATCCGACGTAAAGGCATGGTCGTTAATGCTAAGAAGGTGCTCAGGCTCATGCGCGAGGACAATCTTCTCGCACAGCGCAAGGCGCCATTCCTGAAGCCGCCTGCAGAGCGACCAAGGGACATTGTCGTGGTGCCCAATCTGGTGCGCGGCCTGGTGCCGTCCGCTCCCGATCAGATCTGGGTCGCAGACATCACCTACGTCCATCTCGCCACGACCTTCGCCTACCTCGCGGTCATCCTCGATGCCTTCTCGCGCAAGGCGGTTGGCTGGGCCTTCGAGAACACGCTCAATGCCTCGCTCGCGATTGCAGCATTGAACAAGGCCATCGAGGCCCGCAAGCCGCAACGCAGCAGCCTGATCCACCATTCCGACCGCGGCGTGCAATACGCGTCAATCGCCTATCGCCAAATATTAGCGGATCGCGACATCACGATCAGCATGAGCAGGCCGGGCAACCCCTTCGACAACGCCAAGGCTGAGAGCTTCATGAAGACGCTCAAGGCCGAGGAGGTCAACGGCAAGGCGTTCTCCGACATAAGAGACGCTCGCCGCCGGATCGATAGCTTCATTGCGGATGTCTACAACAAGGAGCGCCTGCACTCGGCGCTCGGCTATCGATCGCCTATTGAGTTCGAAGCCGCGTTCGCGCAAAACAAGGCACGATAGTCGTCGTGGCAATCCCACTGTCACAGAAATTATCGTGTCTCACTTAAGGGGTGCAGTCCAGCACTGTCACCGTATTTACCGTATTTCCGGTCTCCTCATCCGCTGCAGCGGCTCGCCGACCCTTGGCTGTCACGCCCACTCATGCTGGTGCGATGGGGCCCCCAGTCAGGCGGCCACAGCTGCTCCAAAACTTATGGCGAGCAGTAGAAGTATATGTTAGATTGTAATTCTTGCATAAAAAATCTTAAGGTGCAGGCCGGAGGAAGTTGAAATGAAGAATATGGGAAGATTCAATCCTAACTGGAATCCTATTCGAGCGGGTGGCTTATCGCAACACGACGTCGACCATCTCAAACGACAGGGATGGATTGAGGGGACCACAGAAAAAGACGTTGACGAAGCCCCAATTGGCTTCTCTGCGCCGGATATCCCCGGAGGATATACAATGCATAACTTTTCTATCCCGAAGGGAACAAGGTATCTTTACAATCCACAAGATGAAAGGGCGATACTTCGTGAATGTGGCAACCCGACTTGCTGGCGTTACTTGATAAAATCTTGATTTTTGCCATAGCTCGGCAAAGCGGACATTGATTGGCCGTCCTGATCATGCCGCTGCCTGATCTCCCTTGTCGACACCGCGAGCGACAATCTTCAACGCATCATCCGGCAACTGCCGTTGCAGCGCCTTCGATTCATCCCACGGCGCGCGCATCCACACATCGCGCTCCTCATCCGTTGTCAGGGATTACGGTGCCAGTGCACTAAAGTCAGTGACGGAGGGACGTTCAATTTTGTGCACTGTCACAGAAATTATCTGTGTCTCACTTGAGGGGTGCAGTCCAGCGCTGTCACCGTAAGTCTCAACTGAATCGCGACGACTGTTCTTGCCCAATTCATCGAAACGCCCCGGCAATTAAATCAAGGACTGCAACTCTCGATTGTGCCTTGGATTGGCCGAACAAGCCAGTCGGCATGTGGACAACCTTACGCCGTCGTCATCCCAAAAAAACGCTTCACGGTGGCGGTGCGCAAAAATGGAGCTATGAAGCGCCGCTTCCGGCGTACAGCCCCCGACGCCGGTGGCGGCTTGATGATCAGGCCTTGTCCTGTGGGAAGCGCGAGGATAGCGACGCCATGCCGAGCGGCCCAAGCGTCGAACGCACGCTTCTGGGCCTCGTAGCGGACGAAACCATAGTCGTCGAGCAGAACCGGGGCGCCTGGCTGCAGCTTGCTCCAGAAGTGGTCGATGGCCGCGATCTCGGGCGTGACATTGTTCATGTCGATCGACAGATAAGCGACGGCATTGATGTCGACGGTCGACAGGCTCGATGGGACACTGCCACGAATGATTTCGACGTTCTTGTATTCGGAGAAGTTGCGAACGGCATCCTCATAGATGTCGGTCTTGTACATCTCTCTGAAGTAGCCGAGGTTGCCGCTTGCGACCTCCTCATCGGTGACGAGGCGCTCGTCGACACCGGTAAACGTATCAAACAGAAAAAATCGACGTTGGATGTTGTTCCAGTCGAGATAGTGCATGATTGAAGAGCTGAGCATGCCGCGACATACGCCGCATTCGACGAAATCGCCGCCAAGGCTGACGCCGATGCTGGCGCACCAGAGCGCAACGTGCGTCCGCCAGAAATAGCGAGGCTCATAGCCCTCGGCGGCGGCGCCACGTTCGTAGGCGGCGACGAAGCGGGGATCCCGCATGAAGTCATGGTTGTGCACGATCGCGGGATCGGTCCGCAATCCCGCGTAGTCGTATACGGGTGTGTAGAGCCGGGGGCCGGCAACGTCCGGAGTCGAGGGCTCGCTCGTGTTGGTGCCGTCGTTCGCTCCGGCCAGTTGCAGCTTGAGCTTGATGAGCTCGGTCGACATCTCACGAAGCGCCAAACTCTCGCGCTGCAGGTTCTGGAGATAGCTGGCCGATACCGTCTCCGTCGGTTCGCTGGCTTGCGAATCCGTTCGGACTTGATCCTCACCTTCGTTGTCCTGCTCGCTTGCACGTCCATTGCGGGCCGACGAGACCAGCTGATGGAGCGTCGATTGGCGAATGAGTTGGAAGCCGACGCCGTTGAGCAGCCGGTTGATCACGGCGCCATAGCTTGCAGACATGCTGGCTCCACTGGCGCGAACGCCTTGCCAAAAAGGCCTTACCGGAATTCGATAAAAATGACTTGCGATACCTTTGATTGTCGTTCTTAGCACCCTGGTTGCGCAGACTGCAATTCCGACAGACGTGGAGGTGCCGACATGATCGAGCTGACGGGCGAGAGCGGACGCGCGGCGCGTCTGACCGCGTGATTCGGCAGCTTCCTCGTTACATCGCCTGGATGGAAGAGAACATGGAGACGTCCCGCCAGGTTCGTACGAGCATCGTAGCCAAGGAAATGACTGAGGACCCAAAGCCGCGTGAGGATCGAGGGCGTTCGACTCATCGAATATGAAATCGAGTTCCGATCGAGACCCATTCAGGCCGCCGCTTACGGGCGATCCAGGCCACGCATCGTCTTACCGATGTTCCGACGTGGCCAAGGGAGGCGTCTGCCAGGCTGACTATTCGATCGTTCGGGATCTTGGTGAGCGCGCCGGGACTCGAACCCGGGACCCCATGATTAAAAGTCACGTGCTCTACCGGCTGAGCTACGCGCTCGCTTCCAAGAAGCGGTGCGACGGCAGGGCCGTCACTGTCCGGATCGTCGGCAGGTCCCCATCGGAACGCTTGCGGCGTGGCCGTGGTTCACTGCGGCATGAGATCGGGGCGGCAAAAAACCCCGACCTTGGGCCGCATGCTGTCGTGGGCGCTGTGTAGGGGGTGGGTCCGTTCCGGTCAATAGGGCGGGCGGGGGAAACCACGGGAGATCGACGATCGTTTCGGGCGCGGCGATGACGGGGCCGTCGCCCGCCATGAGCCGCCGTGATGAGCCGCCGCCGGCGCTCGACAGAGCGACGGCGACATGCGGGGTCTCACGGGCCCCGTTGCGATGACCCCGGATGTCGCTGCCGCCTGCGCCCTTCGGGGCCCTTGCGTCCGCTCATCCGGGCTACGCGGTGCAGGCTTCGGCAGGCCTCGCTCGGCGCTACGCCTTATCCGCCGCCTTCGTTGCTGCCGCGCTCAGCGGCGCCGGTTGCATCCCGGGCCCCGCCAGCTCGGGCACCCAGACCGGGCGCAGGCCGATCAGCTCGGCGGTGCGGACGGTGGTGTAGCGCCAGAACTCGAAGGAGTTGATGCGCGACATCTCCAGCAGCGCGATGGCGACCGCCGAGAGGAACGGCAGGCTCTCCAGGATCAGGACGGCGGCGAAGATGTAGAGTTCGGTGATGGCAAGCGTGTTGGTCACGATCAGGATGGTGGCGCCGATCAGGAGCAGGGCGCCGATCACGGCCTCCCAGAACGCCTGGAACTCGATCGACATCCGCGACAGGCCGCCCTTGGACGTGCGGGCGAACGCCAGGTGCTCGGTGATCAGGCCCTGCGCCACGGCGCGGCTGACCGTCCACTGCACGCTCATCGCCGCGACCATCGCGCCCAGCATCTGCCACGGCTTCACCGCCACCCGCAGCCGGTAGAGGATCAGGAAGTGGGCGAGCGAGACCACAAAGGCGGCGAGGATCGGGATGGTCAGGATCTTGTCGGGAATGGCGATGCCGGCGAAGGCCACGATCGGCGTCCAGATCAGGTTGAGGATCGCGACCACGACGCCGAGGCTCTCGGCACCGAGCCAGTTGAGCCAGCCGAGCGAGAACTCGCGCTTCTGGTCCGAGGTCAGCCGGCTGCGGCCGGGCAGGAAGCGGCGCCAGTGCTTCTTGACGATCTGGAAGCCGCCATAGGCCCAGCGATGGCGCTGCTTCTTGAACGCCTCATAGGTGTCGGGCAGGAGGCCCTGGCCGTAGCGGGTGTTGGTGTAGTGGGTCTGCCAGCCGAGCTCCTGGATGGCGAGGCCGAGATCGGTGTCCTCGCAGATCGTGTCGCTCGACCAGCCGCCGGCCATGTCCATCGCCGCGCGCCGGATCAGGCACATCGTGCCGTGCACGATGATCGCGTTCTCCTCGTTGCGCTGGACCATGCCGATGTCGAAGAACCCGGCATATTCGCCATTCATGATGTAGTGCATCAGCGACAGATCCTCGTCGCGATGCTCCTGCGGCGCCTGCACCAGGCCGACCGCGGGGTCGGCGAAGGCCGGCACGAGGTCGGAGAGCCAGTCCGGCGTCACGACATAGTCGGCGTCGATGATGCCGATGATCTCGGCGTCGACGGCGGTGCGCTCCATCGCGATGCGCAAGGCGCCGGCCTTGAAGCCCTTGACCTTCTCGGCGTTGATGAACTTGAAGCGCTCGCCGAGCATGCGGCAGTGATCCTGGATCGGCTGCCAGAACGCCGGGTCGGGTGTGTTGTTGATGATGCAGACGACCTCGTAGTTCGGGTAGTCCAGGCGGGCCAGCGCATCCAGCGTCTGCTTCATCATGTCGACCGGCTCGAAATAGGCCGGCACGTGGATCGAGACCTTCGGGCAATAGCCCTCCGGCATGGCGGCGCGGTCGCGCGCGGCCTTGTCGCGGGTCAGCAGACGGCGGGGCTCGCGGCCGAAGGCGATCGCGGCGATCTCCTCGATGCGGGCCATCGCAATGAGGATCAAAGGAACCAGGAGGATCAGGCCGAGGGTCAGTGCGAAGGTCGAGCCCCAGACGAAATAGTGCACGTTCCAATAGGCGAAGACGTTGGAGACCCAGGCACCGACGCCATGTGCCGTGATGGCGAGCATCATCGCCTGCAGCACGGTCGGTTGGCGCAGCCGCACGATCGGCAGCGACAGCAGCACGCCGACCAGCAGCGCGATGGCCGCGAGCTGCCAATAGTCGGGATTCACGATCGGGCCGGTCCAGGCGAATTTCGCCTCGCGCGCGGCATTGAGGACGCCCCAATACGGGCCGACGCCGCCTTCGAAATATTTCCAGGGCTGATCGATGGCCTCGACGATGTTGTATTCCATGCCGATCGAGGCGGCCTGGGCGAGAAAATTGCGCAGCACCTTCGCCTGCCGGAGCGGGCCCGGCACGGCGGGGCCGCGGTTGTCGCCGCTGCGGCTGTAGCCCTGGCTCGGCCAGCCGAACTCGGCGATCATGATGCGCTTGCCGGGGAACTGCTTCTTCAGAAGCTGATAGCGATCCACCGCCTGATCGACGGCCTGGTCGTCGGTGAAGAATTCCCAATAGGGCAGCACGTGCGCGGCGATGAAGTCGACATTGGCCGCGAGCTCGGGGTTGTCGCGCCAGCTGTTCCAGACGTCGCCGGTGGTAACGGGCACGTTGACCGACTTCTTCACGCGCTTGATCTTCTCGATCAGCTCATCGACCTTCTGGGTCGCCGTGAGGATGGTCTCGTTGCCGACCACGATGCCGATGACGTTGCTGTTGCGGCGGGCGAGGGTGATGGCCGACTGGATCTCGCGCTCGTTGCGGTCCGGATCCTTGTCGATCCAGGCGCCGAGCATCACCTTCAGTCCGGCCTCCGCGGCCAGCGGCGGCACGATCTCGAGGCCGCCGGTAGAAGAGTAAAGCCGGATGGCCCGCGTCATCGTGGCGAGCTTCTTCATGTCGGCGCGGATACGTTCCGGCGAGGCCACGGTGTTGGCGCCGGGGGCTCCGGTTCCTTCATGCGGATCGTAGGAAACGCTCTGCAGCAGGCCGGTGAAATTGGGGGCCTCCTGCTTGTCCTGCAGCAGTCCCCAGAGGGCGGCGTGCACAGCGGTGACGAGGAGCAGGACGGCGACGACGGCACGCATTGGAGGGGCAACCATTCCTAGGATCAAGTCAGCGGCGAAGCGGAGCGGTCGATCGCCGTTCCATCTCGGGTATGCGATGCTACCGGGAGCACGTTCACGCGTGACGTTCGACGACGAACGACGAAGGCGGTCATTCTCACACCGTCACAGCCGAAGGCCGCGACATCATATGCCATCCCAACAGAGCCCAATCATGCTGAACGGTGCCTGAACCGGGGCGAGGCTCAAGCGCGCGTCGACGACCTCGATCGTATCCTGCCACGTGATCGGAGCGCTGTCATGCGCACGCCACGCATGGGGGGCGGTCGCCGGGATCGTGCGTCCTGCCTGCCTCAGGCGCCGGTCACTTCGCCGGAGGCTGCGCGGGCGAGGGCGAAGCCTGGGGGGCGGGCTGCTGCGTCGGCGCTGGAGACGCCTGCGCGGCCGGC
Organism: Bradyrhizobium sp. SZCCHNR1053; assembly: GCF_032381235.1. Taxonomy (NCBI): domain Bacteria; kingdom Pseudomonadati; phylum Pseudomonadota; class Alphaproteobacteria; order Hyphomicrobiales; family Nitrobacteraceae; genus Bradyrhizobium; species Bradyrhizobium sp. SZCCHNR1053. The sequence goes on from NZ_JAUHJM010000001.1 coordinate 256,030, forward strand.
GTCGCTGCCGGGCTCGAGGCTGGGCCCGGCGCAGGCGCCGCAGCCACCTGCGGCTTCGCGTCCGGATTGATCCAGCAGGTATGGACGTGGTTGTTCAGCGAGTTCGGCACCTTCGGATCGATCTGCGGGATGAATCGCGTCAGGCAGCGGAAGGCGGCCTGAACGTGGCCACCGGGGCAGCCGAACCGGTCATAGAGATCGAGGTGGCGGAAGGCGGTATCGAGGTCGTCGTTGTACATCAGCTGGACGACGCGGCGGCCGAGCCAGACGCATTCGGGATTGCCGGCCGGGCCGCCACTGAGCGCCTGGGACGCTTCGGTGAATTCGTCGGCCTTGCGCTGGTTGTCCCTCGACACGTCGGCCGGATTGGCCGCCTGCGGCTTTTGGTCCTGGGGATGGTCGCTGCCGCTCTGGGCGAGGGCGCCGGGCGCGCCGATGAGGAGCACGAGGCCCAGAGCCGCGGACAGGCGCGAAACCGAAAACTTGGACTTGAGCACGCGTCGACCCATAAATTCCCCGATTGTTGCCTTCGTGCCGTCCCCTGACGGACGCAGTGTTGATGCCGATCAAATCAGCCCCGATTGCGGCGGGAGATTGATTCCGACTGTCGCAGAGCGTTCCTAACGGGCGCTTGCGCAGGGGCCCAATCTGGGTTGCGACGTTGCGACGGCCGGGGTCAACCGGGATTCCCAATGACCGGAATCTCGGATTTTGTCCAGCAACGTACCAACTTTCTCGCGTCATCGTAAAAGGGCGATGTGGAGCAGGTACGCCGGGAGCGCCGGAGGGCCCGATCGCCTACTTGGCAGATCGCCGCCGACCGGGTAATCGACACCACCCTGCCTGGAGACACGGAACTGAAATCCCTTCCTACGCCGCTGGCGCTTCTGCTCATATCCTTGGGTGTCATCGCCGCCGCGTGGTGGTGGCTGGCCCAGCCGATCATGCTCGCGCGCGCGCCGATCGAGCCAGCTTCGAAGCTGCAGTGCGTGTCCTATGCGCCGTTCCGCGGCCAGCAGAGCCCGCTGGATCCGACCACCCATATCGACCCCGAGCAGATCGAGCAGGACCTGGTGCAGCTCGCCAAGATCTCCGAATGCGTGCGCACCTATTCGATCGAGAACGGTCTCGACCAGGTGCCGGGAATCGCCGCCCGCGTCGGCATCAAGGTGATCCAGGGCATCTGGCTCGGCTCCAACAAGCTGAAGAACCAGCAGCAGATTGGCATCGCGGTCGACCTGATCAAGCGCTACCCGAAGGTGATCACGGCCGTGGTGGTCGGCAACGAGGTGCTGCTGCGCGGCGAGATGACATCAGCCGATCTGGCCGCGACCATCCGCAGCGTCAAGGCGCAGGTCACGATTCCCGTCACCTATGCCGACGTCTGGGAGTTCTGGCTGCGCAACCGCGAGCTCTACGACATCGTCGACTTCGTCACGGTTCATATCCTGCCGTATTGGGAGGACATCCCGGTGCGCGCGAAATTCGCCGCCTCCCATGTCGACGCGATCCGCCAGCAGGTCGGCGTCGCCTTTCCGGGGAAGGAGATCCTGATCGGCGAGACCGGCTGGCCGAGCGAGGGGCGCATGCGCGAGGGCGCGCTGCCGTCGCGGGCCAACCAGGCCCGCGTGGTGTCGGAGATCCTCAGCCTCGCCAAGCGCGAGAACTTCCGCGTCAACCTGATCGAGGCCTATGACCAGCCGTGGAAGCGCAAGCTGGAAGGCACGGTCGGCGGCTATTGGGGCCTGATCAGCGACGATACGCGGGCGCTGAAATATCCGCCGGGCGAGCCCGTCAGCAACTATCCGCTGTGGAAGCTGCAGATGGGCGGCGGCATGATCCTGTCGTTCGTGGTGTTCCTGGCCGGGTGGCTGACGGTGCGGCGCCGGCCCTGGCCGCCGCACGTTTCGGCCTGGATCGGGGTCGGGTTCTCCGCGACGACAGCGGGCGCGCTGTTCGGCATGGCCGCGGACAAGATGTTCTATGAGAGCCTCGGTGTCGGCGGCTGGCTGCATTGGGGGGCGCTGCTCGCTGCCGGCGTCCTGGCGCCCATCCTCAGCGCCAACGCGGCGATGGCCGGGCGGCCGTTGCCGACCTTTCTCGACCTGCTCGGACCGAATGACGGCCGCAAGCAGTTGAAGATCACCTACCTGCTGGGTCTGGTCCTGGTCGTGACGGTGCTGATCGCGGCCGAGACGGCGCTCGGCTTTGTATTCGACCCGCGCTACCGCGATTTCCCGTTCGCGAGCCTGACCATGGCGGTGGTGCCGTTCGCGATGCTGCTCGGCAATCGTCCGGCGCAGGGCGCGCGCCCGATCGCCGAGGCCAGCTTCGCCGGCCTGCTCGCGATCTCCTCGGTCTACGTGATCTACAACGAGGGCCGCGACAACTGGCAGGCGATGTGGACCTGCGCGATGTATCTGCTGCTGGCGTTCACGCTGTGGCGGGCGCGGGCCGCGCAAAGCCGAGGATGAGCAGGCCGATCGCCAGCCCCGACAGCACGATGTTGTAGAGCACGATGCCGAGGCCGGCGGCGATCAGCCCGCCGGTCAACAGCACGATCGACGGCCGCATCACGTGCAGCACTGCAATCACCAGCGCGGTGGCGCCGAATACCGAATTCTTGAACAGCGTGGTCGCGACCGCCCGGCTCTTGCAGGCCAGCGTCTGCAGGCCCGCATCGCAGGCCAGCGCGACGCTCGACAGCTCGATCGCGAGATAGCGCAGATAGAGGGCATAGCCGACGGTGACGAAGCCTATGATCAGGAGCCATTGCACCTGATAGGGCGAGAGGCGGAACGGGGTCTTTTTCATGCGCGGGACTATGCTGCGGAAAGGATCGTCGGACAAGCCGCAAAGCCGGTTCGCGGACTGCTTTCACAATCCGTCCCAACCGGCTTTGGCTGCACGATGATTTGAGGCTCAGGAGCGGCGGAAGAACGACGAGAGCGCCGACGGTTGCTCGGGCTTGGGCGCCTCTGCCGGCGGCGGCGCCGGTGCTGCTGCTGTGGGCGGCGGCTCCTCGCGCTTGCCGTGGCGCTGCTGCTGGACCTGCGGCTGAAACGTGCGCCGGCGCTGCACCGGCTTCTGGGCGGCAGCCGCGGGAGCGCCCGGCTTGGCCGCCTCGGCCCCCTCCGGCTCCTCACGGACCGCGAGGCGCTGGCCGTCATAGACGGTGGTCTCGCAAGCGCGCCGGCTCTCGGCGAGCACCGCGCAGATCTTCGCCGCCGTGGCCGCGTCGCCCAATGGGCCGGCGCCGAGTCGCAGCTGCATGCCCGGACCGCTCCGGCCTTCCTTCAGGATGATGATCGGCCTGAGCGAGGTGAGGTCGGCATGGGTCTTCACGAGATCCCGCCACAGCGCCCGCAATCCTCCGAGCGAGCTGGCCGCGCCGAGATCGACTGCGAATTCGGTCTTCTGGACCGCCGTGACCGCGACGTCCGTGCTGTCATTGCCCTTGGCGGCGGCCTCTGCGGGCTCAGCCTTTGCGAGCTTGTCGGTCTCGGCCGGCTTGCCGGCCGGGTCCGGTGCGCCACCAGGCGGCTGGGAACCGGTCGCCGCGACGGCGGGTGCAGGTGGGGTCGGCGACAGAGCGGCGGAGACGGACGATGACGAAGCACCCGACAGCCCGGCCGACATCGGCCTGGACTGCTCCTGTTTCGTCTTGTCGGCGCTCGCGGCAGCTGCCGGGGAACCAGGCTGAGCCGGATTGATTCCGGCGGCCCCGTTGGGAATCGGCATGAACGGCGACGCGTTCGCGTAGGCCGGCAAGGGGCTGGACGCCGCGGAACTCGATGGGGCCGCCACCGTGGCCTGGGACTCCACGGCCGCGATCTGCGGCGCGGGTGCGGCTTTGCCGCCGGGGGCGGGATTGGCGGTTGCCTGGGCGCTCTGCTTGGCCAGCGCGCCGGTCACCGAGTCCAATCCCTGCTCGAGCACGGTCACGCGCGCGTACAGCCGGTCGCGATCGGTGTTGAGCGTCTCGATGGCCGCGCCGAGCTGGCGCGCCTCGCCTTGCGTCTCGCGGGCCAGCGACTGCAGCAATTGTGCCTGGCGCGACAGATCGGCCGCGGAAACACGGTCCTGCCGCCATCCCTGTGCGGCCTGATTGGTGAAAACGGCCAGGCCGACGGCGCCGACGGCGCCAGCCCCCCACCAGCCGAGCCGCCACAGCGCGCGGCGATCGAACTCGTTCTCGTCGGCAAACAGTCCGGACAGAGTCGCCCCCGTCTTCTCAGCTCCATTTGTGCCGGCGGATTTGCGGGAGTCCTTAGCCATGAACCTGCCTTAATCGAATCACGAAGCGAACATTAACAGGAAAACCACCAGGGGCTTCAGCGGGTGCGGTTTGCCCCGCGCAGAAAACGCATTATGACAGCGCGACCTATGCGCTCCCTTCATTCCAGGTGTTTCATGACCGCTCGATCCAGTCTGACCATCGTGCTTGCGGCAGGCGAGGGCACGCGGATGCGCACGAGCGTCCCCAAGGTGCTGCATCCCATCGCCGGCGAATCATTGCTCGCGCACGTCCTGGCGGCGGCGCCGCAAGGCGATGGCGCCAGCATCGCCGTGGTGGTGGGGCCAGGGCACGAAGCGGTCGAGAAGGAAGCCAGGCGCCTGCGGCCCGACGCGGATATCTTCGTTCAGCGCGAGCGGCTGGGGACGGCGCATGCGGTGCTGGCGGCGCGGCAGGCGATCGCGCGCGGCGCAGACGATCTGCTGGTCGCATTCGGCGACACGCCGCTGATCACGGCCGAGACGTTCGCGCGGCTGCGGGCAGCGCTCGTGGAAGGCGCAGCGCTCGCCGTGCTCGGCTTCCGCGCCGCCGATCCGACCGGCTATGGACGCCTTCTGCTCGACGGATCGAAGCTGGTCGCGATCCGCGAGCAGGCCGATGCAAGCGAAGCGGAGCGGGCGATCACGCTGTGCAATGCCGGGGTGATGGCGATGGACGGCCGTCGCGCGCTCGCGATCCTCGACAGGATCGGCAATGCCAACAGCAAGGGCGAGTACTATCTGGTCGATGCGGTGGCGATCGCGCGCGAGCAGGGGCTCGAGGCGGTCGTGATCGAGACCTCCGAGGACGAGGTGCGCGGCGTCAATACCAAGGCGCAGCTCGCCGAAGCCGAGGCGGTGATGCAGAACCGGCTGCGCCGCGCGGCGATGGATGCAGGCGTGACGCTGGTCGCGCCGGAGACCGTCTACCTCGCTGCGGATACCACGTTCGGCAAGGACGTGACCATCGAGCCGTTCGTCGTGATCGGCCCCGGCGTGTCGATCGGCGACGGCGCGGTGGTCCATTCGTTCTCGCACATCGTGCAGTCCAAGCTCGGCCGGAACAGCCTGCTCGGGCCGTTCGCGCGGCTGCGGCCCGGTACGTCACTCGGAGACGGCGCCAAGATCGGCAATTTCGTCGAGGCCAAGGCCGCGGTGCTGGAGGCGGGCGTGAAGGTCAATCACCTGTCCTATATCGGCGACGCCCATGTTGGGGCCAATGCCAATATCGGTGCCGGCACCATCACCTGCAACTATGACGGCTTCAACAAGCACAAGACCAATATCGGCGAGGGCGCTTTCATCGGCACCAACACCTCGCTGGTGGCGCCGATCACCATCGGCGCCCGCGCCTATATCGGCTCTGGCTCGGTGATCACGCGCGACGTGCCCGATGATGCGCTGGCGCTCGAGCGGAGCCCGCAGACGACGCGTGAGGGCGCTGCGGCGCGCTTCCGTAATGCCAAGCAACGCCACAAGAAGTGAGCTGAGAAATCAGCTTTCGTCGTCCTGGAACTCAGCGAACATCGCACGTGTCAAACGCCACCCGCGGCGGGTGGCGTGCTTGACGGGCTCGTTGGCGCGATGTTTGATCGGCATCGGCTTGAGCTCGCTGCTCAAGGCCGGCGGCGGCCAGTGCGCCAGATGGCTTCCGGAGGTCGGATGCGACAGGCTCAGCGGGCTGGTGCCTTTGGGATCAGTTGGGCGGCGGCTATAGGTCATGGCGTCCTCTCCGACGCGACAGTCTCTGCGCGAAAGCGTTGACCGGGCGTTAAGTGCGCTTCGACTTGGACCTCCGCATCGAACCGGAGTTGCCTGCCGGCCCTTGGTTAGGGCCCCACTTAACCCTGTCGCAATCCGCAATAATTATTGAATCCTGAATGCGCGCGGTTTTCGTTAAGACAATGCCATGCATTTGAATCATTCTCGACGATTTGGGGACAAGCGCTGATGTGCGGAATCATCGGGATCCTGGGACGCGGGCCGGTTGCCGAGCAATTGGTCGACTCGCTCAAGCGGCTCGAATATCGCGGTTATGATTCTGCCGGCGTTGCTACGCTCGAAGGCGATCATCTCGAGCGGCGGCGCGCCGAGGGCAAGCTGAAGAACCTGGAGAAGCGGCTCGGGCAGCAGCCGCTGAAGGGGCACGCCGGCATCGGTCACACCCGCTGGGCGACCCACGGCAAGCCGACCGAGAGCAACGCGCATCCGCATGCGACTGACAACGTTGCCGTGGTACATAACGGCATCATCGAGAATTTTCGCGAACTACGGGCCGAGCTCGAAAAGCAGGGCGCCAGGTTCGCGTCGGAAACGGACACCGAGACCGTCGTCCATCTGGTCAACTCCTATTTGCTGAAAGGCCATTCGCCGCAGCAGGCCGTGGCTGCGTCGCTGCCGCAATTGAAGGGCGCGTTCGCGCTGGCCTTCCTGTTCAAGGGTCATGGCAACCTCCTGATCGGCGCGCGCAAGGGCTCGCCGCTCGCGATGGGCTACGGCGACGGTGAAATGTTCCTCGGCTCGGATGCGATCGCGCTGGCGCCGTTCACCGACACGATCAGCTATCTCGATGATGGCGACTGGGTCGAGATCACCCGCGACTCCGGCATCATCCACGACGCCTCGGGCGCGGTGGTGAAGCGCGACGTGTTGAAATCCGGCGCGTCGTCGTTCCTGGTCGACAAGGCCAACTATCGCCATTTCATGGCCAAGGAGATCCACGAGCAGCCGGAGGTCGTCGGCCATACGCTGGCGCGCTATGTCGACATGGGCACCGAGCGCGTAGTGCTGCCGGCGCGGCTGCCGTTCGACTTCAAGGACATTCAGCGCATCTCGATCACCGCCTGCGGCACCGCGAGCTACGCCGGCTTCGTCGCCAAGTACTGGTTCGAGCGATTCGCGCGCGTGCCGGTCGAACTCGACGTCGCCTCGGAGTTCCGCTATCGCGAGGCGCCGCTGCGCCAGGGCGATCTCGCCATCTTCATCTCGCAATCCGGCGAGACTGCCGACACCCTGGCGGCGCTGCGCTATGCGAAGTCGCAAGGCGTGCACACGCTCTCCGTCGTCAACGTGCCGACCTCGACGATTGCGCGCGAGAGCGAGATCGTGATGCCGACGCTCGCCGGCCCGGAGATCGGCGTTGCCTCGACCAAGGCCTTCACCTGCCAGTTGATGGTGCTCGCGGCGCTCGCGATCGCGGCAGGTCGCGGCCGCGGCGAGCTCTCCGAAGCCGACGAGACCAAGCTGGTGCATGGCCTGGTCGAGGTGCCTCGCCTGATCGCGGCGGCGTTGACGACCGAGCCGCAGATCGAGAAGCTCGCCCGCGAGATCGCGAAGTCGAAGGACGTGCTCTATCTCGGCCGCGGCACCTCCTATCCGCTGGCGCTGGAAGGCGCGCTGAAGCTGAAGGAGATCTCCTACATCCACGCCGAGGGGTACGCCGCCGGCGAGCTCAAGCATGGGCCGATCGCGCTGATCGACGAGACCATGCCGGTCGTCGTCATCGCGCCCTATGATCGCGTGTTCGAGAAGACGGTGTCGAACATGCAGGAGGTCGCCGCGCGCGGCGGCAAGATCATCCTGATGACCGACGCCAAGGGAGCCGAGGAGGCGACCGTGGACTCGCTGGTGACGATCACCATGCCGGATATGGCCGCGACGTTCACGCCGATCGTCTACGCCATCCCGGTGCAGCTGTTGGCCTACCACACCGCCGTGGTGATGGGGACCGACGTCGACCAGCCGCGCAACCTCGCCAAGTCGGTCACGGTGGAATAGGCAAACGTCCGGCCCGGCGGATCGGTCGGTTCGCTTGATCACGGGGATCGGGATGACCCTCAACACCTGGCTGCTGCTCTTCGTCACGTCCGTGGGGATCTCCCTGACGCCAGGCCCGAACGGCCTGCTCGCCTTGACGCACGGGGCGCTGCACGGCGGACGCAGGACGCTGTTCACGATCGCGGGCGGCCTGATCGGCTTCATCCTCGTCATCGCGCTGTGCATGTTCGGCATCGGTGCGCTGGTGCAGTCGTCGATCACCTGGCTCGTGGTCCTAAAATGGGTGGGCGGGCTCTATCTCGCATGGCTCGGGGTCAAGTTGTGGCTCGCGCCGCCGGTGGGCGTCGATCTGGCCGACCAAGCCGTGACGGCCAGAGGACACGCGCTGTTCCGCCAGGGTTTCCTGACCGCGGCGACCAACCCGAAATGCCTGCTGTTCTTCAGCGCGCTGCTGCCGCAGTTCATCGATCCCGATCGCAGCCTGGCGGTGCAGTTCGCCGTCGTGGCCGTCACCTATACGGTGACCGAGTTCGTCACCGAATACGCCATCGCCAGCGCGGCGGCCCAGGTTCGCCCCTGGCTCGCGCGGGTTGGGCGGCGCTTCAACCAGGTCTGCGGCGGCATCTTCGTGGCGGTCGGGCTGGCCTTGCCGCTGCGCAGCGCCTAGGGCGCCGCGTTCGGCCGTCCGCGTCGCAATTCGCCGCCACGGACCTGAAGCACCTTCCGCCTGAAATGGGTGTCCGGCTGCCGGGCCACAGGTCAGCGGCAAAGCGCGCATGTGTCGGAAAGAGGGCCTTTGCCCTTCAAAAATCTGCTAAGACCCTTAGCTGAGATTTGATCCGACCCGGAAGTTCGCATGAGTTCCCGCGACGACCTGCCGCCAGAGACCGATCCCTTGGCCGATGCTCCGGCCGAGACGCCCCACCATGGGCTGATGTTCCGGTTTCGCAACTATTTCCTGACCGGCCTCGTCGTAGCCGGACCCGTCGCCATCACGCTCTACATCACGTGGTGGTTCGTGACCTGGGTGGACGGGCTGGTCCGGCCGTTCGTGCCTCTGGTCTATCGTCCGGAAACCTATCTGCCGTTCGGCGTGCCCGGCTCCGGCCTGATCGTGGCCGTGATCGGACTGACGCTGCTCGGCTTCCTGACGGCCAACCTGATCGGCCGCACCCTGGTCGACCTCGGCGAGCGGCTGCTCGGCCGCATCCCGGCGGTGCGGGCGATCTATCGCGGCCTCAAGCAGGTGTTCGAGACGCTGTTCTCGGGCAAGGGCTCGAGCCTGCGCCGAGTCGGCCTGGTCGAGTTTCCGTCGCCGGGCATGTGGTCGATCGTCCTGATCTCGCAGCCGCCGAGCACGGAGATTGCGAGCCGCCTGCCCGGTGACGACGAGCAGATCTCGGTGTTCTTGCCGTGCGCGCCGAACCCCACCACGGGCTTCTTCTTCTATCTGCCGCGGAGCAAGATCATCGAGGTCGACATGAGCGCCGAGGACGCGGCGACGTTGATCATGTCATGCGGCGTGGTGCAGCCGGGATCCGACCAGCAGAAAAAGGTCGCGGCGCTGGCCAACATGGCCAACACCGCGCGCCTCGCCAACGCACCCGCGCAGCCATCGCCGCATCGCCAGCCGGAGCCGGCCAAGGCGGACTAGGCTGAAAGCAGACTAGGCTAAAAGGCCGACTGGCGCGAAAGGCTAGCCACTGCGGAAGAGCTAGGCCGCATCCTGCGGAACGAACACGCGCAGCCGATGCCCGTCCGGATCGAGCGCGACGAACGTCGTTCCGAAATCCATCCGTGTCGGCGCCTGCGCGATCGAGAGTCCGCGCGCCTTCCAGTCGTCGTGCAGCCTCTGGACCTCGCCGGCATTGCCGACCGCGAACGCGACCTCGGCGAAGCCTGCTGCGCCCGTCGCTGTCGGCTCGACCGTGTGCCGCGACCACAAGCCCAGCATGACCCCCTCGCGCAGCGGCAGCATGGCGAATGTCGGCGATTGTTCGATCACGGGCCGGCCGAGCAGATCCGCATAGAAGGCCGCGCTCCTCGGCGGGTTGTCGACGTAGAGGATCAGAAAATTGAAGTCGGGCATCGTCGTTTCTCCGGTGGCGGCGCCGTCTGCAGCGCTTCAGCCACACGACTAGCCGAGCCCTCTGCCAGATTCTGTCAGCAGCCTTCGTGAGCATGGTCGCTGGCGGTCCGGTCCGCCCAGCGGGCAAACGTGCGCATCGCGGCGCTTTGCACTGCATGATGATGCGGGGAAAGCACAGCCACGGATGTCGTCGTTCCTACAACCAGCGGGCGGTGGTGTTTCGAATGGTCACCATGGAAACATCGGGCAAACAAAAGTAAGGCGTTGGGGAGGCGCGTAGGATGCCTGTGAGTAGGACGACATTGTTGTGCGCAGTCGCGCTGTCCGCGGCGTCCCTGCAACTGACGGGGCCGGCAGCAGCCCAGACCACCTATACGCGCATTCAGGCATTTGGCGACAGCTACGCCGACACGGGCAATCTCTGGACCTTCACCGGCGGCGCCGGCAAGCTGCCGCTCTATCCCACCGGCCGCTTCAGCGGCGGCACGAATTTCGTCGACACGACCTCGGCGCTGCTCGGCATTCCCCAGCTCAACTACGCGATCGGCGGCGCCATGGCCGGCAATACCAACGTGGTGGCGCCCGGCATTCCCGGCTTCTTCCAGGAATGGAGCGGACTGACGGGCTTCTCCGGCAGGATCTCGTCGACCGACCTGGTCGAAATCTCGGTCGGCGGCAACGATGCGCGGGCCTATTACCGCGCCGGCGGCTCGCTCGCTGGAGCGCCGACGGCCGCGGCCGTCACGGCCCAGCAGGCCATGGCCGGCATCAACGCGCTGGTCGGGGACGGCGCGCGCAGCATCGTGTTCACGGCCGGCGATGTCAGCACCTTGCCGGAGGCCGTAGGCAACGCCAATGCCCCGGCCGGCAAGGCCTACAGCACGACCTATAACAGCCTAATGCAGCAGTCGCTCGCTGGCGTCGCGCGTTCGGGCGTACGTGTCGAGTATGTCGACACCGGACTGGTGGGGACGCTAATCCAGGCCAATCCACAGCGCTATGGCTTCACCAATGTCGGCGCCTGTCCGGTGGCGTGCATCGGCAATCCGGCGCTGCAGAGCCAGTATCTGTTCTATGTCGACGGCGTGCACCTGACCTCGCACGGCTTCGAGGTGCTGGGCCAGTACATCGTCAACCGCCTCAACGCGCCGCTGACCTTCGCGCCGCAGGGCGAGGTGGCATCGATCACGGCGATGGGGTTTGCCTCGACGCTGTTCGGCAAGCTGGATCAGTTCCGCGAGACCGCCGGCTTCGCGCCGTCGACGATGAATTCCTTTGCCGCCGTGACGAAGGCGCCTTACGCCAAGTCCCCCTACACCAAGGCGCCGCCGCTGGCGCCGGTCAGCCCATGGTCGTTCTACATGCAGGGCAATGGCGGCGTCAGCGACCGCCAGGGCAGCGCCGCCTCGAACGGCTTCAATCTCGACAGCATCGGCGGCACAATTGGCGTCGAGTACCGGCTGTCGGCGAACGCCATGATCGGTACCGCCTTCGACTATTCCAATCCGAAGGCGAGGCTGTTCAACAGCGCCGGCACCACGGATGCCAACTCCTATCAGTTCGGCCTCTACGGCGCCTGGGCGAGCAGCAACCTGTTTGCCGAGGGCCTGGCGACGATCGGCCGTCAGGACTATCGCAACACGCGGCCGGGCGTGGTCGACACCATCACCTCCAGTCCCGGCGGCACCACCTTCGTCGCGGCCGGCAAGGCCGGTTACCTGTTCGATGCAGGCACGGCGAAGCTCGGACCGATCGGCGGGCTGACCTATGCCCGCGCCCGTGTCGACGGCTACACCGAGACCGGCGATCCTGCGCTGACGCTCGCGGTCGGCTCGCAGACCGCCGAGACCCTGATCGGCAGCGTCGGCGTGCAGCTGCGCACGCCGTTCCAGGTGCAGGGCAACGTCATCAATCCGTACCTGAACCTGACGCTCGATGACGACATCATCGGCAACGGCCGCCTGATTCAGTACAACGCGACCTCGGCGCCCGTCATCGTCAACAACTGGACGGTTCCGAACGGCACCTCGCACAACGTCTACGGCCGGGTGAGCGCCGGCGTCGTGGCGCCGTTCTGGAGCAATGTGGCGCTGACGGTGAACGTGTCGCGCACGATCGGACGCACGGGGGGAGACGATTTCTTCGGCAGCGGAGGCTTGAAGATCGCGTTCTGAGGTCTGCCGCGGCGACCAGCGTTCTCGGGGGCTCTGAGGGGGCGCTGACGTTGCGGCCAAGGCGAGGGCAGCCCGGAAGGGCTGCCCTTCGTTTTCGTGCCTTCAGTTTTGTCATGGGGTGGGCATAGTTTTAGAGACCATCGTTGGAATCGGAGCGTCATCATGCCTCCCAGCATTGCCGTCATCGCGCCCGGCGCCATGGGCAGCGCCATCGCCGCCCGTCTCGTGGAGCACGGCTGCAAGGTTCTGACTTCGCTCGAGGAGCGCAGCGCGGCGACGCGGGCGAGGGCGGCCGCATCCGGCATGGTCGGCGCCAGCGACGCCGAGATCGCCAATGCCGACATCATCCTGTCGATCGTGCCGCCGGGCGAGGCTGTGGCGCTGGCGGAGCAACTCGCGACGGTCATCAATCGGAATTCGAAGAAGCCCATCATCGTCGACTGCAACGCCGTCAACGTCGACACCATCCGGACCATCGAGGACATCGTGCTGTCCTCGGGCGCGCGCCTGGTCGATGCCGCCATCATCGGTCTGCCGCCGAAGCCGGGCACGAAGGGACCGGCGTTGTATGTGAGCGGCGAGGCGGCCGTTGATGTCGCCGCGCTGGGCCAACTCGGGCTCGATCTGCGCCGGATCGAAGGGCCGATCGGCGCGGCTTCGGCGCTGAAGATGTCCTATGCGGGCATCAACAAGGGCCTGACGGGGCTCGGCGCCGCGATGGTGCTGGCCGCCACCCGCGCCGGCGCCGCCGACGCGCTGCGCGACGAGTTGGCGCTGAGCCTGCCGCACGTCCAGGCGCGGCTTGCCAATGCGCTGCCGGACATGCTGCCGAAGGCCTATCGCTGGGTCGCCGAAATGCGCGAGATCGCGGGCTTCCTGGGTGATGACCATCCGGCCGCGCTGATCTACGAAGGCTTCGCCCGTCTGTTCGAGCACATCGCGACGGACGTGCAGGGGCAGGGCACCGATGCAGCGCAGCTGGTGGCGTTCGCCGAGAGCTGCAAGGTGAATAAGCCGGCGTCATAGACTCGTAGGGTGGGCAAAGGCGCGCCGCGCAACGCGCGGTGTGACGTGCCCACCGTTGTTCTTTACGACCATCGACATGGTGGGCACGCGCCGCCTTTGGCGTCGCTTTGCCCACCCTACGACATGTCAGCCCGCCGTCAGCAGCGGGATCGCCTCGTCGCGTTCGTAGAGATAGAGCAGGCAGCGCAGCGCGTCGCTGCGCGGGCCCTTCAGCTTCGGGTCTTCCTTGAGGATCCGCAGCGCCTCGTCGCGCGCCTGGGTGATCAGTTGGGCATGCACCTCGGGACGGGCGATGCGATAGCCGGGCAGGCCACTCTGGCGGATGCCGAGCACGTCGCCTTCGCCGCGCAGCTTGAGGTCCTCCTCGGCGATCCGAAAACCGTCGGTGGTCTCGCGGATCACGGCGAGCCGCGCCTTCGACATCTGCCCCAGCGGCTCGTGATAGAGCAGGATGCAGGTCGAGGCCTCCGAGCCGCGGCCGATGCGGCCGCGCAACTGGTGCAGCTGGGCGAGACCGAAGCGCTCGGCATTCTCGATCACCATGATGCTGGCGGCCGGCACGTCGACGCCGACCTCGACCACGGTGGTCGCAACCAGCAGCCGCAACTCGTGGGCCGCGAACCGGCCCATGACGTCGTCCTTCTCGCTGCCCTTCATCTTGCCGTGGACGAGGCCGACCTTGGCACCGAAGCGCTCGCGCAGGCTCTCGAAGCGATCCGTCGCATTGGTGAGATGATCGATGCCCTCGGCCTCGGATTCCTCGACCAGCGGGCAGATCCAGTACACCAGCTTGCCGGCATCGAGCGCGCGCCCCACCGCGTCGATGACCTCGCCGAGCCTGGTGTCGGCGACCGCACGGGTGTCGATCGGCTGCCGGCCGGCCGGCTTCTCGCGCAGCTCGGAGATGTCCATGTCGCCGAAATAGGTCAGCACGAGGGTGCGCGGGATCGGCGTCGCCGACAGCACCAGCACGTCGACGGCCTCGCCCTTCGAGGTCAGCGCCAGCCGCTCGCGCACACCGAAGCGATGCTGCTCGTCGACGATGGCGAGCGCGAGCGACTTGAAGACCACGTCGTCCTGGATCAGCGCGTGGGTGCCGACCAGCAGGTCGATTTCGCCGGCCTCCAGACGCGCAAGAATGTCGCGACGCTCCTTGCCTTTCTCGCGCCCCGTGAGAATGGCCACGTTCATCCCAGCGCGCTCGGCGAGCGGCGTGATGGTCTTGGCATGCTGGCGCGCCAGAATCTCGGTCGGCGCCATCAGCGCCGCCTGCTTGCCGGCCTCGGCGACGGCGGCCGCCGCCAGCAGCGCCACCACCGTCTTGCCGGAACCGACATCGCCCTGCAGCAGCCGCAGCATCCGTACCGGCTTTTCGAGATCGGCGGCGATCGCTTCGATCGCCCGGGCTTGCGAGTTCGTCAGCGCGTACGGCAGGGCATCGATGATCTTGCGGCGCAGACGGCCGTCGCCGGCATGACGGTTGCCCGCGGGCCGGCGCAGTTGCGCCCGCACCAGTGCCAGTGCCAGTTGGCCGGCGAGCAGCTCATCGAAGGCCAGCCGTGACCAGAACGGGTTTTCCGGCAGGATGTCGGTCAGCTCCTGCGGCACATGCACCCGCGTCAGCGCCTCCTTCAGGGGCGGGAAGCCGCAGCGGCTGAGCACCTCCGGACTGATCCATTCCGGCAGCTCGGGCAGCTTGGTTAGCGCCGCGGCGATCGCGCGCCGCAACGATCCGAGTGCGAGGCCTTCCGTCAGCGGATAGACCGGATCGATGCCGGAGAGTTTTGCAAACCCCGCTTCATCCAGGATGCGGTCGGGATGCACGATCTGCGGCACGCCGTCATACATCTGCACGGTGCCGGAGACGTAGCGCTTGGCGCCGACCGGCAGCACCTTCTCGATGTAGTCGCCCTTGGGACGGAAGAAGGTCAGCACGACGTCGCCAGTCTCGTCGCTGGCGTAAACGAGGTACGGCGCGCGGGCGTTGCGCGAGGGGCGGTGGCGATCGACCGTGACTTCGAGCGTCACCACGGTTCCGGCCTCGGCGTCGCGCACCTTGGGCCGGTGGCGGCGGTCGATCACGCTGGCCGGCAGATGCAGGAGCAGGTCGACCAGGCGAGGCGTCTCGCTGCAGCCGAGCAGGTAGCGCAGCAGCTTGTCCTGCTTCGGCCCGACACCCGACAAGGTGGTGACCGGCGCGAACAGGGGATTGAGAACGCTTGGGCGCATGGACCGAACACTTAAAGCGGTTTGAGAGCCGGAATAGCCGCGAATGCCAAGACATCCACGTCTTTTTCTCAGGTTTCAGGTGCCGGGCATGCCGGTTCTGCAGCCTGGGAGGGCTGACAGGAGCGCTGCGTGCCGCTATATCGAACCGCGCCCGGCACCGTCCGGGCTTTTGGCGTTGTCCTGCAGGAATATCGCGATGACCGGAACGACCCGATCGAGCCAAGGCCTAGACGACCGTCGCAAGCGGCTCCTGTTCCGCTGCTGGCATCGCGGCACCCGTGAGATGGACCTGATCCTCGGCCGCTTCGCCGATGCCGAGATCGGGAGCCTCTCCGAGAGCGAGCTGGCCGAGCTCGAACAGCTTCTGGAAGTTCCGGACCCGGATTTCTATGCCGCGGTGACCGGCGCCCGGCCGCTGCCGCCGGAGCAGACCCCGGCATTGTTCGAGCGCATCAAGGCGTTCCGCGCGGTGGACGCCGATTGATGAAGAGCCCGGTCAAGTCGCCAGCCGAGCATCTCGCGCCGGGGCGCGCGCTGACGCTCGCCAATGTCGCCGAGGGCGCCGAAGGCCTGGTCGTCTCCGATCTCGCGCGGGCGGTCGCGGCCAAGCCGAAGCCGCCGGCGGTGAGCCTCGCCGTGGTCTGTCGCGACGGCAATCGGATGCAGCAGCTGGCGCGGGCGCTCGACTTCTTCGCGCCGGATCTGCCGGTGATGCAGTTCCCGGCCTGGGACTGCCAGCCTTACGATCGCGTCTCGCCGCATGGCGGTATTCTCGCCCAGCGCGTCACGACGCTGGCGCGGCTGTCGCGCCTCGCCGGCAGCGACAAGCCGCTGATCGTGCTGACCACCGTCAACGCCATCGTGCAGCGCGTGCCGGCGCGCGACACCATGGCCGGGCAGGCGCTGTCGGTCGCGCCCGGCCATGTCGTGCCGATGGACTCCGTCGTCGCCTGGCTCGAGCATAACGGCTATCACCGCTCGTCGACCGTGCGCGAGAGCGGCGAATATGCCGTGCGCGGCGGCATTCTCGACCTGTTTCCCGCCGGCCTCGACCAACCGGTGCGCTTCGACTTTTTCGGCGACAGCCTGGAATCGATCCGCACCTTCGACGCCGAGACGCAGCGCACCTTGCTCGACATGCGCTCGCTCGACCTTGTGCCCGTCTCTGAATTCCAGCTCGTCACCGACACCATCCGCCGCTTCCGCATGGGCTATGTCGCCGAGTTCGGCGCGCCGGAGCGCGATGACGCGCTGTACGAGGCCGTCAGCGAAGGCCGCCGCTATCCCGGCATGGAGCACTGGCTGCCGCTGTTCCATGACAAGATGGAGACCTTGTTCGACTATCTGCCGAACACACCCATCGTGATCGAGCCGCAGGGCGAGGACGCCGCGCGCGAGCGCTTCAAGCAGATTATCGACTATTACGACGCGCGCCGCGAGGCGATGGAGCATCCCGGCGGCGGTGCGATCTACAAGCCTTTGACGGTTGACCGGCTGTATCTGACGTCGTCGGAGTGGGCTGAACGGCTCGCCGCCGTCCCGCTGGCGCGGGTGACGCCATTCGCGGTGCCGGAGAGCACCGGCGTCGTCGACATCGGCGCGCGGCAGGGCCGCAATTTCGCGCCCGAGCGCAACGATTCCGCCGTCAACGTGTTCGAGGCAGTTGTCGCCCACGTGCAGGCATTACAATCGGTGCGCAAGAAGGTCGTGATCGCGCTGTGGAGCGAAGGCTCGCGCGACCGCATGGCCAGCATGCTGAAGGACCACAAGCTGATCCACGTCACCAGCGTCAACACCTGGCGCGTGGTGCAGGCGACGCCGCGCAACGAGACCATGCTCGCGGTGCTCGGCCTGGAGACCGGCTTCGAGACCGACCAGATCGCCGTCATCTCCGAGCAGGACATTCTCGGCGACCGCCTGGTGCGGCCGCGCCGGGCGAGCCGCAAGCTCGACAACTTCATCTCGGAGGTGACGAGCCTCGCGATCGGCGACATCGTGGTCCATGTCGATCACGGCATCGGCCGTTTCGTCGGGCTGCAGACGCTCGAGGTCGCCGGCGCGCCGCATGATTGTCTCGAACTGCGCTATGCCGGCGAGACCAAGCTGTATCTGCCGGTCGAGAACATCGAGCTGTTGTCGCGCTACGGCTCCGACCAGACCAATGTCGAGCTCGACAAGCTCGGCGGCTCCGGCTGGCAGACGCGCAAGGCCAAGCTGAAGAACCGCATCCGCGAGATGGCCGGTGAGCTGATCAAGATCGCCGCCGAGCGCATGCTGCACGAGGCACCGAAGCTGCCGGTGCAGGCTGGCCTCTATGACGAGTTCTGCGCCCGCTTCCCCTATGACGAGACCGAGGACCAGCTCGCCGCGATCCAGGCGACGCTCGCCGATCTCGAAGCGGGACGTCCGATGGACCGGCTGGTCTGCGGCGACGTCGGCTTCGGCAAGACCGAGGTGGCGCTACGCGCCGCCTTTGCCGTCGCGCTCGACGGCAAGCAGGTCGCAGTCGTCGTGCCGACCACGCTGCTCGCGCGCCAGCATGCAAAGACTTTCGCTGAGCGCTTCAAGGGCTTTCCGGTCAACGTCGCACAGGCGTCGCGGCTGGTCAGCACCAAGGAGCTCAATCAGGTCAAGAAGGGCCTCGCCGACGGCTCGGTCGACATCGTCGTCGGCACCCATGCGCTGCTCGGCAAGGCGATCAAGTTCCGCGATCTCGGCCTCGTCATCATCGACGAGGAGCAGCATTTCGGCGTCAGCCACAAGGAGCGGCTCAAGCAGCTGCGCGCCGAGGTGCATGTGCTGACTCTGTCGGCGACGCCGATCCCGCGCACCTTGCAGCTCGCACTCACCGGCGTGCGCGAGCTGTCGATCATCGCCTCGCCGCCAGTCGATCGTCTCGCCGTTCGCACCTTCGTCGCGCCGCACGACCCCGTGATGATCCGCGAGGCCCTGCTGCGTGAGCGCTATCGCGGCGGTCAGGCGTTCTACGTCGTGCCGCGTATCGACGATCTCGCCGAGGTCAAGGAGTTCCTCGACAAGACCGTGCCGGAGATGAAGGTCGCCGTCGCGCACGGCCAGATGGCGCCGACCGTGATCGAGGACATCATCGGGGCGTTCTACGACGGCAAGTTCGACATCCTGCTGTCGACCACGATCGTCGAATCCGGCCTCGACATTCCCCGCGCCAACACGCTGATCGTGCACCGTGCCGACATGTTCGGCCTTGCCCAGCTCTATCAGCTGCGCGGCCGCGTCGGCCGCTCCAAGCTGCGCGCTTATGCGCTGTTCACCCTGCCGTCGACGCACAAGATCAGCCCACTGGCCGAAAAGCGCCTGGGCGTGCTGCAGTCGCTGGAGACGCTGGGGGCCGGCTTCCAGCTCGCCAGCCACGACCTCGACATCCGAGGCGCCGGCAACCTCCTCGGCGACGAGCAGTCCGGCCACATCAGGGAGGTCGGCTTCGAGCTCTATCAGTCGATGCTGGAGGAGGCGATCGAGAACCTCAAGGCGGGCATCACCGAGCCGACCGTCGACCGCTGGTCGCCGCAGATCACGATCGGCATGCCCGTGCTGATCCCTGAGGACTACGTCTCCGACCTCTCGGTGCGACTGTCGCTGTACCGTCGGCTCGCCGATCTCGAGACCGACGACGAGATCGACAACTTCGCGGCCGAGCTGCGCGACCGCTTCGGCAAGCTGCCGGACGAGACGCGCTATCTGTTCAAGGTCGCTGCGATCAAGAACTACTGCCGCCGTGCCAATGTCGAGAAGGTCGATGCCGGCCCAAAGGGCGCGGTCATCGCCTTCCGCGACAACAGCTTCGCCTATCCCGATCGTCTCGTCGCCTTCATCAAGCGCCACGGCCAGGCCGCCAAGGTGCGCCCCGACATGAAGGTCGTGTTCCTGCAGGTCTGGGAGACGCCCGAGGAGCGGCTCGCCGGCACCACCGATATCCTGAAGGAGCTCGCCGACCTCGCGGAGAAGAAGAAGGCGGCGTAGCGGAATGGAGCGTTAGCGAAGCATCCAGCCGAAATGCAACGCAAGGCTGGCGATCGTGAAGACTGAGACGATCGCGATCACGCTGATCCAGTCGGTCTGATCGCGAGATTGTCTGTTCTGCATCGCAACGCTCCGCTTCACAAGACGCCACACGCCCCGTCCGATGATCAGATCAGACGAGTGAGGCGAATGCGCGATCTGAAGATGTACGTGTTTGGTTGAGATCGTGGCCAAGCCGACGTTCCGTCATTGCGAGCGAAGCGGAGCAATCCAGAAGCCACGCCAGAATTCCGGATTGCTTCGTCGCTTTGCTCCTCGTGACCTGCCCCTAAGAATTTCCTCCAGAAGGATTTAGAGTCCGGCCTGACGAAGGACGGACAGATGAAGCGTAAACGGTTCACGGAAGAGCAGACCATCGCGGTTTTGAAAACCGGCGCGAAGACGGCTGATCTCGCCCGCAAGCACGGGATCTCGGAGACGACGTTCTACAATTGGAAGACCAAGTTTGGCGGCACGGACGTGTCCAGTTCGCCCCAGGACAGCGCTTCCGTATCCTCAACATCGTTGACGACGTCACCGAGGAGAGCCTGGGAGCGATCGCTGACACCTCGATCTCGGGCCGGTGGGTGGCGCGGGAGCTGACCACTATCGTCGCCCGACGCGGCAAGCCGGGTTCGATCGTCTCGGACAACGGCACCGAGGCGATGCTGGCCTGGTGCAAGGACAACGCCATCGACTGGCACTTCATCGCGCCCGGCAAGCCGATCCATAACGCCTTTGTCGAGAGCTTCAACGGCCGGATGCGCGACGATCTCTTGAACGAAACGCTGTTCTTCGGCCTCGACGACACGCGGCGCAAGCTCGCCGCCTGGGTCACGGACTACAACGGCGAGCGGCCGCACTCCTCACTGAAATACCAGACCCTGCGGCCTATGCCGCCAACCTCCCCGCAACGGGCGATCGGCGGCGCAACCCCGACCAGCTCCGCCAATCGCCCGTTGCTGCACCCGCGCCACTCCGCGTAAAAACCCAACAGGACTCCAAATGCTCCTGGATGAAACTTCGGTGGCAGGTCAGTTGCAGAACACGGCGGGCCTGCGATGCTCGCCCGTATCGGCATCATGCGAGCGCTAGCTAAGTCCGGCTCGAACGCGTGTGCAACCTTGAGATGGTCGCACGAGTCCCTAAAGAGGATTAATGTTTCGCAGATCTTCATCAAGAAGATCAAAGATCAGTTGTGGGGGACGGTCCAACTGCCTAGTCCAGGCGTCGACGATGTCCGATCCACGATCACTATCGCCGGAGATAAATTTCCGCCGAGGCATTAGCTATGCCGGCGGTCTGGTCGCAATTGGACTGATCTATTTCGTCCTGGCAAAAGGTGGCCTTGCTCTCGCCTCTATTCATCCCAGTGCAACGCCAATTTGGCCACCGACAGGTGTCGCGCTGGCGGCGGTGCTGTTGTGGGGATATCGGACTTGGCCCGCAGTCTTCACGGCGGCGGTGATCGCCAATGCGGCGACCGCCGGCTCGGTTGCCACCGCAATTGCGATTGCGACCGGTAACTCTCTTGAAGCGGTTGTTGGCGCTTACCTAATCAATCGATGGTCGAGCGGATGTAATACGTTTTCGACGCCAAATTCTGTCGCGAAGTTTACCCTGATTTGCCTCGTGATCGCGACACCGATCAGCGCCACCATTGGACTGTCCAGCCTGGCAACCGCCGGGTACATCGAACGGACGAATTTCGCAAACGCCTGGGTCACATGGTGGCTGGGAGATGTGACCGGCGCGCTGGTCATTGCCCCCGTTATCGTGCTTTGGGCATCAAGCCCCTACCATGCTTTCAACCGCAAGGAATTTTTGGAGACGGTCGGCGTCCTCGCAACAGCGGCGGCTGTTGGACTCATTGCTTTCAGCCCCCTGATCGAGCAAACGCCGAGCCGAAATCCACTGGGTTTTCTTGCGATCCTGCCAATGTTGTGGGCGGCGCTGCGCCGCGGTCCACGTGACACCGCAACGGTTGCGCTGGTGCTTGCGGGGATCACGATTTGGGGGACGCTCACGGGCGGCGGCCCCTTCACGACCGTGGATATCAACGTTTCATTCCTGCTGGTATTGATGTTCTTGATCAGTATTACCGTTCCAAGCTTGTTACTGAGCGCCGACGTCGAGGTGCGCAAGAAAGCGGAGGAAAGTCTGCGCCACTCGCAGATGGAACTCGAACGGAAGGTTGCAGAGCGTACGCAAGAGCTGGAGCTCGCCAATGCAGCAAAATCGCGCTTTCTTGCCATGGCAAGCCATGATTTGCGGCAGCCATTACATGCACTAGGCCTGTTCGTTGCCCAGCTGCGCACGCCGCTCAAATCGGGGGAAAGGACAAAGACGATCGAGCGGATCGATGCAACGCGCAAAGAAATGGATGAAATGTTCAACTCGCTCCTGGATATTTCCAGGCTCGATGCTGGAATCCTTACACCCAAAATTACCGAATTCCCAATCGCGCGCCTGTTGCAAACAATTGAGACTACGTTTGATCAGGCAACGCGAGAAAAAGGCTTGCGTCTACGCGTTCGGCGAAGTGATGCCTGGGTGCGGAGCGACGCCATGCTGCTCGAACGCATACTGCTCAATCTGGTATCCAATGCTGTGCGCTATACGTTACGAGGCGGGATCATCGTCGGATGTCGTCGGCGCGGTGAAATGTTGCGTATCGAAGTATGGGATAGCGGTCCCGGCATTCCTGAGGATCAGAAGCAGAATATCTTTGGCGAGTTTTTTCAACTACCCGGCCCAGAACGGAACCGGTACGGCGGCCTGGGGCTCGGCCTGGCTATTGTCGACAGGCTTCGCGTACTTCTCAACCATCAAGTCGACTTGGCTTCGACCGTGGGCCGAGGTTCGCGATTCGCAATCTTGATTCCGATGGCCGATAAATGCGTCACGTCCACTGAGCCCGTCGACACACCTCGCCCCGCAGTCGTTGCGGTCGAAGGCAAGGTAATTCTTGTTATTGCCGATGCTCCAATTGTGCGAGAGGAGACGGGCGGATTGCTTGGCAAATGGGGATACTCCGTCCTTACCGCCGGATCCGACGAAGCTGCGCTTATCCGACTGGCTGAGCGCCAGCAACGCCTCGATCTTATAATCTCGGATTATCATCTTGCCAGCGGAAAGACCGGGATCCGAGCAATTGAACAAATTAGTGCGGCGTTTGGCTCATCAATTCCAGCTATCCTCACCAGCGGCGATACGGCACCCGAACCATTACGTGACGCTAAGGATAGAGGGTACATTTTGCTGCACAAACCTGTCGACCCAATGCGGCTCCGCGCTGTCATGCAAGAGTTCTTGAGGGATCAAGACGATAGGAGAGACACCGGGGCGGCGTTATGAATCAGATTTCGGCGACAATTCCCAGCCCATTTTTCCGACTTTTATTACTGCCTCGGTGCGACTCGTTACATTGAGTGCCTTGAGAACGACCGTGATGTGGTTCTTTACTGTCGGCACGGCCATATCGAGGGTCTTGGCAATGATCTTGTTGCTTTTTCCCTTCATCAGGAGCGCAAGCACTTCAATCTGCCGATCGGTCAACCCGAGACCCTTGGGAGAGTCGCGCGCCGCTAGCTTATTTGTAAGCCGCGGAGACGTTGGTTCCTCAAGAATCTCCGAGGGAATGTAAATGCCGCCAGAGAACACTAACTTGATGGCGTTGAGCATGACCTCACGTTCGGTAGTTTTCGGGATGAAACCAAGAGCGCCAAGTTTGAAAGCGCGCTTGACTGTATCTTGATCATCCGAGGACGAGAGCATGACGATAGCAATGGTCGCATAGCGGTCACGCAGTTCGCGGAGGACAGAGAAGCCATCTCGATCAGGCAAATTGATATCAAGCAAAATGAGGCTGATGTCAGGATGTTCCTCGACTATGTGCACTGCCTCACGGCCGTTCGAAGCTTCAAAAATGACGGAGTCTCGCTTCAGTTGTTTCACGACAGCGTGCAACGCCTCGCGGATTAATGCATGATCGTCGACAATAAGAACTTTCATAAAAGCTCTCCGTCATCTCATTGCACGGAGATCCAACTTAAAAAACATACACCCACCTTCGGGTCTTTGGCGAGGAAGAAGCTGGCGGAAGACTGGCTCCCGATACCGTCCATCCACCATCATCCTTGGCCCAACCAGCGGTCCGCCGCCGGGCACTCAAGGTAGGAGCCGAATGCCGTTGTGTGGTGTAATTGTAATCACCTCACGGTAGGAGCGCGAGTACGGACCACGAAAGTCGTGGGACTCAGAGTCTCCTTCGCCTGTAGGCAAAGGTGATTGATGCCGAGATCTGTACGGTACCTTGATCATAGGACCTAGGAACCTCTCTCTGTGGACCTCCGGCTGATTTACGTGCTGTGCCGTTTGAACGATGATCGTCAAACTCACGCGCCAGCAGGTTCTACCAAGCGCCGCCATATGATCGTTATCGTAATAGCGTTCGTGGCGGGGTCGGCGTGAAGCAGATCTAGATTGCGGCGTTGTCACGATCCGGCAGCGCGGCGGTGACTTTTTGTCAAATTCGGTCCCTCTTGAAGCGTGCTCGTACGCCGGACGGGGCAATCAGATGCATGATCGAACTGCCGACCTGAAGCCATCGGTAGGCGCGTTGCCGGAGCTGAAAGGCTACGGCCGCGATTTGCGCATTGATGCCTGCCGCGGCATCGCGCTCTGGTGCATCTTTCTTGATCATGTCCCCAACAACATCGGGAGCTGGCTGACGCTGCGGAACTACGGCTTCAGCGATGCCGCGGAAGTGTTCATGTTCGTGTCGGGCGTAACCTGCACGTTGGCCTACGGCAAGGCATGGCGCTGCGGGGGCTGGACCGGCGTGATCGGCCGGACGCTGTGGCGAAGCTGGGATATTTATGTCGCATTTCTGCTGCTCACGCTCGCCTGCGCCATCATGGTTCACCTCGCAGGCGGCGGCCATCTTGCCGACGAGAGCAATACGCGCATTCTGTTGGAGCAGCCGGGCGTGACGCTCGCGCACGCGGCGATCCTGCAATACTGCCCCGTCAACACCGACGTCTTGCCGCTCTTCGTGCTTTATCACCTTTTGTTCGCGCCGCTGCTGTGGCTGCTGCTGCGAGCGCCGAACGCAACGCTCGGCGCGTCGCTGTTGCTTTACGCACTGGTGCACGTCTTCGGCTGGACCATCCCGGCATGGCCGAACGGCCACTGGGCCTTCAATCCGCTGGCGTGGCAGCTGCTGGTCGTGCTTGGCGTGTGGTGGATGATCGAAGACAAGAGAGCCCGGCCATGGGTGACCTCAGGCACCGCGCTTGTGGCTGCCGCTCTCTATCTGGTGTTCAGCCTCATCATCGCATTGAGCTGGAGCATCAAACCGCTGGAAGCGCTGGTCCCGCAAGCGCTGCTGACGCTGCTTTACCCGATGGACAAATCGAATCTCGATCCATTGCGACTGCTGCATTTCTTGGCCCTTGCGGTTTTGGTGGTATGGTTAGTGCCTCGCAATTGGCGGGGGCTGACGACGGCGGTGATGCGCGGCGCCATTCTCTGTGGCCAGAATTCGCTGCCAATCTACTGCCTCGGCGTTCTGCTGACGTTCGCCAGCCGCCTGGCGCTGCTCGGCATCTCGGAGGGGCTGACGATGCAGATCGCGCTCAGTGTTGGTGGCGTCCTGGTGATGATCGTGGCGGCGACGCTGCTGAACTTGATCAAGATCAAGCCGAGGCAGCAGCCGGACGCGAAGCCCGTCGAGCAGACAACCAGGTCTGAGCTGGTCGTCAATCTCAAGCCAGCCAAGGCGCTCGGCGTTGACATTCCGCCCACGTCGCCCGCCTCGGGCCGACGAGGTGGCCGAATAAAGATGCTGTTTGCTCCGGTGCGCGAGTCCGGCTGCGGCGCTGGTCCAGTGCCAGCAATGAGCACGCCTTCGGGCCACCAGCGAAAACTGTGGGTCAGGTCGTGAATTAGATCACAAGGACCGTGGAGCCTGCCCTTTATTCTTCCGGCCATCGTACAGAGGAGCCAAGGCCATGATTTTCCACCCAAGGACCCACAAGGGAGCGGTGCTGATCGCGGCGTGTGTGATGTTTGCCTGCGTAGCGGCATTATTGTCGGTCAACCTGACGTCACCCACTAGCGCCGCGCTCGGCGCTGACTGGCAGTGCAGCCGGCTTGCGCTCGTTATCACGACCTGCACCCATGTGCGTGCACACGAGACCGTTTCAACTGGCGTGCGCAAGCGGACCTGGTACCCGGAATCATAGCTCGGTGATACGGCGGTCTTTGAAGCGGCGTTGCCGGGCCTTTTTCTTGGTCCAGACGTTTCTTGGTCCAGACGAAGGGCTCAGATCTGACGTTATATGCTTTGATGTAGTGACCTGCCCCTAAGAATTTGCGGCCTATGCCGCCAACCTCACCGCAACGGGCGATCGGCTGCGCAACCCCGACCAGCTCCGCCAATCGCCCGTTGCTGCACCCGCGCCACTCAGCGTAAAATTCAACAGGACTCTAAATGCTCCTGGATGAAACTTCGGTGGCAGGTCACTCGCAATGACGCCCGTGACGCAGGCAACATCGTTCTATGAAGCCGCGCGTTGCGCCTCGCCGTAGACGCGGGCCAGCAGGCTTCGGGCGGTATCGCCGGCCTGCAGCGCGGCGACGGTGACCGAAGGCTCCGTGCGCGTATCGCGCTTGCCGTGGGAGGTGTGGCGCATCACGCTGGAGAGGCGGCGCGCGATGGCGTGAGCCGAGCGCAGATCGGTCTCGGCGAACACGACGACGACCGAGCCGTTGTCCTCGTGGGTGCCGAAATCCATCCGCCGCATCAGGCGGCTGATGATGCGCGCGCCGTCATACTGCACGCGCGGATTGACCGGATCGAACGCGAAGCGGGCGACGGCAAGGCTGCCGCCGTTCTTCTGGGTCTGGCTGACGGCGGCGGCGAAGTCGCGGGCGAACGCGTTGCGGGTGAGCAGGCCGGTCTGCGGATCGAGCATGCCGCCGGCTTCGATGGCGCGCAGCGTGCGGTTGAGGCGGGCCTCGAAGGCGTGCTGGCGGATCAAGGGCAGGGCGCTGGCCGCGATGTGCGCGGGTGCGCCGGCGATGATCTCGAGATTGGCGAGTTCCTGCAGCGGTGCTGGCTGGTTGGCGGTGACGACCACGGCGAGGTTGCGGAAGCGAGTGTCCTCGGCAAGGACGGCGAGGAACGCATCGACCACGCGCGGCGAAAAACCTTCGCCGAGCACGATCCCGTCGATGTCGCGGCTCGACAGATGCTTCGCGGCGGCTTCGATGCTCAGCGCGCCGACCACGGCCATGCGCTCGCCGAGCGCAACCGAGAGGCCGGGCAGAGAGGTGCCGCGGCCGAGCAGTAGCACGGTCGCATCATCGAGCGGATCTGTTTCCGGCAGCGCGGCGTCGGGCGTCTTCTTCTCGTCGAGACGGCGCAATACGGTGGTGTGCAGAGTGCGGACACGCAGGGCGGCGCGCAGTCGCGCCAGTAGCCGTTCGTGGTTGTCGCTGTCCTGCAGGGGAAGAGCGTGATCGGGCAGGGTTGCGTCACCCGGCGTGATTGCGATCAGCGGCACGTAGGGCTTTCGCGCGCCGATATGACGCGAGAGCGCCGCAAGCTCGGCCGCATCAGCGCCCTCCATCACGGCCACCACTGCGGCCGGCTGCACCTTGGACATCGCGCTCAGCGCATCGGTCCAGCGCGTTTCGACGGAGGGGAGAATCTGCGCCGCCGCGAGGGCAGCCGTCAGCGAAGGCCGCGTGGAAGGAGAGACGATGAGAAGCGGGCCTTGTTGGGACATCCAGGGAACTCAGGATACGCTGATGACAACGTGCGATCCTAGGTCGCTCCCGTTAACGCGGCGTCAACACTGTTCCGAGCGCACCGGTTCCGCTGTCAGAGTGCGCGCCTTTCTCGCGGGCGCACCGGATCGACGACCTGGCCAACGCGGCAATATCAGCCGCCCGAGCTGGCGCGATCGCGGAAGGCCTCGACCATCAGCGGATTGAGGCCGAGTTCGGCGAGCGCTTCCCGCGCGCGCGCATTGTCCATCGCGCGGCCCGCGAGGCGGTGACCGCTGAGACGGTCGGGCAGAGCGGTGAGCAGCGCGCCTTGGCCGAGCCGCCGTGACCATTCGTGCAGATCCTGCGCGAGGAAGCGGTAGCCGCCCACGGCCATCACGCCTGCCGGCGGCGCCGTGATCGAGATCGTGTCCTGGGCGCGGTCGAAACGCACGGCGTATTCGGTGTCGACGTAGTCGCGCGGCGCTGCCGGCAGCAGCGAGTCGCTTGGCGGCGGCGGTGGCGCGTAGGCGGCCAGCACGACCATGGGCCCACGCAGTCCGAGCGTGCCCTTCGGCGTCACCAGGATCTCGCCGGCGATCGACGAGCCCGGCTGTTCGCGCGGGGCGCCCTGGCGTCCCGGTTTGACCGGGCCCGGGCTGCCGTCGGCCGCGGTGCGGCGCACCGCGAACAGGCCGGCTTCGCCGAACAGATAGACATCGGTGAGCTCGATGTCGCGCGTCTTCCACGATGCGCTCGACGCGACCTGCTCGGGCGCGCGCCACAGGCCGAGCACATAGCGCAGGTTCGGCAGCCGCGCGGCGAGGTCGCCCTCGTCGAGACGCAAGGCGAGTTGGGCCGGGGCGATCAGCGTATCGCAGGCCAGCTCCGCGAGCTGCTGTTCCAGCGCATCGGCGTCGAACGGGTGATGCAGCGCAAGGGTGCCGCCGGACAACAGCCATGTCACGACCGAAGCGGCGAGACCGGCGAATGACGACGGCAGGAAGGCCGACATCATGTTCACGCCCTGCGGCAGATCGCTCTCGAGCGAGACGGCGAGCCCGCCGGCGATCAGGCTCAAATGGGTGCGTGGGACGGCGCGGAAGCCGTCGGCGGTCACGTCGAACGAGACGATCGCGGCCTTGCGGCCGTCCGGCATCATCCCGCGCGTCGAACGCGAGGGTTTTGCGATCGACTGGTCCAGCGAATACATGCCCTCCGGCAGGTCGGAGCCGAAGCCGCAGACGTGGCGGATCGAGAACGCCTCCGACGCCGCGTTCATCGCGAGATCGGAGTGGATCACGCCGTCGATCTTCGACATCGTGACGATGGCGCGCGCGCTGGTGCGGTTCAGCGCCGCCACGAGCTCCGACTGACGCCACAGCAGCGGGAACACGGCGACCACGAGGCCGGCGCGATGCGCGGCCAGCACCGTCAGCACGAACTCGATGGTGTTGGGCAGTTGGACCGCGATCACCGAATGAGCGGGCAGGCCGGCGTCAATGAAATGCGCCGCCAGCGCAGAGATCACGCGATCGGCTTCGGCATAGGTCAGGCGCATCGGCGGCCGCCCGGTGACGCGCTGCTTGTTGATCGGATCGACCAGCGCGACCGCATCCGGCTTGCGCGCCAGGATGCGTTGAAACAACGCGTCGAGCGTCGGCGACGTATTGGCCTGATTCACCTGTTGCCCCGTACTTTCACGGACCCGGCCACGACCAATTGCCCCGATTGGTCACTTCTGTGCCGGCTCCGGCCGCTGCCACCAGCTCTCCGGGAGCGCTCCCGTCAAAGCCGTCCTCTCTGGCCGTTCTATACGATTCCACCGAGCAATCCATTCCTCAGCGGCATTGAGCACTGGAATAGCGTAGAACCCCGCCATCAGGGTACGGTCCAATGCGCGAACCGTCGAGATAAATTCCGGCCTGTCGCGGGCGCGCAACAGCGCCGCGATCATGGCGTCGATCGCAGGATCCTTGGCACCCATGTAGTTGCGGGTTCCGGTGCGGTCGGCGGCCTCGCTGCCCCAATAGAACGCCTGCTCGTTGCCGGGAGACAGCGACTGGTCCCAGCGGTTCTGGATCATGTCGAACTCGAAGCTCAGGCGGCGCTGATCGAACTGCACGGGATCGACGACCCTGATCGAAGCATTGATGCCGGCCCGCTTGAGACTGCCGGCGTAAGCCAGTGCAATACGCTCCTGATCGCGCGTCGTGACCAGGATCTCGAAGGCGAGGGGGGCCCGCGTCGTCCGATGCCGCAAGACCGTCCCGTCGAAGCCATAGCCAGCCTCGTTCAGCAGATCGAGCGCCGCCTTCAGCGTTGCGCGGTCGCGGCCGGACCCGTTGGTGATCGGCAGGCGGTAGCTGCCGTCCAGGATGTCGGCGGGGATCTGCGCGGCGTACGGCTTCAACAGCTCGAGCTCGGCCGCATCGGCTGGACGTCCATAGGCCGAAAGCTCGGATCCGGCGAAATAGCCACCGCTGCGGCGGTACAGCCCGAAGAAGTAGTTGCGGTTGATCCATTCGAAATCGAACAGCAGCGTCAGCGCACGGCGCACCTTCACGTCGGCGAACACCGCGCGCCGCGTGTTGAACACCAGGAACTGCGAGGGCTGCGGCATCCCCGAGGTGAAGCTGTCGCGGATGACCTCGCCATTGCGGGCGGCCGGGAAATCGTACCCGACGTGCCAGCGCAGCGGCTCGGTCTCGACGCGGAAGTCGTACAGCCCGCGTTTGAAGGCTTCGAACTGTCCATTGGACTCGCGGTAGTAATCGAGCCTGATCTCGTCGAAGTTCCACAATCCGCGGTTGACCGGCAGGTCGCGTCCCCAATAGTCCGGATTGCGGGTGAGGGTGACGCTGGATCCCGGCTGCACCGCCGTGACACGATACGGGCCTGACCCGAGCGGCGCGGTCATCGTCGTGTCCTCGAAGCTCGCCACGTCCGTCGCGTGCTTCGCCAGAATGGGCATCAGGCCGAGGATCAGCGGCAGCTCGCGGTCCTCGGCGCCGCCGAAATCGAACCGGATGGTCAGCGGGTCGAGCACGTCGGCCCTGGCGACCTTGCCGTAGAACTGCCGGTGGTTGGGGCGGCCGTGATCGCGCAGCAGCGCAAAGGAGAACGCGACGTCCTCGGCAAGCACCGGGCTGCCGTCGGAGAAGCGGGCACGCGGGTCGAGCCGGAAGGTGACATAGGTTCTGTTCTCGTCGGTCTCGACGGTTTTCGCCAGCAGGCCATACAGCGTGAACGGCTCGTCGTTACCGCGGGTGAGCAGGCTCTCGACCACATAGCTGCGGATTTGCTGCACCGCGATGCCGCGGACGATGAACGGGTTCAGGCTATCGAAGGTGCCGAGCAGTCCCCAGACCAGACGACCGCCCTTGGGCGCGTCGGGATTCGCGTACGCCATGTGGTCGAAGTCGGCGGGCAAGGCTGGGTGACCATGCATGGCGATCGCCGCAGTTTCTGCCGCGTTCGCCGTGGGAGTGTAGACCGCGGGCAACAATGCCAGGATCACGGCGGCCCATCTCGCGGCCGCGCTGAATATGCGCTGCAGCATCAGGATCGGGGCGCAAGCATTTGATTCGGAACAGGTCACAAGGGGCTTTTACCACAGGCTCGCCAGCGCTAGACCGCGGCTTCGACATGGTCTCGCGGCATTGATTCTTCCGCGCACCGCGTTAAGAAGGCGGGCGATTGAGTGAGGGCGGCAACGCCTGTCACTTAACCGCCTCATTTCCTGAGGAGACAGCCGCTTCAACGGCTTGGTGTGGCGCCTTTGGCGGTCTCGGGCGCTGCCGTTCAGAAAGGGTTTTCCGCAATGAATTTCCGTGACTTGGCCTCGTCGGTTGGGCCGCGTGGGCGGCTCGTCGCGCTGCTCGCGGTCACCGCGCTGGCCGTTTCCTTCGCTCCTTCGGTTGCGCAGGCTCAAGCGCCGAAGGCGAAGGCTCCGGCTGCCGCTCCCAAGGCTCCCGCTCCGGCCGCTCAGGCCCCTGCAACTCCTCCCGCCGGCGGCCAGCCTCAGGCCCAGGCTCAGCAGGAGATGCCGCAGCTGATCTACGCGCCGTGGACCAAGTTCTGCTTGAAGGGGCAGGATGCCAACGCCAAGCAGGTCTGCTTCATCGGCAAGGACGGCCGCATCGAATCCGGTCAGCCTGTGGTTGCAGCCGTCATCATCGAGCCTGAAGGCGAGCCGAAGAAGATCCTGCGCGTGACGCTGCCGCTCGGCATGCAGCTCCAGCCCGGAACCCGCATCGTCATCGACAACAACCAGTTCATGGAAGGCAAATACGTCATCTGCTTCCAGAACGGCTGCATGTCGGACTACGAAGCCACGCCTGAGTTCGTGAACAACCTGAAGAAGGGCCAGACCCTGTTTGTCCAGGCGATCAACTCGAACGGCACCGCGCTGACGCTGCCGCTGCCGCTGCAGGAAGGCAACAGCAGCTTCGCCAAAGCCTATGATGGCCCGCCGACCGACCCGAAGCAGTTCGAGGAGACCCAGAAGAAGCTGCAGGAAGAGCTGCAGAAGCGCGCCGAGGAGCAGCGCAAGAAGCTCGAGCAGACCCAGCCAGGCCAGCCGCAGGCGAAGCAGTAACGCCGGTCGGGTCCATTCCGCAAAATCAAGGGCGCTCCATTCGGAGCGCCTTTTTCGTTCTGCGAACGGATGTGAGGGGAACTTGCGCGCCGGGACCAAAGATCAAGCCTGCGCCCACGGCGCTGGGTTGAAACCCTCCGGTCGACAGGTCAGTTCATCAGCGGATTGCGCGGACGATAGCCGCCCGACTTGTCCTTGATGAAGATCTCCGCAACCTGGGAATGGCGGATCGGCTCGCCGGACTCGTCGGGAACCAGGTTCTGCTCGGAGACATAGGCGACGTATTCGGATTCCGCGTTCTCGGCCAGCAGGTGATAAAATGGCTGGTCCTTGTGCGGACGGACCTCCTCGGGAATCGACAACCACCATTCCTCGGTGTTGTTGAACTCCGGATCGATGTCAAAAATCACGCCCCGGAACGAGAACACCCGATGCCGGACGATCTGGCCGATCTGAAACTTGGCAGTTCGCGCTTTGATCATCCCAGTCGAATAGACCAGGATGGGGAGCGATGCTAGTGCCCCGCGGGCGGATTTGATCTAGACCAATCCGATTCGCGTCAAGCCGCGACGCCCCCGCATTCCAGGCCCTTCCCAGGCCCCCTCAGGGGGTCATCTTCCGAGCCCATGTTCGACATTCTCAATCTGGCCCTGCCTTATTTCGGCGTCGTTTTCATAGGCTTCGCCTGCGGTAAGTGGAGGAGGCTGCCCGAAGCCGGGCTCGCCTGGATGAACTTCTTCCTGCTCTACGTCTCGCTGCCCGCTTTGATGTTCAACCTCATCGCGCGCACGCCGTTCACGGAGCTGAGCAACCCTCCCTTCCTGGTTGCAACGACGCTTGCCACCATGCTCACCTTCGCCCTGGCGCTCGTGCTCGGCAAGGCCATCGGGCGGCTGTCGCTGCGCGAGGCGACCATGGCCGGGCTCGCGGGTGGCTACGGCAATATCGGCTATATGGGGCCGGGGCTGGCGCTGGCCGTGCTCGGGACTAAGGCGGCGGCGCCGACCGCGCTGATCTTCTGCTGCGACAGCATCTTCCTGTTCTCGATCGTGCCGCTGCTCGTCGAACTGACCGAGCGCGACCACGCCTCGGTGGCGCATGCGCTGCGCACCGTGCTGCGCCAGATCCTGCAGAACCCGCTGATCATGGCGACGGCAGCCGGCATCCTGGCGGCCGCATTTCAGCTGCATCCGCCGACGGTGCTCGATCGCACCCTGCAGTTCCTGCAGAACGCCGCTGCGCCGACGGCGCTGTTCGCGCTCGGCGTGACCGTGGCGCTGCGCCCGTTCGAGCGGCTGCCCTGGGAGGTGCCGGTCCTGACCGTGGTGAAGCTCGTCGTCCACCCGCTGCTGTCGTTCGGGCTGATGCTGCTGTTCGGGCCGTTCGCGCAGCCCTGGGCGGCGACCGCGGTGCTGATGGCGGCGCTGCCGCCGGCGCTCAATGTGTTCGTAATCGCGCGCCAGAATGACAGCTGGATCGAGCCGGCCTCATCGGCGGTGCTGATCGGCACCTTCGCCTCGGTGATCACCCTGACCAGCGTGATGTGGCTGATCCAGACTGGTCGGCTGGTGTTTCCCTGACGGTGCTCAACCGGCCTTGCGCGTGGCTCTCCATGACGGCGCCAGGCCCTCGCGCATCGCGAGCCGCCGCAGCGGGCCGATGCCGCCGATCAGGTGCATGCCGACGGCGCGCAGCGACTGCATCGGCAGGAGATCGCTGAGCAGCGAGCGGTTGGCGACGTCGATGGCGAAGGTGCGGCTCAGGATGTCGGCGCGGCGCGCCGCACCATAGCGCGCGAGCACCTGCGGCGCACCGATATCCTCGCCGGCCGCATTGGCCTTGCGCACGACATCGGCGATGTCGATGCCGTCGCGCAGGCCGAGGTTCAGTCCCTGGGCACCGATCGGCGGCACCACATGCGCGGCCTCGCCGACCAGGACGATGCGGTTTTGCGCGTAGCGCAGGGGCCGCTCGATCGCGAGCGGAAACACATGGCGGCCCGGCTCGACGCGAACGCGGCCGAAGATCGAATGCGACTGCCGCTCGGCCGCTGCCGACAGGGCATCGTCGTCGAGCGCGAACAGCCGGTCGGCCTCCTTCGGGGCTGCGACCCAGACGACGCTGGAGCGGTCGCCCGGCAGCGGCACGAACACACAAGGTCCCTGCGGCGTGTGGAATTCCGTCGACACGTTGTGATGCGGCCGCGCATGGGTGATGTTGAAGGTCAGCGCCGACTGTTGCAGCGTGCGCCGGCTCACGCCGATACCGGCGGCCTCGCGGCACAGCGAATGCCGGCCATCGGCGCCGATCACGAGCCGCGCCGTCAGCACGCGGCCCGATGCGCTGGTGACGGTCACCGCATCGGCATCGCTGCGGACGCTTTCCGCATCCTCGGCGATCCGCACCAGGCCGTCGATCTCGCCGGCGCGTTGTTCCAGCGCCTCGACCAGGACGGCATTGGCGATGTTGTAGCCGAACACGTCGAGACCGATCTCGTCGGCGACGAAGCGCACCTCCGGGGCCCGGATCAGCCGGCCGGTATCGTCGACCAGCCGCATCGCCTTCAGGCCGGCGGCGCGGTCACGGCACGATGACCAGACGCCGATCTCGTCGAGGAAATCGACCGAGCCGCCGAGCAGGGCGGTGGTGCGGTTGTCTGCATACGGGGCCTTGCGGGCCACGAGCGCCGTCCGCGCCCCGGTCTGCGACAAGGCAACGGCGGCGGCGAGCCCGGCGGGCCCGCCGCCGACGACGATGACGTCAAAGCTGGCGTCTGTGTTGCTCATGCGGGAACATTTGACGTTCCTGCGGGGCTTTTTCAAGAGTATTGCGTGAGCCTGCGCGGCGCATCGCCGCAACGGCGGATATGCAATTGGCTCCGATTCCTGATAGCACTGGCGCCGCATGGATCAGTTGAGACCAGAGAGCAGGGTGGCCGCAACGCCCGCCCATCGCGCCGCGGCGTTCTCGGTGCACGTCTTCACCGCGCTCGGTGCGGGCGTCGCGCTCCTCGCGCTGCTCGAGGCCGTGCGCGAGCATTGGACAGCGATGTTCTGGTGGCTCGGCGTCGCGCTCGTCATCGACGGCATCGACGGGCCGCTGGCGCGTCGGCTCGACGTCGTCCATGTGCAGCCGGACTGGTCGGGCGACGTGCTCGATCTGGTAGTGGATTTCACGACCTATGTGTTCGTGCCGGCCTACGCCATCACCGCCAGCGGGATGCTGCTGCCGCTCTCCGCGCCGGTCATCGGCGTCGGCATCGCCGTCACCGGCGCGCTGTATTTCGCCGATCGCCGCATGAAGAGCGACGACAATCATTTTCGCGGCTTTCCGGGACTCTGGAATATCGCGGCATTCTACCTGTTCCTGCTGCATCCCTCGCCATCGTTGGCGACCTTGGGTCTCGCGGTCCTGATCGCGCTGACCTTCGTCCCATTCCATGTCATCCACCCGGTGCGCGTCGAACGGCTGCGCTGGCTGACGCTGCCGCTGGTCGCGCTCTGGGGCGTCCTGGTCATCGATGTGCTGGGAAATAACTTCGCCGTGGACCCGATCGTGACGACGCTGTTGTGCGCGATCGCCCTCTACATCGTCGCGAGCGACTCCGCGATCCGCCTGTTGAGATCCTTGAAAGCATGATCGACCTTCTGACCAGTCCCGAAGCGTGGGCGGCGCTGCTCACCCTGACCGCCCTCGAGATCGTTCTCGGCATCGACAACGTCATCTTCCTGTCGGTGATCACCTCGCGCATCCCGCAGCCGCAGGCGACACGCGCCCGGCAGGTCGGGCTGGCGCTGGCCTTGATCTTCCGCATCGTGCTACTCAGCGTGCTGGTCTGGCTGATCGGGCTGACGCAGCCGGTGCTCACGATCGGCGGCGTCGGCTTCTCCTGGCGCGACATCATCCTGATCGCCGGCGGCTTGTTCCTGATCGCCAAGGCCACGCATGAGATCCATGCCGAGGTCGAGGCGCGTGAGGACGGCGGGTCGCAGGGCGGCGGCACCAACAAGTTCTTCTGGGTGATCGTGCAGATCATCGTCATCGATCTCGTGTTCTCGCTGGACTCGATCATCACGGCGATCGGCATGGCCCAGGATCTCGAGATCATGATCGCCGCCGTCATCATCGCCATGGTCATCATGTACGTGTCCTCCGGACCGGTCGCTCGCTTCGTGGCGAACCATCCGACCACCAAGATGCTGGCGCTCGCTTTCCTGCTCCTGATCGGCGTCGCGCTGGTCGCCGACGGCTTCAAGTTCCACATCCCGCGCGGCTACATCTACTTCGCGATTGTCTTTGCGCTGGCGGTCGAAGCCTTCAACGTGATGGCCTCGCGCAACCGCAGGAAGCGCAACGCCTGACAGGTGCCGAGTTGACAAGGCCGTCGCGATCGACTTCGCTTTTGCCGCCGGCAGCGCCCGATGCGCGGCCGGAGTCCGGCTCCTTCAACGGAGCCGGATGTCCGATGAGAATCAGGTAACTGTCGGAAGTTCTTTCGCCGGATTCTCGGACGCGGCGATGGAGAGTCCGAAGGGAGATGGCGGGATGACCAAGGCGGTGCGCGTGCACAAGGTGGGAGGCCCCGAGGTGCTCGTCTATGAGCCGGTCGACGTCGCCGCGCCCGGCCCCGGCGAGGTCCGCATCCGCCAGCACGCGATCGGCCTGAACTTCATCGACGTGTACTACCGCACCGGACTGTACAAGGCGCCCGGCCTGCCGTTCATCACCGGCAACGAGGCGGCAGGCGAGGTGATCGCCGTAGGGCCGGGCGTCACGAATTTTCATCCCGGCGACCGCGTCGCCTACTACGAAAATCTGGGCGGCTACGCGACCGAGCGCAATATCGCTTGGCAGCGCCTAGTCAAGCTGCCCGACCACATCACCTATGAGCAGGGCGCGGTGCTGATGCTCAAGGGGCTGACGGTCTGGTATCTGCTGCACAAGACGTTCAAGGTCGAGCCGCACCATCGCGTGCTGATCCACGCTGCCGCCGGCGGCATCGGCCTGCTGGCCTGCCAGTGGGCGCGCGCGCTCGGCGCGCACGTCATCGGCACCGTCGGCTCCAAGGCGAAGGCCGATCTCGCCCTGGCCAATGGCTGCGACCACGTCATCCTCTACAACGAGGAGGACTTCGTCGCACGGGTCAAGCAGATCAGCCGTGGTGAATTGTGCGACGTGGTCTATGACGGGGTCGGCAAGTCGACCTTCCCCGGCTCGTTGTCCTGCTTGAAGCCGCGCGGTCTGTTCGTCAGCTTCGGCAATGCCTCGGGTCCGGTGCCGCCATTCTCGATCGCCGAGCTCAACAGCCATGGCTCTCTGTTCGCGACCCGGCCGAAGCTCAACGACTACATCGGCAAACGATCGGAGTTGCTGGAGGGCGCCGATACGCTATTCTCGGCGGTGATCAGCGGCAAGCTGCACGTGCAGATCAATCACGCCTATGCGCTGAAGGATGCGGGCCGGGCGCACGCCGATCTCGAAAGCCGCGCCACGACCGGGGCCTCGATCCTCAAGCCATAGGCGCTTGGCGATCGGGATCTGCCGCTAGAATTCGTCCCGGATCGAAGCGCCACCAGCCGAAGCCCGGCTCCAGAGCACCGCGTCCGTCTGCGCTGCCGTCGTCGACGCCTCGATCCGCGCCGGCGCGAGGCTGTCTTGTCCGTCGCGCCAGGCGCGCTCGCGCTCGGGGTCGTGGAGCGCCAGAACGAGACCCTGATTGAGCTCATAGAGGCCAGCGGCGAGTCCTGCGCTGTCGAGCGCTTCCCTGAGCGAATCCTGCACCACGGCGCGCAGCGCGACGTGTGGCGCCGAGACCGGCACATCCACCTCGCGGCCGGCCATGGCCTGCGCGCAGGCGCGCCGGTCGAACGAGGCATGGCCGCGGCAGGCGAGCGGACGCGCGGGATGGATGATGCAGCCGCCGCGCACGACGAATGGGCAAGGCTGGCGCAGCTTCATTCGCTCGGTCTCGCCCAAGCCGCGCGTCGCGCGGTTGGCGAGCTTGATCCGTCGTGACAGCGAGCCGAGCGCGGTTGCCGGCATGCGCTGATCGATCTGCCGGGCGTAGCGCGCGAGCAGGAAGATCTCCGGTGCCGTCGCCGTCACGCGCAGCGCGCAACAGGAGGGGCAGCCCTTGGCGCAGGCGAGGGCGGGCAGATGCGCCGTCTGGGCGTGGATGTTGGCTTCGAACAGATCGAAGGCGCGGTCGGCGAGCATGTCTACCAGGTTCTGCGAGGCCCGCCCGGACGCCAGCAGCGCGCTGAAGACCCGTCGCAGTTCGCTGAAAGCTGCTTCGCTCAATGTTTTCCCCCGACGCCCGCACGAACCAAAACGTCAGCGACCGCGGCGCACCCGGCGCACCGCGGTCGACAAGGATGAGGCAGAGAGGACGCCCGCTGCCTCATCCGGAGAGAGCCGACGTCAGGCAGCAACGCCTTTCAGGATCGCGTCGAAGCAGGGGCGGGGGATGCGGAAGAAGCCGCGGCCGCCGGCGAACGTCCGATAGTGCGGACGTGCCATCTCGAGCAGGCGCTCGTACCATTCGTTCGCGGTGAGCCCGGCCGGCTTCTCGCCGATCGAGTTGATGTCCGAGTTCGGAAAGAAGCGGACGTGAATCAAAACCTCTTCGGTGGCGGCAGCGGGGGCGATGTGGCTCGCGGCGTCCGTGACGGGTAGCGCCCGAGCCAGATTGTCTCTCGCCATTCTCGTATCTCCTTGTGTCGTACCGACGTCGTTGTCGGCGGAATGATCATCAGCTTGGTCCGGCAAGCCTCGTCCCTCCGAGCTGATCACATCCCGTACAACGCTATATCCACAAGGATATAACGTATGTCATCGGACCGCAGGTGTTTGGCTCCGCAAAGATCGTTGGTCAGGCGGCGCGCTGTCTTTGATCTAGGTCAATCGACGTCCGGGAACCTCCGTCGCGACGCGATAGACCTGACGCTGTGGCTCCTCGTCTTCGCGCCGGCATTCTTCCGCTCCTCCGACAATCATGTTCTCGGCGATCGCGCGCCCCTCCGGACGCGCATCCCGCAAGGCCGGCTCGACTGATGAATGCCGCGCCGGTCCTCCCGCGATCTCGGCCGCTACGCCACGCACCGGGCAGCGCCGACCTTGGTCAGGATGCCATCCAGCGTGTCGATCATCGCCGCGATTTCGTCCCGGGTCACGTTGAGCGCCGGCATGAAGCGCAACGCATCCGGACGCGGCGCGTTCAGCAGCAGGCCGAGCTCGAAGGCATGCGCGACGATCGCCGGCGCGATCGGCCTGATCACGTCGAGCGCGAGCAACAGACCGCGGCCGCGCACTTCGCCCAAGCCGTGCCTTGCCGACATGCGCTGCAGTTCACTCTCGAGATAGATCCCGTTGTCCGCGACAGCCTTGAGAAACTCCGGCTTCTCGATGACGTCGAGCACAGCAAGCCCCGCCGCGCACATGAGCGGATTGCCGTTGAAGGTGCCGCCCTGATCGCCATGCTCGAAACAAGACGCCGCGTCGGTCGCCAGCAGGGCGGCGAGCGGGACACCACCGCCGATGCCCTTGCCCAAGGTCATGATGTCCGGGAGGACGTCGGCATGCTCATAGCCGAACAGTTTTCCGGTGCGGCCCATTCCGGTCTGGATCTCGTCGACGATCAGCAGCAGCCCGTGCTCGGCGGTCAGCGCCCGCAAATGCTGCAGGAACTTGTCCGTCGCGGGCCATACGCCGGCCTCACCCTGGATCGGCTCCAGCATTATCGCGACCGTCTGGTCGGAGATCAGCGCCTCGACCGAGTCGATGTCGTTCAGGCGCGCCTTGGGAAAGCCCGGTACCTTCGGCTCGAACAGCGGCTCGAACGCCTTCTTGCCAGAAGCCGACATCGTCGCCAGCGTCCGGCCGTGGAAGCCGCCCTCGAAGGTGATGATCTCATACGCGCCGTTCTTGCGCAGGGCGCCGTATTTGCGCGCGAGCTTGATGGCGCCTTCATTGGCTTCGGCGCCCGAATTTGTGAAGAACACCTGGTCGAAGCACGAGCGGTCGACCAGTGCTTTGGCGAGTTGCAGGCTGGTATCGTTGAAATAAGCTGGGCTCGGCGTGATCAGGCGCGCCGCCTGGTTGGTGAGCGCGCTGGCAAGCTCCGGCGGCGCATGCCCGAGCGCGTTCACGGCCCAGCCCTGGATGAAGTCCAGATAGCGCTTGCCGTCGTCGTCCCATAGCCAGGAGCCCTTGCCCTGAACGAAAACGGTGCGCGGACGCGCCGTGATCTCCATCAGAGCGTCGTAGGGATGGGAGGCGGTCAGCATGTGCAATCTCCTGTGCTCAGGGGGAAACGGTGGGCCAAAAAGCGAGAAGGCCGCTCCTTTGCGGGAGCGGCCTTCTCGAAAACCTGGAGCTGATGAGCTAGCTGATCAGCAACGTCTTCGGACATGGCGCGCCCCGGCATCGTCACGGCGGTGACGACGGCAAACGGCGGCGCGGCGGTTGGTCCGGTTGAAGATCATGCGGCGGCCATACAGGCAAATCGCAACCGGTGTCAAGATGCCGGCCTGCAGGCTGCAATACGGGCCGCTGCTCCGGGAAGCGGCGAGGGAAGCGCCGGCCGGTGCGAAGGCCGCACGATCCAATCTCGGGTCTCGCGCTTTAGTGACAACTTTACCAAACATTTAGCGGCTGCGTTTACTTTGCCGGGCAGCTTGAAAATGCAAGCGCTCAGGACGAGCGATGTCGAACCCCCATCTCACGATCGCCGAAGAAGTGCAGGCGGCCATAGCCACCGGCTCAGCCGACCGCTGCTCCGGCGTGGCCGAGCGGGTGGCCGCCCTGTTCGTCGCCTCGGCCGGCAGCCTGGATATCGAGCAGCACGCGCTGTTTGCCGACGTCTTCGAGCGTCTCGTCAACACCATCGAGCTGCGCGCGCTGGCCGACGTCGGTGCCCGGATCGCACTCGCCGAACTCAGCGCCCAGCTTGCCCCGATCCCGCAGGCGCCGGCCGGCGTGATCCGGCGGCTGGCCTATCATGACGACATTGCCGTCGCGGGGCCGGTGCTTTCGGAATCGCCGCGGCTGAGCAGCGAGGATCTCGTCGAGATCGCGCAGACGCGCGGCGAGAAGCACCTGATTGCGATCGCCGGGCGCTGGTGGCTGCAGGAGATCGTTACCGATGCGCTGCTCGCGCGACGCTATCCGAGCGTGAGCCGCCAACTGATGAGGAATCCCGGGGCGCGGGTGTCTCCCGCCGGATTCGCCGCCATCGTGGCACAGGCGGCTGGAGATGCGGAGCTCACGGTCGCGGCCGGCATCCGCGCCGATCTGCCGGCAGCCTTGCGCAGGACCCTGTTGCAGCGCGCGACGGAGGCGGTGAGGGCGCGGCTGCTCGCGTCGGCGCCGCCGCATCTCTACGAAGAAATCCGCAGCGCCATTTCAGCGGCCACGGTCGACGCCGAGCGCGACATGTCGCGAAACCGCGATGGTGGCAGCTCCAAGGTGGCGGTTGGCCAGCTGAAGCAGGGCGGAAAGCTGACCGAGGCCGCGCTGCTGGAATTTGCCCGTCAGCGGCGCTACGGCGAGACGATCGCGGCCATCGCGGAGCTCGCGAAATGCAGCATCGAGCTGGTGCGGCCGCTGATGCAGAGCCTGCGCAGCGACGGCATTCTCGTGCCGTGCAAGGCCGCTGGACTGAGCTGGGTCACGGTTGCGGCCATCCTCGACAGCCGGTTCGTCTCAGGTGCAACGCCTCCCGACGAGCTGACCAAGCTCAAGAACAAATATCTCGAACTGAAGCAGGACGAGGCGCTTCGCCTGCTGAAGCTCTGGTCGGTTCGCACCACGGGCTCCTCGCACTGAGGGGCAGTCCGCAGGTCCAGGACGCATCTCCTCGCCCGTCTGTAATTCCCCCGAGTTCCCGGCGGCTGGCCCGAGACGCGACAGAGCCGCGCTAGAAACCCGCGACCGTGCCGTGCAGGTCGTATTCGTCGGCACGCTCGATCTTGACCGTGACGATCTCGCCGACACGCAGCGGCCTGCGGCTGGACAGATAGACGGCGCCATCGATGTCGGGGGCATCAGCCTTGGTGCGGCCCTTGGCGACGCTCGGCCCGACCTCGTCGATGATCACCTGCTGACGCGCGCCAACCTTGCGCTTGAGCCTGCGCGCCGAGATCTTCTGCTGGCGGGCCATCAGCGCGTCCCAGCGCTCCTGCTTGACCGCGTCCGGGACCTGGTCGGGCAGGGCGTTGGAGGTCGCGCCGGCCACCGGCTCGTATTTGAAGCATCCGAGCCGATCGATCTCGGCCTCATCCAGCCAGTCCAGCAGATAGGCGAAATCCGCGTCCGTCTCGCCGGGGAATCCGACGATGAAGGTCGAGCGCAGCGCAAGGTCGGGGCAGGCTGCCCGCCAGGCCTTGATCCGGTCCAGCGTCTTGTCCTGCGCCGCCGGGCGGCGCATCGCCTTCAGAACGTTCGGGCTGGCATGCTGGAATGGGATGTCGAGATAAGGCAATATCTTACCGTCTGTCATGAGGCCAATCACCTCGTCGACATGCGGGTAGGGGTAGACGTAATGCAGCCGGACCCAGGCTCCGAGCTCACCGAGCTCGCGCGCCAGATCGAGGAAGCGCGCCCGGACGCTGCGGTCCTTCCAGGCGCTTTCGGCATATTTCAGGTCCAGCCCATAGGCCGAGGTGTCCTGCGAAATGACCAGGAGCTCCTTGACCCCGGCTGCGACCAGCCGCTCGGCCTCGCGCAGCACGTCGGCCGCGGGGCGCGACACCAGATCGCCACGCAGCTTCGGGATGATGCAGAAGGTGCAGCGGTTGTTGCAACCTTCGGAGATCTTCAGATAGGCGTAGTGCCGGGGCGTAAGCTTGATGCCCTGCGGAGGAACCAGGTCGAGATGAGGGTTGTGCGCAGGCGGCGATGCGCGGTGGACCGCGTCCAGCACACTCTCGTACTGCTGCGGGCCGGTGATCGACAGCACGCCGGGATAGGCCTGCTCGATCTGCTCCGGCTCGGCGCCCATGCAGCCGGTCACGATGACCTTGCCGTTCTCGGCCATGGCGGAACCGATCGCCGACAGCGATTCCTGCTTGGCACTGTCCAGGAACCCGCAGGTGTTGACGATGACGACGTCGGCGCCGTCATGCTTCCGGGCAAGCTCATAGCCCTCGGCGCGGAGACGCGTGATGATGCGCTCGGAATCGACCAAGGCCTTGGGACATCCGAGCGAAACAAAGCTGATCTTGGGCGCCGAACCCTGCTGCATCTTGGAACTGCCTGATGAGATAGGCGTCAGCTAGTCCGAATTGTCCAGAAAGACAAGGCTTTGAGGCGGCCACGTCCATGCTATGGGTGAGGGCCCGGACAACCTGGTGATCGATGAGCGCCGAGCAATCGCCTAAAATCGTGATCGTCGACGAAAGCCCGATCCGCGCGGCCATCCTGGAGGAGGGCTTGCGGGAAGCGGGCTTTACCGGCGTCGTGCATGTCAGCGAGATGCAGGGTCTTCTGGCGCGCATCTATGCCCTGGATCCGGACGTCATCGTCATCGACCTGGAGAACCCGAGCCGCGACGTGCTGGAGCAGATGTTCCAGGTCAGCCGCGCCGTCCGCCGGCCGATCGCGATGTTCGTGGACCAGAGCGACGCCGCCTCGATCCAGGCCTCGGTGGAGGCGGGCGTCTCCGCCTACATCGTTGATGGCCTGAAGAAGGAGCGGATCAAGCCGATCCTCGACCTCTGCATCTCCCGCTTCAATGCGTTCTCCAAGCTTCAGGACGAGCTGGAGCGCGCCAAGTCCGCGCTCGAGGACCGCAAGGTGATCGACCGCGCCAAGGGCATTCTGATGAAGATGAAGGGCTTCACCGAAGAGGAAGCCTACGTGCTGTTGCGCTCCACAGCCATGCGCGAAAAGAAGAAGATCGGCGAGATCGCACAATCGATCCTGACCGCCTCGGAGATGTTGAAATGACCGGCCCGCTTCGCATTGGCTTCATTCCGCTGGTCGATGCCGCGGCGCTGATCGTCGCCGTCGATAAGGGCTTCACGGCCGCGGAGGGGCTCGACGTCACCCTCGTCCGCGAGGTTTCCTGGTCGAACGTCCGCGACAAGCTCAACATTGGCCTGTTCGATGCCGCGCATCTGCTGGCGCCGGTGGCCATTGCGTCCAGTCTTGGTATCGGCCACGTCAAGGTTCCGATCGTCGCGCCGTTCAATCTCGGCGTGAACGGCAACGCGATCACCGTGACGCCGGCGCTGCATGCGGCAATCATGGCCCACCTCGAGGGTGATCGTTTCGACCCGATGACGACGGCGCTGGCCCTGGCGCGCGTCGTCGCTGAACGGCGCAAGGTCGGCGCCGAGCCGCTGACTTTCGGCATGACGTTTCCGTTCTCGACCCACAACTATCAGTTGCGGTTCTGGATGGCCGCAGGCGGCGTTGACCCCGATGAGGACGTCCGCCTCGTGGTGCTGCCGCCGCCCTACATGGTGGAGAGCATCGCCAACGGTCACGTCGATGCGTTCTGCGTCGGAGCACCGTGGAACTCGATCGCGGTCGATCTCGGCATCGGCCATATTCTCC
Organism: Bradyrhizobium sp. SZCCHNR1053; assembly: GCF_032381235.1. NCBI lineage: Bacteria > Pseudomonadati > Pseudomonadota > Alphaproteobacteria > Hyphomicrobiales > Nitrobacteraceae > Bradyrhizobium > Bradyrhizobium sp. SZCCHNR1053. Next base: position 300,572 of record NZ_JAUHJM010000001.1, read on the forward strand.
ACTTCGTGTCTGACGTGCTGGTGCGCGCGGCCGAAAAGGTGCTGGCGGTCAGGCAGAGCTGGGCTGACAATAATCCCGGCGCCCTCGCCGGCCTGGTCCGCGCCTGCGCCAAGGCCGCCGATTTCATCGAGCAGAACCATGGGGAGGCCGCGCGTATACTGGCCCAGCCGGAGCGGATCGGCGTCGATGCGGAGGTGCTCCAGCGTACGCTGGACGGCCGCCTCAAGATCTCGCCGGATGGCACCTTCCGCGAAAGCTCGCGCTATCTGCTGGTGGGCCGGGAAGAAGCGGGACGGCCCGAGAAGATCCAGGCGGCATGGCTGTATGCCCAGATGGTGCGGTGGGGCCAGACTCCCCTCAGCAATGAAGCCCTGGGCACCGCCATGGGCGTGTTCCGGCCGGATATCTACGACGCGGCGATGGGCACGGCTGCGGTCGGCACGGATGCCGCCATCGGCGCGTTCGCTGGTCCGCCTTTTGCGGTGGACGACGTGATCGGCCATCTCAAGGCATTCAAGATCGGCCGCTGGACGGCCTGATCCACCGCTCCGATCAGGGTCTGGGCACCGGGCGCCGCCGACCAATTTTTGGGCGGCGTGCCCGTATTTCGGGGCTTGAGCCTGACAACGCGCCTTCATCGATTCGGGCAGCGACCTGATTCTTCGCGCTTTTCCTTGATTTGTCCCGCTGGCACGCAACTTGAATGTTGCGGTGCAGTCGGCCGCCGCAGACGCCGCTGACTGCAATCCATGTCGGATTTCCGCAGCAACGAAGCTGGTCGGATCGCTCACCTGAAGCAGGCCATATCGGCCGGTCGGACGATGCGATCCTCATCCCATTCCCGAACGCCAATCGCCCTGGCCGCTGGAGCTTCGTTCGCCATCATGAAAATCGAATCGTTGCCAGTCGACTTCAACGACGAGCAGAAGCGCTACCTCGAAGGGTTGGCCGCGGGCCTCAAGGTCACGCTCGCAGGACGCGGCCAGGGTGGCGCGCCGACAGCAAGCGAGCCGACCGGTCCGGACGCCATCCACATCAAGGCGCAGGACAAGGTGATCGCGTCGGGACGGAAGCTCGCCGACCAGGAAAAGGTCAAACGGGAAGGACATCCGTTCGATGCCTACGAACGGCTGAAGGAGCAGGCGCGCAACGATGCCGCGCCATCCACGGCCGACAATTTCCGTTGGCGCTACTACGGCCTGTTTCACGTCGCTCCGGCGCAGGACTCCTACATGTGCCGTCTGCGCATCCCCAACGGCATCCTGAAGCATTGGCAGTTGACCGGCCTCGCCGATCTCGCCGACGAGCTTTGCGGTCCCTACAGCCACGTCACCACGCGGGCAAACCTGCAACTGCGCGAAATCCCACCCAGGCACGCGGTCATGCTGCTGGAGGGACTCTCGGATCTCGGTCTGACCGCGCGCGGCTCCGGCGCCGACAACATCCGCAACGTAACGGGAACGCCAACCGCGGGGATCGATCCGCAGGAATTGCTGGATACGCGGCCCTATGCGCGCGAATGGCATTTCCACATCCTCAACGACCGTTCGCTGTACGGCCTGCCACGCAAGTTCAACGTCGCTTTCGACGGTGCCGGGCAGATCGCGGCGCTCGAGGACACCAACGACATTGCGTTCTCGGCGGTCGAGGTGAAGGACGGATTTGGGGTTGCGCCCGGCGTGTGGTTCAGACTCGGCCTCGGCGGCATTACGGGACACAAGGATTTTGCCAAGTCGACCGGAATCATCGTCGAGCCGGAGCGGGCGACCGAGGTGGCTGACGCCATCGTGCGGCTCTTTATCGAGACCGGCGACCGCACCAACCGTCTCAAGGCGCGGCTCAAATATGTGCTCGACAACATGGGGCACGACAAGTTCATGGAAGCCGTCGAGACGAGGCTTGGCCGCAAGCTTGCGCGCGTGCCGGACGAGGCGCTCGAGCCGCGGCCCGACTCCGACCGCATGGCCCATGTCGGCGTGCACCAGCAGAAGCAGCAAGGGTTGAACTGGATCGGCGTCGTGCTGCCGCTGGGCAAGCTGACCACGGATCAAATGCGCGCGCTTGCCAGAATCGCAGCGGATCTCGGCGACGGCGAGATCCGGCTCACGGTGTGGCAGAACCTGCTGTTATCGGGCGTCCGCGACGACAAGGTCGCGCTGGCCTGCGCCGCGGTCGAGCAGATCGGACTGTCGGTCAAGGCCTCGCACATCCGCGCCGGACTGATCGCCTGCACAGGCAACGCCGGCTGCAAGTTCGCAGCATCCAACACCAAGAAACATGCGGCCGAGATCGGCGACTGGTGCGAGAGCAGGGTGGACGTCGACACGCCGCTGAACATTCATCTCACCGGCTGTCATCACTCCTGCGCCCAGCACTACATCAGCGACATCGGCTTGATCGCGGCAAAGGTGCCGGTTGGTGACGGCGACGACACGGTCGAAGGCTATCATCTGTTCGCCGGGGGTGGTTTCGGCCCTCAGACCGATATCGGCCGCGAGGTCTATCGCGACCTCAAGGCGGCGGATGCGCCTGTAACCGTCGAGAAGCTGCTCAAGGCCTATCTCGCCCATCGCGCCTCGCCCGAAGAGACCTTCCTCTCGTTCGCACGCCGTCACGACGGCGAAGCGCTGCGCAATCTCGCCGAAGCCCAGACCTCGTCGCAGGTGTCAGCATGAACCAGATCACGCCCATGCCCAACATCGATATCATTCCTCCGACGGCGCCATTTTCCGAGGCGCAGCGCTCGTGGCTCAACGGCTTCCTGGCCGGAGCGCTCGGTCTAGACGGCTCGACAGCATTGTCGCCGACGCAGAACGGCGCTGTGCTCGCGCCCGCAGGCGACGGTGATGACGGCGAGGCGCCATGGCACGATCAGACCATGCCGATCGCCGAACGCATGAAGCTGGCCGAGGGTCGCCCGCTGCGCCGGCGCATGATGGCGGCCATGGCGCAGCAGGACTGCGGCCAATGTGGCTACAATTGCAACGACTATTCGGATGCGATCGCCGGTCGCAGCGAGGCGCGGCTGAATCTGTGCGTCCCCGGTGGCAAAGAAACCGCGCGGATGCTGAAGGCTCTTTACGAGGAGATCGACACGGCTCCGGCGGCCGCCAAGCCCGCTGCTGCCGCGCCGGCCACCGTCTCCGTCGTCGTCAGCGAGCCCGGCCGCTCGCGCGATAATCCGGTGGAGGCGACGTTCCTGTCGCGGCGCCTGCTCAACAAGCCGGGCTCGGAGAAAGAGACCTGGCACATCGAGTTTGATCTGGGAGAGAGCGGGCTCGACTACGTCGTCGGCGATTCCTTCGGCATCTTCGCCAAGAATGATCTCGGCCTGGTCGACCAGATCATCGCGCTGCTCGGCGCCTCGCACATGACCGAGGTGAACGGCAAGCCGCTGCGGCAGTGCCTCTTGGAGGATGTCTCGCTGGCGCCGGCGCCGGATTCGCTGTTCGAGCTGATCTCCTTCATCACCGGCGGCGCGACCCGCGAGAAGGCGCGGCAACTGGCGCAGGGTGAGGATCCCGATGGCGATGCGGCGACGCTCGATGTGATGGCGGTGCTGCAGAAGTTCTCCGGTGTCCGGCCGCATCCCGAAGCCTTCGTCGAGGCGCTGGAGCCGCTGCAGCCGCGGCTCTACTCGATCTCGTCGTCGCACAATGCCACGCCCGGCAAGTTGTCGCTGACGGTCGACTGCGTCCGCTACGTCATCGGGAAGCGCAAGCGGCTGGGCCTCGCCTCGACGTTCCTGGCCGAGAGGATCAATCCCGGCGACAAGCTGCGCGTCTATGTGCAGAAGGCGCATGGCTTCGCGCTGCCGGCCGATCCCAAGACGCCGATCATCATGGTCGGCCCCGGCACCGGCGTTGCGCCGTTCCGTGCCTTCCTGCTCGATCGCAGGGCGACCGGCGCGCCGGGCAAGAACTGGCTGTTCTTCGGCCATCAGCGCAGCGACTGCGACTTCTTCTACGCCGACGAGCTCAACGCCATGAAGACCGCGGGCCTCTTGACGCGGCTGTCGCTGGCGTGGTCGCGCGACGGCGACAAGAAGTTCTACGTCCAGGACCGCATGCGCGAGGTCGGCCGTGAGGTGTGGACCTGGCTCGCCGACGGCGCCCACCTTTACATCTGCGGCGACGCCAAGCGCATGGCCAAGGACGTCGAGCGCGCCCTGGTCGACATCGTCGCCCAGTTCGGCGCGCGTTCGACGGACGAGGCGGTGAGTTTCGTCGCAGACCTGAAGAAGAAGGGCCGGTTCCAGCTCGACGTCTACTGAGCTGGAACCCGGCGGAGAATATTCTCGGCCGCAACATTGGCCGAGAATTTTTTGGTTCCAAGCGGACCCAAAACAGGGGGCTTGTCGTTATTTCGCCGGTTGCCTTGCACCGGCTCGCGAGAACGCTTTTCTCATGGCCGGAACTTCAGGAGACCGGCCATGCGGACGATATCGACGCCCCTGCGACACATGCCCCAGGCCCGCGCCATTCGCGAGCGCGGCGCAACCGTCGCGCTGGTTGCCTTCTACAGCGCGATGGCGCTGATTGCCGCGATCACCCTGGGCACGTCTTTCACGCATCCGTTCTGATTCTCGTCACCTCTTGAACGGCGCGACCGTGATGGCGGCCGCGTCGAGTGCCTTGCGGACCTCGCGTGCGATCTCGACGGCGCCGGCTGTATCGCCGTGGATGCAAACGGTGTCGGTGCGCATCTTCATGACCTTGCCGCTCACTGAAATCACGGCGCCGTCCTGAACCATTCGCACGACGCGCTCCGCGATCTGCTTGGGCTCGTGCAGCACCGCGCCGGGCTTGCTGCGCGACACCAACAGTCCATCGTCGCCATAGGCGCGGTCGGCAAACACCTCGTGAGCCATCCTCAGATTGGCCCTCTCGCCCGCGGTCACCAGCTTGGAGTTGGCGAGCACGACGAAGATCAGGCTGGGATCGACGGCCTTGATCGCCTTGGCGATGGCATTCGCCGTCATGTCGTCCTCGCAGGCGACGTTGGACAGCGCGCCGTGTGCCTTCACATGCGTGACCTTGTGACCGGCCGCGGTGGCGATCGCCTGCAGGGCGCCGATCTGATAGGCGACGAGGTTCTCGATCTCCGATGATTTCAGCCCCGGCACCGGACGCCGGCCGAAACCGTGCAAATCGCGATAGCCGGGATGCGCGCCGACGCTGACGCCTTTGGCCTTCGCCATCTCGACCGTCCGCCGCATGATGTCGGCGTCACCGGCATGAAAGCCGCAGGCGACGTTGACCGATGTCGCCAGCTCGATCATCGCGGCGTCATTGCCCATTTCCCACAGGCCGAAGCCTTCTCCGAGGTCGCAGTTCAGATCGACGGTGCTGGTCATGTCAGGGTCCGCTCGTTGATGGGTCCGAAGCAACGTGAGATGTGATCAAACTAATCGGGAGTGACTCCAGGCCAAGTGGTGGCGTCGGTTGCGCTGACGGCATGACCGGCCACATTGGCCGTGAGCAGCGCATCGACGTTGAAGTCGCTGCTCGCGATCGCGGTGACGCGGCCGGGCAGGCTGCGCAACAGGTCCTTATAGCGGCGCAGCTCGGCCTGTGCCTCGACCATGCTCACCGCCTTGAAGCGGAACGGCGTGCCGGCGGGCGTCTGCGCCAGGCGGCCGAAATCGGCTGTGATGACGGTCGCGATCTTCGGATAGCCGCCGCTGGTGCCGCGGTCCGACATCAGCACGATCGGCGAACCATTGCCGGGCACCTGGATGCTGCCGTCCACGGTGCCGTCCGAGACGATGTTGTGACCGTGCAGGTGGCGGATCCGCGGCCCCTCGAGCCGATAGCCCATGCGGTCGCTGGTCGCCGAGACCATCCAGTCGCTGCCGAGGAACAGCGCTTTCATCTCGTCGCTGAACTCGTCGTCCTGCGGCCCCATGACGACTCGAATCGCGCCGCTAATTTTCGGCAGATCGATCCGCAGTTCCGGCGCGTCGCCAGCGGGTGCGACCTCGAACACGTCGCCGGCCTGGAGCGGCCGCGGGTAGGGACTGCCAAGTCCAGCGCGTGCATTCACCGAGAGACTGTTGAACATCGGTTCGCCGGCGATGCCGGCTTCGACGGCGAGATAGGTGAAGGAGCCGCCGCGAGCAAAGCCGAGCGTGAGTTCCTCTCCGTCGTTCAGCGTCACCGACGTGTTGATCTCGACCTGCCGCTTGGCAACATCCGCCGGTCGTTGCGCGCCCGCGAGCGCCACGCGCACCGCGCCGCCCTTCGCCGTGAAGGTCGCGCCGAACGGGCCGATCTCGATCGCAGCCGCCATCGGCTCATTGCCGACGAGGCTGTTAGCTGCGGCCAGCGCCAGCTTGTCCATTGCACCGGACGGCGTCAGCCCGTAGCGCTGCGCGCCGAAACGCCCGCCATCCTGGACCGAGCTTGCCGGGCCGATCTGTGAGACGACGAGCGTGCTCATGCGACGATCCGCTCGGCAATGAGCTCGCCGCCCTCGGCGGCGCGCTCCTGCTCGGTGAAGGTCTTCACGTCAACGGCGTAGAAGCTGACCTCGTCGCCAGGCTCGAGCAGGAAGGTCGGGTCGCGATGCAGTTGAAACGTCCGCATCGCGGTGCGGCCGAGCAGGTGCCAGCCGCAGGGGCCCGCAAGGCATTGGATGCCGGTCTGGATGCCGCCGATGGCGATGATGCCTGCCGGCGTCGAGAGCCGCGGATTCTGGCGGCGCGACATCTGCAGCGTGGGATCGAGACCGGACAAATAGGACCAGCCGGGGGTAAAGCCGATCATTGCGACGCGATAAGTTCTGGCGATATGGCGCGCGACGACTTCGTCCGGCGTGAGACTCAACGCCTTCGCGACATCCTCGAGGTCGATGCCATTCTCTCCGCCATAGCAGACAGGAACCCGCCAGCGCCTGACCTCGCTGTCCGGCGCGAGCGACCCGGCCGACAGCGCCAACAGCCTTGCCCCGAGCGTGTCGTGGTCGATGACGTCAGCATCATAATGCACGAGCAGCGAACGATAGGTCGGCACCGTCTCCGTGATGCCCTCGATCCCGGCCGCTGCCACTGCATGGTCGAGCGCCAGGACGCGGCGGTTGGCGATCTCGTCGATGGTCCGGCTGAACTCGACGGTGACGGCGCTGTCGCCGCTGGGCAGCAGGCGGGGAGGTGGAAAGGGATCGGCCATGAGTCCGAAGTGATCCGCGTTGATGGTCCCTGATCTAGCTCGTTTCGATCGCAAGTGGAATTGGGTCAAAGGCAAAAAGTCTCGAAAATTCAATAAATTAATCGGATACTCGGCGATAAGAAGACTTTATCGGATGGGCGCAAGCCCCGCATGCGCTGGACGCACCGAGCATTCCCTTGACGCCGCCTTCGTCGCTCGCAAGATGCGCCTGCTTTTTTCCGCCAGCCTGTTTGGAGCGCCAGTCTCAAGATGTCCCTCACCCCCGAAGCCATCGCCACCCTGTCTCAAGTCACAACCGCGACCATCACGACGGTCTTGCTGAAGAAGGGGTTGCGCAATGTCTGGCTGCGCGGCGCCAAGCCGCTGCGCCCGGGACAGAAGCGGCTGGTCGGTCCCGCCTTCACGCTCCGCTTCGTGCCGGCGCGCGAGGATCTGGCGACGCCGGAATCCTGGTCGTCGCCGATCTCGACCCGCACCGCGATCGAGGCCATGCCCGAAGGCTGCATCGCCGTGGTCGATGCGATGGGCGTCAAGGACGCCGGCATCTTCGGCGACATCCTCTGTGCCCGCATGGTCAAGCGCGGCGTCACCGCGCTGATCACCGACGGCGTGGTGCGTGACCTCGAAGGCGTGCTCGGCACCGGGCTTCCGGTATGGTGCGACGGCTACGCTGCTCCGCCCTCGGTCGCCGGCCTGACCTTCGTCGGTTGGGGCGAGGCGATCGGCTGCGGCGGTGTGGCCGTGTTCCCGAACGACGTCGTCGTGGCCGACCAGGACGGTGCGGTGCTGATCCCGCAGGCGATGCTCGATCACGTGCTCGCCGAGGGCCCCGAGCAGGAACGCATGGAGGCCTGGATCGTCGACGAGGTGAACAAGGGCGCGGTGCTGCCGGGTCTCTATCCGATGAACGCAGAGACCAAGGCGCGTTACTCCGCGTCGAAGAAGTAGTTCACGGCCCCGATCAATCGACGGCACAGATTCAGGAAAGGTAGAACAATGGTCGAAGTCTATCTCGCGGGCTCTCGCCCCACCCGCCGCGCGGCGGCGGAAAGCTTTACGGGCACGGTCTGGCAGGATCCGATCATCACGCCACAGGCTCCGGCTCGCGTCGCCTCGGCGCGTGTCGCGTTCGAGCCGGGTGCTCGCACGGCCTGGCACACCCATCCCCTCGGGCAGACGCTCTATGTCATCCAGGGCGTCGGCCGCGTGCAGGCCAAGGGCGGGCCGGTGCGCGAGATCAAGGCCGGCGACGTCGTCTGGATTCCGCCGGGCGAGAAGCATTGGCATGGCGCCGCGCCGACCACCGGCATGGTCCACGTCGCGATGCATGAATCGCTCAATGGCGAGCACGTGACGTGGATGGAGCACGTCACCGACGAGGAATATGCCGCCCCGGTCGGCTGAGGCCGAGCAGCGCCCGAGATCAGTTCGAGCGCGCGGTCGCAAGGCCGCGCGCTTTTCATTTGAAAGAGCGTGGACCGCAGGCGCGGCGCTCAGTTCACCCGCGTCCAGGTCTGGCCACCGCAGAACATGCCGCCGAAGGCGCAGCCCTGCACGCGCAGACTGTCCATTCCCTTCAGCGCAATGGTCGAGTCGTAGGTGCTGCCACTGTTCGGATCGAAGATGCGGCCGGTCCACTTCTTTTCCTGCGTCTTGTCGCTCGGACGCATGTTGATCAGGATCTGCTCGCCGTTCTGGTTGGTCTTCGTATCCACGGCGTAGCCGCAGAGATTGGTGCCGCAGGGCTCGATGCGGATCTGGCCCTCCTTCTCCTCGGTCAACCAGATGCCGACCGGCGAGTTGGGATCGCGACCGGCGGTCTGCGCCGCAGCGGGCGGCGCGGCTGCGGTGGTCACGGCAGGCGTCTGGGCTGGGCGCGGTGGCGGCGGCGCGGCGGCAGGAGCCGGAGCCGCAGCAGGTGCCACAACGGCCGTCGCAGCGGCTGGCGGCGCAACCGGTGCCGCGGCGTTGGCGGCCGGGGCCGCTTGGACGGGAGCAGGCGCAACCGGCGGGGTCGCCGGTACGGCTGCCGTCGGAGCTGGTGCGGGAGGAACAGGGGCTGGGGCCGCGGCGGCCGGAACCTGCGGCTGCGGGGCCGGCGTAACGGCCGCCTCGGCTGGCGCCTGGGCCGGCTTGTCCGCGCCGGGCTGCGGCCTGGCCGCCGGATCCGGATCGCGCTTGGTGCGCTTGGTCTTCTTCTGCTCGGTATTGTCGTAGACCCCGGGGATCTGCACGGTGCCGCGGTCGGGATCGATGCGGATCGTCTTGCCGCCGTATTCGATGACGTACTGCGCCTCGGCGGCACTGCTGGCCAGAACCAAAGCCACAACAGCCAACAGCCTCTTCATCCGTGTCTCCGCGATGTCGGTTGCTGATGTGAGCGAGCTCACGCGCAGTTAAGTCGCTGATGCGGCGTCCCCGGTTCAATGCGCCACCTGCTCAGAAATCGAGCGGCGCATTGTCGACGACCTCCTTCATCACGAAGAACGTGCGCGTCTGGCGTACGCCGGGCAGCGAGATCAGTTGGTCGCCATGCATCCGATTGAAGTCGTGCATGTCGCGGACGCGGATCTTCAGGAAGAAGTCGAAATCGCCGGCCACGAGATGACAGTCGAGCACGAATTTCAGCTTTCGGATCGCGGCCTCGAAGGTGCGAAAGCTCTCGGGCGTCGAGCGGTCGAGCACGACGCCGACCAGCACCAGCGCGCTGCGCTCGACCTTCTCCGGCGCGATCTGCGCGCGCACGCTCCTGATGTAGCCGTCCTCGAACAGACGCTGGGTGCGGCGATGGCAGGTGGCCGGGCTGACATGGACGGCTGCGGCCAGGTCGGCATTGGTCATGCGGCCGTCCTTCTGCAGCAATTGCAGAATGCGCCGATCGACCCGGTCGAGATCCGGGGTGGAAGGTTCTTTCACATTTATCGTCATCTAAGGACGTATCTCTTGCCAAAGTCGAGCTTGGTGGACGTAAGCACGAAACATAGGAACGATAAAGAGAGCACCTTTCCCCGGCAATTTTGTATGTTTGGGGCGGCCCTTTCATCCACCCACGGAGAGACCCGTGCTTCGGCTCGACAAGTTCAAGAAGTATCCTCTGACCTTCGGTGCCACCCCGATCGAGCATCTGCCGCGGCTGACCGCGGCACTCGGCGGCAAGGTGCAGATCTACGCCAAGCGCGACGACTGCAATTCCGGCCTCGCGATGGGCGGCAACAAGCTGCGCAAGCTCGAATACATCGTGCCCGACGCGATCGAGTCGAACGCCGACACGCTGGTCTCGATCGGCGGCGTGCAGTCCAACCACACCCGCATGGTCGCCGCGACCGCTGCCAAGATCGGCATGAAGTGCGTCGTCGTCCAGGAGAGCTGGGTGCCGCACGAGGACGCCGTCTATGACCGCGTCGGCAACATCCTGATGACGCGCCTGATGGGCGCCGACAGCCGAATCGTGCCGGATGGATTCGACATCGGCATCCGCAAGAGCTGGGAGGATGCGATCCAGTCGGTGAAGGATGCCGGCGGCAAGCCCTACGGCATTCCGGCCGGCGCCTCCGTGCACAAGTTCGGCGGCCTTGGCTATGTCGGCTTCGCCGAGGAGGTGAGGGCGCAGGAAGCCGAGATGGGCATCAAGTTCGACTACATCATCGTCTGCGTCGTGACCGGCTCGACCCAGGCCGGCATGATCGTCGGCTTCGCCGCCGACGGCCGCGCCGACCGCGTCATCGGCATCGACGCCTCCGGCACGCCGGAGCAGACCCGCACCCAGGTGCGCCAGATCGTCGACAACACCGCCGAGCTCGTCGAGCTCGGCCGCAAGGTCCGCGACGACGAGATCGTGATCCTGAATGACTACGCCTATCCGGCCTATGGCGTGCCGAGCGCCGAGACCAACGAGGCCATCCGCCTCGCCGCCCGCACCGAGGCGATGATCACCGACCCGGTCTATGAGGGCAAGTCGATGCAGGGCATGATCGACCTGGTCAAGAAGGGCTACTTCCCGGAAGGATCGAAGGTGCTCTACGCCCATCTCGGCGGTGCTCCGGCGATCAACGGCTACAGCTACACGTACCGGAACGGGTGAGGGCGGTTTCGTCTTCCGCCGCCGCGTAGCGGTGGTCCGAGGTCCAACACCACATTCCGCTGTCGTCCCGGCCTTCGAGCCGGGACCCATAGCCGCCGGCGGTGCTGTTGTCGTCCTCTGCATCTCCGGCTGTGCCTCAAACTACGGCCTGTGAGTATGGGTCCCGGCTCAAGGCCGGGACGACACCGAATGTGTCGCGCGAGCGATCCACACATGACGTCGCCTTCTCGCGACGCGCCAGCGTCCGAGGGATCCATCAGTTCGCCCCTCTGAATGAAGAGGGTGCAGGGAATGCCGGGTGAGGGCCTCACCCATGGCCCGCCTGCAACAAGAAAAGCAGGCGGCAGTTACCACAGGATCAGCCGAACATCCGGCATTCCCTGCGCGACGGTCTTAACGCTTATACGCAGTCTCCCTGGTGCGCCGGGCTTGTTGGCCACCATGGCGACAATGCGCTTGCGCGCATTGCGCTGGACACCAGCATCGGGGTGTCAGGACGCTGCGATTTCACGTCCGCGCCGTGCCGTTCGTCCGCGTGCAAGCACGCTGCGGCAAAACGCGGCCATCGCCTCCCCACCTCGCGTGTCGTGACGATCGCGCGCAACGCCCCTCTCGTTGAGGTGGGATGGCGGCAGTCAATCATAGTTTCCGTAAAAACGAAAGATGAATATTTTTAGCGCAAGGACTGGACAGGGGTCTTCGCGTTGAAATGACTGCAGGACTTTGCGTTTTGCGTCCTGCTGGACATTCCATGTCAGGTTCCGGCTGCGGCCTCATCTCGGAATCCGCAGTATCCCAATGGAGACCCTGACCGCCGTCTTGTATAAGCCCCGCGATGATGCCCTCCGGAAACATCCACAGCAGCGAAATCATCGCACTATGCTACACTCACGCTACCACGAACGCCGTCGAGATCACGTTCTCATAGCGGCCGTCGATGCGGACGGCGTTGCGTTGCAGCCCTTCGGCTCGGAAGCCGACGTCCTTAAGGCGATCGCATTCATGTTCTCCTCGCGCACGGTCAGCTCGATGCGCGTGAGGCCGAAGGCAAGCGCGGCGTCCATCGTCCGTCGAATGAGAGCACGACCAATTCCGCGGCCGCGATGAGCTGGCAGCAGACCTATGCCGAGGGTGCCGCAATGGGCGTAATCACTCGGCAAGCACGTGTCCTGCGCCAGACGAGGGGAGGCAATGGCGCTGTCGGCGCAACGCAGGTCGCGCAGCTCCCCCAAGGCAGCATATTGGAAGACGGCTGTTCTCGCGTGCCACCGCGAGCGCGCGATCCGCAAGTCCCGTCGACGTGTCCAAGCGAGCCTGGCGGCAGGGCGATGACCTAACCTCCGTCTCGAAGCTTCGGCTCAAGCCGCCTCTGCCACCGGTTCCGATCCATCGCCAGAGGCGCCGCGCGCCGCTGTGCTGCCGGATGACAGGCCGCGTCCTTTCACCAGACCGAAAATGGCGGGGATCACGATCAGAGTGAGCAGAGTCGATGAGATCATGCCGCCGATCATGGGGACGGCGATGCGCTGCATGATCTCTGAGCCCGTACCATTGCTCCACATGATCGGAAGCAGACCCGCCATGATGGCGACCACGGTCATCATCTTCGGCCGGACGCGCTCGACGGCGCCCTCCATGATCGCGTCCTGGAGATCGCGCCGGGTCAAGGGCGCGCCCTCAGCGGCCCGCCTGGCTTTCATCTCGGCCAGCGCGTGGTCGAGATAGATCAGCATCACGACGCCGGTCTCAGCGGCCACGCCGGCGAGTGCAATGAAGCCGACCGCGACGGCGACCGATAGATTGAAGCCGAGCCACCACATCATCCAGATGCCGCCCACCAGCGCGAACGGCAGCGACAGCATCACGATCAGGGTCTCCGTCATGGCCCTGAAGTTCAGATAGAGCAGCAGGAAGATGATGGAGAGCGTCACGGGGACGACGATCTTGAGGCGGGCAGCGGCCCGCTGCAGATATTCGTACTGGCCGCTCCAGACCACGTAAGTGCCGGCTGGAAACTGGATGTTCTCGGTGACGGCGCGCTGCGCGTCGGCGACGTAGCTGCCGATGTCGCGATCGCGGATGTCGACATAGATGTAAGTTGCAAGCTGTCCGTTCTCGGTCCGGATCGAGGTGGGTCCCCGGACCGGCTCGATCCTGGCGACCTCGCCGAGCGGCACGGCGCCGCCGGCCGGCATCGGCACCAGGACATCGTCGGCGATGGCCTTCGGATTGTCGCGGAGATCGCGCGGATACCTCATGTTGACCGTGAAGCGCTGGCGGCCCTCCACCGTGGTGGTGACCGTCTGGCCGCCGAGAGCAGCCGCGATCGTATCCTGGACGTCCTGGACCAGCAGGCCGTAACGAGCGAGCGCCTCGCGGTCGGGTGTGATCTCGAGGTAGTAGCCGCCGATGCCGCGCTCGGCATAGGCCGAGGACGTTCCGGGGACGGTCTTGATGACCCGTTCGATCTGCTTTGCCAGACGATCGATCTCGGTCAAATCAGTGCCCATCACCTTCACGCCAATCGGCGTGCGGATGCCGGTCGAGAGCATGTCGATGCGGGCCTTGATCGGCATCGTCCAGGCGTTGGAAACGCCGGGGAATTGCAGCGCCTTGTCCATCTCGGCGATCAGGCTGTCGATCGTGACGCCAGGGCGCCATTGATCCCTCGGCGTGAGGTTGACGACCGTCTCGAACATCTCGATCGGCGCGGGATCGGTTGCGGTCGCCGCCCGCCCGGCCTTGCCGTAGACCGAAGCGACCTCCGGGAACGATTTGATGATGCGGTCCTGCATCTGCATCAGCTCCGCGGCCTTGGTCACGGAGATGCCGGGCAGGGTCGTGGGCATATAGAGCAGCGTGCCCTCGTTCAAGCTGGGCATGAACTCGGTGCCGAGCTGGCGCGCCGGCCAGATGGAGATGGCGAGCACCGCGACCGCGGCAAGGATTACGATCGTCTTGGCCCGCAACACGCCCTTGATGACGGGCCGGTAGATCCAGATCAGCAAGCGGTTGATGACGTTGCGGCGCTCGGGAATGATTCTGCCGCGCACGAAGATCACCATCAGCGCCGGCACCAGCGTGACCGACAGCAGCGCGGCCGCCGCCATCGCGAACGTCTTGGTGAAGGCGAGCGGGCTGAACAGCCGGCCTTCCTGCGACTCCAGCGTGAAGATCGGCATGAACGACACGGTGATGATCAGGAGGCTGAAGAACAGGGCAGGGCCGACCTCCGCGGCCGCGTCGATCAGGATTTGAACACGCGATTGGTCGGGCTTGGCCCGCTCGAGGTGCTTGTGGGCGTTCTCGATCATGACGATCGCGGCATCGACCATGGCGCCGATCGCAATCGCGATGCCGCCCAGGCTCATGATGTTCGAGCCGAGCCCAAGCAGTTTCATCGCGCCGAACGCCATGAGCACGCCGACCGGGAGCATCAGGATCGCGACCAGGGCGCTGCGGACGTGCAGCAGGAAGACGACGCAGACGAGGGCGACGACGATGCTCTCCTCGAGCAGGGTGTGCTTGAGCGTGGCTATGGCGGCATAGATCAGGTTCGAGCGGTCGTAGACCGGAACGATCTCGACCGATTTTGGCAGACTGCTCGCGATCTCGTGCAAGCGCTTCTTGACGTTCTCGATGACATCGAGCGCGTTGACGCCGAAGCGCTGCAGCACGATGCCGCTGGCGACTTCGCCCTCGCCGTTGAGCTCGGCAATGCCGCGCCGCTCGTCCGGACCGAGCTCGACGGTTGCGACGTCGCGCAGCAGCACCGGCGTGCCGCCGGACGTCTTCAGCACGATGCTGCCGAGGTCGTTTATATTCTTGATGTAGCCCTTGCCGCGGATGACGTATTCGAACTCCGAGAGCTCGACGGTGCGGCCGCCGACATCGGCATTGCTGGAACGGATCGCATCGCGGATCTTCTGCGTGCTGACGCCGCGATCGCGCATCCGCTGCGGATCGAGAACGACGTTGTACTGCTTGACGAAGCCGCCGATGCTCGCGACCTCGGCGACACCTTCCGCCTTGGCCAATGCGAATTTGAGGGTCCAGTCCTGGATCGTGCGGGCGTCGGCGAGGTTCAGCTCCTTCGACATGACGGCGTATTGATAGACCCAGCCGACGCCGGTGGCGTCGGGGCCGATCGTGGGTGCAATTCCCGCCGGCAGCCGCGACGCTGCGCTGTTCAGGAATTCCATCACGCGCGAGCGTGCCCAATAGATGTCGGTGCCGTCCTCGAAGATGACGTAGACGAACGAGACGCCGAAGAACGAGAAGCCGCGCACGACCTTCGACTTCGGCACCGTGAGCATGGCCGTGGTCAGCGGATAGGTGACCTGATCCTCGATCACCTGCGGTGCCTGACCGGGATATTCGGTGTAGACGATGACCTGTGTATCCGACAGATCGGGGATCGCGTCGAGCGGCAGATGAATGAGCGCGTAGAAGCCGGCGGCTGCGGCGAAGCCGGTGCCGAACAGGACCAGCAGGAGATTGCGCGCGGACCAGGCGATGATGCGGGCGATCATTTGTGCGCTCCCATCCCGGCGTGATCGGCGTTGGCGGGCTGCTGCTCAGCTGCTTCGGCAAAGCTCTTCAACGCGGCCTTGAGGTTGCTCTCGGCATCGATCAGGAAGTTGGCTGACGTGACGACCGCCTCGCCCTCCGACAGACCGTCCCGCACCTCGACATAGCCGGCGCCGTGGCGGCCGAGCTTGACGGCGCGCGGCTCGTAGCGGCCGTCGCCCTTGTCGATCAGGACCGCCTGGCGGCTGCCGGTGTCGAGCACGGCATCTGCCGGCACAGCCAGCACCGGCGCCGGGGCTGCGGTCTCGATCTCGGCATCGACATACATGTCAGGCAGCAGCGCGAGGTCCGGATTCGCGAGCTCGATCCGCACCCGCGCCGTCCGCGTGTCCTTGTTCACCTGGGGATAGATCACCGCGATCGCGCCAGCGAAGGTCCGCCCCGGGAAGCTG
Source organism: Bradyrhizobium sp. SZCCHNR1053 (assembly GCF_032381235.1). Classification (NCBI taxonomy): domain Bacteria; kingdom Pseudomonadati; phylum Pseudomonadota; class Alphaproteobacteria; order Hyphomicrobiales; family Nitrobacteraceae; genus Bradyrhizobium; species Bradyrhizobium sp. SZCCHNR1053. The sequence goes on from NZ_JAUHJM010000001.1 coordinate 316,804, forward strand.
CGCGCGCGGATCATCACGGGCTGACCCACCGCGATGCTGCCGAGATCGCGTTCGGCGACGTCGACCAGGGCCCAGACCAGCGAGATGTCGGCGATGCGGAACAGTACGTCGCCCGGATTGGCCCGCATGCCTTCGATCGCATTGCGCTCGAGCACGATGCCGTCGCGCGGTGCCGACCATTGCACCGTCACGGGGGCGGTGTGCGACTTCTCCATGGCCGCGATGACCGGCTCCGGCACGTCCAGATTGGTCAGCCGCTGGCGCGAGCCGCGGCCATAGGCGGCATTGCCGCCGACGATGTTGGAATTGATGGTGGAGAGATATTCGGCGGCGGCCGCCGCGATCGCCGAGCTATAGATCTCCATCAGCGGCTGGCCCGCTCTGACGCGCGTGCCGGTCGTCACGTCGGCGACCTTCTGCACGAAGCTTTCGGCGCGCATCGCGATCACGGAGATGCGCCGCTCGTCGAGCTGGATGGTGCCCGGCGCCTTCACCGCGACGTGGAGCGTGCGCCGCTCGACCGGCGTTGACTTCACGCCGCTGCGCTGGATCTTGCCGGGCGACAGCTTCACCACGCCGTCGTCGGCCTCGTCGCCGTCGTAGACGGGAACGTAGTCCATTCCCATCGGGTCCTTCTTCGGAGTGGGAGACGTGTCCGGCAGGCCCATCGGATTGCGGTAGTAGAGAATCTTGCGTGAGGAGTCCGCCAGCTGCTTCGGCTTGGCCGGCTCCGGCGCCGCTTGATCGTCGTCATAGACGGGCAGATAGTCGTGCCCGCGATCGTCCTTCCTGGGGGTCGCCGACCAAGCGGGGGCACCGCTTGGGTCGCGATAGTACAGCGGCATCCGATCCGCCGCGGCGGCGGCAAGAGGGGCGCGAAACGACGGAGGCGTGGTCTGGATGGATACGAGCCCACCCAAGCCGAGGCCAGCACCGACCGCAATGGTCGCGAGCAGACGCAACGTGTTCATGGCATCACCGTGAGGCGCGCTGGGCGCGCGCTATCCGTTGGGAGACTGGGGCGCTCGTCGGGAGCGCCCCGCGAGCTCACTTCGTCGCCTTGACGATGACCTTGCCGGTGACCGTCTCAGGCTCGCCCTGCACCTTGGCGGACAGCGTGACTTGGTAGCGCCCGGCCATCGGCAGGTCGGTCTTGAAGGCGTAGACGCCCGGTTCCTTCGACGGCAGCGGCGCCACGTCCGACACCATGTCGGCCATCCCGTCGGGAGCCATGTCGACGCGCGTCTTGAAGATGACCGCGTCGGCGACCGGCTTGCCGGTCTGCTTGTTGGTGAGACGAATGGCGACCGTGACATCGTCGCCCTTCTTTATCTCTGGAGTGACCGGTTCGAACGTGTAGTCAGTCGCGCCTGCCAGGGCGGCTGGTGTGGCAAGCGAAAGGGTGGCGGCGAACGCCGCGATGCTGAGTCTGGAAAGCATGGTCCTGTCCTCATGAATGGATCTCGGCCGTGGCGCCGATGGCGCGCACGTCAGCGGTCGGCGCGCAGGCATGCGCGCGTCGGTACGAGATCAGACTCGAGGAGGCCGGAAAGGAGGACTGCCGCTATCGAAGGAGGCCACCTGGTCGGCGGGAAGTGCCAGCGTGGTCGCCGCGATGGCGAGTGGAGCGACGACGATGGTCCTGATATCGCCGAGCGCAACCGCTCCGCCGGCGCAGCAGAAACCCATCCCACATTTGTCGCCGTGTGATGGGGAACTCGTCCCCTTCATGTCGTCAGGACAGCACTCGTCCATCGACATGTCGGCGCCATCGCCCATGGCCATGCTTGCCTGCATGTCGTTCGACGACATTGCGACCGCCGCCGTCGATGCGCCAATCGGCAGCATCGCCAGCGAGAGGGCGATCGCGAACGCCAGGATGGTCCGAACAAGCCGCATCAGGATCCGAGTTTGCCTTGGCCGCAGCATACCCTACTGCGCTTCTGGAGGCAGTCCTTGAGACGGGTCAAACTGCGCCATCGCGGACGCGATGGCTGCCAGGGTCGACGACATCGACCACGATATACCCCCATGGGGTAGATTCCGCAAGCCGGGGTGAATGCCCGGGCGAGCCGGGCATGACGACCGAAGGTCTCGTGAATTCCTGCCACTCCGGCGCGCGCCGGGTTTGAAGCGATGGTTCCGGCAGGAGTCGCGCGGGGCAAATGCCGACGTCAATCAAACCAATTCTTGTAGACGGCCTGATAGCTGCCGTTCTCGGTCGAGATGTGGAGCCACTGGTCCACGAACGCCTTCAGCGCCATGTCGCGCTGCAGCCAGTAGGCCTTCTCGGAGAAGTCGAACGGCTTCTCCGGGTGGACGGCGCAGAGCACGCCGGGATGCAGCTTCTGCTGATAGCGCGTCTCCGACGCGTCCGTCATCATCAGGTCGGCGTCGCCCTTGGCGATCTCGTCGAAGATGGTGACGTTGTCGGTGTGGACGCGGATGTCGGCGGCTTTGACGTTGGCGCGGGCGAAGCGCTCATTGGTGCCGCCGGGGTTGACGACGACGCGGGTGCCCGGTCTGTCGATATCGGCCAGCGTCTGGTATTTCGACGTGTCCGAGCAGCGAGCGATCGGCGTCTTGCCCTCGCGCATGATCGCGGTCGAGAAGTAGCCCTTCTTCTGGCGGTCGAGCGTGATCGACACGCCGCCCATGGCGACGTCGAACTTGTCGGCCTCGAAATCCTTCATCAGTTGCGGCCAACTGGTCGGCACGAACTCGACCTTGACACCGAGCGCCTTGCCGAGCGACTCGGCCATGTCGACGTCGAAACCGGAGAATTTGCCGGTGGCCTTGTCGAGATAGGTGAAGGGCTTGTAGTCGCCGGTCATGCCGACCCGCAAGCTACCGCGCTGCATGATCTCGTCGAGGCGCGAGGCCTGCTCGGCGGCCGCCGGGACGGCAAGGCTGCAGACGAGGACGAGCCCAGTCAGAACGGACAGCGGACGATCGAAGAACCCCATGATGCGACACCTCGGCTTGAGTGGGACGAGGTTCTTCTTATACGAAGCGGTGTCGCGGGACGAGGGGCAGAGGCGGCTGTCGTACCGTTCGGAGCGGCTCACGGCCGCCGCCGGCGGTCGATGCTGGTCCACCAGGCGATGCCGCGCATCATTCAACGATGCGGAGCGACCGAGCGCTAGGTCCGGCCGGGTCCTACCGGAGCAAACGCACCCTTGCCGGTCATCTCGTTCTTCAGCGCCTCGAAGCGCTCTGCCGCCTCGTGCGCACGGGTGTCGACCATGTCGATGGCGGCTTCGGCCGTCATCGGGCCGCTGCTGACGGCGATCGAGGTCGGCCCGACGGTCTCGTCGACGTAGTAACCGTCTTCGCCGCGCCGCGCGGTCCAGCGGAAGCGGATTGCAGAGATCGGGCCGGGCCCGATCTTGGTGTAGCCGTCGGCCTGATCGAACGAGACCACTGTGCCTGCGGCCTTCTTGGCGGGAGAGTTGGGAGCAGGCGCGGCCGCCCGGTCGTCACGCTTCGCAGACTCCGGCTTGTCGAGGATGCTCGCTATCGTTGCGAGCGCGTGCTCCGTCGCAACACTCATGATCGCCTCTGTTCCTACTGACGCGCGCAAACGCCGACGCCAATAGCTATAGTTGTAGCGAAATCTGGGCGAGATGCAACAATGCGTTCAAAATTGGGCGACAAAGCGGTGGACGAATATCCCGAGGAGTGCAGGAGGGCCCGTGCTCCAAAGGTGGATGGCCGGGACGGAGCCCGGCCATGACCATTCACGTACTGAGCAGATCTATCAGCGCGAGTCGGCGCCAGCCCGCGACTCAGAGCACGTCCTGATTGATCACGTTCTGCCGAATCGGATCGCCGTCGAGCACACTCAGGATGTTGCGCGCGGTCTGCTCGCTCATGCGGTCGACGGCCTCGCGGGTGACGCCGGCGACGTGCGGCGCCATGATCACGTTGGGCAGCGCATGCAGCGCGTGGCCGACCGGCGGCGGCTCCTGCTCGAACACGTCGAGGCCGGCGCCGGCGAGGCGGCCGGACACCAGCGCGTCGTACAGCGCTGCCTCGTCGATCAGGCCACCGCGCGCGGTGTTGATCAGATAGGCGGAAGGCTTCATCAGCCGCAGACGCGCTGCATTGAACAGGCCGATGGTCTCCGGCGTCTTCGGGCAGTGGATGCTGACGAAATCGGCGCGCGGCAGCGCGGCGTCGAGGTCGGTCACCGGCTCGCAGCCGGCGGCGGTGATGTCGGCGGCCGGCTTGTAGGGGTCGTAGACCAGGACCTGCATCTCCATCGCCAGGCAGCGCTTGGCGGTGCGGGTGCCGATGCGGCCGAAGCCGATGATCAGCACGGTCTTGCCGTACAGATCGAACGGCAGCACACCGAGCCGCGCGCCCCAGGTGCCGTCCCTGACCATCGCATGCATCTCGTTGGCGCGCTTGGCCAGCGTCAGCATCATGAACAGCGCTTGCTCGGCGACCGACGGCGAATTCGCGGTGCCCGCGACCATCAAGGGCACCTTGTGGCGGCTCAGCGCCGGCACGTCGACCGCGTCGAAGCCGACGCCGATCCGGGTCACGACCTTCATGTCGCCGGCAGCGACGAGCTCCGGCTCGCCGAACCGGGTCGCACCGAGGGCGACGCCATGCACCGGGGCATGGGAGGTGAGCAGCGCAGAAAAGTCCGCCGCCGAGATCATGTTGGGGAACTCGATCATCTCGACGTCGTCGCGCGCCGCGAGTAGCGCGCGTCCCTTGGCCGAGAAGGATTCCGTGACGAGGATCTTGTTCTTGTTGGTTGCCGTCCTGGTGGTCATATCCTGCCCTTGAAGCTTCTTGTGCTCGTCAGATCACGAGCCCGGTCGCCTCGTTTAGCAGGTGCATGTTGTTGAGGTCCATTGCCAAGCGCAGAGGGCTGCCATCCCGCGCGCCGGCGTTGGGGTTCACCCGCCCGCAGACCGGCGTCTCGTTGAGGGTGAAGTAGACCAGCGTCTCCATGCCCATTGGCTCGGTGACGTCGAGCAGCGCCTCGAACGGCTCAATCCCAGGCTCTGCATGCGGCTTGGTCTCGGTGATGTGCTCCGGCCTGATGCCGAGCAGCAGCGGCTCATTTCGCGACACGGATTGATAGCGCGCGGCGCGCGCCGGCGGCAGCGGAAAGGCGATGCGGTCGGTGAGGCGGATGTGGAGCCGGCCATTGGCCTCCTCGAGCCGGCACGGCACGAAGTTCATCGCGGGCGAGCCGATGAAGCCGGCGACGAAGCGTGTCGCCGGATTGTGGTACAGCTCGTTCGGCGTGCCGATCTGCTCGATGCGGCCCTTGTTCATGACCACGACACGGTCGGCCAGGGTCATCGCCTCGACCTGGTCGTGGGTGACGTAGACCGTCGTGGTGCGGACCTTCTGGTGCACCTTCTTGATCTCGATGCGCATCTGCACGCGCAGCTTGGCGTCGAGGTTTGACAGCGGCTCGTCGAACAGGAAGACCTTGGGATTGCGCACGATCGCGCGGCCCATCGCCACGCGCTGGCGCTGGCCGCCGGAGAGCTGCTTGGGCTTGCGGTCGACGAGGTCGGCGATATCCAGCATGCGCGCGGCCTCCGCCACGCGGCTCTTGATCTCGGCCTTCGGATAGTGCTTCAGACGCAGCCCGAACGACATGTTCTCGGCCACCGTCATGTGCGGGTAGAGCGCGTAGTTCTGGAACACCATCGCGATGTCGCGGTCCTTCGGGGGGACGTCGTTGACGACGTCGCCGCCGATGGTGATGTCTCCGTCGGAGATGTCCTCGAGCCCTGCGATCATCCGCAATGTCGTCGACTTGCCGCAGCCGGACGGGCCGACCAGCACGACGAACTCGTGGTCGGCGATATCGAGATCGATGCCCCTGACCGCCTCGACGTCGTCATAACGCTTCACGACCTTGCGCAAGCTCACTTCAGCCATGTGTGGTCAACCCCCGTCATCAGCCCTTGGTCGCGCCGGCCGTGAGTCCGGCAATGTAATAGTCCATCAGGAACGCGTAGATGATCAGCGGCGGCGCCGCGCCAAGCAGCGCGCCGGTCATGATCTGTCCCCAGTTGAAGACGTCGCCCTTGATCAGGCTCGTGACGATGCCGACCGGCAGCACCAGTTGGTCGGTCGAGGTCGTGAACACCAGCGGATACAGGAACTGCGCCCAGGAGACGGTGAAGGCAAAGATCGTCGCGGCGATCAGGCCGGGCAGGGCGACGGGAATGAAGATCCGCGTCAGCGTCTGCAGCCAGGAGGCGCCGTCGATGATGGCGGCTTCGTCGAGCTCCTTCGGGATCGACGCGAAATAGCCGATCATGATCCAGGTGCAGAACGGCACCGTCAGCGTCGGATAGATGAACAGCAGCACGTACCAGCGGTTGATCAGCTGGATGCCCGTGACGTCGCCGATCAGCGCGAACATCTTGAACAGCGGGATGAACAGCAGGCTGTCCGGAATCAGGTAAGTCAGGAACACGCCGGTCGCGAGCGTGGCCGAGCCCCAGAATTTCATCCGCGACAGCGCGAACGCCGCGGGGATGCTGATCAGCATGGTGATGATCACGACGACGATCGAGACCATGGCCGAGTTGAAGAAGAAGCGCATGAACTGGTTCGAGGTCAGCAGCTCGAGATAGTTCTCCAGCGTCGGGTGGAACACCCACCACGGATTGGTCGCCGCGGAGATCTCCGCGCTGCCCTTCAACGAGGTGATCAGCATGTAGAGCGGCGGCACCAGCGAGAAGATCGCGAACAGCGTCAGGAAGAAATACGACCAGCGCAGCGCCCAGGCGCGGTCGCGGCTCATCGAGCCATATTTGACGGCACGGGTCGGGCCGGCCTTGTCGATCGTGACGGTGCTCATCAGGATTCGTTCCCCCGCTTGTTGACGTCGCGCAGGATGAAGATGGCGGCCACCGCCAGGATCGGCACCATGAACAGCGAGACGCTGGCGCCGAGCGGAATGTCGCTGCCCTCGATGCCGACGCGGAACGCCCAGGTCGCGAAGATGTGCGTCTTGTCGAGCGGGCCGCCGGCGGTGAGGATGCGGACGATGTCGAAATTGGCGAACGTCACGATCAGCGAGAACAGCGTCGTGATGGCGATGATGTTGCGCATCATCGGCAGCGTCACGTACCAGATGCGCTGCCACCAATTGGCGCCGTCGATCGCCGCGGCTTCATAGAGCTGCTCGGGAACCGATTTCAGCGATGCCAGGTACATGATCATGAAGAACGGCGCGCCGTACCAGATGTTGACCAGGATCACCGAGAATCGCGCCCAGGCGGCGTCGCCGGTCCACGGGATCGGGCCGATGCCGAAGAAGGCGAGCGTGTAGTTGAAGGCGCTGTAGGACGGGTCGAACAGCCACAGCCACGCGAGCGTGCTCATCGCCGGCGGGATCACCCAGGGTACCAGCAGCATGCCGCGCCATTTGCGCTGCCCCTTGGCGGGGATGTTGTGGACAAAATGCGCGACGATGAAGCCGATCAGCGCCTTGAACACGACGGCGGTGATCGCGAAGATGCAGGACTGCTTGACGACCAGCCAGAACGTGTCGCGCTTGAACAGGAACTCGAAATTGCCGAAACCGACGAAGCGCTGCATCGACTTGTTCAGCGTCGCCAGATGCACCGAATACAGGGCGGGATAGACGACGAGGAGCAGGATCAGCAGGATCAGCGGCAGCGTCATCAGGAAAGCGGCGGTCGATTTCCGCTTCAACGCCCTGTGCAGACCATTGCGGCGGGCCGCGCGAGGGCGGGCGACGGCGTTTTCACCGATGGCGGCATCAACCATGAAAAAAGGCTCCTCGTGATGTCCCCTGCGACGGCGGGGTCCTCACTGGATGGGGAACACTGACAAGGTGAAAGGAGGCGGCCCGCCTGCTGAAGCGGACCGCCGGCGTTGCTTCAACATGCCTCAGCTGCGCATGAAGCCTTCGCACTCGCCTTCGGCCCAGGCGAGGGTCGATTCCATCTTCTCGCCCTGGGCGTAGCGCAGGCACATCTTGGTCATCGTCGCCTGCGCATAGATCTGCTGCGCGATCTTGGGCGGAGCAGGGGAGGCTGCGATCGACAGCGTCTGGTGATTATAGGGGTTGGGATAGTGATAGAGCGTCCCCTTCGGCGGTCCCTCCTCCTGCCACACCTTGAGCGTCGTCAGCTTCTGATAGGCCGGCAGATCGTAGCCGCCGCTCGCCGCCACCATCTTCTCGATCGATGCCGGCTTCGACAGGTGCACGATCAGGCTCTTGGCGGCCTCCTTGTTCTTGGAGAACGACCAGATGCTCCAGAAGTAGGGCAGGAACGGCGCGAAGCGGCCCTTGGGGCCGGCCGGGAAGCCGTGGGTCCAGCATTGCTCGGCGATCTGCGGCGCGTCGCGCTTGGCCACCGCCCAGGCGCTCGGCGGATTCATGATCATCGCGCCCTTGCCCGAGACCAGCCATTTGTTGTTCGATGCGTCGTCCCATGAGGCGACATCCGGCGGCAGTGCCGCGATCAGCCGCTTGTAGAACTCGAGCGCCTGGCGCACGGCATCCGTCTTCACCGTGACATCGCCCTTGGCATTCACCAGCTCGGCGCCATACGCCTGGAAGAACGCGCCGGCGGAGTCCACGCTATCGGTGGTTTCGCCGAGCCCGATGCCGAACGGCACGCCAGCCTTCTGGCAGGCCTCCGCCGCTTTCAGGAAGGTCTCTGTGGTCCAGCTGTCGGCCTTCGGTGGAGAGCCGGCCGGATACAGCTCCTGCACGTCGATGCCCGCATGCTTCTTCATGAGATCGATGCGGGTGCAGGGGCCCTTGATCTGACTGCCGACGCAGGCCGGCACGGCGAGCCATTTGCCGCCGGACTGTCCGAGATATTTGACGGTGCCGTTGACCTCGCCATTCTCCTGGATGATCGGCCCCATGATGTCGTTGACCGGCTCCAGCAGTTCGGCATGCGCATGCGGCCACCAGGTCGGCATGGCGATCAGATCGTGGCCGGACTTCGCGGCGCCCTCGGCGGCGATCGTCAGCTCGATCTTCTTGCCCTGGCTGGTGATGTAGTCGATCTGGACCTCGACCTTCTCCTTGGCGGCCCACTCGTTGACGAGATCGGTCGAGGCCTGGTTGGCGCCCGGAACCCAATGGTCCCAGAAGCCTATCGAGAGCTTGCCGGCGGCGTAGGCACCGCGCACATAGGGCGCGGCAATCATGACCGCCGAGGTGGCAGCGGTCGCAGCAACGAATTGTCGGCGGTTCAGCTTCCTCCGTGACATGGCGTTCCCTCCCTGGTGAGCCAAGCATTCTGTCGATGCGAATCCGATTTGTTAGTTGTTGCGTCGCGTCATGCGCGCATGGATTTCGCTTGGGTGCAATCAGAGCAGAATTGCGAGCGGCTGTCGAGAAAGCAGGTGAGGCGAATCCTTGAACTAATGGCGGGCACAATTCGTCGCAGGTCCGTAACTGATTGCATCGCAGCGCTGAGCGCTGCAGTGCAAGGCGCGTCCCCGGCAGAGCAGGAAGCAGAGCAGGAAGCAGAGCAGGAAGCAGTCTAGCCGAACGCGTTCGATGCATCGCACTGCATGCGGCCGATGGACTTGCGCGTTGCGGCAACGATAGAATTCGTTGGAATCATGGCCGTCACGACCAGCGACTGCGCGCGACGGTCGGACGTGTTGCACGGAGCCTGAACTGATGATGACGAGCCCCGCCGGCATTTGGCGCCGGTCTTTCCGGTGCATCGCAATAGGAGTGTCAATAGGCCTCATCGGCCTCGCGGGCCTGCCACGTCAGCTTGGCGCGCAGGGCCTGTTCAAGGGCGTCGAGCAGGGCGCGCGCGAAGGCAACAAGGCGGCGGGGCCGGTCGGCGGTGTGCTCGGCGGCGCGATCGGCGGTGTCGTCGGCGTGGTTACCGGCGTGACCGGGGCGTTCACCGGCAACAGCGGCCAGCAGAGTACGCAGCCTGAGGCACCGCCGGCCGAGGGCAGGAAGGCGAAGCCTTCCAAGGCGACGAAGACGGGCAAGGTCGCCAAGGCGACGCCGCTGCTGACGCAGCCGGGCGTCCCGCAACTCACGGCCGAACAAATCGTCGCCAACAGCGACAGCAATATCGAGCGCCTGAAGACCGGGCTGAACCTGACGGAAGAGCAGGCGAAGAACTGGGGTCCATTCGCCGACGCGATGCACGCGCTCGGCCGCAACGGCGCGGATCGACTCGAGCTGCGCATCGCGCGGTCGAAGCGCGATCCGCCGGATGACATCGTCGAGCAGATGCGCAACGAGGCTCAGTTCCTGGTCGATCGTGCCGCCGACCAGCGCGCGGTGGCCGACACGTCGGAACCGCTGTTCACCAGCCTCGACGACAAGCAGAAGCAGATCTTCATCGACGAGATGGTGCGCCTGAGTCGCGAGCGCGGACTGGACTAGCTCAACGGAGCTGGCGTCGTCGGGGCTGCGCCCGTTGGCAGCAGCGGCGCCTGCGGCATGCCGTGACGCATGACCACCGCGGTCGCGCCGCATCACGGTACATTAATACCCTAGGAATGGCAATTGGTCGCGTTGACGGCATGGTCGGGAGAAAGCAGGCTCCGCGGCATGCACATTTATCGGGCATGAGCGGGCGCGGCTCGCGCAACGTGCCGGCCACCATCGCTGCCTCTGCAACCGAATTGCGATGCAGGTTTGATGTACATTGCAATTGTATTACATGGAGAGCCGGGAGCCGGCAGGGCGGCCTTCGCAGGCGTGCTGAATCGCAGCAGCGATCGGGCGGCAGACGATCAGCAGGCCGTTCGGCTCGATGTCTTGGAGGATTATTGTTGTCGAGAGTGCGACTGCGCCGGTGGATCGAGAACCGATTGGGGATTGGCACCGCCAGCACCGAAAGCCGCCTCGATGCGGACGTGAAACGCTTCGTCGATGCGCTGCAAGCGGAGTTGGTCGCTGCGAAGGACGAGTCCGAGCGGTACAGGCGCATCACCGAAGAGAGGGGCGTGATCATGGGCCGCCTGCGCGACGAGCGGGACGGCTACAGGCTGGAGTGGGAGGCGGCGTCCGCGGAGCTTCGCCGGCTGGCGCGTAAGCGCCTGGCCGTGGTCTCGGACAATGGAGCGACGCGCCCCTCCGGCAATGGCCGCGACGCGGCCCTGAGGAATTCTCCACCTTCCACGCTGCGGGTGCTGTGCGTCGGCACCGGCCGGGACGGCACGACGTCGCTGACGCGGATGATGCAGGAGGTGTTCGACAACCAGGGCAACGGCGACAGGGCCGTGCACGAATGGGCGTCGAGCGAGCTCAATGAGCTGTTCTGCCAGCTCAAGGAAACCAACGATCCCAGCTTCGCGGATCAGATTCGTCAGACGATCCTCGATTGCCCCCATGCTTGCGTCGTCGGCAACGGCTACGCGGCCGTGCTGCCGATCATCGCCGAGCTCCTCGGCGATCAGGTCACGCTGGTGCATCTGCGCCGGCGCGACCGGGCGGCGTGCATCGCAAGCCTGGTGGAGAATGCCGAGCTGTCGCCGCAGAACCACCTCTACTACGCCGATTCGCCGGCCGCGCGTCGCAAGCGTCCGACCGCTTTCCACTTCGGAGAGATGTCGAGGCAGCAATGGATGGATCTGTCGCTGGCCGACAAGTTCGGCTGGTACTACGACAAGACCCACGCCTTGATCGAACGCTACAAGAGCCTGTTCCCGAACACGCTCTCCGTCGATACCGAGGATCTCAACGCGGACAACGTGCGCCTCGCGCTGGCCCAAGCGGCCGGCAGTGCCGAGGCGCCGCGCGCCTTCCACGTCAACCGGTTCGTCGATCTGCGCCACGTGCCACCCGATCGCCGCAGCTTCGTGCAGCGGTTGCTCGGCCAGCTCGATGTCCAGAAGCTCGCCCATGACGACCTGTACGGGCTGCGGCAGGTGCTCAACGAGATGATCTATCATCTCTCGCATTTTCCCGACGCGGCACCGGGCGCGCTGGATGAGCTGCGTTGGACGCTCAGCGAGATGCACGGCCTTCTCGACAACCGCATCCGCGACGTTCGCGAACTGATGGAGCGGGTCGGCGTGCCCCCCGAGACCGCCGGCGCCGTGAACGGCCACCGCGCGCCGCAGGCAAGCCATGGGGCGCACCCTGGTCGTTGACCGGGCGCGCGGCTCTGAGCAGGGGGGCTGCGGGCGCGCTCGCCAGCGCTGTGCGCGGCCAGCCGATCCATCGGGTCCCGGATCAGCGGCAAGTTCGGGGACGTGGAAGGAGACTTGGCGGAAGGGGTGGGATTCGAACCCACGGTACCCTTGCGGGCACGCCGGTTTTCAAGACCGGTGCCTTAAACCACTCGGCCACCCTTCCATCCGGCGTCGTGTCCGGGACGTCGGCGACGTCCACGCCACGGCAGCGCGGTAGCGACGCGATCCTTGTTTAGGGTGCTGGCTTGCGGCTCGTCAACGGCGCATTCACGCCTGCCCGAACGGCATCAGCTCAAAGCCCGCGGCTTAGCGGAGTGCGAAAACCATCAGACCCGAGCACAACACTGCCGTGCTCAGCGCTGCCAGGGCGAGAAAGCTGCTCGAAAGCAAGTCCGGACGTCCAACGTCTTGACGTCGTAGGTATGGGTATCGCATGGGCCACCTTCTACAGCTGGGCTGCCGGTCCGACCTCACGTCGATCGGAAGAAGCGGAGGACCGGACGAAGAGCGGTCTGAAAGATCTGTTGGTCGAAACTGCCGGCTTCAGGGATGTTCCTGAAGTGTCGTTATTGAAGCGGACGAAATCTTTGAAGCGGACGAGAGCCGACCATGACGTCGGCTGTCCGATCCGTCCGGAATCAGGCCCGCGAGCGGACCCCTTCAAACGCATGAGCAAGGAAGATCCCGGCGCCAACCAAGCCCATCACTGCCGTCATTGCTTCGATCATAGCGAACACACCCTGTTGCGCCCCACGTGAAGCAAACGACGTGCAGCCCTGCACAGTCAAAATGATTCAGGTCCCGGGAAATGAGAACACTCTCAAGTGAGGATTTCACGCAACATATGTGTCCAAAAAGGTGCACTCGCAACGAGGAGGCGGGGCGGAGCGCACGCTTAGGCGTCTATCGTCCTCGTCACAACCGCCGGAAAGCTCCGGTTAACCACGGCGGGGCCTACCCCATTTCCGCCGTGTTCGGGTTGCGTTATCCTTGTGCGTTGAGTTGCGGGGGACGCGACTCGCGGGGACAAGCGCGCGGCGCGCGGGGCTGATGGGATGGCCCAGCTGCGACCGGCACATTGGTAATTGGGGTCGATGGGGATTGGTCAAACAGATCCGGTCGAGAGAGCGGTGCGCGGTGCCGTCGCCGTCCTCGCCTGCCTGATGGTCGCGAACTGCGCCTCGTCCAACAAGTTCGCCAGCAAGGTCGATCCGAAATACGGCGTGTCGTCGAGCCCGCGCGTCGTCGGATTCGGCGAGCCGGTGCCGAAGGGCGGCGGCGTCTACCGCATCGGCAAGCCCTACACCGTGGCCGGCAAGACCTACGTCCCGGAAGAGGACGCCAACTACCGCGCCGAGGGCATGGCGTCCTGGTATGGCGATGATTTTCACGGCCGCCTGACTGCCAATGGCGAGGTCTTCGACATGACGTCGCTGACGGCCGCCCATCCGACATTGCCGCTGCCGAGCTACGCCCGCGTCACCAATCTCGCCAACGGCAAATCGCTCATTGTCCGCATCAATGATCGCGGGCCATACCACGGCAACCGGCTGATCGACGTCTCCAACAAGGCGGCCGATCTGCTCGAGTTCAAGGGCAACGGTATCGCCAAGGTGCGGGTGGAGTATGTCGGCCGCGCCCCGCTGGAGGGCTCCGACGACGTCCAGTTGATGGCGACCTTGCGCACGGGCATCCCGGCGCCGGCACCGTCCCTGGTGCGCGTCGCCTCGGCCAGGCCGTTCGTGCCCGAGATGGGCACAGGCCGTCCGATTCGCGGCGAGATCCCGCTGCCCGAAGGGCGCCCCTATACGCTCGGCAACGGCTCGGCTGATCTCGCCTCGATCGGCGCGACCTCGGAAATGTCGGCGTCCAGCAGGACGCGGGGCCGCAACCTCGAGAACCCGCGCGCTGTGTCCTACGACCAGGACGGCCGCTACGTCTCGCAGGGCAGGGCAGAGCCGAACGACGGCGCCAACGAGGCGCGCGACATCATGAGCGGCCGCGGCCTGTACTGAACTCCGCCAAGCACGGCTTGTTCACGTGAACCGCCCCATGCCGGGGCGGTTTTGATTCCGGCGATCAGCAAAGCTTTATTGGGCCGAGAACGGCACGCGCGCTCTCGCCGAGTAGGTCCAGACGCGGGTGGTGCTGCCGATGCCGCCCAACTCGGCGCCGAGCCCGACGCTGGCGCCGCCCTGAGTCCTGATGCCGAGACCGCCCGTGGCGCGCGCCGACCAGCCCTGCAGCAGCGGGGTCGAGGCCAGACCGGTGCCGCCGTTGGCGAGCGTGTTGGCATCCTCCTTGTTGAAGTAATAGTCGCCATACATACCGACGAACGGCGTCAGCACGATGCCGCTGTCGAACCAGGCCACCGGGTAGGCGGCTCTCAGGCCACCGGAGGCGCGGCCGCTGGCGAAGTCATTGGTGCCCTGCCGGGTGCCGAGCGAATCGGTATACGCATTCTGGTGCTCCCACAGCGCGTAGACCTTGGCCGAGGGCTCGAGCAGGAAGCCATAGGCCTTGTACATGCCCGTCAGTCCCGTCGACGCCATCCAGCGCTCGCCGTTGAAATTGCCCTGCGCCGTCCCGGCCGTGCCGTTATAGCCAATGCCGGAATAGGCGACCGTCGCATCGTAGCGGAGTGTCGGCAAGATCTTCCAGCCGAGATAGGCGCCAACCGTCCAGCCGTCTCCCTTGAGCTTCCCGTTGATATCCTGCTCGGTATAGCTGAAGGTCTCATACCCGCCGAGCACGCCGATCAGGACATTCGGCGTCGCCTTGTAGGTCAACCCCATCAGCGCGTTGATCTGCTGGCCGTAGAGCGAGGTTTGGCTTGCCTGAGTGACACCGAACGCGCTGGTCGTGCTCCAACGGTCGATGTTGGTGCCACGCACATCGGCCCAGAGCAGCCACTGCTTGTCCTCGTGCCATTTTGGCAACGCCTTCTCCGGCGTCTGCTGGTCGATCGCTGCGAAGGCATTGTCGATGCGCGACCGGCCACGGGCGGATCTGCCGCCCGGGCCGGGGTTTCCGCCACGGTCTGTAAAGGCGCTGCTGCCCGAATTGGCCGAGCTCGGGACCGCCGCGGCGTCGTCCTGGTCCCGCGGGTCAGCCGAGAAATTGAAGCGCATGCGGCCGTTGCTGGGCGTCACGAACGCGCCGCCATCGTTGAAGCCATCAGCGATGGCATCGTCGATCGCCCCGGAAATGGCCTGGCCTGAGTTCTGCGCCACCATCTTGGTGACGTTGAGCTGCAACGCGCGAAGCCTGACGCTGTCGAGCGGAACGTTCACGGTCTGCGCAAGGCCGGGTGAGGTGCTCGCCGCAAAGGTTGGGCTGCCGGTATAGCTTGCGATGATGGTGTGGCTGCCGACCGCCAGCGCGGATGTGGTGAAGGCCGCAACGCCGCCGCTCAGCGTCGCTGTTCCGATCGGTGTGCCGTTGTCGCTGAACGTCACCGTGCCCGTCGGCGTTCCACCCGACCCTGTGACCGTTGCCGTGAACGTCACGGGTTGACCGCCCTGGCTCGGGTTCTGCGACGAGCTCAGGGTTGTCTGCGTCGTCGCCGACAAATAGGTGAACCGGTCCGCGACTGAGGTCGCGGACGTCTGCCCGTTGTTGGTCACGGTCACATCGACCGCCCCGGTGCCGGGGGGCGAGGTGGCCGTAATCGAGGTCGCGGAATTGACGGTGTAGCTCGCCGCATTGACGGCGCCGAACTTCACGCCTCCCGCACCGGTGGTGCCGGCGAGGCCGGTGCCGGTGATGGTGACCGTGGCGCCGCCGGCCGCGGGGCCTGACGTCGGCGAGATCGATGTCACGGTGGGCGCGCCGATATAGGTGAACTGGTCAGCCGCCGAGGTCGGCGAGGTGCCGCCGGCGGTGGTGACCCTGACGTCGACCGTACCGGTCCCCGCTGGCGATGTCGCGGTGATCGAGGTGGCCGAGTTGACCGTGAAGCCGGTCGCGGCGGTGGCGCCGAAATTCACCGCGGTCGCCCCCGTGAAGCCGGTGCCGGTGATGGTGACCGAGGTGCCGCCGATCCCAGGTCCGGAGGTTGGTGCGACCGAGGTGACGGTCGGAGCTGTCGTATAAGTGAATTGATCGGCCGCAGAGGTGGCCGAAGTGCCGCCCGCGGTGGTCACCCTCACATCGATCGTGCCGGTGCCGGCGGGCGCGGTCGCGGTGATCGAGGTGGCCGAGTTGACCGTAAAGCCGGTCGCCGGCGTCGCACCGAAATTGACCGCTGTGGTGCCCGTGAAGCCGGTGCCCGTAATGGTCACCGACGTGCCCCCCGCCAACGGCCCGGCGGTCGGCGCGATCGACGTCACGGTCGGTACCGGCGAGTAGGTGAACTGATCGGCGGCCGACGTCGCCGAGGTGCCGCTCGGGGTGGTCACGCGGACGTCGACGGTGCCGGTCCCCGCCGGTGAGGTCGCCGTGATCGAGGTGGCCGAATTGACCGTGAAGCCGGTCGCCGGTGTGGCGCCGAAATTGACCGCGGTCGCCCCTGTGAAACTGGTGCCGGTGATGGTCACCGAGGTGCCGCCGGCGACAGGCCCGGATGTCGGCGAAAGCGAGGTCACGGTCGGCGGGCCGATATAGCTGAACTGGTCGGCCGCCGAAGTCGCCGAGGTCCCGCCTGCAGTGGTGACCCTGATGTCGGCGGTGCCGGTGCCGGCCGGCGAGGTCGCGGTGATCGAGGTGGCCGAGTTGACCGTGAAGCCGGTTGCAGGCGTGGCGCCGAAATTGACAGCGGTGGCGCCGGTGAAGTTCGTGCCTGTGATGGTCACCGTGGTGCCGCCAGCCGCCGGACCTGACGTCGGCGAGATCGAGGTGATGGTTGGTGCGGGGATGTAGGTGAACTGGTCGGCCGCAGAGGTCGCCGAGGTGCCGCCGGCAGTCGTGACGCGCACGTCGACGGTGCCGGTCCCGGCCGGCGAGGTCGCGGTGATCGAGGTCGCCGAGTTGACCGTGAAGCCGGTCGCCGGCGTGGCGCCGAAATTCACGGCCGTTGCGCCGCTGAAGTTTGTGCCGGTGATCGTTACCGAGGTGCCGCCGCCACCTGGCCCCGAAGTCGGCGAGATCGAGGTCACCGTCGGCGCGGCTACAAAGGTGAACTGGTCAGCGGCACTGGTTGCCGACGTTCCGCCGACGGTCGTGACGGTCACGTCGACAGTGCCGGTCCCGGCCGGCGACGTTGCCGTGATCGAGGTGGCCGAGTTGACCGTGAAGCCGGTCGCGGGCGTCGCACCAAAGTTGACGGCGGTCGCACCGCTGAAGCCGGTGCCGGTGACGGTCACCGTCGTGCCGCCGGTCGTCGGGCCTGCCGTTGGCGAAATCGACGTCACGGTCGGCGGGCCGACGAAGGTGAACTGATCCGCTGCCGACGTCGCCGAGGTGCCGCCCGCGGTGGTGACGCGGACGTCCACCGTGCCGGTCCCGGCGGGCGAGGTCGCGGTGATCGAGGTCGCCGAGTTGACCGTGAAGCCGGTCGCCGGCGTCGCGCCGAAATTGACAGCGGTGGCGCCGGTGAAGTTCGTGCCTGTGAGTGTCACCGTGGTGCCGCCAGCCGCCGGACCTGACGTCGGCGAGATGGAGGTGACGGTCGGTGCGGGGATGTAGGTGAACTGGTCGGCCGCAGAGGTCGCCGAGGTGCCGCCGGCGGTGGTGACGCGCACGTCGACGGTGCCGGTGCCGGCCGGCGAGGTCGCCGTGATCGAGGTGGCCGAGTTGACTGTGAAGCCGGTCGCGGGCGTGGCGCCGAAATTGACAGCGGTGGCGCCGCTGAAGTTTGTGCCGGTGATGGTCACCGAGGTGCCGCCGGCACCAGGGCCCGATGTCGGCGAGATCGAGGTCACCGTCGGCGCGGCAACGTAGGTGAACTGATCAGCGGCACTGGTGGCCGACGTTCCGCCGGCGGTCGTGACGGTCACGTCGACCGTACCGGTGCCGGCCGGTGAGGTTGCGGTGATCTGGGTGGCGGAGTTGACCGTGAAGCCGGTCGCAGGCGTCGCGCCGAAATTGACCGCCGTCGCTCCGCTGAAGCCGGTGCCGGTGATCGTGACTGACGTGCCACCGGTTGTCGGGCCTGCGGTCGGCGAGATCGAGGTCACGGTCGGTACCGCGACATAGGTGAATTGATCCGACGCCGATGTGGCCGAGGTGCCGCCTATCGGAATCGTCACCCGGACATCGACCGTACCGGTCCCAGCGGGCGAGGTCGCGGTGATCGAGGTGGCCGAGTTGACCGTGAAGCCGGTGGCAGGCGTGGCGCCGAAATTGACCGCGGTGGCGCCGGTGAAGTTCGTGCCGGTGATGGTGACCGTCGTGCCGCCGGCCAACGGCCCCGAGGTCGGCGAGATCGAGGTCACGGTCGGTGCGGGGATGTAGGTGAACTGGTCGGCAGCCGAGGTGGCCGAGGTGCCACCGGCTGTCGTGATGCGGACGTCGACTGTGCCCGTTCCCGCTGGCGACGTCGCGGTGATCGAGGTCGCCGAGTCGACCGTGAAGCCGGTCGCCGGCGTGGCGCCGAAATTGACCGCGGTGGCCCCGCTGAAGTTGGTGCCGGTGATGGTCACCGTAGTGCCGCCGGCGCCGGGGCCCGAGGTCGGCGAGATCGAAGTCACGGTCGGTGCGGGAATGTAGGTGAATTGATCGGCGGCAGACGTGGCCGATGTTCCGCCCACAGTGGTGACGGTCACATCGACGGTGCCGGTCCCGGCCGGCGACGTCGCGGTGATCTGGGTGGCAGAGTTGACCGTGAAGCCGGTCGCAGCCGTAGCGCCGAAATTGACCGCGGTCGCGCCGCTGAAGCCGGTGCCGGTGATGACGACAGATGTACCGCCGGAGCCGGGGCCCGATGTCGGCGCGATCGACGTTACCGTGGGCGCGGCCACATAGGTGTATTGATTCGCCGCCGCCGCCTGGGATGGGGCGCCATTGGTGACCGTCACATTGACGGTGCCCGCCGACCCGGCCGGCGCGACCGCCGTGATCTGGGTGTTGGAGTTGACCACGTAGCTCGTCGCATTGTTCGAACCGAACTTCACGCCGCCGGCGCCGGTGGTCCCCGTGAATCCAGTGCCGGTGATGACGACCGAGTTGCCGCCCGCGGTCGGGCCGGAACTCGGTGACAATGCGGTGACGGAGAGGCTGGGCGTGACGTTCGAGAGCGAGATGGTCAGGCCACTATCGGTCGTGCCGAACGTGCCAGTGCCAACATCAGTCGTCGACGAATAGTTCAGAATGATCGTGTCGGAGGTCGTCGGCGGCGCCGTCGTCATCGTCAGATTATAAGTTACGTAGTAGGCATTGCCGTTATTGGGATCAATCGTCTCTATCGGCGTGATCGTGTAGACGCCCCCATTCGAACCAGCGATCGATGCGGACGTGTCGGATCCGGCCCCTGTAATCGGGAAACCAGTATTTGTGTCAGTTCCGCACGCATTGTACAGGCCGCTGTTGGCGATTCGATTGTATTGTGTGCCCGTTTTCGGCACGAGCGTCGCGCCGGGACCGGTGGCGCCATTGACGCTGAATGTGATCTGCGAGTTCAGCTGAATGCTCGTCGACACCGTCAATGCGGACACTGCCGTGCAATTGGCAGCCCAGGCGTCACTTGCAGCAAAGGATACGAGGCCCACGACTGCCGAGACCACTGCCGAGACGACGGCGTAGCGCCGCGCGCCGGCTTTGCCGGGCCGGGAGGCAGAGGCTGTCGCATGGGAGGACGGGCGTGCCGGCGGTCTGTCGAGCGAGAAGCCGAAAGCGTGGGCGAATGCGTACCCCATGGCACGGACCACCATCCAGATCCCGGCAGTGAGATTCACGACGCCCCCTCGCGGCCCGTCCTCGAGCTGGATGATGCCGCTGCAAATTCTTTGATAAAAAATTCGACTGTTATCGTGTGTATTAGGTCGTTTGCGTGCATTAGGCCGTGACGGTGCGCGGCGAGCAAGCAGGCAGACGATTGTTCCCGGCAAAACCCAGCCATCGCGAGCACTTTTCGACCGTCAGTTGCGGCTCGGCAACAGGGCAGTGTGTGGTGGAACCGCCTGGGCCCGCCGCGCCCTCCCGCAGCAGCGCCGGTTGCGTGGCAGCCGACTGAGCGGCGCTCGCTGCGCGAGCGACACCGCCAGAAGTTGTTGCTCGTGATGACTGCGCGTGCGGGCTTGACTGTGCCGGTTCCGCCCACTAACAATCTTTGCGAGCAAATGCATCGTGACGCACTGCGTTTTCAACCCACCGCGCGTCAATATTCCGCGCTTCAATGAAATGGCGATCCATCGCCTGATGGAAGAGGGGGGAGCATGCCGTTACAGCCCATCCTGGGTCAGATCATGCCCTTTGCCGGCACGACGGTGCCGAGAGGGTGGGCGCTGTGCAACGGCGCGCTCCTGGCAATCCCGACCAATCAGGCGCTGTTTTCATTGCTCGGGACGTACTACGGTGGTGACGGCGTCAGGACCTTCGGGCTCCCCGACTTGCGCGGCCGCGCAATTCTCGGGTCCACCGGCGGCAGCGGCACCTTTCCTGCCGGCATGACCAGCGGCACGGTTTCGGTGACCCTGAACGCACAGCAGCTTCCAAGCCATAACCACATCGTTTTGGCATCGACAGCGCAGGGAGCCGGACGAGGCGCTTCGGCGACCAACAATCTGTTCGGCACCAACACCATTCCGCCGGCCGGCCCAAAGTCTATTTTCGTGACCGCAGGCAGCGGCGAGGTGCCGCTGGCGCCGGGCACGAATGTCCTCAATGAAGGCGGCAATCAAGCTCATAACAACCTGCAGCCGTACCTGGTCATCAACTACATGATTGCGCTCAACGGCGTCTTTCCGTCTCGCGACTGAGACTTCGACCGCGAAGCGTTCAGCTCCAGCAAACCGCTTCCATGATTGAGCTTTCCCGAACTGCGCTTCGTGAGAGGCGACACGTTCCCGACATTGATTTGCAATCGATACTTGAAAGGGACTTCGGCGATGTCAGACCCCTTTATCGGCGAAATCCGGCTGTTCGGGTTTCCACGGGTGCCGGATGGCTGGCTGGCCTGCAATGGACAAAGCCTGGCGATCGCACAATACGATACGCTCTATGCCATCATCGGCACCACCTATGGCGGCGATGGCGTGCAGACCTTCAATGCGCCCGATCTGCGCGGCCGGGTGCCGATTGGCCAGGGGCAGGGACCGGCTCTGCCGCTCTATGTGCTCGGCGAGATCGCCGGAGAGGACGGACACGTCCTGATCGAGAACGAGATGCCCGCGCATAGCCACGCGCTGATGTCGTCGACCGTCACGGCGGAAACGCAGACGCCGGGTGCGACCGTTCACCTGGCGACGGCGTCAGCGGGAAATCTGTACGCGCCGGCAGCAGACGCCGCGCCGTATGAGACGATGGCGGCCGGCGTCGCGCTTGCAGGCAACAGTTTGCCGCACAACAACATCATGCCAACGGTCGTGGGCAACTACTGCATCTGCTTCGCCGGCATCTTTCCGTCATCGGGCTGATCGCGCCTCGTCCTACGCGCGTCGGCAGATTTCACGCTTCACTGGATTTGAGGAGAGACCACGTGTCGGACCCGTATATCGGCGAAATCCAGGCCTTCCCGTTTACCTTTGCTGCTCAGGGCTTCAACCAGGCTTGGCTGCCATGCTTCGGCCAGTTGGTGCCGATCCAGCGATTCACACCCCTGTTCGCGTTGATCGGCACCGCCTTCGGCGGCAATGGGACCAGCAATTTTCAACTGCCCAACCTCAGCGGCTGCATCACCAACAGTCAAGGCGACGGTCCGGGCCTTCAGCCACGCGTGATCGGCGAATCGATCGGGAGCAGCACGGTCGGCCTGATCACCAGTGAGATGGCGGCGCACACCCACGGTCTGCAGTTGGGGAGCAAGACGGCCGCAAATGCGGCGCCTGGTCCGGGAACGGCCGGGACCATGGCCGCCATCGATCCCATCTTCAATGGTTTCGTGCCGCTGCCGAGCACCACCACGCTCGCACCGAACGCCATGACGTTGACCGGGCAGGGCATTCCCCATGACAACACGCAGCCGACCCAGGCGCTGATCTGGTGCATCGCCTATGCCGGCATCTACCCGTCGTTCAACAACTCCTGACCGGTGAGCTCGGTCGGCGTGACGACGATCGAATCCGAGATAGTCTCACGCGACGCCCGATTGCGGCTGCGGCTTGCCGAGGCCGCCGACGAGCCGTTCCTGCACAATCTGTTCAAATCCGTCAAAGGCGTGCAACTTGCCGCAGCCGGCTTGCCGCCTGCTATGCTCGACCTCGTGCTGGCGCAGCAATATCGCGCACAGGTCGAGGGCCATGCGGCGCAGTGTCCTGCGGCGCAATCGCTGATCATCCTCCGTGACGGCGCGCCGGTCGGGCGGCTGCTGCTCGACCGCGCGGCGCAGAGATGGCACGTGGTCGATCTCGCGCTGCTGCCGGGCGCGCGCAACGCGGGTGTCGGACGCGAGATCATGCAGGCGGTCGCCACGGCGGCACGGGAGCAGGGCGCCGAGGTGCTCTCGCTCGCGGTCGCGACGACGAATGAGGACGCGATAAGGTTCTACGTCCGGCTTGGCTTCCGCGACGTCGCGGACGAGGCGACGGCTTCGCATCGCATGATGGAGCGGTCGCTCGCGTGCTAGCGAGCAGGAGCCACCTCGCGCAGGAACGCAATCAGCGCCGCATTCACCTCGGCAGCGCATTCCTGCTGGATCCAGTGCCCGGCGCCGTCGACGATCAGCTTGCGCCGGAGATCCGGCAGCACGCGCGTCATCTCCTGAACGCGCTTGGCACCGATGATCCCGGTCACGACCGCGTCCGCGCTGCCGGCGATGAACAGCGACGGCTGGCGGATCTGCGCGTCCTGCCACGGCGCGGTGAGCTCCCAGTTGCGATCGATGTTGCGGTACCAGTTCAGGCCGCCGCGAAAGCCGGAAGCGCGATAGGCCGCGATAAACTCCGCGAGATCGGCCTCGCTGAGCCACGCCGGCAGAGCGAGATCCGGCGTCACGTCGCCGAGAAAGCCTTTGTCCGGTGCGACGAACAGCGACTGCGGATCGGAGAAGCCGCGCGCCAGCATGGCGCGCATCGTCAGCGCCACGTCGCGCTCGAGCTCGGCCTCGGCCGCGCCGGGCGTTTGAAAATACTGCCAGTAGAAATTCTCGATGCCGCCGGCGCGGAGCGTCTCGAGCGGCCGGCTGCGGCCGCGGAACGGCGGCGGCACGCTCAGTCCGGCAACGGCCCTGAACAGGTCCGGTCGGAACAGCGCCGCATGCCAGGCGACCGGCGCGCCCCAGTCGTGGCCGATGATGACGGCCTGGCGCTCGCCGAGCGCCCCGACCAGTCCGACCACGTCTCCGACCGCGTCGAAGATGGTGTAGGCGCCGATGTGGTCAGGCGCCTGCGAGCGGCCGAACCCGCGCATGTCGGGCGCCACGACCCGATAGCCCGCAGCGGCAAGGGCAGGGATCTGGTGCCGCCACGAATATGACAGTTCGGGCCAGCCGTGGCACAGCACGACAAGCGGGCCTTCGCCCTGTTCGCGCACGAACAGCTCGATTCCGTTGGCCTTGATGATCCGCGTCGATGACACCGTTTCCCCCTTGATTGCTCGACCTTTGATTGCCGGCCCAGGACGTATCGCACCGCGCGAAAGGCCGTGCAAATCCACGGGAGAGCGGTCTGATCCGCGGGATTGCCGAGTTGTTTGCGCCCCCCGCAGCTGCTAGATTCCCAGTGCGCTCCAGAGCTTAGCCGATGGATTTCATGACCTTACCGCTGCGTCGCGCCGGTTTCACGTCCGGACGGACGACGCGTGCGCTCATCGCCTTGGCCGTGGCGGTTGCCGTCGGCTGGAGCGGTGCGCTTTTCGCTGCCAACCAGAGCGTCCAGGGCGCGCGCAAGGAGGATGGCGGCTTCGACGGCGATGCGCCGACCGCGATCCTGATCGAGGCCAACAGCGGCAGTGTTCTGTTCGAGAAGAACGCGGACGAGCTGCGCGCACCCTCCAGCATGATGAAGCTGATGACCGCCGAGGTGGTGTTCAACGCCGTCAAGGAGGGCACGATCAAGCTCAATGACGAATACCGCATCAGCGAGAATGCCTGGCGCCGGGGCGGAGCGCCCTCCGGCACCTCGACGATGTTCGCCGCGCTCAACAGCAAGGTGTCGGTGAGCGACCTCCTGCACGGCGCCATCATCCAGAGCGGCAACGACGCCTGCATCGCGCTCGCCGAGGGCATGGCCGGCAACGAGAAGATCTTCGCCGCCGACTACATGACCAAGCGGGCGCGCGAGCTCGGCCTCACCAAATCGACCTTCGCCAATTCCAACGGGCTGCCGGATCCCGGCAACAAGATGACGGTTCGCGAGCTTGCCATGCTCGCCCGGCACATCATCCTGGATTTCCCGGAGTTCTATAAGATCTTCGGCGAGAAGGAGTTCACCTGGAACAAGATCCGGCAGCAGAACCGCAACCCGCTGCTGAACGCGATGGAGGGCGCCGACGGCCTCAAGACCGGCTACACCAAGGAAGGCGGCTACGGCATGGTCGGCTCGGCCGTGCAGAACGGCACGCGGCTGATCGTGGTCGTCAATGGCCTGGAGGATTCCGAGGACCGCGCCACCGAGGCCAAGAAGATGCTGGAATGGGGCTTCCGCAATTTCGAGACCCGCACCCTGTTCGCCGCGGAGCAGCCGATCGGCTACGCCAAGGTGTTCGGCGGCGAGAGCCGCTCGGTCAAGCTGTCGAGCCCGGTGCCGGTCAAGGTCATGGTGCAGAAGAACGGCGGCGACAAGCTGATCGCCCGCATCGTCTACAGTGGCCCGGTCAGGGCTCCCGTCGAGCCCCGGCAGAAGGTCGGGGTTGTCAGGGTTTGGCGCGGCCCCAATATCGCCATGGAGGCCCCTGTCTATGCTGCGGAAGCGGTGGGCAAGGGGTCCACGATGCGGCGTGCGATCGATGGGGTCAGCGAGCTCGTGATCGGGATGTTCCGCGCCGGGGCCGAGAAGCTCTAGAGACATGGCGGAAGCAGCTTTGAAACGTGGTCCTGGCCGCGGCCGATTCGTCACCTTCGAGGGCGGCGAGGGCGCCGGAAAATCGACGCAGATCAAGATGCTGGCGGACCATCTGCAGAAAGAGGGTGTGCGCCTGGTCCTGACCCGCGAGCCCGGGGGCTCACCGGGCGCGGAGATCATGCGCCACCTCGTGCTGTCGGGCATGGGCAGGCTGCTGGGCCCGGAGGCCGAGACGCTGCTGTTTGCCGCCGCGCGCGACGACCATGTCCGCAACGTGATTCTGCCGGCGCTGAACCAGGGCAGCTGGGTGCTGTGCGATCGCTTCTTCGATTCGACCCGGGCCTACCAGGGCAGCCAAGGCAAGGTCGCGCCGGACGTGCTCAATGCGATGCAGCGGGTGACGATCGGCGACCTCAAGCCGGATCTGACCCTCATCCTCGATGTTCCCGTCGAGATCGGTCTCAAGCGTGCCGGGGCGCGGCGCGGCGCCGGAACCCCGGACCGGTTCGAAGGCGAAGACATCAAGTTCCACAAGGGGCTGCGCGAGGCCTTTCACAAGATCGCCGCCGAGGATCCCCGGCGCTGCGTGCTGATCGACGCGACGGCGAGCGCGGAGACCGTCTCGCAGCTCGTTTGGGACGCCGTGCGCGAGCGCCTGTTCACGGAAGTGGCGGCGGCGTCATGAGCGCACGCAAGGTCGAGCCGGAGATCGCGGTCCGCCATCCACGCGAAACCACCGCCTTGTTCGGGCATCGCGACGCCGAGGCGGCGCTGCTTTCCGCCTACCGCAGCGGACGGATGGCGCATGCCTGGCTGATCGGCGGCCCACAAGGCATCGGCAAGGCCACCTTGGCCTACCGCATGGCGCGCTTCGTGCTGGCCCACCGCGATCCCACCACCGCCGAGGTGCGTGCTGCCGATTCGTTGTACGTCGATGCGGAGGACCACGTCGCGCGCCTGATCGCCTCCGAGGCCCATGGCGGGCTGCTCACCTTGGAGCGCTCGGCCAACGACAAGGGCGTGCTGCGCACCGTCATCACTGTGGACGAGACCCGCGAGACGATCTCGTTCTTCGGCTCGACGGCGGCGGTCGAGGGCTGGCGGGTGTGCATCGTCGACACCGTCGACGAGCTCAATCCCAACGCCGCCAACGCGCTGCTCAAGATCCTCGAGGAGCCGCCGCAGCAGTCGCTGTTCCTGCTGGTCAGCCACGCACCGGCGCGGGTGCTCGCCACCATCAAATCGCGCTGCCGCCGGCTGGCGCTGCGGGCGTTGTCGACCGACGACGTCGTCAGCGCCGCGGCCGAGGCCACCGGAATGGACGGAGCCGATCCGGCGCTGCGCGAGGCCGCCAGGGCTTCCGAGGGCAGCGTCGCGCGGACCCTGATGCTGTTGGGCGGCGACGGGCTGCAGCTGCAGACCCGGACCGCCGCGCTGCTCGCGAGCCTGCCCCGGATCGACCCGGGCGAGCTGCATGCCCTGGGCGATGCGCTCGGCACCAGCGACCGCGTCGCGCTGGCGAGCTTCCTCGACAGCATCGAGCGCTGGGTGGCGGAGCGGCTGCGCGCCGCAGATCCCAACGCGGAACTGCCGCGCCTTGCACGGCTGGCGGAGGTATGGGAAAAGATCGTCCGCGCCGCGCGCGACACCGAATCCTATAATCTGGAGCGAAAACCGCTGGTTTTCTCGGTGTTCGGGATGCTCGCCGAAGCCACGCGGTAACCGCGCCGACCATCATCCCGGGATCATCAGGATCAATCCGTCGACCGACGTCGTCAAAGAGGAATTTGCCGTGGCGAAGGCCAACAAGACCACCGTGAAGAAGGGTAAGCCCGCGGGCAAGAGCGCCGCGAAGAAGGCTGCCGCCAAGGTGCCCGCGAAGGGCAAGGCCAGCGCGGCCAAGGCGAAGGCGGCGAAAGCGAAGGCAGCGAAGGACAAGGACGCCAAGACCGCCAAGTCCAAGACGGCGCCCGCGAAAGCCAAGAGCAAAGCCCCGGCGGCGAGTGCGGTCAAGAAAGCTTCGAAGAGCGCCGTCAAGAAAGCTGTGAAGGCGCCAGCCAAGAAGGCCGCGACAAAGCCTGCCGCACCGCCGGCCAAGAAGACCGTCGCCAAGCCCGCGGCAGCAACGAAAAAGCAATCGGCAGCGAAGAAGCCCGCCGCGACGAAACAGCCGGCCGTGCCGAACAAGGTCGCGCCGACCATCGTTGAAGCGCCGAAGCCGCCACGCGCCGCGGAGCCGAAGGCACCGCGCAAGCCGAAGGTCGAGGCCGTGGTCGTCGAGATCGACGAGGTCGTAGCGCAGGTCGCCGCAGCGCCGGTCGTCAAGAACACCTTCTACGTCACGACCGCGATCGCCTATCCCAACGGCAACCCGCATATCGGCCACGCCTATGAGGCGATCGCGACCGACGCCATCGCGCGCTTTGCGCGGCTCGACGGCAAGGACGTGTACTTCCTGACCGGCACCGACGAGCACGGGCTGAAGATGGTGCAGACCGCGCAGAACGAGGGGCTGACGCCATCGGAGCTGGCGACCCGCAACGCCGGCCGCTTCCGCGACATGGACGAGCGGTTGAACGTCTCGTTCGACCGCTTCATCCGCACCACCGAGCCCGCGCATCATCGCTCCGTCCAGGCGATCTGGAACCGCATGCGCGAGAATGGCGACATCTATGCCGACAGCTATGCCGGTTGGTACTCGGTACGCGACGAGGCCTATTACGCCGAGGACGAGACCGTCGTCGGCGAGGACAACGTCCGCCGCGGACCGCAGGGCACGCCGGTCGAATGGGTCGAGGAGAAGAGCTATTTCTTCCGTCTGTCGGCCTATCAGGAGAAGCTGCTGGCGCTGTATGAGAGCCAGCCCGATTTCATTGGGCCGGACGCGCGGCGCAACGAGATCATCAGCTTCGTCAAGGGCGGGCTGAAGGACCTGTCGATCTCGCGCACGACTTTCGATTGGGGCGTCCGGGTGCCGCATGACGACGAGCACGTGATGTATGTGTGGGTCGACGCGCTGACCAACTACATCACCGGCGTCGGCTTTCCCGACGAGAGCGATGCGAACTGGAAATACTGGCCGGCCGACGTGCACGTCATCGGCAAAGACATCATCCGCTTCCATGCGGTGTACTGGCCGGCGTTCCTGATGTCGGCCGGCGTGCCGGTGCCGAAGCGGGTCTATGCGCACGGCTTCCTGTTCAACAGGGGCGAGAAGATGTCGAAATCGGTCGGCAACGTCGTCGACCCGTTCAATCTCGCCGACCAGTATGGCGTCGACCAGCTCCGCTACTTCTTCCTGCGCGAGGTGCCGTTCGGCCAGGACGGCAACTACAATCACGAGGCGATCGTCGCGCGCATCAACGCCGATCTCGCCAACGACCTCGGCAACCTCGCGCAGCGCTCGCTGTCGATGATCGCAAAGCAGCTCGGAGGCCAGCTGCCGGAGCCCGGCGAGTTCTCGGCCAACGACAAGGCGATCCTGGCGGAGGCCGACGCGATGATCGGCGCCGCACGGAAAGCCATGGCGACGCAGCAGATCCACCAATGGCTCAATGCGGTCTGGTCGGTCGTGGCCGAGGCCAACCGCTATTTCGCGGGTGAAGCGCCCTGGGCACTGGCGAAGACCGACCCGCCGCGCCAGCACACGGTGCTCTACGTCACCGCCGAGGTGATCCGTCAGGTCGCGATCCTGACCCAGCCGGTCATGCCGGCAGCGTCGGCAAAGCTGCTCGACAGCCTCGGCATCCCCGAGGACGAACGGAATTTCGCGCAGCTCGGCGGCGAGGTCAGGATTGCGGCCGGGACGCAGCTGCCGGCGCCCCAGGCGGTGTTCCCGCGCTACATCGAGCCGACGGCGGCGTGATGCTGGTCGACAGCCATTGCCATCTGGACTTTCCGGATTTCGCCGACGATCTGGATGGCATCGTCACGCGTGCCGCCGCCGCCGGCGTCGGCCGCTTGGTGACGATCTCGACGCGGGTGCGGCGGCTTCCTGAGCTGCTCGCCATCGCCGAGCGTTTCGACAACGTCTTCTGCTCGGTTGGCACCCATCCGCACAACGCGGACGAGGAGGACGGCATTCCGGCCGAGGAGCTGATCGCGCTGACGCGCCATCCCAAGGTGGTCGCGCTCGGCGAGGCCGGACTCGACAATTTCTACGACCACGGCTCTAAGGACGCCCAGGAGCGTGGTTTTCGCGCGCACATCGCGGCGGCGCGCGCCACCGGCCTGCCGCTGGTGATCCACACCCGGGAGGCCGACGAGCAGTGCAGCCGCATCCTCGACGAGGAAATGGCGCGCGGACCTTTCAAGGCCGTGCTGCATTGCTACACCGGCGGGCGTGAGCTGGCGATGAAGGCGATCGATCTCGGACTGCACATCTCGTTCACGGGCATCGTGACGTTCAAGAAGTCCGAGGCATTGCGCGCGCTCGCCGCCGAGGTGCCCGCCGACCGCATCATGGTCGAGACCGATGCGCCATATCTGGCGCCCGGCAAGTTTCGCGGCAAGCGCAACGAGCCCGCCTACGTCGTCGAGACCGCGAAGGTGCTGGCAGACGCGCGCGGCGTCTCGCTCGAGGAGTTCTCGCGCCAGACCACCGAGACCTTCTTCAAGCTGTTCTCGAAGGTGCCGCGGCCACAGGAGGCTGCATGACGCTGACGCTCACAATCCTCGGCTGCGGCTCCTCCGCGGGCGTGCCGCGCCCGGCGCTCGGGTGGGGCGCCTGCGATCCGAACAATCCCAGGAACCGCAGGCGGCGCTGCTCGCTAC
Source organism: Bradyrhizobium sp. SZCCHNR1053 (assembly GCF_032381235.1). Taxonomy (NCBI): domain Bacteria; kingdom Pseudomonadati; phylum Pseudomonadota; class Alphaproteobacteria; order Hyphomicrobiales; family Nitrobacteraceae; genus Bradyrhizobium; species Bradyrhizobium sp. SZCCHNR1053. The sequence goes on from NZ_JAUHJM010000001.1 coordinate 346,764, forward strand.
TGGCCGAGCGCCGCGGCGCGCATGGCGTCACCCGCGTCGTGATCGACACCTCGCCCGATCTGCGCGAGCAGCTGATCGACACCGAGGTCGATCACATCGACGCGGTGTTCCTGACGCATGAGCATGCCGACCAGACCCATGGCATCGACGATCTGCGCTCGGTGGTGATGCATCAGCGGCGGCGCATTCCGGTCTATCTGAACCAGTCGACCGCCAAGGACATCATGCACCGGTTCTCCTATTGCTTCATCTCGCCACCGGGCAGCGACTATCCGCCGATCCTGACCCAGCATGCGATCGAAGCCGGCGAGACCCAGGCGGTGGAAGGCAAGGGCGGCGAGCTGAAGCTGACGGCGTTCCTGGTCCAGCACGGCAACATCCCCGCGCTCGGCTATCGCATCGGCGATGCCGCCTACACGCCGGACCTCAACGACATCCCCGAGGAGAGCTGGGGCGCGCTGGAGGATCTCGACCTCTGGATCGTCGACGGCCTGCGCCCTGCCTCGCATCCGAGCCATTTCTCGGTCAACGACGCGCTCGCCTGGATCGAGCGCTTCAAGCCGAAGCGCGCCGTCATCACCAACATGACCGCCGATCTCGACTACGAGGTGCTGCGCCAGAGCCTACCCGATGGCGTGGTACCGGCGTATGACGGCATGCGACTGGAGCTGGATTCGTAGGGTGGGCAAAGGCGCGGCCGCGCTCTCTCCCCATGCGGGATTGCGATGGCGCCGTGCCCACCATCTTGCTTCTTGAGTCCGCCGCCCGACGGTGGGCACGCGGCGCCTAACGGCGCCGCTTTGCCCACCCTACGCAGCGACTATCATGTTCGCGAACTAACAAGGAGCAGCCTTGCCATGCTGTCGCTGTTCTTCGAGGTCGAGGTCAAGCCAGGTCGGCTCGACCAATATCTGCAACTCGCCGCGGCGCTGCGGCCCGAGCTCGATGCGCTCGGCGGCTGCCTGTTCCTTGACCGCTTCAGGAGCCTGTCGCGTGACAATCTTATCCTCTCCTATCAGATCTGGCAGGACGAGGGCGCCATGACCGCCTGGCGCGTCCACGCCCATCATCACGACATCCAGACCCTCGGCCGCGACAAGGTGTTCTCGGACTATCGCCTGCGTATCGCCGAGTTGGTCCACGAAATCAGGCCAGGGCAGGCCGCCTGGCAGCCGGAGCGGCGCGGCACCTACAATGATCCGAAGCGGCGGGCGCCGACGTATGTGCTGGCCGTCGAGACGGCGAGGCCGCAGTTGGGCAGCGTGACCGACCTGCCGGTCGCGAGCTTCTCGAGCGTCTATCGCGAGGGCCGCTTCGCGCATCTCGTCGAGCTGCCGGACGAGGCCACCGGCCTTGCGCTGAGCAAACAATTGCTCACCGAGCCGGGTGCCGACAACATCCGTATCGTCGAGGTCACCCGCGACTACGGCATGTACGACCGCCGCGAGGCGCCGCAATATTACGCGGAGAAGACACGAGACGCGTAGCGAGCTCAGGTGGGGCAGCGCGGAATGCCATCGACCACGGCCTGATCAGGAGCAATCGAGCGCAGATCGACGTCACGTGCCAGCGTAACATAGTCGATGGTCTCCGATGTCCTCAGATAGGTCGTGAAGTTGATGGGGCCAGCCGGCAGCGCTACGGTGGTGCAGGCCTTCGGCGCGACCGAGATCGTGATCGATCCGCCACCGGCAGAGTTCTTTTCCGCCATCAGCTCGGCGCGAAAAGACTGTAGACGCGCCGTGTCGGCCTCCTCGAGGCGGTAGGCGTAGATGCGCGTGCCGGCTCCGGCCTCCTGCGCCAGAGCCGGGGGATCCGGAATTTCCCGCAGCACGAAGTCCCGCTGCTGTTCCGCGCCGCGCCCGCGTTTCACGGCAATCCTCAGCACCACGCCACCTGGCAGCGGCCGCAGACTCGTGGGCAGTCTCACGGCCGCGCGCAGCTGTGCGGGGTCGCTGGTCTGGAAATCGACCCGGGCCAGCTTGACCATTGAGGTCACCGGCATATGGCCACAACCAACAGCGCTCAACGTTAGTCCGATGGCCAGAACGAGCCGCTTGAAGGGATGCATGGGCATGAGGAGGAGCCTTCGTTTGACAGTCATTAATTATCGTAATACGATAAAATATTCACTGGTCAATAGGAGGCTCGTCATGGTGGACCGTGCGGATCAATCCCGTCGCCTGCGCCACTTCTCCCGGGTAATGGCCTGGATCACGGGGCTCGGCATCGTCTTGATCGCCGCCGCGACGTGTCTCGTCTTTGTGATTCCGGAGTGGACGAGAGGTCTGCTCCTGGCGCGCCTCGGCACGGCTGGCGCGGAGCTGCAAACCACGCCGGATCGCGTGCTTTTGGGCGCGGCGTTGACTGCGATCCCGGTCGGCGTGATGCTGTACGGGTTGTGGCAGGTGAGAGCCCTGTTCCTGGATTTTGCGGAAGGGATGGTTTTCACGCTGGCGACAGCGCGCCGCTTGCGCGATTTCGCCGTCACGGTCCTGGCGCAGGCCTTGCTCGGTCCGCTGTCGTCGACGGCCCTGCTGATCGCCTTCACCATCAGCAATCCACCTGGCAGCCGGCAACTCGGTATCGCGCTCTCGGTCAACGACTACATCGCGCTGATCGTTGGCAGCGTGCTGCTCGCCGTCGCCTGGGTCATGGCTGAGGCGACCCGGATCGCCGAAGAGAACGCCAGCATCGTGTGAGGCGTGATGCCGATCATCGTCAATCTCGACGTCATGCTGGCGCGCCGCAAGATGCGATCCAAGGAGCTCGCCGAACGCATCGGTATCACCGAGCAGAACGTCTCGCTCTTGAAATCGGGCCGGGTGAAGGGCGTGCGTTTCGACACCCTTGCGCGGATATGTGAGGTGCTGCGCTGCCAGCCCGGTGACATTCTCGAGTATCGCAGAGGCAACGAAGACACCACCATGCCGGAGACCGCATGAGCATGGCGCACGCGTGCGCCTCGCTCATGCGCATGTCTTGGCTTACGCCGAGATCGCCTTGGCCGAGTCGATCTGATTGCGCAGCAGGAATTTCTGGATCTTGCCCGTCGACGTCTTCGGGATCGGGCCGAACACCACGACCTTGGGCGTCTTGAAGCCGGACATGTGGCTGCGGCAATAGGCGATGATCTCGGCTTCGGTCGCCTCGGCGCCATCCTTCAGCTCGACGAAGGCGCAGGGCACTTCGCCCCATTTCGGATCGGGCTTGGCGACGACGGCGGCGAACAGCACGGCGGGGTGCTTGTAGAGGATGTCCTCGACCTCGACGGAGGAGATGTTCTCGCCGCCGGAGATGATGATGTCCTTGGAGCGGTCCTTGATGATGACGTAGCCGTGCTCGTCGAGCACGCCGAGATCGCCGGTGTGGAACCAGCCGCCGGCAAACGCTTCCTGCGTGGCCTTCTCGTTCTTGAGATAGCCCTTCATGACGATGTTACCCCGGAACATGACCTCGCCGATGGTCTCGCCGTCGCGCGGCACCTCCTGCATCGTCTCCGGATTGATCACCGTAACCGCCTCCTGCAGCGGATAAGGCACGCCCTGACGGCGCTTCAGGCGGGCGCGCTCGGGCGCGGGCAGGTCGTCCCAGCCCGGCTGCTCGGCGCAGACGGAGGCGGGGCCATAGACCTCGGTCAGGCCGTAGACATGGGTCAGCTTGATGCCGATGCTCTCGGCGCCTTCCAGCACGGCCACCGGTGGAGCGGCGCCTGCGATCAAGCCGACGACCGGCTTGTCGCGCTTGCCCTTGGGCGCGTCCGGCGCATTGATCAGCACGTTGTAGACGATCGGCGCGCCGCACATGTGGGTGACGCCGTGGGTCTTGATCAGCTCGAATATCTTCGTCGGCTCCACCTTGCGCAGGCAGACATTGACGCCGGCCGCCGCCGCCATGGTCCAGGGGAAGCACCAGCCGTTGCAGTGGAACATCGGCAGCGTCCACAGATAGACCGGATGCTGGCCGAGCCCGCCGGCGAGAATGTTGCTGACGGCGTTCAGATAGGCACCGCGGTGATGGGTGACGACGCCCTTGGGATTGCCTGTGGTGCCCGAGGTGTAGCTCATCGCGATCGCGTCCCATTCGTCCGCCGGACGGCGCGGCTCGAACAGCGGATCGCCCGAGGCGACGGCGGCTTCGTACTCGATCTCGCCGATGCGGCTGCCGCCGGCATAGGAGGCGTCGTCGACGTCGATCACGAACGGCTTTGCGCCGCTCATCAGCTTCAGCGCTTCGCTGATCACACCGGAGAATTCCGGATCGACCAGGATGATCTTCGCCTGCCCGTGATCGAGCTGGAACGCGATCGCCGCCGCATCGAGGCGGATGTTGAGCGTGTTGAGCACGGCGCCGGCCATCGGCACGGCGAAATGGACCTCGTTCATCGCCGGGATGTTCGGCAGCATCGCCGCCACCGTGTCGCCAACGCCGATGCCGCGGCCCTCGAGGTACGACGCGAAGCGCCGGCAGCGGTCATAGGTCTGGCGCCAGGTGAAGCTGCGGCCTTCATAGACCGTGCTGACGTGGTCGGGATAGACGGCCGCGCTGCGGGCCAGGAAGCTGAGCGGGGTCAGCGGCACGTAGTTGGCCGGCGTCTTGTCCAGACCGAGCTGATACTGGTTCGTGCTCATCACCACCCTCCCTCGTCATCTGAAGAGTTTACAGGAACCCGATCGAAATCCACGGAAAAATCGCAACGATGATGAGGCCGATGAGAAGCGCCAGCAGGTAGCCCCAGATCGGACGGATGCCCTCGGCGGGATCGACCCGGCCGATCGCGCAGGCGGCGTAATATCCGACTCCGAACGGCGGTGCGAACAGGCCAATTCCCATCGCCAGGATGATCACCATGGCATAATGCACCTCGTGCACGCCGACGGCACGCGCGATCGGAAACAGCAGCGGGCCGAACAGCACGATCGCCGGAATGCCCTCGAGCACGCTGCCCAGGATCGTGAAGGCGACGATCGAGACCGCGATGAACGTCGCCGGGCCGCCCGGCAGCCCGGTCATGGCCGCCGCCAGCGCGCGCGAGAAGCCGGACTGCGTCAGGCCCCAGGCCATGCCGGTCGCAGTCCCGATGATCAGCAGGATGGCGCCGGACAGCGCCGCCGTCTCGATCAGCATCGGCATCAGCCGGCGCCAGTCGAAGCGGCGATAGACCAACAGGCCCGCCAGCACGCCATAGACGATGCCGATGGTCGAAACCTCCGTCGCCGTCGCGACGCCCTCGACGACGGCAGCGCGGATCACGAAGGGCAGGGCCAGGGCAGGGAGCGAGACGATGAAGGCCTTGCCGATCTCGGCTCCGGTCGCGCGGCGGACGCCGCTCATGTCCTCGTTGCGGTAACGCCACCACACCAGCGCGCACAGCGTGATCGCCAGCACCACGCCCGGCAGCAGACCACCAGTGAACAGCGCCGCGATCGACACGCCGGTGACGGAGCCGATCGTGATCAGAACCAGGCTCGGCGGAATGGTCTCGGTCTGTGCGCCGGTGGCGGCGAGCAGGGCGACGAGATCGCCGGGCTTGGCGCCGCGCGCCTTCATCTCCGGAAACAGCACCGGCGCGACCGCGGCCATGTCGGCCGCCTTGGCGCCGGAAATGCCGGACACCAAGTACATCGCGCCGACGAGCACGTAGTGCAGCCCGCCGCGGACGTGCCCCAAGAGGCTCGCCAGGAACGCGACCATGGCGCGGGCCATGCCGGTCATCTCGATCAGCAATCCGAGAAAGACGAACAGCGGCACCGACAGCAGGATGAGATGGCTCATGCCCTCGTCCATGCGCCCGACCAGCACCATCAGCGGCGTGCGCGTCGTCAGCGCCAGATAGCCGAAGATCGCGAGCCCGAAGGCGAACGCGATCGGCACGCCGGCGAAGACGCACAAGCCGACCACGCCGACGAAGAAGATGATCAGGTTGAGGTTGCCGAGCGGCTTGAGCGCCGGCTGCGCCAGCCAGAACAGCGCGATGACAGCAACGACACACATGATCGCGCCTACGACCAACCTGTTCTGGCTGATGCGCGATAGCAGCAGGAAGGCAAACAGCACTGCCAAGCAGGTACCAACAGCCAGCGCCCCGAGCCAACTCGCCGGTTTGGGAAGCGGTAGCACCCACAGGTGAGGGAGCACATACCAGTAAAGCCCGATAATGACGGCAACCGATAGAATCGCGCCCAGGATTAGCCGGTGGTCGCCGCACCGCGCCAACCGCAGCACCGCAAACATCGCCATCAGACCGATGCCGATCGGCAACGCCGCCGCCCGCCAGATATTTGCGATCTGCAGCGCCGGTGTGGTGATAAAGCTTTCCTCATAGGCGTATTCATAGGCCGGCCAAGCCACCATCAGCAGGAATGCCAGCGCCGCGACGGTCGCCGCGACGTCCAGGAAGGCCCTTAGTCGAGGGCCCGCCATGGCGACGGCCGCCGTCATCCGCATATGCTCGGCCCGGCGGAATGCGACGACAGCGCCGAGCATCGCTAGCCACAAGAACAGGATCGAGGCCAGTTCGTCCGACCAGATCAGCGGCCGGTGCAGGCCATAGCGCGCGACGACGCCGGCGAACAGGATGACAACCTCGGCCACGACCAATAGCGCAGCGGGAATCTCCACCAGGAGACCCAGCCCCGCGTCGAGCGTATCCAGAAACGACCGGCGGCGAGGGGACTCGATGATCACCTCGCCGATCGCGATTTCCGTGAACTCGGCATGCGCCATGACGTCACCCGAACGCGCCTCAGCCATCAACCCGTCAGGACAGCTTGCCGACGGCCTTTTCCAAGAGCGCCCAGGCTTCATCGCCGTATTTGCCCTTCCACTCGGCATAGAAGCCGGCGGAGCGCAGCTTGTCGCGGAACGGCGCGACGTTGGGCTGATTGAACGTCAAGCCTTTCGACGCGAGCTCCTGCTGCAGGCCGGCATTGAGCTTGGCGACGTCCTCACGCTCCTTCACGGCGGCCGCATTGATGTGCTTGGCAACGATGGCTCGCATGTCGGCCGGCACGGCCTCCCAGGCGCGGCGGTTCGCCAGGAACCAGAAGCCGTCCCACATGTGGTTGGTCAGCGAGCAGTATTTCTGCACCTCGTAGAGCTTGGCGGTCGAGATGATCGCCAGCGGGTTTTCCTGGCCCTCGACGACCTTGGTCTGCAGCGCCGAATAGACCTCGCTGAAATTGATCGAGGCGGGCGCCGCCTCGAATGCCTTGAACATCGAGGTCCACAGCGGCGACACCGGCACGCGGATCTTGAAGCCCTTGAGGTCGTCGGGCCCATTGATCGGCTTGGTCGACGACGTCGTCTGGCGGAAGCCGTTGTCCCAGATCTTGTCCATGACCACCAGGCCGGCCTTGTTGATCTGGCCGCGCACGTAAGCGCCGAGATCGCCGTCCATGGCCTTCCAGACCGTGTCGTAGTCCGGGAACGCGAAGCCGATGCCGTTGATCGAGGCCGCCGGCACCAGGGTCGCCAGGATCAGCCCGGACAGCGTGAAGAACTCGACGCCGCCGGAGCGGATCTGGCTCAGCATGTCCGTGTCGGATCCGAGCTGGTTGTTCGGGAAGATCTGCAAGTCGAACTTGCCGTTGGTCTCGGCCTTGATCGCCGCCGCCATCTCCTTGGCACGAACGTTGAGCGGATGGGTGTCGGGCAGGTTGTTGGCGTACTTGTAGGTGAATTCGGCGCTCTGGGCGCGCGCCACATGCGGCGCCGCGATCCCACCCAGTACGGCTGACGCTGCGGAGGCCTTCAGCAGCGCGCGTCGTGACAGGCTCATGCTCGTTTCTCCCTGAGAAGCTTCTTCTTGTTGCATCCAGTCGCCGCATGATGGCGCGGTCCGAATCCCGCGACGTCAGCAGCGTCATCAGCGCTTATTGCAGCGATGAGCCGCAGCAGCAATATGCGGCGTTCGCTGCGGGCGCCTTGGCGCGGGTTTCAGGCGCCAATGGCGAGCGGCGATGGTCGTGCTCGCGACGCGGGCTGCAGGCTCGGTGCTACGGCAGAGTTTGAGGTGTTGGCCGCAAGTCTATGAATTCCCTAATCATATAAATATTCCATAATATACCTTATGCGAATTGCTTATGGGCGGCCCTGACGTGAAGAAGCCGCACAACGGCCCGCCCAGCGCACGTCGGCGCCTGTGCGAAATCGCCCCCGCCTTGTCACCCCGCAGTCTTCGTTTGGTCAAAGCCCGGAGGTCAAAAGCGCATCCTTCAGGATTGGGCACGGGCGTATCGCGAATGGGACCCGAAGACATGCCAGTTCAGTCGACGCCGAAGGAAGTTGATCCGGGTGATGTCGCGCTGCCGCCCGACGACGATATCTGCGAGGAGATCTATCAGCGGGTGCTGGCCGAGGTGCGCGCACGTATCGACCAGCGGATCGCCGCCATCGAGGCCCAGGCCGCCGCTGATGCAGTCGAGGCTGCCGACCCCGCTGCAGGCAGCGAGCCCGTGGAAACGCCTCCTCCGGCCCGGCGCCGGCCCGTATTGCGGGCGATGATCACGCTGATAGCGTCAGCCGGGCTCGTCGGCGCTGCCGTCACCCTGGCGCGGGACCATACCGAGACCATCACCTCCGTCACCGACCGGATCGAAGCGGCGGTTCAATCCATCCGGCGTGAGAACGCTCAGACGGTGAATCCGGCCGGGTCACCGGAGACGGCGGCGAGCGGATCGAGCGCGGCAGAGACGGCAGAGACGGCCCCTTCCTCGCCTTCACCATCCGTTTCGCCGACACCCGAGACATCATCAGCATCAGTATCAACGCGCTCCAGCGATCCATCCTCCGCGATGGCGGAGGCAACGCCGGAGCATGACATGCCGCCCGCTCCCGACCGGGACGTCGCGCCGCTGATCGAGAAGATCGCGCATGATGTCGCCGAACTGAAGAGCGGGTTTCAGGAGCTCAAGGCCAGCCAGGAGCAGGCCAACCGCGATCACGCCAGGGCGATCGAACAGCTGCAGGCGAGCCAGGACCAGCTCGCGCGCGCGTTCCGCGCAGCGAAGACCGAGCCGACGACCGTCGGCGCAGCGGCGCGCCTCGCGCCCCGGCCGCCCCAGGCGCGCCCGCCCCGTTTCCCGTAGCTCCGAACGAATGAGATCCGGGCAGGGAGCTGGGCACCCCTGCTCCTGTCCCTCAGAGATAGTTCGCCGCAGCCTCCGCCTCGAAGCGTTCCGGCGGGCCTTCCCAGACGATCTTGGCATGATCCAGCACGTAGACGCGGTCGGCGTGCGGGAGCGCGAAAGTGACGTTCTGTTCGCCGAGCAGCACCGTGATCTTGGTGGTCTCGCGCAGTCGATCGAGCGCCTTCGACAAGGTTTCCAGGATGACCGGCGCAAGTCCGAGCGTCGGCTCGTCGAGGATCAGGAGCTTCGGCTTCATCATCAGCGCGCGCGCGATCGCCAGCATCTGCTGCTCGCCGCCGGACAGCGTGCGCGCCAGCTGCGGCTGCCTCGACTTGAGGATCGGAAACAGCCCGAACAGCCATTCGAGCCGCTCGGCACGCTCGGTGTCGGGCAGCGCATTGCCGCCGAGCTCGAGATTTTCGCGCACGCTCATGTCGCCGAACAATTCGCGCGTTTCCGGACACTGCACGATGCCGGATCGCGCGATCTGCGCCGCCGTCCCGCCGGCAAGGCTGCGCCCTGCCCACTTCACCTCGCCCGAATACGGCACCAGTCCCGAGATCGCGTTGAACAGCGTCGTCTTGCCGGCGCCGTTGAGGCCGACGACCGAGACGAACTCGCCCTCGTGGACGTGCAGCGAGACGTCCTGTAGCGCTTGCGCCTTGCCGTAGAGCACGCCGACATTGTCGACCTGCAGTGCCGGCGTGACGTCCTTGAAGCTCGCTTCGGGCCGCGCGGTCGAGACCAGCGCGCCGCCGAGATAGACGCGGCGCACGGTCTCGTCCTGCATCACCTCGGTCGCCCTGCCCTCGGCGATCTTCTCGCCGAGATACATCGCGAGCACGCGATCGACCAGCGCCGACACGCTCTTGACGTTGTGATCGACCAGCAGCACGTCGCGGATGAGGTCGGAGAAGTCGGCGACCTCGGACGCTGAGGAAGGCCCATGTCCTCACGACGAGGCGGCGCCTTGACCTACATGAAGCTTCTCAACTGAAGCGGCGACCTCAACAGCACTCAGCCAAGCTGACGCAAGTGCCCAAGCATCTCGTGCACGTCGTAGGTCATGACGGCGAGAAGCGCCGCCAGCGCGAGATAGGTCCCGGCATATTCGAGCTTGGTCTGCAGCGTCGTACCGTAATAGGCGACGTTCTCGGGCGCGCCGGGATCGTAGCGCCAGGCCTTCATCAGTTGCGGGGCTGCGAGGATGGCGATGATGATCAGCATCGGGCTCGGCCGATAGAGCATCAAGGTCAGCAGCATGGGAACGCCAAGCAGCCAGATGCGCGGACTCAGCACGCTGGTGACGCGGCCGCCGTCCAGCGGCGAGATCGGCAGCAGGTTGAACAGGTTGAGGAACAGACCGGAATAGGCGATCGCAAGCAGCAGATTGCTGTCGTCCGATCGCGCCCACAGATAGACCGCAAGCGCGGCGGCGGTCCCGACCAGCGGACCGGCGAGTGCCACATAGGCTTCCGTCTCGACGTCGACCGGCTGCTCCTTGAGCGCGATCCAGGCGCCAACGAAGGGGATGAAGGCGGGAGCGCCGACGTTGAGGCCGCGCTGGCGCGCCGCGATGTAGTGCCCCATTTCATGGGCGAACAGGAGCGCGATGAATCCGGCGGCATAGCGCCAGCCCCAGATGCCGGCATACACGACCAGCGACAGCAGCATGGTGCCGCCGCTCATCGCGAGCTTGCCCCATTTCAGGCCGGAGAACAGGATCAGCAGGAGGGCTTTCACGCAGCTCCGCCGGCGTTGTCGTTGCGCGACTTGCGGCGGAAGAAGTTCATGACCGCAGCCCCGAACCCGATGACCGCGAAGATGATGATCTTGGCGAACTTCAGGACGAAGGCGCCGGCGAGCGCCAGCAGTCCGAGCTTCTTGGCGGCAACGCCGCCGACCAGCGCAAGCAATCCATATTCGGCGATCCGATCCGTGCTCGCGCTGAAATCCTCATAGCGCTTGCCGGCATTGTAGGAGAGATCGGACAGCAGCTCGTGCGCCACCGCCTTGTCCCCCGCGATCCGCTCCGAGCCGGACAGGAGGTTCAGGCTGAAATAGCCGTCACGCCCGAGCGCGTAGGTGTTGTAGTTGACGTTCTTCGGCGCATCGTCGGGCTGGCCCTTCTCCTTCGCGAGCAGCGACCAGACGAGACGATGCGTCGTGGCATCGTAGGCCGGCGGCTCGACCCAGCCGACGACGGCCATTTCCGGAAATCCGCGCGCCGCACGGTCCTTGTTCGCCTCCTCGGCGCCGGCGCGAAGGTTGCTCAGGAGATCGTCCGCGTTCCAGTTCTTGGCGTCGTCGTCTTTGATGTAGCCGTCCTTGATGTGCTTGATGACCACCATCCAATCGTCGTTCTGGCGTCTGCCGACGACCAGCCCGACGAAGGTCACGTCGTTGACGACGTTGCCGAGCGCGCGTAGGACCCGCAGACCTTCGCTCTTCGGCACGTAGAAGTAGTCGGCCGGCAGCTTCAGCGTGCCCTGATCGATCAGCACGATGTCGCTTGGTCCGTCGGTGCCCGCCTGGCTCGCCGCCTGCCAGGCCGCCATCAATTCAGCCTTGCGCGTGGCCTCATCCGCTGGCGCGGCCTGCACGTGAACGCTAAGGACTACGAACGCTGCGCACAACACTGCGCGCGCAATGACAATCAAGCTTTGCACCGGCCCCAATCCCCAAAAACATCGGTCGGATAGTACCTCGAAGGCTCGGCGGTGCGCAACCAAGGGCGGATTCAAGCCTCTCGAAGCGATCTGCTGGCGCTGCAGCGAGGGAGAGATGGTCCGAAAAGGCCCCCTCCTCGTCACGACGCTGTCTTGCTTTCGGCCAAAGCGGCGGGTCGAGTCACGTTTGAAAATTCAAAGAGAACAGCGGCGTCGGCGGCGGGCTAAGGGGTTTGGGGATCAGCAATGCAGTCCACACAGAACGTGCAACAGATTGATCAGAGCGAGATCGGCCTCGCCCCGGAGAAGCCCGAGAAGGCAAGCTACGATCAACTGTACCGGCGGGTGCTGCGCGAGGTGCTGACCCGGATCGATACGCGGCTCGCGGCAATCGAGAAGCCGGGTGTGGCGGCGGATGCGGCGGCGGCGAGCACGAGCGAGGCGACAGGCAGCGGGGCCAGCCGCTGGGCGCGGATGAAGGCGCCGCTCGGCAAGCTGCGCGGGCGCAACGCCGTTGGCCTCGCTCTGCTGGTCGTGCTGGTCGGTGGCTCCGTCGCCTGGTCGCAGCGCGACGCCGGCACCTCGCTGATGGACCGCTGGATGCCGGGCGCCAGCGAAGCGTCGCAGGATGAGGCGTCGGTCCAGCAGGGCAGCGAGGATGCCATGATGTCGAATGCCTCACTGAGGGGAGCGGAGGACACCACCGGCGCCCGTGAGCCGGGAACGTTGATGCAGAGGATGGCGCGCGACATCGCCGAGCTGCAGCAGGGCATCGAGCAGATCAAGTCGACGCAGGATCAGGCCAGCCGCGATCACACCCGCGCCATCGAGCAACTGCAGGCCGGCCAGGATCAGCTGATGCGACTGGTGTCGCGGATGACGAACCAGGCGGTGCAGGCACGCGGCACTGCGGTCCCCCCGGGCCCGCCCCAGCAGATCATCGTGACGCCGCAGCAGCGGACCACGACGGGAATGGCCCGTCCGCAGCCGGCGCAGCCGCAGGGCTCGACGTTCGGGACACTCTTTACCCGCAACACCTCGGGCATTCAGCCGCCGATGCCGCGTTGATGGTGTGATCGGCAGCGGCGATCGGTGGCGGTCTTGGCCGCCGCCGATGCACCACTTTCCGATCGCTCCTTACGAGCAGGTGTGAACGCGCCCGTCGTAGCCCCGATAGGTGCCCTTCTCCGCGTCATAGGTGCGGAAGCTCTTGCAGCTGGCACCACCCCTCTTCGCCTCCCGCTTCATTTCGCTGTTCGTTTGGCTCTTGGGCTTGCGGGCGCGGTGCTCGCGTTTGGCGGGCTTGGCGTCGTCCTCGGCATGGTGATGCGCTTGGCCGTGCCGTTCGGGCTTGGCTGACGTGGTTGCGGTGTTCTGCTTCGCAGCCGCCTTCTCCGGCGTGGCCGCGGGAGAAGCTGCGGCCGGCGGCTCGGATTTCTTGGGCTCGGCCGGCGCCGCCGCGGGCTTGCTCTCGGCGGCCTTCTCCTCGACCTTCTCCGATGCGGGCGCGTCCTTGGCGACGGCAGCGGGCTGAACGGCCAGAGTGGGCTCTGCCGGTTTCGACTCGGTCACGGCCGGCTTCTGGCCGACGTCGGTGCCGGAGTTCGGTTCGACCTTGGTCTCGGATTTGGCCTCGGCCGGCTTGCTCTCGGCCGCAGCATCCGTCGCGGCTTTTTCAGTCGATGCCTTGTCCGCCGGCGGCTGGCTCGCGCTGTCTGTGGCCTGAACGGGCTTGGCGTCCGCAGCGGCTGGCTCGCCGGGCTTCTCGGCCGTCTTCTCAGGCTCGGCCGCAGGCTTGCCGGCGGCATCCGAGGGCTGCTCGGCGGGCCTGGTTTCAGCGACCGCGGGTTTCGGCTCGGACTCTGCGGGCTTGTCGGCCGTCGGCGCGGCAGACTGCTCCGTGGCGGGCTTGGCCGCATCGTTCGCGGCTCCCTGAGCCCAGGCGCTGGAGCCAGCGATCACTCCGAGGACGCAGAACAGAACGCCGGCGCGGACGGCTGGCGGACAAACAACGGAAACTTGCATGCTGGAAAACTCGCTTGAGGGGCCGGCAGATTGCCGGTTTACGTCATCTGCAGCCAGCTTTCGCCACGAAAACGGCATGCGCGCAAAAGAGTCGCACAAGGTGTGCTTTCCGCATCATGAATTTGCAATCGCGGCGTGAAGGCCGGCGTGCCGACACTCAATGCGCCGGATGCCGACGGCACATTGGCCGCCTGAATGGCGCGGACTGCGTCCGGCTGGACCCCGGGTGGCGTCGCGGCGCTTCACGCGCTCACGGCGTTGCGGCTGATCACGTGATGGTAGTACGACGCGCTGAGCTTGGGCGTGCGCACCTGCGTGTCGAAGTCGACGTGATAGATGCCGAAGCGCTGCTTGTAGCCGAACACCCACTCGAAATTGTCCAGCAGGCTCCACAGGAAGTAGCCTTTCACGGGCACGCCCTCGGACGTTGCGCGCTGCAGCTGGGCGAGATAGTTGCGCAGATACATCACGCGGTCGAGGTCGTGGACCTTGCCATCGGCGGTCAGCTTGTCGTCCGAGGAGGTGCCGTTCTCGGTGATGTAGATGGTCTGGAGATTCCAGATCTTGGCGGCGAGCTTCGGCACCCAATAGGCCGTCTCCGGACCGACCAGCAGCCAGGGTGAGCTCATGTGCGGGAACGAGGACGGCATCGGCAGCACGTCGAATCCGGCCGCGCGGTCCGACGCGACGACATAGGCTTGCGGCGCGTAGATATTGAGGCCGACGAAATCGACCGGCGCCGAAATGATCTTCAGTTCGTCGGCGGTAAACTTCGGCGCGTCCTTGCCGGACCACGCCAGGAACCCTTCGGTATAGCGCCCCTCGAGGATGACGTTGAGAAAGCCGGCATTCAATTCGCGCGTCGCGATCTCGGCGGCGCGGATGTTCTCCGGCGTGTCGATCGCCGGCAGGCAGGCCGTGATGTTCTCGGCCATGCCGACGCGCATGCCGGCGCGCCCGCCGGAGCGGATGGCCTGGACGGCGAGACCGTGCGCCAGCGCCACGTGATGGCGCGCCTGGTTGACCTGCTGCTGCGGCAGCTTCAGCCCGGGCGCGTCGACGCCGAGGCCGTAGCCGAACGGGACGAAGCGGCCGCATTCGTTGATGGTGAAGATGGTCTTGACACGGTCGCCGAGATGCTGCGCGACGTAGCCCGCATAATGCGCAAAGGCCTTGGCCGTGTCGGCCGAGAGCCAGCCGCCGACACGGTCCTGCAGCGCCTGCGGCAGATCCCAATGATACAGCGTTGCGTACGGCGTGATGCCGTTCGCCAGGAGCTCGTCGACGAGCCGGTTGTAGAAGTCGAGGCCCTTCGGATTGGGCGTCAGCCCGCCGTCGGGAAACAGCCGGGGCCAGGCGATCGAGAACCGATAGGCCCGGCAGCCGAGCTCCTTGATCAGCCGCACGTCGTCCTTGTAGCGGTTGTAGTGATCACAGGCGACGTCGCCGGTGCTGCCGTCCTCGATGTTGCCCTGCAAATGCGTGAACACGTCCCAGATCGACGGCCCGCGGCCATCGGCCGTAGCCCCGCCCTCGATCTGGTACGACGACGTCGCCGTCCCCCACACGAAATCGGCGGGAAACCGCCGCCCGATGTCCTCCTTCACCGCGCCCTCCTCCGCTTGCGCCGGGCCATTGGCAGCCCCGAGGGCGGCCAGCCCGGCCAGCTTCGCAAGATCACGGCGGGAGACGTCGTTCGGCATTGATGAACCTCAAACCTCTGCTGCTATCGTGCCCGATCGGAACGGCGAAAGCACTACGAACCATATCTGGGCTCCGATTTGAACCGCCCGAGATGGCGGCAATGGAGCGGCCCCGATCACATCTGCGTCCGGAATCGGCGCGTCAATGACCGAGGACGCCGCGCTCGGCATTGTGACCGCCGCACGGCTGCGGCGGCAGTGAAACGCGACTGCTCGCACCGTGGGTTCGTAGCGGCCTCGGCTCGACAGCGGTGCCCGATTACGCCTATGGTTGAGTCATGACGGATCACGATCACCATCACGACCATCCGCACGATCACTCGGACCTGTCCGAGACCGATCTGCGCGTCCGCGCGCTCGAAAGCATCCTGACCGAGAAGGGGTATATCGACCCCGCCGCGCTCGACGTGCTCATCGAGACCTATGAGAGCAAGGTCGGTCCCCGCAACGGCGCGCAGGTCGTGGCGCGGGCCTGGACCGATCCGGCCTATCGGGCGCGCCTTCTTGCCGACGCCACGCCGGCGATCGGCGAGCTCGGCTATGCCGGCCGCCAGGGCGAGCACATCGTGGCGGTCGAGAACACGCCCGATCTGCACAACATGGTCGTGTGCACGCTGTGCTCCTGCTATCCGTGGCCCGTGCTCGGCCTGCCGCCGGTCTGGTACAAATCGGCGCCCTATCGCGCCAAGGCGGTGAAGGATCCGCGCGGCGTCCTGAAGGATTTCGGCTTCGAGCTGCCGCCGACGACGAAGATCCGGGTGTGGGATTCGACGGCCGAGGTCCGCTACTTCGTGCTGCCGATCCGTCCCGCCGGGACCGATGGCTGGAGCGAGGATCAGCTCGCCGCGCTCGTCACGCGCGACAGCATGATCGGCACCGGCCTGCCGAAGCAACCGCACGAGGTTGGCCGCTGATGGATGGTGCGCATGACATGGGCGGCATCGCCGGCTTTGGTCCGGTCCGCCCCGAGCCGAACGAGCCGGTGTTCCACGCCGAATGGGAGCGTCGCGCCTTTGCCATGACGCTGGCGATGGCGACGCCCGGCGGCTGGAACATCGACATGTCGCGCTTCGCGCGCGAGAACCGTCCGCCGGACGATTACCTCGGCATGAGCTACTACCAGATCTGGCTCGCGGGCATCGAACGGCTGATGCAGGAGCGGCATCTGGTCGACGCGGATGAGATCATCGCCGGCAAGATGCTGCATCCGGCCAAGCCCGTCGCCAAGATCCTCACCGCCGATGCCGTCGCGCCGACCTTGCGTCGCGGCGGCCCGACCGAGCGCGCGGCGACGAAGCCGGCGCTGTTCGCGGTCGGCGACCGCGTCCGCGCCAAGGACATCCATCCGACGACGCATACGCGGCTGCCGCGCTACGTGCGCGGCCATCTCGGCCGCGTCGAGGCGGTCAGAGGCGTGCACGTGTTTCCGGACAGCAACGCCCATGGCGGCGGCGAAGACCCGCAATGGCTCTACACGGTGTCGTTCAGCGGCGCCGAGCTGTGGGCCGATGCGCCCGATCCGCTGCTGGAGGTCACGGTCGACGCCTTCGAGCCCTATCTGGAGTCGGCCCGATGACACCCGACCGAGAGGCGGCAGCCGCGGCGACGCGCGCCCTGCCTGGCATTCCCGTCGACGACAGCGGGCCCGTGTTTCGCGAGCCGTGGGAAGCCCACGCCTTCGCGATGGCCGTCACGCTGCACGCCCGCGGCCTCTTTACCTGGCCCGAATGGGCGGCTGCGCTCGCCGAGGAGATTTCGCGCGCGCAAGCGTCTGGCGATCCCGATTGCGGCGATACCTATTACCGGCACTGGCTCGCGACGCTCGAGCGGCTCGTCGCCGAGAAGGGCGTCACCTCCGCCGACGCGCTGACGCGTTACCGCAATGCCTGGGATCACGCTGCCGATCGCACCCCGCATGGCAAGCCGATCGAGCTCAGGCCCGAGGATTTTGTCGGCTGAGCCCTTCGCGCGCGCGTCTGGCGGATGCTTAATGCCCGGTGTGCGGACGATCCTGCTTTTGATGGTCCGGTCTTAACGGCCGGCTATTCATGCCGCGAATAGCGGTATTCGTTCGAAATTGAACGTTCATCAGTGCGTCCGTAGCGTCCCGCGCATCTTCTTTGCTGAAGTTGAGGGGGACGTCGAAATGCCCGCGCCAGAGTTCGCCACCATCGTCGACACGCTCGCCGGCGTGCGTCAGGACTATCACGAGAAGCTCAAATCGATTCCGCAATACGAGGCCTTCCTGCTGATCGAGAGCTCGACCGAGAAGGCTGCGGGAGCCCTGCACGGCACCGAGGCGTCGGGCTCCTCCATCGCCACCGACGTGATCGATTCGCTGCAATATGCGCGCAACCGGTTCGAGCAGCACATGGCCTCGATCCCGGAGTATCGCGTGCTGGTGGCGATCGACAGGCTGATCAAGGAAATCTCGCAGCATCTCGGCCTCGCGCCGCATGATGATGCGCCGGCCAAGGAGGGCCTTGCCGCGGCCGCCGAACAGCCCGCCGAAGCCGCCGAGGCTGTGGTCCGCGCTGAGAGCGCCGACACCGATGCCCCCGCCGAGGAGGCCGCGCCCCCCGAGCCGGAGCAGGCAGAAATGGCCGAGGACGAACCGGCCGCAGCCGCAGCGGAGCCGGTCGAAGCCGAGGCCCCCACCCTGCGTATCGTCGACACCCCAGTGAAGTCGCCGTCGATCGTGCCCGCCGATCACGACGGTGCCGCCCACGACGACGACATCGTCGTGCTCAACGCGCCTGCCTGGGAGAAGAGCGGCAAGGACGCCAAGGACGACATCACCGCGCGCCTCGTCGCACAGGCGGCATCCGCGGCAGCCAATGAGGCCGATGACGGCCACCACCTCGCCGATGCGGATCTCGTCATCGTCAGCCAGCGTGAGCCGTCCGACAACGAAGCCGCCTGAGCGCTCGTCTGTCGCGCAGCTCTCCGCGGGGCCCGAGGGCCCCGCTTCCGATTCAGGATGGCCCGCCCGCCGCGACGTACGCGCGCCATCCTTTGGCGCGCAGCTCGCAGGCGGGACAGTGACCGCAGCCGTGACCCCAGTCATGCCGCGCGCCGCGCTCGCCGAGATAGCAGGTGTGCGACTGGTCGCGGATCAGGTCGACGAGGCCGGCGCCGCCGAGGTCATGCGCCAGCTGCCAGGTCGCGGCCTTCGACAGCCACATCAGCGGCGTGTGCAGCTCGAACGCGCGCGCCATGCCCAGGCTCAGCGCATTCTGCAGCGCCTTGATGGTCTCGTCGCGGCAGTCCGGATAGCCCGAATAGTCCGTCTCGCACATGCCGCCGACGATGTGGCGGATGCCGCGGCGATAGGCGAGCGCCGCCGCAAAGGTCAGGAACACCAGGTTGCGGCCCGGCACGAAGGTGTTGGGCAGGCCGTCGGCGCCCATCTCGATCGCGACGTCGCGCGTCAGCGCGGTCTCGGAGATCGCAGCCAGCGTTGGAATTTCCAGCGTGTGGCTGTCACCGAGCTTGGCTGCCCAGTCGGGGCGCAGGCGCGCGATGCCCTCGACCAGCCGGTCGCGGCAGGCGAGCTCGATCGCATGGCGCTGGCCGTAGGCGAATCCGATCGTCTCGACGCGCGCGAAGCGGTCGAGCGCCCAGGCCAGGCACGTCGTGGAATCCTGCCCGCCCGAGAACAGCACCAGGGCCGTCGTGTCCTGCTCACTCATGGCCCCCGCTTAGCATCATCGACGGGTCGGGCCAACCCGCCGGGCGCATCCCGTGCAGTCGCCCTTTTCGCTGGGAGCCGCGCGCGGCTTGGGGCATACAGGACCCGATCGAACGATGCTGTCAGGACCTGCCCATGATCCCCTCCCGCGACATCTCACGCCTGATCGAGATCATGGCGGCGCTGCGCACGCCGGTCACCGGCTGCCCGTGGGATATCGAGCAGACGTTCCGGACCATCGCACCCTACACCATCGAGGAAGCCTATGAGGTGGCGGACGCGATCACGCGTGACGACCTCGACGATCTGCGCGAGGAGCTCGGCGATCTCCTGCTGCAGGTGGTCTATCATGCCCGCATCGCCGAAGAACAAGGCGCGTTTGCGTTCGGCGACGTCGTCGAGGGCATCACGAAGAAGATGGTCCGCCGCCATCCGCATGTGTTCCCGGACAAGGACGGCAACGTCACCCAGCCCACCAAAGGCACCTGGGACCGCATCAAGGCCGAGGAGAAGGCCGAGCGCGGCGCGCGGCGGCCGCCCGAGGCGCAGACGAGCAAGTCCTCGCTGCTATCGGGCATCAAGGCCGGACAGCCGGCGCTGGTCCGCGCCATGGAGCTGCAGCGCAAGGCCGCGACCGTCGGCTTCGATTGGAACGATCCGCGCGCGGTGTTGCAGAAGATCCGCGAGGAGGCCGACGAGATCGAGGCCGCGCTCGACAACAAGGATGCGACCGAGCTGACCGAAGAGACCGGCGATCTCCTGTTCGCGCTGGTCAATCTTGCCCGCCACGCCGAGGTTGATCCGGAGACCGCATTGCGCGGCACCAACGCCAAGTTCGAGCGCCGTTTCGCGCACATCGAGCAGGCGTTGACGGCGAAGGGCCGCACACTCGAAGAAGCGTCGCTCGACGAGATGGACGAATTGTGGAACGAGGCGAAGCGGCTGGAGAAGTAGCGTCCCCGGTTCCGAGGTCGTGATCAGCCGCCCTTGCGCGACAGCTCGGCCCTTGCGATCTCGACGAAGCGCTGGGCGGCCGGCGACAATCCAAAGTCGGCGCGGCTCAGCAGCGAGACGTGCCGATGAATCGTCGGCTGCGACAGCGGGATCGCGGCCAAGGTCGGAAATTGTGCCTTGGGCAGCATGTGCGCGGGCAGGATGCTGATGCCGGCGCCCTCCGCCGTGAGCGCCAGCGCGGTCGTGATCAGCGACACTTCCCAGGCAGGCTTCAGCGACCGCCCGGTCTCCGCCAGCGCCTCGTCGATCTGGCGGCGGATGCGCGTGCCGTGACGCATCGTGATCAGGTCGGAGCTCATGATGCCGTCCCACGTCAGACGGCGGTGCTTCTCGAACCGGCCGTCCTTGATGCCGATCGCCGAGAGCGGACTTTGCATCAGCGTCTCAATTCTGACCTCCGGTACGCCCTCGTCCTCCACGCTGCCGAGGCCGAACTCCGCATGCCCGGCCATCACGATCGCGAGCAGTTCGTCGGGCGCGACATCACGCAGATCGATGCGCACCTCGGGATGGCGCGATCGAAACGTCGCAAACACGCGTGGAAGCAGCGCCGACGCGACGCCCGCTGAGACCGCGATGGAAATTCGGCCGGCCTTGATCTCGGCAAGGTCGCGCATCCGCTGCGACAGCCCCTGCGTCCCCGCCAGGATGCGTTCCGCCGCCGTGATCGCCTCGCGGCAGGCCGCCGTCGGATGCAGCGCCCGCGTCGTGCGATCGAACAGCTTGAGCTGAAAGTTCTCCTCGATCTGTCGGATCAGCAGGCTGATCGCCGACTGCGTGACGCGCAGCTCGGCGGCCGCCTTGGTGATGCTGCCGAGCCGATACACCAGGACCAGGGCCTCCAATTGCCGCAAGGTCGGGGGCATTAGCTTTCCTCATGAATGAATGAGAATTTTGTGGCTAATCGAAAGAGTTTGATCATGCAACATATTTGCAAACAGCCGGCGGCTGCGGTGAAGCGGCCAGGCAATAACAAGCACATGGGGAGGGACATTTGACGCAAGCGATCAATCTCACGCGCTACGTCGACGAGCGGCCGCTGTCGGGATTCCAGATCAGGGTGATCTGCCTGTGCGCGTTGGTCGTCGGGCTCGACGGCTTCGATGCCCAGGCGCTCGGCTTCGTCGCCCCTGCCCTCAGCAAGGACCTGCATCTGGCGCCGGGCGCCCTGGGACCGGTGTTTGGCGCGTCCCTGTTCGGCGTGATGATCGGCTCGCTGGTGTTCGGCGCCCTGGCCGACTATCTCGGGCGCAAATGGCTCGTCGTCGCCGGGGTTCTCGTGTTCGCGCTTGGATCGCTGGTGACCACCCAGGCCACGAGCGTATCCGACCTCGTCATCATTCGGTTCCTCACCGGCCTCGGGCTCGGCGGCGTCCTGCCCAACACGATCGCTCTGACCGGCGAATATTCGCCGCAGCGTCGCAGGACCCTGTTGATCATGCTGATGTTCATGACGGTGTCGCTGGGATCGGCGATCGGCGGAGCGGTCGCGGCCAAGCTCATCACCGCCTATGGCTGGCAGATCATCTTT
This sequence comes from Bradyrhizobium sp. SZCCHNR1053, assembly GCF_032381235.1. NCBI lineage: Bacteria > Pseudomonadati > Pseudomonadota > Alphaproteobacteria > Hyphomicrobiales > Nitrobacteraceae > Bradyrhizobium > Bradyrhizobium sp. SZCCHNR1053. The sequence goes on from NZ_JAUHJM010000001.1 coordinate 368,528, forward strand.
CTCATCGGCGGCATTCTGCCGCTCATCCTCTGTCCCGTCCTCATTATCTGGCTGCCGGAATCGCTCTCGCTGCTGGCCCTCGACGACAACAAGAATGATCGCGTGCGCGCGCTGCTGACGCGGATCGATCCGTCGGACCGCCTGCCCGCCGACGCGCGCTTTACGATCATCGAGGAGAGCGGCAAGGGCTTTCTGCTGCCACAGCTGTTCACCAAGCGGCGTCTGCTGCCGACCTTGCTGCTGTGGGTCATGTTCTTCATGAACATGATGGACATCTATTTCCTCAACAGCTGGCTGCCGACGCTCACACATGGTGTCGGGCTCGACGTCCAGGCGGCGATCTCCGTCGGCATCGCCTTCCAGCTCGGCGGCATGCTCGGCACCGTCGGGCTCGGCCTGCTGATCGAAAAGTTCGGCTTCGATCGCGTCCTGTTCGCGACCTACGTTGCCGGCTTCCTCTCGATCATCACCATCGGTATCGCGGGAGCCTCGTTGCCGATTCTCGTGCCGGCCGTCTTCATTGCCGGCGTCGCGGTGATCGGCGGACAGATCGGCTGCAACGCCTACGCGGCGCGCATCTATCCGACCTACATCCGCGGCACCGGCATCGGCTGGGCACTGGGCATCGGCCGCTTCGGCTCGATCCTCGGCGTCACGATCGGCGGGTTGATGCTCGCGGCGAAATGGGACGTCTCCTCGCTGTTTCAGGCCAGCGCGGTACCGCAACTGTTCTCGGCGCTGGTGATCCTCGGCCTCGCGGTCCTCGGCATGCGCGGCAGTCTTCCGAGCGCCGACGATGCGCAACGCAGTGCGCTCTCCACGCCCGAGCGCGCGTAGATCAAAGCAAGAGAACCGACATGAAGACGATACGAACCCAGGTGCTCATCGTGGGCGCCGGCCCGGTCGGACTGACCGCCGCCATGGATCTCGCCTCGCGCGGCATCGACGTGGTGGTCGCGGAGATCAGGCGTGCCGGAGAGCCGCCCAACGTGAAATGCAACCACGTCTCCGCGCGCTCGATGGAGGTGTTCCGCCGCCTCGGCATCGTCCGCGAGGTGCGCGAAGGCGGCCTGCCGGCTGATTTTCCAAACGACTGCGCCTATCGCACCGCCGTCGTCGGCCGCGAGCTGACGCGCATCCCGATCCCATGCCGCCAGGACCGCTACACGGCAACCGGTGGGCCGGACACCGATTGGCCGACGCCCGAGCCGCCCCATCGCATCAATCAGATCTATCTCGAGCCGATCCTGTTCGCTTGCGCAGAGGCGCAACGCGGCATCACGATTCTCAACCGCGTCCAGGTCGATCGGTTCGACCAGGATGAAAACGGCGTGATCGCGCGGGCGCGCGATCTCGACGCCGGCCGGGACATCACCATCTCAGCCGACTATCTGATTGGCTGCGACGGTGGCCGCTCCACGGTGCGCAAGCTCATCGGCTCACGGCTCAGCGGCACCGATGTCGTGCAGCGGGTGCAGTCGACCTACATCCACGCTCCTGCGCTGAAGGAGCTGATCACCCAGAAGCCGGCCTGGATGACGATGTCGCTCAACCCGCGGCGCTGCGGCACCACCGTCTCCATCGACGGCCGCGACAACTGGCTGATCCACAACCACCTCGCGGCCGAGGAGCTCGAGTTCGACAGTGTCGATCGCGATTGGGCACTGCGCACCATTCTCGGTGTCGACGACCGTTTCCAGTATGAGATCATCAGCAAGGAGGACTGGATCGGACGTCGCCTGGTGGCGGATCGCTTCCGCGATCGCCGCGCCTTCATCTGCGGTGATGCGGCGCATCTGTGGATCCCCTATGCCGGCTACGGCATGAATGCAGGGATCGCCGATGCGGTCGACCTGTGCTGGATGCTTGCCGGCGTCCTCCACGGCTGGGCCACCCCTGCCCTGCTCGACGCCTACGAAGCGGAGCGGCAGCCGATCACCGAGCAGGTGTCGCACTTCGCGATGAACCACGCGCTCGCGGTGATGAGCCAGAGACGCGCCGTGCCTGCGGAGGTGGAGATCGATGGCCCCGTCGGCGACGCGGCGCGCAGCAAGGTCGGCAAGGCCGCCTATGATCTCAACGTGCAGCAATATTGCTGCGCCGGCTTGAATTTCGGCTATTACTACGACCGGTCTCCGGCGATCTCATACGATGGCGAGACGCCGCCGCCCTACGGCATGGGCCATTTCAGCGCGTCCACAGTGCCCGGCGCACGCGCGCCGCACGTCTGGCTGGCCGATGGCCGATCGCTGCTGGATGCGCTTGGCCCGGCCTACACGCTGGTGCGGTTCGATCCGGCCGTCGATGTCATGCCACTGGTCGACGCCGCGGCCCGCCAGGGCGTTCCCTTGACGCTCGTCGACGTCGAGCGCGCAAAGGCCGGCTATGGCTTCCCGGACAGCCTGCTCGTGCTGCGGCCGGACTCGCACATTGCCTGGCGCGGCTTGGCCGCACCGCTCGAGCCCAACGACCTGTTCGATCGCCTGCGTGGACAGGCAAGTCAGAGCATGCGCCGTGACGATGCCGTCGTCGCCCTGACCCGCGTCGTCGCGCCATGACCCGCCACACCACCGCGCATTACTTCCTCGAGGCGCTCGTCGAGATCGGCATCGACTACATCTTCGCCAATCTCGGCACCGATCATGTCTCGCTAATCGAGGAGATTGCACGCTGGGACAGCGAAGGTCGACGGCACCCCGAGGTGATCCTGTGTCCCCACGAGGTGGTCGCGGTGCACATGGCAATGGGCTATGCGAGCGCGACCGGCCGCGGCCAGGCCGTGTTCGTCCATGTCGATGCCGGCACGGCGAATGCGTGCATGGCGATTCAGAACGCCTTTCGCTACCGGCTGCCGGTGCTGCTGTTTGCAGGGCGGGCTCCGTTCGCGATGCATGGCGAGCTGCCGGGAGGACGTGACACCTACGTCCACTTCGTGCAGGAGAGTTTCGATCAGGGCAGCATCGTGCGTCCTTATGTCAAATGGGAATACACGCTGCCGTCGGGTGTCGTCGTCAAGGAGGCGGTCGCCCGCGCTGCCGCGTTCATGCACAGCGATCCGCCCGGCCCGGTCTACATGATGCTGCCGCGCGAGACCCTCGCCGAGACCTGGGACGAGGCGGCGATGCCGGCCTACCCGCCCGCGCGCCGTGGCAGCGTCAAGGCGGGAGGGATCGAGCCGGAGCGCGCGCGTGCCATCGCGGACGCGCTGATGAAGGCGGAGAATCCGATCGCGCTGACCGCTTATCTCGGACGCAGCGCCGAGGCCGTCTCTGTGCTGGAGCGGCTGGCGCTGGTCTGCGGAATCCGTGTCGCGGAGTTCAACCCCGTCACGATGAACATCTGCCAGGACTCCCCTTGCTTTGCCGGCTCCGACCCGGCCGCGCTGGTCGCCGGCGCCGATCTCGGGCTGCTCATCGACATCGACGTGCCATTCATTCCGCAGATGCTGAAGGCCGCCGATCGGCTGCGCTGGATCCAGATCGATATCGACGCCCTGAAGGCGGACATCCCGATGTGGGGATTTGCCACCGACCTCCGTATTCAGGGCGATTCGGCCGTCATTCTTCGTCAGGTGCTGGAGATCATCGTTGCCCGTGGCGACGACGCCTATCTCACGAGAGTGCGCGACCGGATCGCGAGCTGGCAGCCGGCACGCGAGGCCGCGCAGGCGAAACGGATATCCGCGGCGGCACAGAAGGGCCGGATCGGAGCGATCAACCCGGCCTATTTGTTTGCGCGGTTGCAGGCGCTGCTGTCGGAGGACGACATCGTCCTCAACGAGGCGGTCCGCAACGCGCCAATCCTGCAACAGCAGCTTCGCCGCACCAAGCCGATGACCTATGTGGGCCTGGCCGGCGGCGGCCTCGGCTTCAGCGGCGGCATGGCGCTCGGACTCAAGCTCGCCAATCCCTCAGCGCGCGTGGTGCAGATCGTCGGCGACGGCGCCTATCATTTCGCCGCGCCGGACTCCGTCTACGCCTTATCGCAGCAGTGCCAGCTCCCGATCCTGACCGTGATCCTCGACAACAACGGATGGCAGGCGGTGAAGGCATCGGTGCAGCGCGTCTATCCGGACGGCGCCGCACAGCGCACGGACTCCTTCCTCTCTAGGCTCAGCACCGGGCGCCAGGGCGAGCAGCGTCGTCTCGCCGACATCGCCTGCGCATTCGGCGCCCATGGCGAGCGGGTCGACGATCCCGACAAGCTCGATGCGGCGATCGAGCGCTGCCTCGCCGCCCTCGGTGACGGCCGAGCCGCCGTGCTGCACGTCGACATCACGCCCTTGTAGCCCGATGGATAGGCGCAGCGATGCATGTCATCCTGCACGAGAGGCAAACGACGTCGCGCGAGGCTCACGCCACGCGGGGCACGCCGTGATAGCGCTCGACCACGATGTCGCGCTTGGTGGCATCGACGCGCACGGTCATGTCGTAGTGGCCCTCGTGCAGCTCCTTGGCCAGCACTTCGGCGTTGCGATGCAGCCAGGAGATGCCGGCGCCGTCGGCCGCATCGATGGTGAGATCGAGCGTCGTCCGCGCCGCCGCGAGCCGGTCCTCGATCGTCTGCAGGAGCGCCTCGACGCCCTCCCCGGTCTGGGCCGAGACCAGTAGGCATGGCCGCTCCGGTGGCCGCCGTGCGGCGATGTTGGCGAGGTTCTCGCGCGCCGCCTCGTCGAGGCGATCGATCTTGTTCCAGACCTCGATGATGGTGTCGGTAGCCTCGGGATCGATGCCGAGCTGGCTGAGCACCAGCTCGACATCGTGCTGCTGCGCCTCGGCATCCTCGTGCGACATGTCGCGGACGTGCAGGATCACGTCGGCCTCCAGCACCTCCTCGAGCGTGGCGCGGAAGGCGGCGACGAGCTGCGTCGGCAGGTTGGAGATGAAGCCCACGGTGTCCGACAGCATCGCCTTGCCGCCATGCGGCAGCGTGATCGCGCGCAAGGTCGGATCGAGCGTCGCGAACAGCATGTCGGCGGCCTGGACGTCGGCGCGCGTCAGGCGATTGAACAGCGTCGACTTGCCGGCATTGGTGTAGCCGACCAGCGCCACGACGCGATACGGCACGCGTTGGCGGCCGGCGCGATGCAGCCGCCGCGTCGCCTGGACCTTCTTCAGCTCGTTCTCGAGCCGCGTGATGCGGTCGCCGATCAGCCGGCGGTCCGCCTCGATCTGGGTCTCGCCGGGACCGCCCATGAAGCCGAAACCGCCGCGCTGGCGCTCGAGATGGGTCCAGGACCGCACCAGACGGCTGCGCTGATAGTTGAGATGCGCGAGCTCGACCTGCAGCGCACCCTCCTTCGTCTTGGCGCGGCGGCCGAAGATCTCCAGGATCAAGCCGGTGCGGTCGAGCACCTTGGTGTTCCAGGCCTTCTCGAGGTTTCGCTGCTGGATCGGCGAGAGCGCGCAATCCATCACCACCAGCTCGACGCCATGGCCGGCGATCACGCCGGCAATCTCTTCGACCTTGCCCTTGCCGAGATAGGTCGCGGGGCGGATCTGCCCGATCGGCGCGAGAATGGCCTCGGCCACGGTCAGGTCGATAGCCCGCGCGAGGCCCGCCGCCTCGTCGATCCTCGCCTCGAAATCCCGCATGTCAGATTGGCCTGCTTGCGCGCCATCGTCGCCGCGGCGCGCTCGCAAGTAGGGGCCGACCACGATGACGAGCCCGGTCCCCTTATTGTCATCCGGCCTCGACAGGCCGATGGTCCCTTCGCGATCGCGGGGTTCCAATCAGGTCACTCTCACGTCAGGTCACACTCACGCAGACGCGTCCTCGCCGCCTTCGAACAACTGGATCGGCGCGCCTGGCATGATGGTGGAGATCGCATGCTTGTAGACGAGCTGCGAGTGACCGTCGCGCCGGAGCAGCAGGCAGAAATTGTCGAACCATGTGACAATCCCCTGCAGCTTCACGCCATTGACCAGGAAGATCGTGAGCGGCGTCTTGGTTTTGCGGACATGGTTTAGAAAGGTGTCTTGTAGGTTTTGTGCGCGGTCTGCCGCCATTGTTATTGTCTCGCAGTCTTGTGCTTTTTCTTATTGAACCTTCGATGTCCCGATCGCAGGCCCCGGATTCATCGAGGTGGCCCATGGTCCATTGAGATCCCCCTCGAGGGACCACGGGATGCCGGATTAGAAGACAGGCGAGCATATTAGGCAAGCCGCTTGCAAGGAAGCCGGTTCCAAAACAACCGGATTCATCCGTAAAATTCCGGAAATGGACGAATTTTCCAATGTAAATTCGTCCAGTCGGCAGGTTTGGCCGAGCTGGAGCCTCAGCCGACGCCGAGCGCCTTCAGCTTGCGATGCAGGGCCGACCGCTCCATGCCCACGAACTCGGCCGTGCGCGAGATGTTGCCCGAGAAGCGGCTGATCTGGGCGATCAGATAGTCGCGCTCGAACACCTCGCGTGCCTCGCGCAGCGGCAGGCCCATGATGTGCTCGCCATTGTTGCTGGTCGGCATCGCCGGCACCATCGATCCCACATCCGGCGGCAGCATGTCGGCGGTGATGATCACCTCCGGTCCACCGGCAGCCAGAATCATGACACGCTCGACGTTGTTGCGAAGCTGACGGACGTTGCCGGGCCACACATGCGACTGCAGCACGGCCATGGCGTCCTGGCCGATCTGGCGCTTTGGCAGGCCGGTCGTGGCCGAAATCTGCTCCATGAAATAGTCGATCAGCTCGGGAATGTCCTCGCGGCGCTCCGACAGCGGCGGAACCCGGATCGGCACCACCGACAGACGGTGATAGAGGTCCTCGCGGAAACGCCCGGCGGCAATTTCCTCCTCGAGATTCCGTGCGGTCGAGGAGATGATGCGCACGTCGACGTGCACCTTGGTGGTCCCGCCCGCACGCTGGAACGTCTGATCGACCAGCACGCGCAAGATCTTGTTCTGCGTCTCGCGCGGCATGTCGGCGATCTCGTCGACGAACAGCGTGCCGCCATGGGCCTCTTCCAGCGCGCCGGTCTTGCGCGACTGCTCGCCGTTCGACTGCTCGATGCCGAACAGCTCCTCCTCCATCCGCTCCGGCGTGATCGCGGCGGCGTTGATGACGACGAACGGGCCCTCGGAGCGCGGCGATTGAGCGTGCAGCGAACGCGCGGCAAGCTCCTTGCCCGAGCCCGGCGGGCCGACGATCAGGATGCGGCTGTTGGCCTTGGCGGCGCGCTCGATGGTCTGGCGCAACTGGTTCATCGATGGCGAGCGGCCGGTCATGCTGCTCGCGGTCGGCGCCAGCTGCTTGAGCTCACGAACCTCGCGCTTCAGCCGGGAATTCTCTAGCGCACGCGTGGCAACCAGAATCAGGCGGTCGGACTTGAACGGCTTCTCGATGAAGTCATAGGCGCCGCGCTTGATCGCGGCGACCGCCGTTTCGATGTTGCCGTGGCCGGAGATCATCACGACCGGAAGGTCGGGATGGTCCTTCTTGATCTGCTCGAGGAGCTGCAGACCGTCGAGCTTGGAGCCCTGCAGCCAGATGTCCAGGAACACCAGGTTGGGACGGCGGCTCGTGATCTCCGCGAGCGCCGAATCGCTGTCGCGCGCGGTTCGCGTCGTGAAGCCTTCGTCATCCAGGATGCCGGCGACCAGCTCCCGGATATCGGCTTCATCGTCGACAATCAGAATATCACTCGCCATGGGTCACGCCTGTCTCGTCAGCTGCCGGTTGCGGCTTGGATTTTTGGTTCATCATTGGTCGTTTGAACCGTGTCAGCGGTTTCGCCGCCGGCCTCGGTCTTCTGCGCATTGTCAGACGCCCCCGCCTGCTCCTTCGCTCCCGTCTTCGCGGCCTGGCCGGAGACGGCAAAGCGCAGCCGCATCCAGGCGCCGCGCTGGCCGGGACGGAAATCGGACGCGTCCTTCAGCTCGAGCTTGCCGCCATGGTCTTCCAGCACGCGGCCGACGATGGCGAGCCCGAGGCCGGTGCCCTTGGCGCGCGTCGTGACGTAGGGCTCGAGCAGCCGCTGCCGCGCCACCTTCGGCAGACCGATGCCGTTGTCGATGACGTCGATCAGCACGTCCTCACCCTCGCGCGAGGCGACGACATCGATTCGGCCCTTGCCGAGCTCCGCCTCGGGCACCACCTCGATCGCCTCGGTGGCGTTCTTGATGATGTTGGTCAGCGCCTGCGAGATCAGGCGGCGGTCGAACTGCGCGCGCAACGGGTCCTGCTTGATCTCGGTCTCGATGTCGATCTCGGGATGCGCGACCTTCATCAGGAACACGGCCTGCCGCACGGTGTCGGCGACGTCCTCGCCTTCCATCACCGGCTTCGGCATCCGCGCGAATCGCGAGAACTCGTCGACCATTCGCCTGATGTCGTCGACCTGCCGCACGATCGTCTCGGTACATTGCTCAAATACCGCCTTGTCCTCGGTGATGACCTTGCCGAATTTGCGGCGGATGCGCTCAGCCGAGAGTTGAATCGGCGTCAGCGGATTCTTGATCTCGTGCGCGATGCGGCGCGCGACGTCGCCCCAGGCGGACGTGCGCTGCGCCGAGACCAGCTCGGTGATGTCGTCCAGCGTGATGATGTAGCTGTCGCGCGCCTGGTTGGTCTGCTCGGCGGTGACGCGCACCGACAGATTGCGCTCGTGGCCGTCGCGCTGGATCGTGATCTGCCCCTGCACCAGCCGCTGCTTGCCCTCGCGCGCCGTCTTCATCATGTCGTCGAGCTCGGGCAGCACGTCGGAGAGCGGATGATCCAGCACCTCCTGCTCGGCATGTCCGATCAGCTTCTCGGCCGAGCGGTTGAGGATGCCGACGCTGCCCGAGGCATCGACGCCGATGATGCCGGCGGAGGCCGACGACAGCACCGCCTCGATGAAGCGGCGCCGGCTGTCGATCAGCTCGCTGGCGCTGACCAGCTCGTCGCGCTGCGTGCGCAGCTCCTGCGTCATCTTGTTGAAGGTCTGGCCGAGCTGGGCGAGATCGCCCTCCGAGCGATGCACCGGGACCTGGACGTTGAGATCGCCGGTCGAGACGGTGTTCGCGGCATTCATCAATTGCCGGATCGGCGCCACTAGCCAGTTGGCGAAGTTCAGCCCGATCAGCACCGAGGCCATCAGGATGGTCAGCGCGATCACCGCGAACATCAGCGCGAAGGCGATCTGGATGCCGAAGCGCCGCGCTTCGACCTGGGCGTATTCGGCGACCGACAGCTCGGTCTGCTTGAGCTGCTCGACGACCTGCGGATCGAGCGGGCGCGCGACGTAGAGGAAGGTGTCGTTGAACGCGCGCAGCCGGATCACCGCGGCGACGTAGTTCGATTCCGGCAGGACCGCGATCTCGGGCTCCTCCTCCCGGACATTGTTCAGGAACTCGGGCGCCGGCGGCGAATAGGCCAGTTGCACCCCGCCGGTCTCGGCCCAGACGATCGGATTGGTGTTCTTGTCGATGATCATCGCGCCCGGCAGGTTGCGTGAGGCGGCGCTGGTGGTGAGCAGCTCGCGGAAGCTGGCGCGGTCCTGGTCGAACAGCGGCCGCGCGCGTGCGATGTCGGTCGCCATGCCGATGATGTCACCGCGGATGAATTGCGCGTGCTCCTGCATGTAGGCGCGCGCGATGGTCAGCGAGTTCTGGATCGCGACCTTGGCCGGTCCGGAGAACAGCCGGTCGAGGCCGCGATCGATGGTGACGTTGGCCGCCACGGCGACCAGCACCGCCGGCAATACCGCGATCACCGAGAACAGGCTGACGATCTGCACGTGCAGCCGCGCCGCCGCCCGGCCGCGCCGGCGGGCCTGCACCACCTGCCAGACCTCGCGGATGATGATCCCGACCAGGACCAGGATCGTTCCGGCGTCGATCAGGTAGAAGGTCTTGACGACGTCGGTCGTCGGCTCGACCGGGGTCAACCCGACCAGCACGATGAAGGTGAGGAAGGCCGACAGCAGCGCGAGCGCCACCGCCACCGGCGCCAGCCAGGTGCGCCAGGTCCAGCGCCGGCCGTCGGTGGACGACGAATCGAAGGGGGTGGCCGAGGTCTCTGCGCTGGTCATTCCGGCAAGGTGGGTGATGCTGAACGCGGCATGTCCGGGAATCGGACTGATGCATTCCTACCACGCTGTTGCCAAATTGCGACAAATCCGCGGCGCCGGAGCGCGTCGCGGATTTGTCTACATTAATTCTCACCTGAGGCGGGCCTGAGCCCGCCGGAAAGGTATCAAATCACCATCAAGCGCCGCTGCGGTACACCTGAATGTCGAGGTCGCGAATCTTCTTCCGCAGCGTGTTGCGGTTGAGGCCGAGCAGATCGGCCGCGCGGATCTGGTTGCCGCGGGTCGCCGCCAGCGCTGCCGTCAGCAGCGGAATCTCGATCTCCTTGAGAATGCGGTGGTACAGCCCCGGCGGCGGCACGCCGTTGGGAAACCCCTGGAAGTGCGACGACAGATAGGCCTCCACGGCGCCACCGAGATTGTCGATCGAGGTCGGCGTGTTCGAGCCGGTGGTCACCGCCGGCGGCGCCAGCTCGCCATCGATCACCGAGGCAGTGATCACGTCCTGCGGATACAGCGCGGCCAAACGCCGGGCGAGATTCTCCAGCTCGCGGACGTTGCCCGGCCAGCGGTGCTGCTTGAGCCGCTCCAGCGCCGCAGCATCGAGCTTCTTCGGCGGCAGCCCGTCCTTCTCGGCCAGCGCGAAGAAGTGGCGGACGAGGTCCGGCAGGTCCTCGATGCGCTCGCGCAGCGGCGGCAGCCGCAGCGGCACGACGTTGAGGCGGAAGAACAGATCCTCGCGGAACAGCCCCTGCTGGATCAGGATGCGCAGGTCCTTGTTGGAGGCGGCGACGATGCGCACGTCGGTCTTGATCGGGGTGCGGCCGCCGACGGTGGTGTACTCGCCCTGCTGCAGCACGCGTAAGAGCCGCGTCTGCGCCTCCATCGGCATGTCGCCGATCTCGTCCAGGAACAGCGTGCCGCCCTCGGCCTGCTCGAAACGGCCGGAGGCGCGGGTGTTGGCGCCAGTGAAGGCGCCGCGCTCGTGCCCGAACAGTTCCGACTCGATCAGGTCGCGCGGGATCGCCGCCATGTTGACCGCGACGAACGGGCCGTTCCGCCGTTTGCCGTAATCGTGCAGCGCGCGCGCCACCAGCTCCTTGCCGGTGCCGCTCTCGCCGGAGATCATCACCGTGAGGTCGGTCTGCATCAGTCGCGCCAGCACGCGGTAGATGTCCTGCATCGCCGGCGAGCGGCCGACCAGAGGGATCGATTCGAATTCGCCGTCGTCGGGCTGGCTCGCCGCACGCTCCTTCGGCTCGGCCAAGGCACGGCCGACGATCGCGATCAGCTCCTTCAGGTCGAACGGCTTCGGCAGATACTCATAGGCGCCGCGCTCCGACGCCTTGATGGCGGTCATGAAGGTGTTCTGCGCGCTCATCACGATGACCGGCAGGTTGGGCCGCATCTTCTTGATCCGCGGCAGCAGGTCGAACGCGTTCTCGTCCGGCATCACCACGTCGGTGATGACGAGATCGCCCTCGCCCTGGCTCACCCAGCGCCACAGCGTCGCGGCATTGCCGGTCAGCCGCACCTCATAGCCGGCGCGTGACAGCGCCTGGTTCAGGACCGTGCGGATGGCCGTATCGTCGTCGGCAACGAGAATGCTACCTGCAGGCATAGGTGGTCCTCAATTTGATCCCTGTGAGGCATGCAACGGCGTCCCCGAAACGTCATCGCGATGGCCGTGGTCTGGTTGTCTGGTTGCGCTGTACATCGGCATCAGCACCCGGAAGGTCGTCTTGCGCGGCTGCGACTCGCACTCGATGATCCCGCCATGGTCGCCGACGATCTTCGCGACCAATGCAAGTCCGAGGCCGCTTCCGGTCGGCTTGGTGGTCACGAACGGATCGAACAGGTTGGGCATCAGGTCTTCCGGCACGCCCGGGCCGTTGTCCCTGACGCAGAACTCCAGCGGCAGCGACACCCGCGATTTCTTGCCGGGCACCGACAGGCGCACGCCCGGGCGGAAGGCCGTGGTGAGCTGGATCTCGGCATCCGAGCCGAGATCGACGACCGCTTCCGCGGCATTCTTGACCAGGTTCAGGAACACCTGGATCAGTTGATCCTGGTTGGCGAGCACCGGCGGCAGCGACGGATCGTAATCCTCGACGAAGCGGATGTTGCGGGCAAAGCCCGACTGCGCCAGCCGCTTCACGTGATCGAGCACGGAATGGATGTTCACGGGCCCGCGCGCCACCGGGCGGTCGTCGCCGAACACCTCCATGCGGTCGACCAAAGTGACGATGCGGTCGGCCTCGTCGCAGATCAGCCGGGTCAGCATGCGGTCCTCGGAGGAGGCCTGCTGCTCCAAAAGCTGCGCGGCGCCACGGATGCCCGACAGCGGGTTCTTGATCTCGTGCGCCAGCATCGCGGCCAGCGCGATCACCGAGCGCGCAGCGCTGCGATGCGTGAGCTGGCGGTCCATCTTGTCGGCGATGGTGCGCTCCTGCAGCATCACCACGATATGGCCGGGGCGCTCCGGCAGCGGCGCGACGTGCAGGTCGACGAGCCGATCGGCGCCGGTGCGCGGCGTGCCCAGATCGACCTTGTATTCATTGACCGGCGCGCTGGTGGTGCGGACCTGGTCGATCAGCGCCAGCAAGGGGCTGCCGAACGGCACCAGCTTCTTCAGCGACTGCCGCTGCAAAAACTGCGTCGAGGAATCGAAGAAGGATTCCGCCGCCATGTTGGCGTCCACGATCATGCCATCCGGGCCGATGACGAGGACCGGATTCGGCAAAGCGTTGAGGATGGCGTCGCCATCCGACGGAAGTCGCTTGCGCTGTTCTGCGGCTGAGCTCATGCGGCTGCACTCCAGGCAAAATCGTCGAAAGCCTCACGCAGCGCCCGATGCACCTGGGATGGCTGCTCGGACGTCAGGATCTTTTCGCGCCATGCCTTCCGTTTTTCGGCCGGCGCCTGGGCGTGCTGGGCGGCGACGTCGAGCCCCCAGCTGAGATGCTTGCGGGCGTGGCGCAGGCCGACACGCGCGCCATAGTGACGGCAGATCTCGTCATAGAGCGCTGTGAGAAGACTGAGCTGCTGCGCCAGCTCCGGCGCGCCCTCTTCCGCACCGCCGTCGAGTCGGCGGCCGATCTGGCCGGGCAGCCAGGGCTGGCCTTGCGCGCCGCGCCCGATCATCACGGCATCGGCGCCGGACGTATCGAGCGCCTCGCGCGCGGCTTCGTAGGTGGTGATGTCGCCGTTGACGACGACCGGCAGATCGACGGCGTCCTTCACCGCGCGCACCGCGCTCCAGTCGGCCTCGCCCTTGTAAAACTGCTGCCGCGTGCGGCCGTGCACGGTGATCAGCTGCACGCCCGCGGCTTCGGCGCGGCGCGCCAGCTCCGGTGCATTGAGGCTGCCCTCGTCCCAGCCGAGCCGCATCTTCAGCGTCACGGGCACATCGACCGCCTCGACCGTCGCCTCGATCAGGGTCAGCGCATGATCGAGATCACGCATCAGGGCCGAGCCGGACTGGCCGCCGGTCACGTGGCGCGCCGGGCAGCCCATGTTGATGTCGATGATATCAGCGCCGCCCTCCTCGGCGACCCTCGCGCCCTCGGCCATCCAATGCGCCTCGCAGCCGGCGAGCTGCACCACATGCGGCCCGACGCCGCTCGCCTCGCAGCGCAACCGGGATATCCACCGCCCGCGCACGAGATCGTCGCTCGCGGTCATCTCGGACACCACCAGCCCGGCGCCGAGCTCGGCCGCGAGTCGGCGGAACGGCGCGTCGGTGATGCCCGACATCGGCGCGAGAATGGCCCGGTTGGCGAGTGAAACGTCGCCTATCTTCAAGGCTTTGGCGTGTGTATTGGCCGGACCGGTCACGAACGACTCTTAAAGCTCTTCGGACGCATCATCGCGTCTGCGCTGTACTCTCAAGCACAAATCTTGGGCAGTCAAGCGTCATGCCTACACTTTAGCCAAGACAATCAGCATTTCAAGTGCAGTGCAGCAAAATATGCTTGTTCGGCAGTCATGGTAAACCCGTGAGCCGCCGGATTTTTGCATGGCTCAGCGAGGATGCCCACAGGCGGCAGGGCGATCGGCCCGCTCGAGGCCACGGCGCCTCCCGGCACGTGCAGCGCGATCGCAGTTGCCGCTCAGGCAACGTGTGATCCTGCTCGCTTAACATGTTCTGCAGATGTAAGAAGCCGCGAACCCATCATCTCCCTTTGCATCGATACCCTGTTCCCATGACGACTTCTCAGCGGACTGCAGCCATTCTCGTCGCGGCCGGACGTGGCCTGCGCGCCGGCGCCGGCGGTCCGAAGCAATACCGCATGATCGGCGGCCGCACGGTCATCCATCGCGCGCTCGCCGCCTTCGCCGATCATCCCGAGGTGGCGGTGGTCCAGCCGGTGGTGAACCCCGACGACATCGACATCTTCAACGCAGCCGTCTTCGGCCTGCGCCACGAGGTCCCGGCGCATGGCGGTGCGACGCGCCAGGCCTCGGTGCTCGCAGGCCTGGAAGCGCTGGCGCCGCACAAGCCCGACATCGTGCTGATCCACGATGCCGCGCGTCCGTTCGTCACGCCCGCCGTGATCTCGCGCGCGATTCGAGCGGCCGGCAAGACTGGTGCGGCGATTCCCGTGGTGCCGGTCACCGACACCATCAAGGAAGTCGGCACGGGCGGCGACATCACCGCGACACCGGAGCGCGCGAAGCTGCGCATCGCCCAGACGCCGCAGACCTTCAAGTTCGACACGATCCTGGAGGCACACCGCCGCGCCGCGCGCGACGGCCTCACCGAGTTCACAGATGATGCGGCGATCGCCGAATGGGCGGGATTGACCGTCGCGACCTTTGAGGGCGATGTTGCCAACATGAAGCTCACCACACCGGAAGATTTCGTGCGCGAGGAAGCGCGCCTTGCCGCGCAGCTCGGCGACATCCGGACCGGCACCGGCTACGACGTCCACGCCTTCGGCGAAGGCGACCATGTCTGGCTGTGCGGCCTGCGTGTGCCGCATAGCAAGGGGTTCCTTGCCCACTCCGACGGTGACGTCGGTCTGCACGCTCTGGTTGATGCAATTTTGGGCGCCCTGGCCGATGGCGACATCGGCTCGCACTTCCCGCCCTCCGACATGAAGTGGAAAGGCGCCGCCTCCGACCAGTTCTTGAAATACGCCATCGAGCGCGTGACCGCGCGCGGCGGCCGGGTCGCCAATCTCGAGGTCACGATGATCTGCGAGCGCCCGAAGATCGGCCCCCTGCGCGACCAGATGCGCGCCCGCATCGCCGAGATCACCGGCGTCGACATCTCGCGCATCGCGGTGAAGGCCACCACCAGCGAGCGGCTCGGCTTCACCGGCCGCGAGGAAGGCATCGCAGCGACCGCGAGCGCGACGATTCGTCTGCCGTGGAGCGCCTAGAGGCGCACCACCACCCTGTCACCGCTCGTGGAGCTTTCGATCTGACGGTCGGATGAGGACAACGCAGCCATGGCCAGCGAACGTCAAATCGGCTCTACCAGCGCGCTGGCCCGCTCGCTGCTCGACCTCTGCCGGTCGCGCAAGCTGATGATCGCGACCGCCGAGTCCTGCACCGGCGGCCTGGTCGCCGCAGCGCTGACCGACATCCCCGGCTCGTCCGACGTCATCGACCGCGGCTTCGTCACTTACTCCAACGAGGCCAAGCGCGCGATGCTCGGCGTCGAGGCCTCCACCTTGCAGACCTTCGGCGCCGTCTCCAAGGAGACCGCGATTCAGATGGCGGTCGGCGCGTTGGAACGCGCCGATGTCGATCTCGCGGTGGCCATCACCGGCATTGCCGGCCCCGGCGGCGCCACGCCCGGCAAGCCGGTCGGCCTGGTCCATTTCGCCGTCGCCGCCCGCGACGGCCGCATCACCCACCGCGAGCACCGCTTCGGCGCCATCGGCCGCAGCACTGTGCGCACGCGCTCGGTGCTGGAAGCCCTGCGCCTGCTGATGGAGCTGGCCCGGCCACAGGTCGCTGCCAAGCCCAAGCGCGCCGCCGCCACCCGCCTCCGTCCGCGCGTCGCCCGCGCGCCGCGGCTGCATCCGGTCAAGCGGCCGAGGCGGCCGCGGACGTAGTCGCTCGTGACGCGCGCAGCTCTCGCCCCATCGTCATCGCGAGCGCAGCGACGCGATCCAGGACTTTTCTCGCTTCAAGACTCTGGATTGCTTCGGCGCAAGGGCGCCTCGCAATGACGTGGATGGAGTCGTGAATTTCAATCAGATGAACGTACCGGCATATCAGCAATGAAACAGCGCCAGACATCCGTCTCCAACCTGGCGGTCAACGATCTCTTCCATGCAGCGTTTTCGAACGACGCCGTCCGCATTTGCATCGTGACGGCGCTGGATGACGGCACCCTAACGGCACGGGCGCTGACGACCCAGGAAATATTCCGCTTCGACCGAAGGAGCGGCACGAGCATCCCTTTGGAAGCCGACGGCGCCGTCTGCACGATCGACTCGGTCGCACCGCTTTCAGACAGCATCGGCGATACTTTGCTCGGCTACGATCGACGCTGCCGCACGTCCAAAGACCCCGACGCGGGTCGATCGACGGTGGACGAGCGGCGGGCCCTGCTCGACGCCCGACAATTCTACGCGGCAAATCAAATCGATCGACAGACGATGTCTGTACGAGCGCCGGGACACGATCCAAGACTTTCGCGCTTCAAGACACTGGATTGCTTCGGCGCGATAGCGCCTCGCAATGACCAGATGTTCAATCTTCATTCCGCCCCTGACCGATCTCATCCGGATTGCGCGCCGTGTGACGCACACTGTGAATGACCACCTCGTCGGCAGTAACTTCGTAGTAGATGAGGTAAGGATAAGGATTGATAATCAATCTGCGCAGGCGCGGATGGGTCGATTGAGCACCTGCCTTAGGATAATAAACCAACATGTCAAAGACGGACTTGATCCGCATGTGAACGCGCCTTGCGCCGCCTGGCGAATGCGACGCGACATAATCGAGTACGCTCTCAAGCTCGTTCGCTGCGCGAGTCGTGAAGCGAAGCTTCAGAGACCGTGCTTAGCCCATATGGCCTTGATTTCGTCTTCGGTCGCGAACCGCCCTTGATCTGCTTGGCGCAGCGATTCTTCCAGCGAAGCAAGGTCGGCAGGAGTCAGCTCAACGCAAGCTTCGTCGTATCCGGTCAACCGTAACAGTACCCGCGCCAGCTCATCCTGCTCTTCGGCCGGAAGCTGGCGTGCGACGTCAAAAGCCCTGTCAAGCAATGTTGTCATGCAGGCAATATATACTGACGAGCCTCCGCCGGGAAGTGTTCACGCAATAGGCTGCGGACACCTAGGCAAAGAGCCGCCCGTAAGGCGCCCGGACTGCCGCCATGTCAGCCGCGCATTCGGAATGGTGGGCACGGCGCGCCCGCACTGGCCGGGACTGAGGCTAACGTTTGGGAGTTACCGCAGAACCTCGACGGCTTGATCAAATCATCTTGTCATCGGAGGCACGAGCTGGTGGTGAACGCAAAGATGGTCGGCACGACAGACCCTATGGCACCCGAGGTGATCTGCCGATGGATTGTCCACTCCGGTTCGACGGCCGGTCATTGGGCGGAACGGGCGGTCCAGTTGGCACAACTTTCGCGGGTACACGCTATTTCGTAGTTCAACGTGAGGAGACCGTCTTGCTTCATCGGACCTTCGCCACTCTCGCGCTGCCGCTCCTCCTCCTGACCTCCTCCGCCCACGCCGCTGGCTTGCAGCTCTTAGAGGTCGATCATGGATTTCACGGCATCATCTGGACGCCCTGCGCCGCAGACGCCGGTAGCGTGCCGGTTGGAAGCCTCGCGATCCCAGGGCTGGAGACACTGCCCGGGGTAAAGAATTGTCCAATCAAGGGCACGAAGCTGCCATTGGTCGTGATGTCCCACGGGCGCGGCGGCTGGATCGGTGGAAACCACGATGTTGCGGAAGCGCTGGCGGACGCGGGATTCATCGTCGCGGCGATCAACCATCCCGGCGACAGTGTCGGTGACCTGGCGCAGCGCGACAGCCTGTCGGTCTGGCTCTCACGGCCGCAGGACATCATGCATCTGATCGATTTCATGTTGAACGATTGGACAAGCAGAGCCGCGATTGATCCGGACCGGATCGGCTTCTTCGGCTTTTCGCGCGGTGGCTACACCGGAACCGTTCTCGCCGGCGTCGACCCGGACTTTCAAAGGGTGGCGCACTACTGCACGCAACAGAACCCGTTCTGCGAGCAGGTCCGCAATGGCGAGTTTCCCAGAAGCTGGCCGCACGACGAGAGGATCAAGGCGGCCGTGCTGGCCGACGCCGCCCACACGGTCGGATTCACGCGAGCAAATCTCGCGAGCATCAAGATTCCCCTCCAGGTCTGGCGCTCGGAGCTCGGCGGCAACGGGGTCGATCCGGAAGGGACCGCCCGCGTAACCGCGAGCCTTCCCGGCACGCCCGAGGTCCACACCGTGCCCGCCGCGCATTTTGCTTTCCTCGCGCCGTGCTCCGCGGAGCTCGCGGCCGCCGTTCCGCGCATCTGTGCTGATACGCCTGCGGATTTCGACCGCGCGGCGTTTCACCGAGAGTTTGACGCCCAGGTCGTCAGGTTCTTCTCCGAGAAGCTGGGCAAGTAGGATCCGTGGCAGAACCTGCGTTCCGCCGCGTCGCTCTCATGCGCGCCAGAACGGGCGCCGGCACAGCCGCCGCGCCTCGTCGCGTGTCAGGCCGTAGTCCTGCAGCACCTCGTCGGCGATCCACGGCAACTCCCGGGCGAAGCGACCGCGCTCGCGCCAGCGCTTCCACCAGAGCCGCAGCAATGACACTGGCTGCAGCTCGGCGCAGCTTTGATCAGGCGCCGGTCGCGCCAAGTAGTAGATCTCGGCGCCGGGCTTGGGCGAGATGGGATGGCTCGCCGAGGGACCACGGCGCCGCTCGTCGAGTTCCTGGAAACGCAGCACATGATGGAGCGGAGTTCGCTCCTCGATGGCGCTGCCCCTCGGATCGTCGGTCGTGCTCGGCATGGCGGGCTCCCCCTTCAAATGAAGAACCTGCCGGCAACAAAAAAACCGCCAGGTTCTGGCGGCTGTTCGGATCAAATGCTGCAATTCGTCAGATTGAGCGCGATCCTCCCGCCGCCAGCGAGCTACGGTGCGTGATGCGACCAAAACGATGGGAAGCGACGGTGATCATGGCCGGCTCTATAGCGGATCGCCCTGAGGTTGTCATCATCGAATCCGGTGCGAGGCGGGCAAGCGCCTTGCCCGATCTGGTCAGGACGGAAAAGCACCGACGGTCCGCGCAAGTTGCCGCGTCAACGGTCCAGGCAGAGCCTCATCGAAAATCCGGCTCAGCGTGCGGTAGTACCAGATCGTCCCATCCCTTCCACCGGTGAAGCGTTGCCACACGACGTCGCCCACCTCATCAAGGTCGCTCGCGATCGCTTCCGCGTTGTCAACCTTGTCAGCGAGCGAGACCAGCAGCGATGACGCCGGCTTGAGCGGCAGCCGGGCGAGATAGGCTTCCTTCCGCGGGCGCCAGGCCGGCCTCGGATCGACCCAGGAATCCGTGCAGTCGGCAACGATCACGGCGACGCTATCGCCAAAACGCCGGCGGATCTCATCCAGCGTGGCCTGCCCGCCCTGGTCCTCGGCGGCGTCATGCAACAGTCCCGCGATAGCCTGCACCTCGCTGCCGCCCGCCGACAGCACGCGGCTGGAGACGCTCAGCAGATGCGCGATGTAGGGCACGTTGCTGCCCTTTCTCAATTGGGTCCGGTGCAGCCTTGTCGCATAGACGAGCGCTTCGTCGTAGAGATGGGAGAGTGACATTGCTTGCTTTCTTCTCTGGCTGACGCAGGGTCAGGCCGATGGTTCGTCATTGGGGATTATCGGCATTGTTCCAATCATTGGGCACCACGTCGAGCATCATCCTAGCCGACCCGTCGGGCGAATCAGCTGGCGTGCGGAATAGCGGAGAGCCCGCCTCCGGTGCCTTGCTGCGATCGAAGCGCATCGCGAGGGCGTGCGCCGAGACACTGATTTCCTCAATCCGTTCAATGTCCGACTCACTGTCCAGTCCTGCCGACGAAAATATTCTCGTTTCTATTTTCCAGAATTCATGCTTCCCTCCCGTCATCCCGCCTCGACACGAGGGGCGTATCGCGATCGTCACGACACGCGAGGTGGGGAGGCGATGGCCGCCGATGGGCCGCAGCACGTCTGATGACGTGCGGACGAACGGCTCTTGGCGGACGTGAAGTCGCAGCGTCCTGGCACCCCGATGCTGGTGTCACGCCGGTGGAGATGATGATCCGCCGGTCACGGGGGCAAGACAGCCCGGTCCCCGGGGAGACTGCGTATAAGCGTGAAGACCATCGCGCAGGGAATGCCGGATGTCGGCTGGACCTGTGGTGACTGCCGCCTGCTTTTTTTGTTGCAGGCGGGCCATGGGTTGCGGCCAGCACCCGGCATTCCCTGCGCCCTCGTGATTTCAGAGGGTCGATCGAGATGCACAGCCCGGGCGTGATTGCGCCGCGGAGGATGCGGCTGCGTGCCCGCTGGATGCCGTCCCTCACCGTCCGGACCGCGATCGCCGACGATTATCGCTCGCCCCTCCACGGCCTAAAGGTTTTGGTTAATTTTGTCCTGCTACGTCTCGCGCATTCTTCTCTGACAGTGGATTCGGGACCCCATGGCTTTCTTCTCCGGCAAGTCGGCTGATCGCACGCATAACCTCCTGATGACGGAGCTGTTCGAACGCCATCGCGACGCCATCCTGGTGATGTCCGACGGCAAGATCATCGCCTGCAACGAGACCGCGGTTCGCTTCGGCGGCTTCCGCAGCAAGCAGGACTTGCTGTCGCGTTCGCCGGCGACCATGGCGCCGGAGTTTCAGCCCAGTGGCAAGCGCTCCGCCGACGTGGTGAAGGAGATGGATGCCAAGGCCAGGCGCGAGGGCCACGCGACGTTCGAGTGGACCACCAAGCGCGCCGACGGCAGCCCGGCCCTGGTGCAGATCACGCTGGTGCCGACCCAGGTCGAGGGCCAGACCTACGTCATGAGCTTCCGCCGCGATCTTTCCGACCTCGTCGCCGCACGCGAGGAGAAGAAGCGCGCGCTGGACCAGATCGCCAAGGATTTCGAGACCAGCGTCGGCGCCATCGCCAATGCGATCTCTGGCGCCTCGCGCGAAGTCGAGACGACGGCCGCGTCGCTGACGACCACGGCGGACCAGGCCGCGCAGCGCGTGGCGCTGGTCGCGTCGGCGTCCAACTCCGCATCGTCCAACGTGCAGTCGGTGGCCGGCGCCACCGAGGAGCTCTCGACCTCGGTCAGCGAGATCAACCGCCAGGTCGCGACCTCCTCAACCATCGCAGCCGAGGCGGTCGAGGCGTCCTCGCGCACCAACGATCTCGTCAACAGCCTGGCGGACGCGGCCGCCAAGATCGGCGCGGTCACCGACATGATCAACGCGATCGCGAGCCAGACCAACCTGCTGGCGCTGAACGCGACCATCGAGGCGGCGCGCGCCGGCGATGCCGGCCGCGGCTTCGCCGTCGTGGCCTCGGAGGTGAAGAGCCTGTCGAGCCAGACCGCCAAGGCGACCGACGAGATCAGCGCGCACATCAGCGCGATGCAGCGCGCCACCAGCGACACGGTGGCTGCGATCCAGGGCATCGGCGGCACCATCGGCCAGATCAGCGAGATCGCCAAGACCATTGCGACCGCGGTCGACCAGCAGGGCCACGCGACGCAGGAGATCGCCCGCTCGGTCAGCCAGGCCGCCAGCGGCACCCGCGAGGTCGCCACCAACATCGGCTCGGTCAGCCAGACCGTGGAATCAGCTGGCGGCGCCGCGCGGCAGATGCTGGGCGCGGCCGGCCAACTCGCCAAGCACGCGGACGAACTGCGCGGCAAGGTGAAGGACTTTTTGAGCGCCGTGCAGGCGGCGTAGTTTCGATCGCGGCTCGACGTGTCCGCGATCAGAACGACTCCGCGACGATGTCGCGGAGCGGCTGTTTGAAGACGTGGATAGGAAGGAAAGCGCTCGGGCTTCGCACTCGGAACGCGCGGGGTGAGATGACGAGGAGCGTCCTCACCCTTCGCTGTCGTCCCGGGCAAGCCAGAGCGTCGCGGAGGCGCCGACCCGGGACCCATACTCCGCGGCGGCTATGGTGAGACGAGATCGGAACTACGCGGGTGCCGCCACACCGCATCCTGTGGCTATGGATCCCCGCGTTCGCGGGGACGACAGCTGAGGTTGGGACGCCGGCCGTGGTCTACCATCGGCAGGGATTGGCAAGGACTTACGTCGACGACACCGCCGGCTTGCGGCCGTAAATCGCATCGGCGCGCTTTTCGAACGCCGCCGACATGCGCGCGAAGATCGTGTCGAACATCGAGCCCATCAGCATCGCCAGCATGCGGCTCTTGAACTCGTAGGCGATGAAGAACGTCACCTCGCAGGCGCCCTGCTCGCGCGGCTCAAAGCTCCAGCGGTTCTCCAGGCTGGAGAACGGCCCGCTGACATATTCGACCAGGATCTTGCGCCCGGCGCGGTCGAGCGTGACGCGGCTGGTGAAGGTCTCCTTCACCAGCTTGAACGACACCGTCATGTCGGCGACGACGACCTCGGTGCCATCGGGCTTCTGGCTGCGCTGGCGCACCACCAGCTTCTCGCACAGCGGCACGAATTCGGGATAGCGCTCGACATCGGCGACGAGGTCGAACATCTGGTCAGCCGTATGCGCGACGCGGCGCTTGTTAGAGAATCTCGGCATCTGGTCTCGATCAGCGCGCGATAGCGGCGCGCGCGGCCTTCAGCTTGGCGAAGTCCTCGCCGGCATGGTGCGAGGAGCGCGTGAGCGGGCTCGCCGACACCATCAAGAAGCCCTTGGTGTAGGCGACGGTCTCGTAGCCGGAGAATTCCTCCGGCGTGACGAAGCGCATCACGGCGTGGTGCTTCCTGGTCGGCTGCAGATACTGGCCGATGGTGAGGAAATCGACCTCCGCCGAGCGCAGGTCGTCCATCACCTGCAGCACCTCGTGGCGCTCCTCGCCCAGGCCGACCATGATGCCGGACTTGGTGAAGATGGTCGGATCGATCTCCTTGACCCGCTGCAGCAGCCGGATCGAGTGAAAGTAGCGCGCGCCGGGACGGACCGAGAGGTAGCGCGACGGCACGGTCTCGAGATTGTGGTTGAAGACGTCGGGCTTGGCCGCGACGACCTGCTCCAGCGCGCCGTCCTTGCGCAGGAAGTCCGGGGTCAGCACCTCGATCGTCGTGGTCGGGCACTTGGCGCGGATGGCGCGGATGGTCGCGGCGATATGCGCGGCACCGCCGTCGGCGAGATCGTCGCGGTCGACGGAGGTGACAACGACATGGGCCAGGCCGAGCTTGAAGGTGGCCTCCGCCACATGCTCGGGCTCGCCGGCGTCGAGCGCCTGAGGCAGGCCGGTCTTGACGTTGCAGAAGGCGCAGGCCCGCGTGCAGGTGTCGCCCATGATCATGAAGGTGGCGTGCTTCTTGTCCCAGCACTCGCCGATGTTGGGGCAGCCGGCCTCCTCGCAGACAGTGACGAGGCCGTTCTCGCGCACGATGTTGCGGGTGTCGGCATAGCCGCGGGTGGTCGGCGCCTTGACCCGGATCCAGGCAGGCTTGGCCGGCGAGATCGAGTCCGGCCGGTTCGCTTTTTCGGGGTGGCGCGGGCGCAGCGGCGTGTTCGAGAGCGTGTCGACGATGGTGACCATGGGATTCGCACAAACCTCTGTTGCGCCCTAGCTATTCCGTGCCGCGGCGCGCCGCAACCGGCTGGCCGACGATACCAGGGCATGGCAGATATGGGCAGCGCGGAACAGCGCTCATCACGGCGGATTTCCTCAAGAATGGCGCAAAAACCGGCAAAAGCCCCCGGGGTTTCACGGCCCCGGCGGCATGGCGCGGCCAAACGGCTGACGCGGGCGTTCTTCGCCCGCGAGGTGCTCGCGGTGGCGCCGGAGCTGATCGGGGCGACCTTTCTGGTCGACGGCGTCGGCGGAACCATCGTCGAGGTCGAGGCCTATCATCACACCGACCCGGCGGCGCATTCGTTCCGCGGCCCGACGCCGCGCAACCAGGTGATGTTTGGTCCGCCCGGCTTCGCCTATGTCTACCGCTCCTACGGCATTCACTGGTGCATGAACTTTGTCTGCGAGGTGGAGGGCTCCGCGAGCGCGGTCCTGATCCGGGCGATCGAGCCGACGTTCGGGATCGATGAGATGCGGCGGCGGCGCGGGCTGGAGGATGTCAGGACACTGTGCTCGGGGCCGGGCAAGCTGACCGAGGCGATGGGGATCACGATCGCCCATAATGGCCTGGCGCTGGATGCTCTACCGATCGAGCTGTTCGCCCGACCGGGAGATGTCGACGTCGTCACCGGCGTGCGCATCGGCATCACCAAGGCCGTCGAGCTGCCCTGGCGGTTCGGACTGAAGGGCTCGCGATTCCTCAGCAAGCCGTTCGCCCCGTCATCGCGAGGAGCGTAAGCGACGAAGCGATCCAGGGCTGCGCAGGGACTCTGGATTGCTTCGATCGCGATGACGAAGAGAGAGGCTCAGGTCAGACGCCCTGGAGTCGGGCGAGCGCGTCCTGGAACTTGGCCTTGCGGGCCAGTGCCGCCTCGCGCTTCTCCTTCTCCTCCTCGACGAGTTCCTCGGGCGCGTTGGCGACGAACTTCTCGTTGCCGAGCTTCTTGTCGACGCGCTCGATGTCGGCCTCGGCCTTGGCGATCTCCTTGCCCAGGCGGGTGCGCTCGGCGGCGAGATCGACCACGCCCTTGAGCGGCAGCGCCGCGACCTCGCCGCGCACGACGAGCTGGGCGGAGCCTTCGGGCGCCGTATCGGCGAAGGAGATGTCGGAGAGACGCGCAAGGCGCTTGATCACCTCGCTCCAGCGCGGCGCGCGCTCCCTCGTCTCGGCGGAGGCTGCGACGAGCGCGAGCGGCATCAGAGTCGCCGGCGGGATGTTCATCTCGGCGCGGACCGAGCGGATCGCGGTAACGAGATCGACCACCCAGCCGATCTCGGCCTCGGCGGCCTCGTCCTTGAAGCTGGCGGCGTCGAACGACACCAGCATCGGCGGCACCAGGGGATCGCCGAAGCTGGCGGCCGACAGCGCGGCGATCTCGGCGACCGTCGGCCTGTCGGTGCGGTGCGGCCAGGGCGACAGGGTCAGCAGACTGTCGCGCTTGGCGGTCGACTCCCACAGCGCCTCGGTGATGAAGGGCATGAAGGGATGCAGGAGCTTGAGGATCTCGTCGCGCGCCCAGGCGACCATGGCGCGGGTCTCGGCTTTGGCCGGGCCGTCCTCGCCGAGCAACGTCGGCTTGGAGAGCTCGACATACCAGTCGCAATAGACATCCCAGACGAAGCGGTAGATCGCATTGGCCGCGTCGTTGAAGCGATACGCCTCCAGCGCCTCGGTGACCTCGCGCGTCGCGGCGGCCGCCTCATGGGCGATCCAGCGATTCAGCGTCTCCTTGGCGGAGGCCGGATCGAAGCCGGCCGGCACGGTGCAGCCGTTCATCTCGGCGAAGCGGCTCGCGTTCCAGAGCTTGTTGGCGAACTTGCGGTAGCCGTCGACGCGCTGGGTCGACAGCTTGATGTCGCGGCCCTGCGCCGCCATCGCGGCCAGCGTGAAGCGCAGCGCATCGGCGCCGTGCTCGTCGATCAGCGCGAGCGGATCGATGACGTTGCCTTTCGACTTCGACATCTTGGCGCCCTTCTCGTCGCGGACGAGCGCATGGATGTAGACGGTCGAGAACGGCACCTCCTTCATGAAATGGATGCCCATCATCATCATGCGGGCGACCCAGAAGAAGATGATGTCGAAGCCAGTGACCAGCACGTTGGTCGGGTAGTAGCGCTTCACCTCCGGCGTGGCGTCGGGCCAGCCGAGCGTCGAGAACGGCCACAGCGCCGAGGAGAACCAGGTGTCGAGCACGTCCTCGTCACGTGTGATGAAGCCGTCGCGCTTGTTGCGGTCGAGCGCCATCTCGCGGCCCTGCTCCGCCGTGATGACCTCCTGCTCGACGTAGTAGCCGAGTGCGTTGGACACCGCCTCTTCCTCGGTCTCGGCGACGAACACCTTGCCGTCGGGCCCGTACCAGGCCGGGATCTGGTGGCCCCACCACAGCTGGCGCGAGATGCACCAGGGCTGGATGTTCTCCATCCAGTCGAAATAGGTCTTCTCCCAGTTGCGCGGCACGAACGTCGTCGCGCCCGACCTGACGGCTGCGATCGCCGGCTGCGCCAGGGTCTTTGCGTCGACGTACCACTGGTCCGTGAGGTACGGCTCGATGACGACACCGGAGCGGTCGCCATGCGGCACCATGTGCGTGTTCGGCTCGACGCGCTCGAGGAAGCCGAAGGATTCCAGCCGCTCCAGGATCTTCTTGCGCGCAGCAAAACGCTCGATGCCGTGGAACTCCCTGGCAAACTCCTCGGAGCCCTCAGGCAAGCCGCGCAGATAGTCCTCGTTGTCGACCAGCGCGATGCAGCCTTCGCGATCGAGAATGCTGATCTGCGGCAGGCCGTGGCGGCGGCCGACCTCGAAATCGTTGAAGTCGTGCGCCGGCGTGATCTTGACTGCGCCGGTGCCCTTCTCAGGATCGGAATAGGTATCGGCGACGATCGGGATCTCACGGCCGACCAGCGGCAGGATCACGCGCTTGCCGACGAGATGCTGATAGCGTTCGTCGTCCGGATGCACCGCGACCGCGCTGTCGCCGAGCATGGTCTCGGGACGCGTGGTGGCGACCACGATGAAGCTCGCGGGATCCTCGGGGCTGAACGTCGTGCCCTCGATCGGATAGCGCAGGTACCAGAGATTGCCCTTGACCTCGATCTGCTGCACCTCGAGGTCGGAGATCGCGGTCAGGAGCTTCGGGTCCCAGTTGACCAGCCGTTTGTCCTTGTAGATCAGGCCGGCGCGGTGCAGCTCGACGAACACCTTCACGACGGCCTTGGACAGGCCCTCGTCCATGGTGAAGCGCTCGCGGCCCCAGTCGCAGGAGGCGCCGAGGCGCTTGAGCTGGTTGATGATGGTGCCGCCGCTCTCGTCCTTCCACTGCCAGACGCGCGCGAGAAACTTCTCGCGGCCCATCTCGCGGCGGCCGGGCTGCTGGCGCTCCATCAGCTGACGCTCGACCACCATCTGGGTCGCGATGCCCGCATGGTCGGTGCCCGGCTGCCACAGCACGTCGCGGCCGCGCATGCGCTCGAAACGGCACAGGATGTCCTGCAGCGTGTTGTTGAGCGCGTGCCCCATGTGCAGCGAGCCGGTCACGTTCGGCGGCGGGATCACGATGGTGAAGGGATCCGCATTGCGCCGATCGGGGCGACCGGCGGAGAACGCGCGGGCATCCTCCCAGACCAGGGACATGCGACCTTCGAGATCGGTGGGCTGATAATTCTTATCGATCATGGCATTTCCAGCGGCGCGGGGCCGGCTGTCCAATTCGGGATGTCGCGGAACTCGTCCGGGCCTTTTGTGACACGACCTGAAAAAGCTCGCGCAAGCTGTTGGTGCTTGGGCTGTTTTCGGACTGATGCCCGACCGCGGACCGCGCTCCCGGAAGAGCCCTCTCGATCCGTCCGGCAGGGATCAGCTTGACAGGGCTAGAAAGCCGCCGCGGCGCGCCAAGTCAACAGCAGCGGCGAACATTGACGGATAGCGTCTACCGCCCGCCGCGGCTCACTCCAGAACGGAACGGGAGATCGTGCCGTCTTGGCGTCAGCGGCCGCGCGAGACGCGCTCGATCTCCGCCTTGACGATGCGCTCGACCAGGGCCGGAAGATTGTCATCCAGCCACGATTTCAGCATCGGACGCAGCATCTCCTTGACGAGGTCCTCAAGCGTCCGGGCGTTGTTGCTCAGCACCGTATTGGCCAGCGCGTTGAACGCCGATTCGACGGCGTTCACCGTCGATGGGGCCAGGATCGGCTGCTTCGGCGTGACTTGCTCGAACGGGGACTCGAAGCTGGCAGCCTTCTGATTGAGCCGCCCGGCCTCGATGAACTCGATATCGTCCCGCGGATCCACCTTTCGGAAGGATGCCGCGGCGGGGGCTGGCGCTGGAGCGGGAGTCGGTGGGGCCACTGCCATGTCGTCCGTCAACTCGAGTACTTCAGGTTCGGGATCGGGCTCGGGTGCTACCGGCCGAACCTCTGCGACTGGAGTCGTTTCATCCAAACCCGCCAGCAATGCGTCAATGTCGTCCTGGTTGTTGCTCGCGGCGGCCGCAGGCGCTGGCGGCGGTGCGGGAGGTGGAGGTGCGGGCTTGGCGGGAGCCGCAGCGGCGATCTTCGAAGGTGGGATGTCGTTCATCGCCGACTTCGCTGCCGGGGCCGCCGGCTTCTCGGCCTTGACCGGCTCCGGCGCGGCGGCCTTGTCTGCCGCCGGCGGCTTACCCTCGTCGTCGGCAATGATACGCCGGATCGACGCCAGAATCTCCTCCATGGAGGGTTCTTGGACCTTCGCAGGCTGCGTCATTTCCGACTCCAAATCAGCAACGCTGCCGTACGAACCGGCTCAGCGCAAAAGTCCCGGGCGCCGGCCCCAAGTGGCTTGGACTTCTCAACGGACATGCCAACTTGTCTCCGGACAAGGCCTGATCGATGCAAAACAACAGAACGATACTGCCCATGTCGGAGTCTATTCTTGGAAGAACTTCCGACGCAGTCCGAATCGTTCGGCGGCCATTTTGAGGCTATGTCATGGCAACAAATGAATGCAAGCAACGCCGGCCGCGAACCCGGTGGAGCACGGAGGTCGCCTGTCAAGCGTCGCCCATTCGTCACAACCACAGCATGTGCCACAAAAAAATCCCCCGGCCAAGGACCGAGGGATCAGGGTCGATATTAAGAATGTACTAATGACCATCCGGCGTCCGTACACCCGCCCAGTTATCCCGGACCTGCTGGTAGTGCACGCTGGGATCGTAGGTGGTGGTCGGCAGGTTCAGCACCTGCGGTGACAGCCGCCCCACGGTCTGAAGCACCGTATAGGATGCCACCACGCGGTCATGCTGGGCGTTCACCAGCGAATTCCGCGCGTTGACCAGCGCCTGCTGAGCGTTGAGCACGTCGAGGGTGGTGCGCTGCCCGGCCTTGGCCTCTTCGCGGACACCATTGAGGGCGATCTCGGAGGCTGAGACCTGGGCCTGTGCCGACTGCACCTGTGCCTTGCCCGCGAGCAGCTTGCCCCAGGCAGATACCACGTCGGAGCGAGCCTGATCGCGGGTCTGCTCCAGGACCAGACGCTGCTGCGCCAGCGACTCCTTGGACTGACGAATCAGCGAATATTCCGCCCCTCCGTTGTAGATTGGGACGGTCAGCGATGCGACAGCCGACGCGTTGAATCCACGATAGGACTGCAGGCTCGACTCGTAGCTTTGCTGAGCTTGAGCCTGGAGGTTTACGGTCGGCAGCAGCGCACCTTCTTTGATTTTCGTCTCAAGATACTGGACGTCGATGCCATACATCGCCGAGGTCACGCTCGGGTTTTCCGTCAGGGCCGTTTCGACCGACTGCTGGAGGGTCGGCGGCAAGTAACGGTCGACAGGAGAGCCCGGCGCCAAGTTCTGGGGATCGTTGCCGATGATGCGGCGGAAGTTCGAGCGGGTCGCCGTTAGTTGGGCCTCTGCTGTGAGCTGCTGCGTGCGGCCGGCGGCGAGCTGAGCCTCGGATTGTGCGACGTCGGTGCGGGTGACCTCGCCGACGTTGAACCGATCGCGGGTCTGCTTGAGCGTCTGCTCCAGCACCCGCGTGTTGCTGCGCTGGACCTCGACGATCGCCGCATCGCGCAGATAGTCCATATAGATCGTGGCCGCCGCTAGCAGCACCTGCTGCTCAAGAATGCGGAGAGCCTCGCGCTGCGCCGACACGCTCGCTTCAGCCTTGCGTACGCCGTTTGCCGTCTGCTGACCGTTGTAGAGCGTCTGGTTGACCGTCAGCCCGACGCTCCGCGGCCTCTGCACGCCGTGGCCGGCTGGAGTTGCGGGTGCGGTCTGGACGTCCTGATATTGAATGCCCGCCGTCGCGTTCAGACTGACCTTCGGCCGATATCCCGAGAGCGCCTGCGGGACGCCTTCGTCGACCGCACGAGCCTGGGCCCGCGACGCGTTCAGTTGCGGGTTGTTCTGATAGGCACGCACCAGCGCAGCCTCGATCGTGTCGGCCAGCGCAGGCGTCGGGCCTGCACAAGCCATCACGAGGACCGCAGCCGCCGCTGCGGTGACGAGCTTCACCCCAAACATCCCTGTTCCATTCATTTGTTACCGGCTCGAACGCCAGAGCCGGGCCGTAACCTGTTGAAGAGACTCCCGCGCACCTCGCACCTTATTCCCCATGCATGCGCAACGGAACTACCCAAGCCTGGAACCTGTGCCGAAAACTGTCAACGTGCAGCATCCGGGCCACACTTCTGATTTAAAACAGAATTTCGCCCGCCAGAGGGCGCGAAAACGACGCAGCAAACCCTGCTCGCCACGGGATGGCCCGCCAGTTCAGAGAAGCCGCGAAGAACTTCGTTGGGCGATTTAAAACACGAATTCCGGGAGCTGTTCGAGACCGGGAATGACCGGTGCCGCGGCATCGAACAGGACCCTGCTGCCGATATCACCATGCGATCGCGTAAAGATCATGGCGCGGGCGGGACGTACGGTGGCGAAGACACCGACCAGGCGGCCGCCCTCCTTCAATTGACGGCAAAGACCGTCGACAGTGACCTCGGTGGCCCCATTGAGGAGAATCACGTCGAAGCGGCCGTCCGCCGGATCACCCTGCGCGGCCGGCGCGACCCGAATCGTGACCGGGCAGCCATCGACGGCGGCAAGCAGCTGCTTGGCGCGCCCTTCGACCGCAGAATCGACCTCGGTCGCCGTCACGCTGCCCGCAAGTCGGGCGGCCAGCGCGGCGAGATAGCCCGTCGCACATCCAACCACCAGCACGCTGTCGGTTGGCTTGATCTCGGCAGCCTGCAGCAGCTTTCCGGTCAGCATCGGCTTGATCAGATACCGCTTGGCAGAAGCGGATTCGGAGACGTCGAGATCCAAGTCGAGATAGGCCAGCGCCTGCCGATCTGCGGGAACGTAGGCTTCCCGCGGCACGGTCAACAACGCATCCAGCACGCGGTGATCGGTGACGTCGCTGGTCCGAACCTGACCATCGACCATTTTCTGGCGCGCCGTCGCGAATGAAGACATGAGCAGACCTGCAAGCAAAGCGGATGGACCGCGGACGATCTGCGCAATCTTTTGGTACAAGGTCCCCGAAAAGGCAACATGCGGGTTTGAACGGATCCGCTGGGAAGCCGCGTCTGCGAGGGCGGTCGCCGGCTACTCGATCACCACGGCGAGTCGTCCGAGCAACTGCACGATCTCGTCAATATGTTCGGAATCACCGCGCGTCACCATGTCGGCCAGCCGCGTGAGGCATTCGTCGTCGCTGAGACGCTCGACCTGGTCGGGAATCAACGAGGGCGCGGAGACTGCTTCAGCGAATGGGATGACGGTGTTTGGCATCTACGACACTCCATGACCGCGGGCACTGGCCGGTTCCAGCAAACTATCGGGGCCGGTTTGCTCCCCTCCAAGTGAATTTCCTGTCATCGAACTGTGGGCGACCGCTGCCCAGCAAGCGTTCAAAATCAATATAACCATCTGAAATTTCGGTATTTTGTTCCTGAACCCGCAATCGTCGCAAAGATGCGATTTCGTTCTATGCAAGGCGAAACGGCTTTGTTATACGCAGCCGCATTCGCGAACATTGCTTCGCCTGTTCCTCGGTAGCTCAGCGGTAGAGCATTCGACTGTTAATCGAATGGTCGCTGGTTCGAATCCAGCCCGGGGAGCCATTCTGGCCATGCCGAATGGTTCTTTATCCTCACATTCCCTCTTTCTTGTGACGCTGGGCACCCGCCGATTCGCGGCGAACGCGCGCCCTCCTGACCGTCATCTGGCTGGGCGGCGTGGCTGTCCGCCTTGACGGCGCATGGGACGTCGGGCAAGCGGGGCGGATCTCTTGCAAGTGGCGACCAGCGATGCCGATTTCCGATCATCTGAGAGCCGTCCGCAGCAAGATCGGCCATGATCTGTTGGCGACCACGGCAGTTTCCATCTCCGTGTTCGACGACCAAGGACGCATTCTACTCGGACGCGACGCGGAGACGGGCCTCTGGACGTTGCCTGGCGGCGCCATCGATCCGAATGAGCACCCAGCCGACGCGGCCACCCGCGAATGCTTCGAGGAGACCGGACTGGTGGTCCGGCCAAAACGTCTGCTCGGGGTATTCGGCGGCCCGGAGTTCCTCATCCGCTATCCCAACGGTGATCTGACCTACTATACGGTCATCGCGTTCGAGGCCGTCATCGAAGGCGGCGCGCTTGCGCCCGACGGCGAGGAGATGGCGAGCCTGCGATTTGTCGATCGCGCGGAATGGGAACAGCTTGCGGTTTCGCCATCGAGCCGAATCATCTCGCGGCAGGCGCTCCAGCACGACCCCGTCCCCTACTTCGCTGCCGCGAGCTGGCGGCCCGAGAGCTGATCCGGACCCAAGACGTTGGATCCTGTCGCCGCAAGTCTCATGCTGATGGCCGGTCTGCTTCACGCGACTTGGCATGCCATCGTCAAGACCGGCAGCAGCCTCTCTCTCCTGGCTGGCATGGGGCTGGTGAGCAGCATCCTGATCCTGCCCTTCATGTTTCTCGTTCCCGTTCCGGCCCCCTCGACCTGGCCGCTCATCGTCGCTTCGCTCGTCTTGCACGCAGGCTACAAGGCGAGCCTCGCAACGGCCTACCGCTCGGCCGAGCTTGGACGCTCCTACCCGATCGCGCGCGGCGCCGTTCCGCTGTTCGCAACGCTGTTTGCCTCGCTGGGTCTACAGCAACCGCCACGGAGCGGGCAGTTGATCGGGATTGCCGTCATCGTCCTCGGCATCACCGGCCTGGCGCGCGACCGCATCCACGGTCCCGTCGATCGCCGTGCGTTCTGGGCTGCGATCTGCGCCGCCGCACTGGTCGCGGGCTATTCGGTCGTCGATGCGGCAGGCACCCGGCAGACCGAAGGCTGGGCTTCGTTCACGGTCTGGATGATCGTGCTCGACAGTGTCGCGTTCTTCCTCGTCGCGATCATGCTGCGAGGGCCTGCGCTGGTGTGGGAAATCCGCGACGCCTGGATTCCGGTGCTGATCGCAGGAACCCTGGGGCTGGCGTCATTCGTGGTATTCCTTTGGGCCTTGAGCCGCAATCCGATCGCCAATGTGGTGGCCTTCCGCGAATGCAGCGTCTTGTTTGCGACGCTGATCGGCGTGCTGTTCTTGAAGGAGCGCGCGACGCCGCGGCGGCTCTGCTGCGCCGCACTGATCGCAGCCGGGCTGGTCGCCATCGCCTTGCTCAAGCCGGGCTGAGCTTCTCCAAACTGCCGAAGCGATTGGTCCGGAAAGCATGGTTCCATCTTCGTCGCTTAGTGCACAACATACGCCGGCCCGCGGCCGGGAAGTTCCGTGAAACTCCTCGTTGCAGAATCGTAACAACTAATTCAGTGTTAACCACTTTGTCATTCTCGAGCTTCAACCCATTGTCCTTGTAGCGTGAGAGTCCTTCAGTCCCGCTGATGCTGAGGTGGCCCATGCCTACTGTCCTCATTATTGACGATGACTATGCTACGCGCGCTGCGCTGGAAGCATCATTGAAGAAGAAGCGGTTCTGCGTGTTTCTCGCGCCGGACGGTCCGACCGGCATTCGATTGATCGGCAGCGTGTCCTTCGATGCCGTCGTGATCGACATGTTCATGCCGGGTATGGATGGGATCGCAACCATTCGCGAGCTCATCAAGATCGATCCCACGGTGCCGTTCATCGCGATCTCCGGCTACGCATTCACCGACAAGAAACAGGGCGCTCCGGACTTCCTCGGTATGGCAATCAAGCTCGGAGCGACGGCTGCGTTGCAGAAGCCGTTCGACATCCGCGATCTGCTCGAAGCGGTCGATCGTTCGATCGAGGTGCGTCAACGACTTCTGACCGAGGCGCGGCACGTGGCTCCTCGCTCACATCTGTCAGGAAGGCCTCATGATGAACATCCTGGTCGTTGATGACGAAGTCGGCGTTTGCTGTGTCATCCAGCACCTTCTGGTTCGCGAGGGCTACGCGGTCACTGCCGTCACCAACGGTCGGCTGGCGATGGATGCGGTGACCCGCGGTGACTTCGCCGCGGCTCTGATCGATCTCAACCTGGCCGACATGGACGGCAACGACGTGATCCGGGCTGCACGCGCGGCTCGGCCCACGATGCCCATCGTGATGATGTCGGGCATGGTGCTGGAATCAGGACGCGGGACGGCTGATTTGCTCGGCCCCTCGGCCAGAGTGGTCGGCCTTCATCGTTTGGCGAAGCCGTTCAAGCCGAAAGACCTGTCGCAGCTGATGCGTGACATTCTGGCGCAGGACACCGAACCTCTCGCCGTCGCGGTCTGACCGCCAGCGATTCGGTCGCACGCGTCGAGCCGGACGTTTGGACGGATCGCCTCTTCGACCTTTGCCGGAGAAGCAGCCTGCGACTCGCGGCGGCCATGTCGATCTCTTGCTCACGGTCGGCTGCAGGCCGGCTCGTCGTCGCTGTACGCCATCACCTGGCGCACAGGGGTCAAGGGGAGACGAGAAGTCTCGAGGGGTGTGAGCCTGTTCACACCGGAACAGCGCGGACCGCGGTACCTTTTGGAACGACGGGCACCGGTAACGATTAGGTCCTTTGCGCCCGATCGTTAGAATTTGAGCGATCCGCTCAATTTGAACAAAGTGGAATTTTGCCATCGTGGCTCGCAGTTTGCGCGAGGGCAAGATGAGCGAAGCCGAATACGAGTTGTTGATGGACGTTGTGAGAACGGCTATTGCGCCCGAGACCGAGACCGATTCCATGGCCCGCTTGTTTTCGATCCTGCATTTCCCCACGGCAGCCAACGACAACCAGGGCGCCTGGCCGCTGATCCCGTTTCCAGACGGCTGGTTCGCGGCCTGCTGACGCGCGATCTTCTGTCGCCATGCAGGCCAGGCGATCGGCACGTCTTGGCCGGAACATTGCTGCAGTCTTCGTTTCCTGGAATGGCGACGGCCGAGGCCGCCGCCATTCAGATCACCGGCGCTACTTCCTGACTGCGAACACCCAGACGACGCCGCCTTGCGGGACGTTGTCTTCGAGACCGATGTTGCCTTTCGAGAGCGCATCCTGGATGCGCTGCGCGTCGACGCCCCAGCCGGACTGCACGGCGATGTACTGGGTGCCATCGACCTCATAGGCGACCGGCATGCCCATGATGCCCGAATTCGTCTTCTGCTCCCACAGCAGTTCGCCGGTGTTGGCATGGAAAGCCCGGAACATCCGGTCATTGGTGCCGCCGACCAGGACGAGATCGCCCGCCGTCGCGGTCACCGACCCGAACAGCTGGGATTTCGGGAAATTGTGCGACCAGACCTTCTTGCCTGTCGCTGGATCCCAGGCCTGCAGCTCCCCGAAATGGTCGGCACCGGGCCGCACCGTGAGCCCGATGTCCTCGGCCTTGGTGCCGAGCCAGAGCTGGCCGGGAACGAGCGACAGCTTTTCCCCGGTGAAGCCGCCGCAGAAATTCTCGTTCGCCGGCACGTACGCCGGTCATCCCGATGCGGCGGCCGCCGCGGTGATCTGCTTCGAGTAGCTGCAGCGGCCGGAAAACGTGCTGGCCGGCTACTTGACCTGGAACGACTATCGCGGCCCGCGCGCGCCGACGCAGATCCGCATCGAGCACCACAAGACCGGCGAGATGGTGCTACATCCGCTCGAGGGGACGACGGCCGACGGTGGCACGCTGTTCTACGAGGAGGCCGAGGCCGTGCTGGCCAAGGTCCCGCGCCTCAGGATCATCATGCGCGACCGACCGGCGCCGATCGGCCCGGGCAATTGGGACAACATGAGCATGGCCCGCTTGGTGCGGGCGCTGTGCGAACGGCTCGGCCTACCCGAGACTTCACCCTCGACACTTGCCGCCATGGCGGCATGACCGAGCTCGAGGAGGCCGAGCTCACCGACGCCCAGGGCCGCGCGCTCTCGGCGCACAAGTCGAAGGCATATGAAGGCTATGCGAAGCGGACGGAGAAGCGGGCGCAGGCGGCGACGCGGAAGCGCCATGCGCACCGGATCGGGACTACCTGATACAGGTTTCGTCTAGACCTGCTGCCCGTTTGTGTTTTCAGGCTGAAGGCCAGATCTTGCCTTATCAATGAAGACCGGCGCACCCGCTCCAAGATAGAACGCGGTGATAGCGCTGTTTGCATCGAGAGCAACCGGAATGAAGCCGGCCAGAATCGCCAGCGTAGCTCTCATGACGAGGTAAAACGGTTTGTTGTAGGGTGGAGGGCACGAGCCCCCGTTATCAGACGCCGCCTTGACTGCGGCGACCACCTCCACCGCCACGCTCCCGAACGACCCCCACATGTAGTTCGAAATGTCGTAACCAAATAGGAGCAAGGTCAGCTGTGGCGGTGATCTCTCCGATACTCGCCACCCCCCAGATTGAGCAACCACAAGTAAGCATTAGCTTTTTCAGTAATTTTGTTAGCCAACTGCCGGTGATGCATGAGGCGCAGGAGCGCAACACCGAAGCTCGTGCTAACAAGGAGCCCGATCGACCCTAAAAAAACCAATCCGATAGCATCCGCAATGGAAGTCATGACTTGCTCCGGAACCTATGATGTCGAGGTGCGGTTAACGTTGCATTAGCCGCGAAGTTCAGCGGATCAGTTCAAATACAGGTTGTGGACCTGCGTAGGTTGTGGACCTTGCCTGCAGCGGAACCGCTATGTCAATCAGCTTTGATGTCGATTCCAGTGAAATTGCGGCCGTCAAACTACGGTGCTCCATGATCGGCTAACATGTCTCCCCCGCGTCCAACCTTCGAAGACCCGGAACAGAGCAGAAACATGAGTTTCAGAACCCTTGCGGAATATGCGTTTCAGAACCACTCGCCAGAACGAAACAAGCTGGTTGCCTAACCCATTGGTCTCCTATATCGATCTGCCCCGTTGGGGCCACGTGGCGGAGTGGTTACGCAGCGGTCTGCAAAACCGTTTACACCAGTTCAATTCTGGTCGTGGCCTCCACTCAATCAAAATCAAGCGGTTGGACTACCCGTTGGGCCGCGAACCGGCGCTAGATGGGCAGATCGTCGATGCCGCCGGGATAGCTGACCTGCGCGCGCGGCCAGGTCAGAATTGCCCTTCGTTCACCGGCCGAGACACCGCCCCGATCCGAGCCAGACCTGCCGGCCAGCCGGGGCGCGTAATCCCGGAACTGCACCACATTGGACTTTTCTGCTTCCTGCATGGCTCTCATCCTCGTTCCATGCTGCAATGCAAGAAGCGTACCCTTGGTTCCTAAACCCGCCGTTTGCGGCTGCGCCAATCCGGCTTGCGGGCCTTTGGGCGGGGCGTGAGCTCCGGATGCTCTTTCTCCACCTCCCGATACCGCGCAAGCATGCGCTCGAAGCTCGCGTCGAGGGCCGTCGCGATCTCAGGCCGCCGTTCCAGCGCGGCCATCAGCATCCCGGCCGCCTCGATGGTCGACAGCCCGTCGCGGCGCGGTTCGCGGCGCAGCCGACCGTAGCGCGACGGCTGCCGCGGCCCGAGGATCACGCGCTGGCACTTCAGCATCCACGGATTGCGCCACCACAGCGCCTTGGCCTGGCTCCAGGTGCCGTCGAGCAGGATCACGCCCTCGATCGACTTGAGGATGGCGTGCTGGTTGTCGGCCACCTCACCCTTGCGGGTCACCGCCACCACCTCGCTCTCGGGATCGAGCTCGGCCACCTTCGCCGAGCCGAGATAGAGAATGGCCCAGCGCGCGGGATCGGCGACCGGCCGTCCCAGTGCCTTGGCGAGGCTCGGCCAGGATAACCCGACCTTGACCACCGCGTTCTTGAAGTGCAGCGCGGCGAGCCGCGCGGTGCCGAGGGCGCGATCCTGCTCCTGCGGGTGCTGCAGGATCAGGAGCCCCAGCCGGCTTTCCAGCGGTGTGACGCTGTCGCAGATGCACAGCGGCAGCGGCTTCTGGCAACGCGGGCAATCGGGCGGCGCCTCGGTGGCGAGCGGCGGATGGTCGTGTGGTTCTGGCATGCGGCGGCTATACGCGCCCGCGGACAGCGCCACAACGGCTCATTCGGCGGGCGCGGCAAGCGGCTCCGGCGCAGGCCGGCGGCGCAGCCGGTCGATCAGCAGATAGATCACCGGCGTCGTGTACAGCGTCAGGATCTGCGACACCAGGAGGCCGCCAATGATGGTGATGCCGAGGGGACGGCGCAGCTCGGTGCCGGGACCGGTCGCGATCACCAGCGGCAGACCGGCGAACAGCGCGGCGAGCGTCGTCATCAGGATCGGACGGAAGCGCACCCGGCAGGCCTCGAAGATCGCGTCGGCCGAGGACATGCCGCGCTGGCGCTCGGCCTCGAGCGCGAAATCGACCAGCATGATGCCGTTCTTCTTGACGATGCCGATCAGCAGGATGATGCCGACGAAGGCGATCACGGTCAGCGGCGTATTGGTGATCTGCAGCGCGAGCAGTGCGCCGAGCCCCGCCGACGGTAGCGTCGAGATGATGGTCAGCGGATGCGCCAGGCTCTCATAGAGCACGCCGAGCACGATATACATCGCGGCCAGGGCGAACAGGATCAAGAGCGGCTGGCGGCCGCTGCTCTTGTTGAAGTCTCCGGCATTACCGTCGAAGCTGCCGCGGATGCCCTCCGGCATGTGCAGCTCATCGACGGCGCGCTGAATGTTGGCCGTCGCGGTCTGCAAGGGCACGTCCGGCAGCAGGTTGAACGACACGGTGGTCGAAGGGAACGATTGTGAGTGATACACCGCCAGCGGTGACAGGCCGCGCTCGGCCTTGACCAGTGCCGACAGCGGCACCTGCGCGTCCCCTGCCCCCGCCACATAGATGCGGTCGAGATTCGAGGGATCGGTCTGGAATTTCGGGTCGATCTCCAGCACGACCATGTACTGGTTGCGCTGGCTGTAGACGATCGAGATCTGCCGCTGCGCAAAGGCGTTGTTGAGCGCGTTGTCGATGTCCTGGACACGGACGCCGAGGCTCGCCGCCTTTTGGCGGTCGATCCGCAGCGCGAGCTGGAGGCCACCGGGATCGCGGTCGCTGGATATATCGGTGATGCCGTCGACCGTCTCCAGGCGCTTGGCGACAATCGGCGCCCATTTCTGCAGAAGGTCGAGATCGGGGCTGCTCAACGTGTACTGGTAGTCGGAATCGCTCTGACGACCGCCGGTGCGCACGTCCTGCGCGGCGAACATGAAGAGCCGAATGCCAGGGACCATCGCGAGGCTCCGCCTGAGGCGGTTGATCACGAGCTCAGTCGAGATGCCCTCGCGCTCCGCCGGGGGCTTGAGGTTGATGAACATGGTGCCGCGGTTGGACGTCGCGCCGCCCGGCCCGCCGCCGCCCCCGATGGTCGAGCCGATCCCGGCCACGGCGGGATCGGCCATCACGATGTCGGCGAGCCGCTGCTGCAGGCCCAGCATGGACTGGAACGAAATGTCGGCCGAGGCGCGCGTCGCACCGATGACGAAGCCGGAATCGTCGGTCGGGAAATAGCCCTTGGGCACCTTGATGTAGAGCGTCACCGTGAGCGCGATGGTGGCGAAGAACACGATCAAGGTGAGGAACGGATAAACCAGCACGCCGCGCAGCGTCCAGGCATAGAAGCGGACCATGCCGGACAGCGCGCCTTCGACGATACGGTCGAACCAGGTGGCACGATCGGACAGCGTCTCCTTGATGTAATGCGCGCAGATCATCGGCGTCACCGTCAGCGACACCAATGTCGAAACGACGATTGCGAAGGTCAGCGTCAGCGAGAACTCACGCAGGAGACGGCCGACGACGCCGTCCATGAAGATCAAGGGCACGAAGGCTGCAATCAAAGAAAGGCTGATCGACAACACGGTAAAGCCGATCTGGCGGGCGCCATCGAGCGCGGCGCGCATCGGCGACAGGCCATGCTCGAGATTGCGGTACATGTTCTCGATCATGACGATGGCGTCGTCGACGACGAAGCCGACGGAGATCGCGAGCGCCATCAGCGAGAGATTGTCGATCGAGAAGCCTGCGAGCCACATCGCCGCGCAGGTGCCGGCCAGCGCCAGCGGAACCGAGACGCCGGCCGCCACCGTCGGCACCAGGCGGCGCAGGAACAGGAACACGACGACCATCACCAGCACGGCGGTCGCGAG
The DNA here is from genome assembly GCF_032381235.1 of Bradyrhizobium sp. SZCCHNR1053. Classification (NCBI taxonomy): domain Bacteria; kingdom Pseudomonadati; phylum Pseudomonadota; class Alphaproteobacteria; order Hyphomicrobiales; family Nitrobacteraceae; genus Bradyrhizobium; species Bradyrhizobium sp. SZCCHNR1053. Next base: position 408,814 of record NZ_JAUHJM010000001.1, read on the forward strand.
CAAGGTCCACTGCATGTCCTCGACCGAGGCGCGAATGGTCCCGGTGCGATCGACCAGAGTGGCGATCTCGATGCCAGCCGGCAGCCATTGCTTGAGCTCGGGGAGCAGCGCCTTCACACGGTCGACGGTCTCGATCACGTTGGCGTCGCCCTGTTTCGCGATCTGGATCAGCACCGCCGGCTGCTTGTTGAACCAGGCGATCGAACGCACGTTGCGTACGGAATCCTCGACGTCGGCGACATCCGACAGCCGCACGAAGCTGCCATTGCTGCTCTTGATCAGGATGTCGCGGAATTCGGCCGCACTGCGCATCTGCCGGTTGATGGCAATGGTCTCGCTCTGCCGCGCGCCCTCGAAGATGCCGACCGGCCCGATCGGATTGGCATTGATGATCGCCGTCCGGACATCGTCGGTCGAAATCCCGGCATTGGCGAGCGAGACCGGATTGAGTGCGATGCGCACGGCAGGCTGATCGGCGCCGCTGACCGTGACATTGCCGACGCCGGGCACCTGGAACAGACGCTGCGCCAGAACGGTGTCGGCGACGTCGTACATCGCGCTCGGCGTCATCGTCTTCGAGGTCAGGGCCAGAACGAATACGGGAGCCGCGGCCGTGTTCGCCTTGCGGAAGCGCGGCAGCGCCGGCAGGTCGCTCGGAAGGTCCGACAGCGAGGCGTTGATGGCCGCCTGGACGTCACGCGCGGCCTTGTCGATGTCGCGGCCGATCGAGAACTGGATCTGGATGTTGGTGGTGCCGAGCGAGCTCGTCGATGTGATCTGGTCGACACCTGCGATTTCGCCGAGCCGCCGCTCCAACGGCGCCGCGACCGTCCCCGCCATGACGGACGGGTCCGCACCCGGGCGCGACGCGCTGACGAAGATCGCGGGGAAATCGACGTTCGGCACGGGCGCGACGGGAAGGAAGATATAGGCGACGATCCCGACCAGGAACAAGCCGATCGAGAGCAGCGTGGTGCCGACCGGCCGGCGAATGAACGGCTCGGAGATCGAGGCCATCACTGGATGCCTTCGGTCGCACCTGCGATCGGCGGCGACGGCAGGTTCGGCGCCGGCGGCAGCGCGCGCTCGAAGCGACGATTGATGCGGTCGAGCGCGAGATAGATGACCGGCGTCGTGTACAGCGTCAGCAATTGGCTGAGCAGCAGGCCGCCAATGATGGAGATGCCGAGCGGAAAGCGCAGCTCCGAGCCGGTGCCGCTCTCGATCGCCAGCGGCAGCGCGCCGAACAGCGCGGCCAGGGTCGTCATCATGATCGGGCGGAAGCGCAGGAGACACGCCTGCACGATCGCGTCGTAGGGTGTGCGGTTTTCGTGACGCTCCGCTTCGAGCGCGAAGTCGATCATCATGATCGCGTTCTTCTTGACGATGCCCATCAGCAGAATGATGCCGATCAAGCCGATGACCGAGAGATCCTGGCCGAACAGCATCAAGGCCAGGATGGCGCCGACGCCCGCCGACGGCAAGGTCGACAGGATCGTGATCGGATGGATGTAGCTCTCATAGAGCACGCCGAGCACGATGTAGATCGTGACCACGGCCGCCAGCAGCAACCAGGGCTGGCCGGCCAGCGACTTGGCGAACTCGGCGGCATCGCCCGAATAGACACCGATGATGCTGCCGGGCATGCCGATGCGGTTCTCGGTCGCATGGAGCGCCTCGACCGCCTCGCTCAGCGCCGCGCCGGACGCGAGATTGAAGCTCAGCGACACCGCCGGAAACTGCGCCTGGTGCGAGATGGCGAGCGGCGCGGTGGTGCGCTTCAGGCTCGCCACCGCCGAGAGCGGCACTTGGCCGCCGGCGCCAGGCAGATAGAGCTTCGATAGGATCGAGGGATCGCGCTGATACATCGGCAGCGCCTCCAGCACGACGCGGTACTGATTGGCCTGACCATAGATCGTCGAGATCTGCCGCTGCGCGAAGGCGTCGTTGAGCGTGTCGGTGACGCCCTGCAGGCTGACGCCGAGCTGGCCGGCGCGCTGGCGGTCAATGGTCAGCTCCGCGCGCAGGCCGCCCTCCTGGGCTTCGGAGGAGACGTCGCGGAATAGAGGGTCGCGGCGCATTTCTCCGACAAGCTGCCTCGCCCATTTCGACACCTCGGTGGCATCGGCGCCGGTCAGCGTGTACTGATATTGCGAGCGGCTCGCCTGGGTCGAGATCTGCACGTCCTGGACCGGCTGGAAGTACACGGTCATGCCGGGCACGCCCGAGGTCTTCTGCTTCAGCCGGTCGATCACCTCGGCGACGCCATCTTGCCGCTCGCCGAGCGGCTTCAAGGTCATGACGAGACGGCCGACATTGGTGGTCGGGTTGACCGATCCGGCGCCGATCACCGAGACGACGCCGACGACGTCGGCGTCAGCTTGGATCGCGGCGGCGACGTCCGCCTGGCGTTTCGTCATTTCGGCGAACGACACGTCGGGGCCGGCCTCGGTCACCGCAGTGATCGAGCCGGTATCCTGCAGCGGCAGAAAGCCCTTGGGCGCGACGACGTAGAGCGCCAAGGTCGCCGCCAAGGTCGCGAAGGTCACGACCAGCGTCTCGGTCTGGCGATCCAGCACCCACAGCAGGCTGCGATGATAGACGGCCACGGTACGGTCGATGAAGCGGCTGACGGCGTTCAGCCCCGGCAGCACCCACTCCTCGCTGGCGTGCTTCAACAGCCGCGAGCACATCATCGGCGTCAAGGTCAACGACACCACCGCCGATGTCACCACTGCAATCGTCAGCGTCAGCGCAAATTCCCGAAACATGCGGCCGACCAGACCGGACATGAACAAGAGTGGAATGAACACTGCGATCAGCGATACCGTCAGCGAGATGACAGTGAAGCCGATCTCGCGCGCGCCTCGCAGCGAGGCGTTCATCGCGCTCTCGCCATTCTCCATGTGGCGCACGATGTTCTCGATCATCACGATGGCGTCGTCGACGACGAAGCCGGTGCCGATCGTGAGTGCCATCAGCGAGAGATTGTCGAGGCTGAAGCCGGCGAAGTACATCACGCCGAAGCTCGTGATCAGCGACAGCGGCAGCGCGACGCCGGCGATGATCGTGGCCCGCAACGAGCGCAGGAACAGCAGCACGACCAGCGTCACCAGCACCACGCTGAGCAGCAGCGTGAACTGCACGTCGTGCACCGAGGCGCGGATGGTCACGGTACGATCGCTGACGATAGCGAGCTTCACCCCGGCCGGAATCATGCGCTGCAGCTTCGGGATCTCGGCACGGATCTGCTTGACGACCTCGATGACGTTGGCACCCGGCTGGCGCTGGATGTCGAGGATGACCGCAGGGACACCCTGGTACCAGCCGCCGGTCCGATCGTTCTCCAGACCATCGAGAATCGTTGCGACATCGCCGATCGTGACCGGCGAGCCGTTGCGGTAGGCGATGATGATCGGCTTGTAAGCGTCTGCGGCCCCGATCTGGTCGTTGGCCGTGATCAGATAGGCCTGCTGCGCCCCGTCCAGCGATCCCTTGGGTCCGGAGACGTTGGCGCCTGCGATGGCGGCGCGCAGGTCCTCTATCGAGATGCCATAGGCCGCGAGCCGCGCCAGGTCGGCCTGCACGCGCACCGCGGGCTTCAGTCCACCGAGCACCGAGACGCGGCCGACGCCGGAGACCTGGCTCAGCCGCTGCGCCAGGATCGTGTCGGCCATGTCGCTCATCGCGCGCAAAGAGATCGTGTCCGAGGTCAGCGCGAGCGTCATGACCGGCGCGTCGGCCGGATTGACCTTGGCGTAGGTCGGCGGATAGGGCAGCGACTTTGGCAAGACGCCGGCGGCGGCATTGATTGCCGCCTGGACGTCCTGGGTTGCGCCGTCGATGTCGCGGCCGAGATCGAACTGCAGCGAGATCTGGCTGACGCCGAACGAGCTTGTCGAGTTCATCGCGGACAAGGACGGGATCTGGCCGAGCTGGCGTTCCAGCGGGGCCGTGATCAGCGAGGCGATCACATCAGGGCTGGCGCCCGGCAGTTGCGTCGTCACCTGGACAGTCGGGAAGTCGACCTGCGGCAGCGCCGAGACCGGCAGCGCGAGATAGCCGAGCAGGCCGCCGATCAGCAGGGCGACGCCGAGCAGCGAGGTCGCGATGGGACGGCGGATGAAGGGTTCGGAGACGCTCATCGCGACTGCTCGTCACTCTTGCGGTTGCGTCATGGCTGTGCCTTCGCGCCGCGACCTGCCTCACTCCCTCCCTGGGGCGCTGCACCGCCGGGGTCGGTCTGACCCCCAGCCTCAGGCCTGCGGCGCCGCTCGCCGTCCTTCGGCGCACCTTCGGGTGGCGCTCCGCCCTCCTTCGCCTGCTCTTTTCCTTGCGGATTGCGGCTGCGCTTGCGCGGCGCCAGATCGGCCTGCGGCGTCTGCTCGGCGCGTCCGACCACGACTTTGACGCCGTCGGCCAGATTGGCAAAGCCGGTCGTCACCACGCGGTCCGACGGGCTCAAGCCGCTGGCGATCACGGCCTCGCTCTCGTTCTGCTGCACGACCGTCACCGGATGCGCCGAGGCGATGTCGCCCTCGCCGATCACGTAGCTGAACGTGCCTGCCGGCCCGCGCTGCACCGCCGAGGTCGGCACCGTGATCGCCTGCGACAAGGTCTCGACCTTGAGGCGGACATTGACGAACTGTCCGGGCCAGAGCTGGAATTTGCCGTTGGGGAATTCTGCCTTCAGCTTCAGCGTGCCCGTCGTCTGATCGACCTGGTTGTCGATACCCCGCAACGTGCCGGTGTCGATGACGGTGACGCCGTCATTGCCGAACACGTCGACAGCGAGCGGCCCCTTGGCAGCAGCCGCATTGACGCGCATGATCTGCTGCTGCGGCAGGCTGAACTGCACCGCAATCGGCTGAAGCTGCGTGATGACGACGAGACCGGTCGCGTCGGACGCATGGACGATGTTGCCCTGGTCGACCTGGCGCAGGCCGGCGCGGCCGGAGAGCGGCGCCACGATCTTGGTGTAGCTCAAGGTCGTCGCCGCATTATCGATCGCGGCCTGATCCGCCTTGATCAGCGCCTGCTGCTGCGCCACCACCGCGCGCTGCGTGTCGGCCTGCTGCTTGGAGCCGGCATTGCTGGCGGCCAGCTGCTCGTAACGGGCGAGGTCGAGCTTCTGGTTGGCGAGCTGCGCCTCGTCCTGTGCCTTCTTGGCCACGGCCTGGTCGTACTGCGCCTGGTAGATCGCCGGATCGATCTCGGCGAGCACGTCGCCCTTCTTGACGTCCTGCCCTTCGACGAAATTGACCGTGATCAGCTTGCCGTCGACCTGGGAGCGCACCGTGACGGTGTTGAGCGCGCGGACGGAGCCGACGCCATCGAGATAGACCGGCACGTCCTTGATGACAGGCGAGGCGGCCAGGACCGGAACCGGAAGGTCGGGCCGCGCGAAGCGGTTATTGGCCTGCTGCTTCTGCTGCATCGCCGACCAGCCGATATAGCCGAGGCCGCCCAGGATCAGCAGCGTGATCGTGATCGACACCAGCCGCCGTGCCACGCTGGACCGCGCGCGCTTCACTGCCGCTGCTCCCTTCTCGTCCGGTTTAAAGAGCATCGGCCGACTTCTCCATGCGCGGCTCCCAGCCGCCGCCGAGCGCCTGATAGAGGCTCACGAACGCCTGCAGGCGCGCCAGTTGCGCCTGCCATAGCGCGTCCTCGGCCTGGAACAGCGTCAATTGCGTATTCAAGACTGTCACGATGTCGGCAGTTCCCGCGCGCAGTTGCTGCTCGGAGAGCTGGAAGGCGCGGCGGGAGGCGGCAACGACTTCTCGCTGCAATTGCAACTTGATCGTGGTCTGCTTGATCGAGAACAGCGCATTGTTGACGTCGGTGAAAGACTGGATGACCGTCTTGCGGTAGGTTTGCAGCAGCTCGTCCTGTCGCGCCTTGGCGTTCTCGAAATTGCCCAGGATTCTGCCACCATCGAAGATCGGCTGGGTCAGACTGCCGGCGAGGCTGAAGAACGCCGCATGCGGCTGAAACAGCGACACCAGTGCTGCGCTCTGGTAGCCGCCATTGCCGGTCAGCTGGATGCTGGGAAAGAACTGCGCCCGCGCGCTGCCGACATTGGCGGTGGCCGACGCCAGCTGCGCTTCCTGCCGGCGGATGTCCGGCCGTTGCGTCAAGAGTTCGGACGGCAGCCCGGGCGTGACCCGCGGCGTCCTGATCCGGTCGAGCGAGCCGCCGGCAATGCGAATGCCCTCGGGCGATCGCGCGACCAGCACGGCCAGCGCGTTGACGTTCTGATCGAGCGTCTGGCGCAGCGGCGGCACCGCCGCCTTCTGGTTGGCGAGCACGCTCTCCTGCTGCGCGACGTCGAGATCATTGCCGGTGCCTGCCTTCTGCCGCTCGCGGATGGCATCGAGCACACGCGTGGCGCTGGCGATGTTGCGCTCGGCGGTCCGAATCCGATCCTGCGCGGCCAGCACCTGGAAATAGGCATTGGCGACGGTGGCGAGCGTCGTCAACTGCGTGACGTCGCGGTCGAAGCGGTTGGCCACCGCGGTTTCCTCGGCCGCCTGCAGCGCGTCGCGATTCTGGCCGAAGAAGTCGAGCTGGTAGCTCGCAGAGAGCGACGCCTGGTAATTGACGACCTCGCGGCCGCCATTGGTGAGCCCGCTGGAGCTCGACCCGGACGTGCGCGAATAGGTCTCCTGGCCGGTGGCGGACAGGCTCGGCAGCAGCGCCGCGCCGGCCTGCCGCGCCAGCGCATCGGCCTGCCGGAACCTTGCCACAGCAGCGGCAATATCAAGGTTGACGCTCTGCGCCTCCTCCATCAGCTGGGTCAGCTCGCGTGATCCGAAGCCGCGCCACCAATCCAGCGGCGGTGGCGCCGCCATATCGGAACCGGACGCCGCCTTGTAGCGCTGGGGCATTTCGAGGGCCGGATCGGGAATATCCTGGGTCAGCAGGCAGCCGGCCGAGTTCGCCGCCAATCCGATCGCCGCCAGCCAGTGGACAAATCGCCGCAGGGTAGCCGGCACACGGCGCTCCCGCATCCCGGCGACGATCCGCGGGTCAGCGGACGCGCGGCAAGGCTCGTCGACGGCGATCGGCACGATGGACACTGGCGTGATGCTTCCCTGTAGTCTTGGGAATCATTCTAGCCGCAGCCCACGGCGCCGGACAGCCCTGCAGCCCCCCGTCCCCCCAGCAGCGATGGTGCCGATAAAGTCCACCGAATCGACGAATCTCCCGTAAATCAGCGGAGTTTCGTGCAGGCACGGGCCACGGGCCACGGGCTGCCGCCTTACCAAGATTTCATCTGTCGAATGCCGTTTTGGACGGGGTGTGACGCGGGGAGCGCGCCCGTGAAACCCTTTGGCGGCGACTCCGTAACTTGCACGTGAACTTCAGGGGGGCATTCATGCGAGTTGCGGTGGTCGGAACGGGTATTGCGGGTAACGCCGCGGCCTGGTCCCTGGCGAAGCGTTATCCGATCACCGTCTACGAGCGCGATCTCCGTCCGGGCGGCCACAGCCACACCGTGACGATCGACTATGACGGCGCTCCGGTCTCTGTCGACATCGGCTTTATCGTCTACAACGAGCTGAACTATCCTGAGCTCACCGCCTTGTTCGACCATCTGGGGGTCGAGACGGTCGACAGCAGCATGAGCTTTGCCGTCACCGCGGATGCCGGCCGCTTCGAATGGAAGGGGGGCGGCAACACCTGGCTCGACACCGCCAAGGGGCTGTTCGCGCAGCCGAGCAATCTGCTGTCGACATCCTATCTCTGGATGCTCAGGGACATCCTGACCTTCAACGAGCAGAGTACAGCCGACTTCAAGGCCGGGCGCCTGCATGGCCTTACGCTCCGGGATTATTTCCGGCGCAACCATTTCGCCCCGCGACTGCTCACCGACTATCTGGCGCCAATGGGTGCCGCGATCTGGTCAGCCCCGGCGTCTGAGATGCTGGACTTTCCGGCCGAGAACTTCGTCGCGTTCTTCAGCAATCACAGGTTGCTGCAATATGACCGTCCGGTCTGGCGCACCGTCAAGGGCGGCAGCCGCCGCTATGTGGAGAAGCTGACGTCGAGCTTCCGCAAGCACATCCGGCTCGGCAGCGCCGTGACCAGCATCGAACGCACTGCCCACGGCGTCGTCGTTCAGGACAGCAGCGGCCGTCGCGACACCTACGATCATGTCGTGATCGCCGCACACAGCGACCAGGCGTTGTCGATGCTCACCGATGCGGACGAGCGGGAGCGCAGCATGCTCGGGGCGATCAAATATTCGCCCAACACGATCTATCTGCACCGTGACAGCAGGCTGATGCCGAAGCGTCGCCGCGCCTGGGCTTCGTGGAATTTCCTGCGCTGGCAGCGTGAGGGCGTTCCCATGAACGACGTCGCCGTCACCTATTGGATGAACAACCTCCAGGACATCGACAACGCCAAGCCGCTGTTCGTCAGCCTCAACCCACCCTTCGCTCCGGCTCTGGAGCTAACCTTTGGCAAGTATATCTGTGAGCACCCGCAATACACGGCTGCCGCCTTTGCGGCGCAGAAGCGTCTGGCAGCGATTCAGGGGCAGCGCCATACCTGGTTCTGTGGCGCCTGGACCGGCTATGGCTTTCATGAGGACGGGCTACGCTCGGGTCTCGCCGTGGCAGAGGCGCTCGGCGCGAACGTGCCGTGGCGCGGGCTTCCCACCGAGCTCGCCGAGGCTGCGGAATAGGCGCGATATGGACATGGATCACTCGGGACCAGATGACAGAACGGAAGCGGCCGCGCTCTATGTCGGACAGGTCATGCATGCCCGCATGCGCCCGACCACGCATCGCTTCCGCTATCGCGTGATGAGCCTGCTGATCGATCTCGGTCGGCTCGACCAGGCGGACCGGCAGGCTTCGCTGTTCGGGGTCAATCGGCGCGCGCTCTACAGCTTCCACGAGGCCGACCACGGTCCGGGCGACGGCTCGTCGCTACTGGCCTATGCGCAGACCTGTGCGGCGGATCAGGGGATCGATCTCAGCGGTGGGCGCGTGCTGCTGCTGTGCTATCCGCGGCTGCTCGGCTACGTGTTCAATCCGCTGTCGGTCTATTTCTGCTATCGCAGCGACGACACCCTGGCGCTGATGATCTACGAGGTCCGCAACACCTTCGGCGAGATCAAGCCCTATGTGCTGCCGGTCAGGCCGGATGAGCTATCGGCAGCAGGGCTCCGCCAGGCGCAGGACAAGACCTTCTACGTCTCGCCCTTCATCGACATGGCGATGCGTTACCATTTCCGGGTCATGCCGCCTGGCGACAATGTCAAGCTGCGGATTCTCGAAACTGGGGCCGACGGCCCCCTGCTTGCCGCAACCTTCTCCGGCCGCCGTCGCACGCTGACCTCTGGCTCCCTGCTCGCCGCCTTCGTCTCGCTCCCGCTGGTGACTGTCAAAATCTTTGCCGCGATCCATTGGGAGGCGCTGCGGCTGTGGGCCAAAGGCGTCCGCCTCGTCCCGCGCGGCGAAATCAGCGCAAGCCCTGGAACCAATACCGACTTGGCGGGGAACGGCAGCCACGCTTATATTTCACGACGCTGACCGGAAACGGCCGGCGCGCTCTGCGTCCGTGATTCCCTGCCCGCACAGGTGCCACACCGGCCAGCCGACGGGGGACGTGGGCTCGAGCCGTTTGCGTGAATGGACCTGCCATGCCGGACGTCATCCCAGTCACCCCTGACACCATCGACAAGGTGCTTGCCGATCTTCCCCGCCTGCCCCGCCTTGCCCTCGGCTTCGGCTCGCGCTTGCGGAAAGGCACGCTCGACGTGACCCTGCCGGACGGACGGGTGATCCGGCTCGGCGGCGTTGAGCCCGGGCCGGCCGCCGCAATGATCCTGGCCAATTACGGCTTCGCATCGCGCCTTCTCAATGGTGGCGACATCGGCATCGCCGAGGCCTATCTGAACGGCGACTGGGACACGCCGGACCTGACGCAGTTTCTCTATCTGTTCTGCGTCAACCAGCACCTGCTGCAGTCGATGCTGGAAGACAAGCCGCTGATCCGGTTTGCCCAGCTGGTCCGGCACTGGTTCAACCGCAACACCAAGCGTCAGGCAAAGCGCAACATCTACGCCCATTATGACATCGGGAATTCGTTCTACTCGGCGTGGCTCGATCCGAGCATGACCTACTCCTCGGCCCTGTTCGAGGAGGACACCACCGACCTCACCGCCGCGCAGACCAACAAGTACAAGCGGCTGGCCGAGGCGATCGATCTCAAGCCCGGGCAGAAGCTGCTCGAGATCGGCTGCGGCTGGGGCGGCTTTGCCGAATATGCCGCCAAGACGTTCGGCGCCCAGGTCGTTGGGCTGACGATCAGCCAACAGCAGCGCGACTTCGCGCAGCGCCGCATCCACGAGGCCGGGCTCGCCGAGAAAGTCGAAATCCGCCTGCAGGATTACCGCGACGAGCGTGACCGCTACGATCGCATCGCCTCGATCGAGATGATCGAGGCGGTCGGCGAACAGTTCTGGCCGAAATATTTCTCGCAACTGCGAGACCGTCTACTGCCGGGCGGATTGGCCGGTGTCCAGGCAATTACCATCCAGGACAGCCTGTTCCAGCACTACCGCCGCGAGGTCGACTTCATCCAACGCTACGTCTTCCCGGGAGGCATGTTGCCGACGCCGCAGATCCTGAAGTCGCTCGGCGACCGCTTTGGCATACCCGTCATCCGCGAGCGCATCTTCGGGGAAGATTATGCCAGGACGCTCGCGATCTGGCGAAAGAACTTCCGGGAGGCCTGGCCGGACCTCACGCCCGCAGGATTCGATGAGCGCTTCAGGCGGCTCTGGGAATATTATCTGTCCTACTGCGAAGCAGGTTTCCTCTCTGGGAACATCGATGTTCGCCAGGTCGTCTTTGCGAAATCAGGGGGCTGATCCGGCCGGCTTACGCTGCCCTGGATATCAGGCTAGGGTCCTCTTAAGTGTGCTCGAGGAAACTCCTACGGTATCTGCAAAATGACCATTCACAACGACGTCGTCGCGGCGATCGGCAACACGCCCCTGATCAAGCTCAATCGCGCCTCGGAGGCGACGGGCTGCACCATTCTCGGCAAGGCCGAGTTCATGAACCCGGGCCAGTCGGTCAAGGACCGTGCCGGCAAGTGGATGATCCTGGAGGCCGAGAGGCGCGGCGCTCTCAAGCCCGGCGGCCTCGTGGTGGAGGCCACAGCCGGCAACACCGGCATCGGTCTGGCCGTGGTCGCCAGCGCGCGCGGCTATCGCACGCTGATCGTGATCCCGGAGACGCAGAGCCAGGAAAAGAAGGACATGCTGCGGCTGTGCGGTGCGGAGCTGGTCGAGGTGCCGGCGTTGCCGTTCAGCAATCCCAACAACTATCAGCATGTCGGGCGCAGGCTCGCCGACGAATTGCGCAAGACCGAACCGAACGGCGTGCTGTTCGCCGACCAGTGGAACAACCTCGACAACGCCAAGGCGCATTATGAGTCCACGGGACCCGAGATCTGGGAGCAGACCGGCGGCAAGGTCGACGGCTTCATCTGCGCGGTCGGCACCGGCGGCACGATCGCCGGCACGAGCCGCTATTTGAAGGACAGAAACAAGAATATCGTCACCGCCTGCGCCGATCCGCACGGCTTCGCGATGTACGAATGGTTCAAGAACGGCGTCGTCAAATCGACGCCCGGCGATTCCATCACCGAAGGCATCGGCATCGGTCGTGTGACGCCCGTGATCGAGACCGCCAAGGTCGACGACGCGTTCCTGGTGTCCGACGAGGACGCCGTCAACACGATCTACGACCTCGTACAGCATGAAGGCTTATGCCTGGGCGGCTCGACCGGCGTCAACGTCGCCGGCGCGGTGCAACTCGCCAGGAAACTCGGCCCCGGCCACACCATCGTGACCATCCTGTGCGACTCGGGCACGCGCTATCAGTCGAAGCTGTACAATCCCGAATTCATGCGTTCGAAGAACCTGCCGGTGCCGGCCTGGCTGGAGCGGCGCAGCGGCATCAAGCCGCCTTTCGTTTGAGGGCGAGTAGCGAGTAGAACTTTTCGCCCTATTCGCTATTCGCAAGTCCCTATTCGCTTCCTCATCAATGCCGCAAAATCTGGCTCAGGAACAGCTTGCTGCGCGCATGCTGCGGGTTGGCGAAGAATTCCTGCGGCGTGTTCGATTCGATGATCTGGCCGGCGTCCATGAACACGACGCGGTTGGCGACCTCGCGCGCGAAGCCCATCTCGTGGGTCACGACCAGCATGGTCATGCCCTCCTTGGCGAGATCGACCATGGTGTCGAGCACCTCCTTCACCATCTCCGGATCGAGCGCCGATGTCGGCTCGTCGAACAGCATGACCTTCGGGTTCATCGCCAGCGCGCGCGCGATGGCGACGCGCTGCTGCTGACCGCCCGACATCTGGCCCGGGTATTTCTGCGCCTGATGCGGGATCTTGACCCGCTCCAGGAACTTCATCGCAGTCGCCTCGGCTTCCTTCTGGGGGATGTTGCGCACCCAGATCGGCGCCAGGGTACAGTTCTCCAGCACGGTCAGGTGCGGAAACAGGTTGAAGCTCTGGAACACCATGCCGACCTCGCGGCGGACCTCGTCGACGCGCTTGAGGTTGGGCCCGAGATCGATGCCGTCGACATTGATCTCGCCCTCCTGGAATTCCTCGAGCGCGTTGATGCAGCGGATCAGGGTCGACTTGCCCGAGCCCGAGGGCCCGCAGATCACGATGCGCTCACCCTTCCCGACGGAGAGGTTGATGTCGCGCAGGACGTGGAATTCGCCGTACCATTTGTTGAGGGCGGAAATGCTGACGATCGAATTTGCAGTCATGGGTCTCTCGATGATCTCAGGCTCAATGGCGCCGGTGCGCGTTGACGCGGCGCTCGACCAGCATGGAGTAGCGTGACATGCCGAAGCAGAAGGCGAAGTAGATCAGCCCGGTGAAGGCAAAGCCGGTGAAGGCCGTGGTCGGCGTCGCCCATACCGGATCGGCAAACGAGGCCTTGAGGCTGCCGAGCAGGTCGAACAGCGCCACGATCGATACCAGCGAGGTGTCCTTGAACAGCGAGATGAAGCTGTTGACGATGCCGGGGATGACGTGGCGCAATGCCTGCGGCAGCACGATGAAGCTGGTCGTCTTCCACCAGGACAGCCCGAGCGCGCTCGATGCCTCCGCCTGACCACGCGGTATAGCCTGCAGGCCGCCACGGATGACCTCGGCCATGTAGGCGCCCGAGAACAGCGCGACGCCGATCAGCGCCCGAACCAGGCCGTCGACCCTGACATTGCCGGGCAGGAACAGCGGCAGCATGTAGGTGGCGAAGAACAGCACCGTGATCAGCGGCACGCCGCGAACCAGTTCGATGAAGGCAATCGAAAAGATGCGGATCAATGGAATGGTCGAACGGCGGCCGAGCGCAAGCGCAATGCCGATCGGCATCGACGCGACGATGCCGATCACCGAGACGACCAGCGTCACCAGCATTCCACCCCACAGCCTTGTATCGACGATGGGAAGGCCGCCGCGATCGAGGCCCATGATCGCAATGACGATGGCGATGCCGGCGAAGGCCGCGGCCGTGGCGATCACGCTGCGCAGCGCCCTGCTCCCGCCACCGACGATGAAGACCAGCGCGGTGACAATGATCGCGGAGAGCACGAGATCATTCCACACGGGTTGGTGAGATTGCTGCAGCTCATTGCGGATCCAGACCAGCGGCCAGATCACGAGCGATGCAAGCGTACCGATCAGCACGACCAGCTTGCCGAGCAGCCACAGCAGCATGCCGACCACCGGCAAATTGTCGCCGGCGCGAACCAGCGCGTTACCGGCCGTATCGATGCTCTCGACGACCAGCTGGAGCGCGCCTGTGGTCCAGCTCACGCCGAAGCTCTCCAGCCCACCGCCATAGAGCAGGAAGAATGCGACCACCGGAAGCGCGAAGAAGAACAGGCCCGCGTTCAATCCTTTGGCCGGCAGGCGCGGGATCAGCAGCGGCGCCAGCAGCACCACCGCGAGCCCGTAGGTCAGATTGACCCGCCAGCGGTCGGCCTCCGGATAGAAGCCGTACATGAACTGGCCGAACTTCGCCGAAATGTAGGGCCAACAGGCGCCGACCGGATGGCCCGCGTTCTGCGCCAGACAAGCTTCGCGGTCCTTGCCGACCCACACCGCGTCGACCAGCAGGAACTTGACCGCCGGGATCACGGTGAACCAGATCAACAGCGCGCTCACCAGGGTGAGCAGGATATTGGTCGGCGAGTTCAACAGCCTCGTGCGGACGAAGCCGACGAACCCCGTCGTCTTGATGGGCGCCGGACGTTCTCCGGCCATGTCCTGACGGATGAAGGTTGAGGCCGTGATGTCGGTCATGCGCCAAGTCTCTTCCCAAGCCGCCAGCTGTAGAAGCTCATCATCGCGCTGGTGATCAGCGACAGCGCCAGATAGACGCCCATCGTGATTCCGATGATCTCGATGGCCTGACCCGTCTGGCTCATCGTCGTGCCCGCGAACACCGAAACGAGATCGGGATAACCGATGGCGACCGCGAGCGAGGAGTTCTTGGTCAGGTTCAAATACTGGTTCGTCAGCGGCGGCAGGATGACGCGGAGCGCCTGCGGCACGACGATCAGGCGCAGCACGGTGCCGCGGCTCAGTCCGAGCGAGAGCCCCGCTTCCATCTGCCCCTTGTGGACGGAGAGGATGCCGGCACGCACCACCTCGGCGATGAACGACGCCGTGTACATGGTCAGCGCCAGGGTCAGCGCGACGAGCTCGGGAATGATGCGCGAACCGCCGGCGAAGTTGAATCCCTTGAGCGCCGGCACCTCGAACGAAATCGGCACGCCGAACACGAGCGTTGCAATCAGCGGCAGGCCGATCAGCAGCCCCAGCACGTAGGGCCAGATCCGCATCGCATGGCCGCGTACGAACAGCTCTCGCCGCGCGTAATAGTGCAGACCGGCCGAGCCGACGATCGCGGCACCGAGCGCGACCAGGAACGGCATCAGGCCGGGCTCCTCGATCGGTCGCGGAACGATGAAGCCACGATTGTTGAGAAAGAACGTCGAGAAAAGAGAGATGCTCTGTCGCGGTCCGGGCAGAGCCGCCAACACCGCAAGATACCAGAACAGGATCTGGAACAGGAGCGGCAGGTTGCGGATCAGCTCGACATAGGCGCCGGAGACACGCGACAGCAGCACATTCGGTGATAGCCGGCCTAGAGCGACCAGGAAGCCCAGGATGGTCGCCAGCACGATGCCGATGACCGAGACCAGCAGGGTGTTCAGCACGCCGACGATCAGCACGCGGCTGTAGCTGTCGGAGCCGGAGTAGCTGATCAGGGTCTGGTTGACGTCGAAGCCGGCCGTGTTGTTGAGAAAGCCGAAGCCCGACGTGATACGTTGGGCTGCGAGGTTGCTGCGTGCGTTGGCCACGATCTCGTAGCCAACCCACACCAGGACTGCGACGAACAGGATCTGCAGGATGATGCCGTTCCATCCTGCCTTTCCTCCGAGCATGCGCTTCAGCCGAAGCCCATATTGCGGAGGCGGTAGCCTCGCTTCGATGCTCATTCGCCGCAGCCCCGATCTCGTGCAGCGATCAGCGGATCGGCGGCGCGTACTGCAGACCGCCCTTGTTCCAGAGCTGGTTCAGACCGCGCGCAATCTGCAGCTTGGACCCTGCGCCGACGTTGCGGTCATACATCTCGCCATAATTCCCGACCGCTTTCACGATGCGCGAGAACCAGTCCTTGGTGAGGCCGAGCTGCTCGCCGAGATTGCCATCGGTGCCGAAGGCGCGCTTGAACTCGGGCTTGTCCGACTTGGCCATCTCGTCGACGTTCGCCTGCGTCACGCCGAGCTCCTCGGCGGTGACCAGCCCGAACAGCGTCCACTTGACGATGTCGAACCACTGATCGTCACCGTGACGCACCATCGGGCCCAGCGGCTCCTTCGAGATCACTTCAGGCAGCACGACGTGATCGGCCGGATTGGACAGCTTCAGCCTCTCGGCGTAGAGGCCCGAGACGTCGGTGGTAAACACGTCGCAGCGGCCGGATTCATAGGCCTTCACAGTCTCGTCGGCGCCGGCGAACGCAATTACCTCGTACTTCATCTTGTTGGCCTTGAAGTAGTCGGCGAGGTTCTGCTCGGTGGTGGTGCCGGTCTGCACGCAGACCGAGGCGCTGTTGAGCTCGAGCGCAGAATTCACCTTGAGGGCCTTCTTCACCATGAAGCCCTGGCCGTCATAATAGGTCACGCCGGCGAAATTGGCGCCCAGCGAGGTGTCCCGCGACAGGGTCCAGGTGGTGTTGCGCGACAGCACGTCCACTTCGCCCGACTGCAGTGCGGTAAAGCGGTCCTTGGCGGACAGCGGAACGAACTTCACTTTGGTCGGATCGTTGAAGATCGCGGCGGCGATGGCGCGGCAGACGTCGACGTCGATCCCGGTCCAGTTGCCCTTGTCGTCAGGCGACGAGAAGCCAGGGAGGCCCTGGCTGACGCCGCAGGCGAGCATGCCACGATCCTTGACGGTCTTGAGCGTTTCGGCCTGGGCGCCGACGCTCGCCAGCACCGGGGCGAGAGCAAGAGTGAGAGCCAGAGTGACGCGTTTCATAAATACAGCCTTTCGCGGTCGTCCTTGGGGAGCGATGAAGTCTCAGCGCGCAGGGGGGCCCGACCTGAATCCGCGTTGCAAACGCCATACCAAGAATATGGCGTACACCATGCACGACGAAGCCGTGCAGGCGAGATGAAGCGGAAATCGCGGCAAGCCCCTCAACGTGCAGCGATCGAATTGCGCCGGCATCACAGAACGACTGGCGGTCCGGGTCAAGGGGTTGACGGGCCTGTTCTGCATTCTGTTATTAACGACCGCAGTGCTGCCCGATTTCGAGCTATCCCGGCAGGTTAAGAGAGAAAAGACACGCGAATGGCATCATCGAATGACCCCGCTGCGGCGGTGCGACAAAACGTCGAAACACGGCTGATCACGGCGGGGCGGGATACTAAGGCGCAGCACGGATTCGTGAATCCCCCCGTCGTTCATGGTTCGACGGTTCTGTATCCAACCGCCGAGGACCTGCACGCACACCGCGGCGAATTCCAGTATGGCCGCCACGGCACGCCGACGACGAAGGCCCTGCAGCAGGTCCTGATGGCGCTGGAGGGACCGCAATGCGCCGGCGTCGGCATCGCACCATCCGGCCTTGGGGCAATCTCGACCACGCTGCTGTCGGTGCTCAAGGCCGGCGACCACGTGCTGGTGTGCGACAGCATCTATCGTCCGACCCGCAATTTCTGCAACGGCATGCTGGCACGCTACGGCGTCGAGACGACCTATTTCGACCCATTGTTCGGCCCAGGAATTGAGCAACTGCTCAAACCAAATACACGCGCGGTGGTTGTCGAGGCGCCCGGCTCGCAGTCGTTCGAAATGCCGGACATCCCCGCCATTGCCGCGGTCGCACATGCGCACGGCGCACTGGTCATCGACGACAACACCTGGGCGACGCCGCTCTACCACCGCTCCCTCGACCAGGGCGTCGACATCAGTATGCAGGCGGCCACCAAATATATCGGCGGCCACTCCGACATCATGTTCGGCACGATTTCGGCCAATGCGAAGGCGTGGCCGCTGATCGCCGAGGGCATTCGCCTGCTCGGCGTCTGCGCCGGCCCGGACGACGTGTTCCTCGCCCTGCGCGGGGTGCGGACGCTGGGCGTGCGCCTGGCGCAGCATCATCGCTCGGGGCTGGAAATGGCCCGCTGGCTCGCCGCGCGTCCCGAGGTGATCGAGGTGCTGCATCCCGCGCTGGAGAGCCATCCGGGGCATGCGATCTGGAAGCGGGACTTCACCGGCGCCTCCGGCCTGTTCAGCATCGTGCTGCAACCAAAGCCACAAGCCGCGGTTGATGCGATGCTCGACACGCTGACGCTGTTCGGAATGGGCTATTCCTGGGGCGGCTTCGAGAGCCTTGCGATTCCGTTCGACTGCGCGAGCTACCGCACGGCCACCACCTGGGCGCCGGGGGGGCCCTCGCTGCGTCTGCATATCGGCCTGGAGAACGTGGAGGATCTCAAGGAGGATCTCGACCGGGGCTTTGCGGCGTTCAACGCGGCTTAAGCACGCTTGCAGCCAGCGGAGCGCCGCGCGATCGGGCAGCCGGGGCCGACAAATTGGCGTTGATGTCCCGCCGATTGGGGGTAGCCTGCGCGGCAAGGAAAGCTCGAACGAACGGAAATCATGGTTCTGCTCGATCTGATGGGCGGCGTGGCGTTGCTGCTGTGGGGCCTTCACATGGTCCACAGCGGCATTCTCCGCGCCTTCGGCCCGGACCTCCGGCTGCTGCTGTCGCGGGCGCTGCGCAACCGCTTCAGCGCCCTCGCTGCCGGCCTCGGTCTGACCGCTCTGCTCCAGAGCAGCACGGCGACCGCGCTGATCACGACCTCCTTCGCAGCGGAAGGCCTGGTCGGCCTGATCCCGGCGCTCGCGATCATGCTCGGCGCCAATATCGGCACCACGCTGATCGTCCAGGTGCTCTCGTTCAACGTGGCCGCAGTCGCCCCCATCCTGTTCGTGCTCGGCCTGGTGGCGTTCCGCAGTGGGCCGCGATCGCGCATCAAGGATCTCGGCCGAGTAGCAATCGGCCTCGGCCTGATGCTGCTGTCGCTGCATATTCTGATCGATACGTTGGCACCCGCCGAAGAAGCGCCGGCGATGCGCGTGTTCATGCAGGCGATCACGGCCGATGTCACGCTGTGCATCATCTTCGGTGCGCTCGTCACCTGGGTCGTGCACTCCAGCGTCGCCAGCGTGCTGCTGGTGATGTCACTGGCCTATGCGCATTTCGTTACGGCCGATGCGGCGCTGGCGCTCGTGCTCGGGGCCAATCTCGGCAGCGCCGTCAACCCGGTGTTCGAGGGCGCGCACCGCGACAATCCCGCGAGCTATCGCCTGCCCGTCGGCAATCTCCTCAACCGCATCATCGGCGTCGCGCTGATCACACCCTTCCTGCATCCGCTCGCCAATTTGCTGCAATCGTGGCAACCGGATCTGTCGAAGCTGACAGCGCAGTTCCACATGGCGTTCAATCTCGGCACGGCCGTGGTCTTCATCGGCCTGCTGGGCGGCATGGAGAAGTTGCTCACGCGACTGTTTCCGGACCGCCCAGCCGAGGTCGATCCGGCGAAGCCGCGCTATCTCGACGAGACCGCGCTGGAAACCCCGTCGCTTGCGCTTGCGGACGCGGCGCGCGAGGCGCTGCGCATGGGCGATCTGGTCGAGACCATGTTGCGCAACGTCATGACCGCGATGATGACCAACGACCGTGGCCTCGTGGATCAGGTGTCACGCGCGGACAACGTCGTCGACCGGCTCGACGAGGCCATCAAGCTCTACATCACCAAGCTGACGCGCGGCAGCCTGGACGAGCGCGAGGGCAAGCGCGCGATGGAGATCATCTCCTTCGCGATCAACCTCGAGCATATCGGCGACATCATCGACAAGAACCTGAGCGAGCTCGCGACCAAGAAGATCAAACGCAGGTTCCAGTTCTCCGCTGAGGGCGCCGACGAGCTGCAGGCCTTTCATCGCCAGATCATGGAGGCGCTCCGCATCGCGTTCGGCATCTTCATGTCCGGCGATGCGCAGCAAGCCCACCAGCTGCTCGATCAGAAAGCCGAGCTCCGCAACGCCGAACTCGGCGCGACCGAGCGGCACCTCGAACGTCTGCGCGAGGGCCGCTCGGAGACGCTGGAAACCACCTCGCTGCATCTCGACGTGCTGCGCGATCTCAGGCGTATCCACTCGCACATCTGCTCGGTCGCCTATCCCGTGCTCGACGCGGCCGGCGAGGTCGCGACCCGCCGCAGCGAAGCAGTCGAGAGCGCAGAGACCGCCGCCCTGCCCGCATCGTCGGCCCAGCCATTGCCGCGTTGAGTCTTGCGCGTCCTATCAGTGAAACTACTCTTCCGGTTTCACGACCACCGTCATTCCTGGGCAAGCGTCAATGTGCAGCCGCGACGCGGCTGCGCGTGGCGATTGAACCCGGAATGTCGGCGGTGGTGAGACCCCTACGGCTCGATCAGTTGCTCAGCGTCTGCGATTCCCGCTGGCGGTTCTTGAAGATCAACATCACGTTGCGGACGTAGATGATGTTCGACAGCAGCTGGCCGAAGATGATGACCGGCTCGCGCTTCACGAGACCATAAATCAGCGTCATCAGCCCTCCCCCGATCGAGAAGAACCAGAATGCGAGCGGCACGACGCTCTTGCCCGCGCGCTCGCTGGCGATCCACTGCACCAGGAAGCGCGCAGCGAAGGCCAGTTGTGCGGCGAGGCCGAACACCAGCCAGAAATCGAACTTGGCGATGAAGATGTCGTAGAGATAGTTGCTGAACGCCTGCCCGAATTGAATCAGCATTACTTCACCTCGATCGCAACCGGCGTCGGCTTCTTGCGGCGGATCAGCCACCACACGCCGGCGAGATCCATGATCCCGATCCAGAGCCGGTCGAAGAACCCGTAGTTCGAGACACCGGAGTGCCGAGGCCGGTCGATCACGTCGACATAGGCGATGTCATAGCCCTCGCGCCGCACCAGCGCCGGCAGGAAGCGGTGCAGACCATCGAAATACGGCATCATCAGGAACACGTCGCGGCGAACCGCCTTGAGGCCGCAGCCGGTGTCACGCGTTCCATCGTGCAGCACCGCATTGCGGATCTTGTTGGCGAGCCGTGACTGCAGTTTCTTGAAGCCAGTATCCTTGCGGCCGACCCGCTGCCCGGCGACGAGGCCGACATGCGCACCGCCCTTTTCGAGCGCGGCGATGAGCTCGGGCAGAAAAGCAGGGTTGTTCTGCCCGTCCCCGTCGAGCGTCGCGACGACAGCGCCGTGGGCGGCGCGGATGCCGCTCCTGACAGCCGCCGATTGGCCGGAAGCCGTCTCATGCCGTAGGACGCGCAGGTTCGGCCGCCGTGCCATTTCCTCGGCGAGCCGCTGCGCGGTCTCGTCGGTCGAGCCGTCATTGACGTAGATGATCTCGTACGGCCACAGACCATCGAGCGCGGTCGCGATCTCGCTGATCAGGGGCGTGATGTTGCCGGCCTCGTTGCGCACGGGAACGACGATGGAGACGGCAACGGGGGATTCGGTCGACAAGAGTTTGAGACTCGTAAGGGCGTGATCGGGCCGGTTCCTGCCCCGGGGCGCTCCGGCGGAGGCTTCTTATGGGGCTTGGGGCCCGCTATCAACCCCTTTAGCGCGGTACGATTTGGCCGTCCTTGCCGAGACGAAAGCCGAGCCGACGAACTGCGAACCAGTAGCGGACGAGCATGGCGCAGGCCAATCCCACCACGGCGCCGGCGACCACGTCGCTCGGATGATGCGCCAGCAGCACCAGCCGACTCAAGGCGATCACGACGGCATAGATGAACATGGGAACGCGCAACCGCGGCCAGATGGCGGACATTGCAAAGGCCAGCGCGAATGCCGTCACCGCATGCGCGGACGGCATGCTGAAATAGGCCGGCGTGCCGTTGAACGGGTCGAAGTTAAAGGCATTCGCCTTGCCGCCGACGAAAGGACGGCCGCGGCCGATGACGTATTTCAGCACTTGGGCAGCAAGTACCGCGCTCAGCACCGCGAAGAAGGCGTATTGAACGCGGGTCGCGAAATTCAGCAGACGGCTGCGGCTGGCTTCCGGCCACAGCGGCGCAATCAGGATCGTCGCGACGACGCTCACGGCCAACAGTCCCAGCACGTATTCATCCTGACCGAACTCGGTGATGATCCGCACCGGCCAAAGGCTCGGTGTTCCCCGCGCCGGCATCAGCCCGATCTCGTAAGCATCGAACGCGAACATCAGCACCAGGACCACACTCAGGCCGATGGCGCCGAGCAGGAGAAGCTCGCGCCCCAGGCGTTGCTGGCTCGCGGCCTCCGGCGCCGTTTGCGGCTGGCGGACCAGCCGGCCGAGCGAGAATTTGCCGACCAGCGCGAGCTGGGCGAAATAGCCTGACGATCGCGCGGGGCTGTCGGGCGCCGACATCTATTCGGTGCCCTCCGAGCGATAGATCGCGATCGAGACCGGACGGCCCTGCGAGATGTTGTAGCCGTCGATGCGCTTGGCGACGTTGTAGCGCAGCCCGATCGCTTCGGCCCGTTGCACGAAGGCGCGCTCGGTGCGCTGCTCGACCAAAGCAAAGCGGCAGGTGCCCTGGCTGAGGAAGTCGGCGGCGCCGGAGCCGTCCGTGAGCTGCGTCGACGACCCCGTCATGAAGACGAGGCTCGGCTCGTGGAAGCCTGCCGCCGCCGCCTTCGGCCCGACGCAGACCACGTTGCGGAGCGCGCGCGCAATCTCCGCGCTGGGAAACAGCGGCGTCAGCGCCGGCAGCACGGCGCCGTATACCACGAACGCCAGGAACATCGCCGCCACGCCGGCATTCAAGAGCGAGCGCTCGGCACGGCCGTCGTCATAGAGCCACCAGGCGAACAGGCCGAAGATCAGCGACGCCGCGACGAACGGCCAGGCCAGGAACACCGGCTGGTGCGTGACGATGATGGCGCCGATCACGGCCACCACCGAGGTGATGGCGGGAATCGCAAACCACCAGGCGGCGCCGCGCCGCAGCCAATTGCGCGCCAGCACCCGCCGCTCCAGCGCGCCCACCGTGAGGATCGCGATCGCCGGATACAGCGGCAGCACATAATGCGGCAGCTTGGTCAGCACCGCCTCGAACACGATCCAGGACGGCAGCAGCCAGGCCAGCAAGAACTGCGCCCCCGGCTCGCGCCGCGCGCGCCACACCGCAGGCGCCGCCATCGCGGCCAGCGGCGCGCCGGGCCAGAAGGTGATGAACAACAGCAGCAGATAGAGGCCCGGCGGCGCGCCATGCGACTCCTGGGCGCCGATCTTGCTCAGCATGTCGCCGCCGACGGAGTCGGCGAAGAAGGTGTCGCCGGCGCGCAGGAAGATCAGCACGAACCAGGGCAGCACCAGCACCAGCATCCACATCAGTCCCCACAGAGGGCGCAGACGCGATAGCCAGCCGGCACCGCGATCCATGATCGCCAGGGCCACGATCGTCAGTCCCGCGAACATCAGGATCAGCGGGCCCTTGATCAGGATGCCGCCGGCGAGCGCCGTCCAGAAGATCGCGGGCGGTCCCCAGGGCGGATGCACCGGATCCTCGCCGCGCTGCCACGACAGATAGACGCGCGCCAGCGCACCCATGGCAGCCACCACTGTGAACAGCAGCATCGCGTCGGTCTTGGCGAGCCGGGCTTCCACGCCGAGCAGCACCGAGCAGCACATCAGCAAGGCGGCGAACACGGCGCCGCGCCGTGTCACGAAGGAAAGCGCGGTCCAATAGGTCAGCAGCACCGCGCCGATCGCGCCGATCAGCGAGGGAATGCGGTAGACCCAGATGCGCAGCTGCGCACGCGGCAGACCGATCGCCGACGCCATCTCGACCGCGGCCGATTGCAACCAGTAGATGCCGACGGGCTTCTTGTAGCGCACGTCGTCCTGGAAACGGATGTCGACGTAATCGCCGCTCTCGACCATCTGCTTGGTCGCCTGGGCGAAGCGCGCCTCGTCGCGATCGATCGGCGGGATCGTGAAGAAGCCCGGCAGGAACAACAGCAGCCCGCAGACGAGCAGGAACGCCGCCGCCCTGGTGTGGCTCACGGTGACGGCATCGATCATCCGCACCAGCCGATTGCCTGGATTGACCAGGTTCTTCGGCTCGCGCGGCTCTCCAAAACGGGGGCGGGCATAGGTCTCGACCATGGGGTTCCGAATACGCTGAAACCGCCATGCCGACAACCGCTTAGCGAACCCTCACTGGATTCTGACCACAACTGTGTCCGCAGCGCCCGTGGCATCGATCACGGTGAGGCGGGCAAAGCCCGGCCCGGGCGGATCGATCAGGCGCTGGCGGCGGCTATCGATCTCGCCGACGGCCAGTCCATTGACCAGCATGGTCAGCGGCAGCACGCCGCCCGACACTTTCACCGGCATCACCGATGCCTCGCGTCCCGCGGATCGGTCGACATCGATGCGCGAGCCGTTCAGCGGGAACTGGATGTGCGGCGCCTGTTCGGCGCCGGTCCGCACCAATTCGCCGATCGGCCGGAACCGGCGCAGCGGCAGCGGCAACTTTGAATTGCTGGCGACCAGTGCCCCCTTGGGCGGCTTCGGCAATGTTGCTGGCAGCTTGCCGCTGCGGGCAAAAGCGTCGAACAGGATCGGCGCCGCGGCGACGCGACCGATCAGGCCGGGCACCGGCGCGCCATCAGGCCGGCCGACCCAGACGCCGATCGTGACGCGGCCGTCGAAGCCGACCGACCAAGCGTCGCGATAGCCGTAGCTGGTACCGGTCTTGAAGGCGATCCGGTTGCGGGCTGCGTTTTCCGGCGGCGGCGTCCCCAGCAGCACGTTGCCGACCTGCCAGGCGGCCGCCGAATCCATCAGCCGCATCGGCTCGCGCGCGTTATCCTGCGCGCCGTCAGCCGTCATGATCTCGCGTAGCGGCTTGGTGGTGCCGAGCCGCGGAAAGCCCGAATAGAGCTGGGCGAGGTCCTGCAAGGTCACGCCGACGCCGCCGAGGCCCATGGCGAGGCCCGGCGCCTCGTCCTTCGGCAGCACCAGGTTGCCGCCGGCCTGCTTCAGTCGCGACGACAGCCGACTGGCGCCGACACGATCGAGCAGCACGATAGCGGGCACGTTCAGGGACAGTTGCAGCGCCTTGCGCACCGGCACCGTGCCCTGGAACGTCATGTCGAAATTCTCCGGCGCATAAGAGCCGAAGCGCACCGGGCGATCCTCGATCAGGCTTTCCGGATGGGCGAAGCCGTCCTCGAAGGCGAGCCCATAGATGAACGGCTTCAGGGTCGAGCCGGGCGAGCGCACCGCGCGGGTCATGTCGACCTGCCCTGCCCGCTTCTCGTCGAAATAATCCGCCGAGCCGACATGGGCGAGCACGTCGCCGCTGTCATTGTCGATCACGATGAGGCCGACCGAGATGTTCGGTCCCAATGCGATGGCACGGTCGCGCGCCAGCGGCTCCAGCACCTTCTGCAGCGACGCATCGAGCGTCAGGCGGATGATCGGCTGATCCTTGACGGCCGCCGAGGCCTGGTCGGCGGCATGCGGCGCCAGGATCGGCATCGGCTTGCGGAAGGCCGGAACAGCTTGCGCCTTTGCCTGCGCCGCGTCCTCGGCGGAGATCACGTTCTCCGACACCACGCGGTCGAGCACGCGGTCGCGGCCGCGTCGAGCGGCCTCGGGATGCCGGTCGAGCCGCCGCGTCTCCGGTGACTGCGGCAGCGCCACCAAGAGGGCCGCTTCCGCCAGTGACAGCCGCTTCGGCTCCTTGCCGAAATATGCAATCGAGGCGGCGCGAATGCCTTCAAGATTGCCGCCATAGGGCGCCAGCGTCAGGTAGAGATCGAGGATCTCGTCCTTGCTCAGCTCTCGCTCGAGCTCGAGCGCGCGCACGATCTGCCGGAGCTTGGCATGCAGCGAGCGCTGCCGCCGCGGCTCGAGCAGCCGCGCCAGCTGCATCGTGATGGTCGAGCCGCCGGAGACGATGTGGCCGTGCGAGCCGAGCTGGATGGCCGCCCGCACCAGCGCGCGCGGATCGACGCCGTGATGGTCGAAGAAGCGCTGGTCCTCATAGGCCAGCAGCAGCTTCAGATAGGTCGGATCGACGTCTTTTTTGGCGCTGACCGGCAGCCGCCACCGCCCGTCCGCCATCGCATAGGCACGCAGCAGCTTGCCGTGGCGATCGACCACGGTGGTCGAGACCGCCTTAGCTTCCTGCAGCGGCAGCGGGCCGAGGGAGATGGTCCAGGCGGTGATGGCGACGGCGACCGACGCGACCAATGCGAGCGCAATGGCGAACAGCCGTTTGACGCCCCACCCTCTCCTGCCGTCATGGCCGGGCTTGTCCCGGCCATCCACGTCGTTCGGAGCGCGCGGAGCGACCGGGCATGGCGGAGTGTGGAGGTCCGTCTTGCCACCCAGCTCACGATCGCTCGTCCCACCCTCGCTCATTTGGCCGCGCGGACCTCCACCGAGCCCGTGCCCGTCCGACCATAGCGCGAGGGATTGTACATGTCCTCAACATAGGCCTGCGGCAGCACGTATTTGCCGGGCGACACCGCGCGCACGACGTAGGCGACCGTGAACACCGACTTGGAATCCGCGGCGCGGTCGAGCGCGGCGGTGAAGCGGTCGTCGCGGAACTCGGTGTTGACCGGTTCCTGGCCGTCCTCGATCCAGTCCAAGGTGCCGCTGTCACCCGACGACACCAGGTGCGGATTGTCGATCTCAAGCCCCGCCGGCAGATAGTCCGACACCATGATGTGGCCGTACTCCGGCTTGGCCTCGGTGACCTTCAGCACGACAGCGAAACGGTCGTTCTGCTTCGCGGTTCTGATATCGGCCGGCTTGCCGTCGAGCGTGTAGTAGCCGCGCTCGATCTTGAAGCCGTTCGACGCGGCCGGCTCCGGCGTCAGCGGCGAGCCGGAGACCGAGACCACTGCCTGCACCGGCGCATCACCGGTGTTGGTGATCTTCAGCGGCTGACCTGAGAGTTCCGCCGCCTTGTAGCTGCGGTACATCGCCTGCTTTACGGCCTGGCCGTTGACGTCGAGCGTCAGCGTCTCCCTGGCCATCGCGCGCGCCGCCAGCACCATCCACGCATTCTCCTGCGTCGAGGTGTACGGCGTCAGTCCGCGCGCGGCCTCGACGCGCGCCACGGCTTGCGAGAGCGTCGCGCGCGGCGCATTGCCCTCGCCCGCCAGCGACACCAGCGCTGCCGCATCGCGCAGGTCGGAGCCGTAATCGGTGCGGCCGAACACCAAGACCGGCTTCGGCGCGAGGCTGTCGGCCGCGGCGGCATAGACCCGCTCGGCACGGGCGCGGTCACCGACCAGCGCCAGCGCCGCGGCAAGCTGCGCCTTGGCGATCGGGGTGGCGAGATTGCCGAGCTTGGTGTCGGCGAGATAGCGCAGGTCGCCGATCGGCGCCGCGCCATTGCGCGCCAGCACGTAGAGGCCATAAGCGAGATCGCGGCCGCCCGTCTTCTCCGGCTCCTCGGCATTCACCACCGAGTTCCTGACGCGGTCGAGCGCGCTCTTGAACAGCACGTCCGGCACCGCAAAGCCCTTCTCGCGGGCGCGGGTCAGGAAGTCCGTGACATAAGCATCGAGCCAGGGATCGTCGCCGCCCGACGACCACAGGCCGAACGAGCCATTGGATCCCTGCCGCGCCAGCAGCCGGTCGATCGAGTCGCGGATGCGCTGGTCGACCTCGGTGTCCATCGCCAGATGCGCGCCGGCCGCGAGCTCGTTGACATAGAGCAGCGGCATCGCGCGGCTCGTGATCTGCTCCGAGCAGCCATAGGGGTAGCGGTCGAGCGCCTTCAGGATGGTCGCCGCATCGAGCGCGGTCGACAACCCCGCCGACAGCGACACCGTGCCGGTGCCCGCCACGAGATCGGAGAACATGTCCGATGTCAGCGTCAGGCTTTCACCCTTCGCGAGTGTGCGGATCGAGCGACGCGCCAGCACCTGGGTCGCCGGCTTCACGTCGAACTGATAGTGCCGCGCCAGCGAAAGCCCGTTGGGGCCCTTGATGTCGACATCGAGCTGCGCCTGCCCGGTGCCACTGGCGTCCAGCGACAGGGTCGCCGACGCCCGCTGCTTGGCCGCGAGCTTCATCGTGACGTTGGCATTGCCGGACACCTTGACCGGACCGCCGGCCTTCACGCTGACGACATAGTCGCCGGGCGCACCTTCGACATTGTCGACATCGAACGACAGCGTGCCGCGATCGCCTGACAGGAGGAAGCGCGGCAGGGTCGCGGTCAGCACCACGGGATCGCGCACGGTGACGTCGACATTGGCGCGGCCAACCTTGGTGGCGCTCCACGCCACCGCCATCACCCGCGCTGTGCCGGCGAACTCCGGAATGTCGAAGCTGACCTCGGCAGTTCCGTCGGGCCCGACGGTGACGATGCCCGAATACAGCGCCAGCGGCTTCTGCGTCGGTGGCGAGCCCTGCAGCTCGGCGCCGCCAGAGTCACCGCCAGAGCGGATCTGGCCGCGCGTGCCCTGCATCCCGTCGATCAACTGGCCATAGAGATCGCGGATCTCGGCCGAGAGCTGGCGCTGGCCGAGATAATAGTCGTCCGGCGCCGGCGGCTTGTAGTTGGTGAGGTTGAGGATGCCGACATCGACCGCCGCGATGACGATCTTGGCGTCCTCGCCGGGGTTGAGCCCGCCGATCTTGACCGGAATCTTCAACGCCGAGCCCGGACGCACCAGCGCCGGCGGCGTCAGCGCCACGTTGAGCGTGCGCGCCGACTTGTCGATACCGAACCAGGCGACGCCGAGCGCACGGCCCGGCATGCGCTGCGCGGCCGTATCGAGCGGACGGCGCAGCGTCGTCACGACATAGGCGCCAGTGCCCCAGTCCTTGCCGACCGCGAGCTTGACCTGGCTGGTGCCTTCCTTGACCTCGAGGGTCTGCGTCGTCAGCAGCCGGTCGCCGAGCACGTTGACCGTGAGCTTGCCGGCGGTGCGCGCATTGACCGTCACCACCATGGTGTCGCCCGACTGGTATTGCGGCTTGTCGAGCGAGGTCTCCAAGAGATCCGGCGTATCGGCGCTGCCATCGGTGTACCAGCCGACGTCGAACTGCAGCGACGTCACCGGACCGTCGGCATCCGCCGACTTGACGTCGAGGCGATAGCGCCCGGCCTCCGGCAGGAAGCTCAGCCGCGCCGGCTTGTTGGCCGCGATCGTGACGTCGCCATCGCCGATCCGGCGCGTCGACTTCACCGGCTCGTACTCCCAATAGGAGTTCTGCCGGTACCACTGATAGCGCGACTCGATCTTGAGCAGCTCATAACGCAGCCCATTGCGCGCCAGCGTCTTGCCCTCGGGCGAGACGAACACGACGTCGAACTCGGCCTTCTCGCCCTCGCCGACGCTCTTGCCGGAAAACGACGGCTTGATGCCGATCTGCGCGGCCTTGGGCGCCACGGGGAGCACCAGCTTGCGCTCGACGGCCCGGCCGCCGGTCTCAGCCATCCGCACATAGATCTGCGCCTCCTGCGGCCGGCTGGAGGACGGCGGCTTGGACAGGCTCACGGGGAACGTCGCTGCGCCCTTCTCATCCGTTTCCGGCATGCCTTCGATCGGGGTGCGCTCGTTGGAGGCGCTCTCCTCGTCGGCGACGCCGAACTGGTAGCCCGGCAAGCCCGGCCGCTCGGAGGCGGTCGTCACCAGCAGGTCGCCCTCGAGCTGCAGGCCGGAGGCCGGCGCGCCGTAGAGGAAATGGCCGTCGACCTTCACCTCCACAGGAGTCTCAGCCTTGATCTGCTTGTCCTTGGACGACAAGTCGAATTCCAGCCGCTCGGGGACGTAGTCCTCGACCATGAAGGTGGTCTCGCCGACGGACGCCCCCTTGGGATCGGTGAAGGCGCGCACGCGGTAGGTGCCGGTCGGCACCGCCGAATTCAGCGCCACACTGAACGACCGCCCGCCGGCACCCTGGTCAGGCAGCACGGCGCGGCGGAACTCGACTCCATCCGGGCGCTCGACCACCAGCGTCAGCGGCGTGCCGGTCATGGCGTTGCCCTTGCCGTCGCGCAGCAGCGCCGTGAGGTAGACGGTCTCGCTGGACCGGTAGACGCCGCGCTCGGAATACACGAAGGCGTCCGGCCCGGCCGGCGCCTCGCGGCCGGACACGCCACGGTCGGAGAGATCGAAGGCGGTCGTCTTCAGGCTGAGGAAGGCGTAGTCGGCTTTCTCGCCGACCACCGTCAGCATCGCCGGCGACAGCCCGCCCTCGCCCCGCGCCAGCCCCGTCTCGAAAAGCGCGTGCCCGGCCTCATCGGTCCTGCGGGTCGCCAGGACCTCGTTGTTGCGCGCCACCAGCCTCACCTCGGCGCGCGCCACCGGATCGGTTGAAGCCAGCGAATTGACGAACACATGGATTCCGTCATTGCCGGAAAACGAGGCGACGCCGAGATCGGACACGATGAACCATTGCGTGGCGAGCTGGCCGCCGCTGTCCTCGTCATTGCCACTGGTCGGGCCCTTCGGCGCGGCCGTCATCACATAGACGCCGGGCTGCATGTCGCTGAGCGCCTGATCCACCGGAAAGGCGGTGGTGACGTCCTGGTTCAGGGTCATCGCGGTCGAGAGCTCGCCGCTCCACACCTTCATGCCGCGCTCATTGCCGAGATCGGTGAGCTGGTAGCTCGACAGCGGCCGCTGGAAGTCGCTGTCGATGACGGTGTTGATCAGGTTGCGGTCGCCGATCCGGAAGACGTTGATGTTGACGGCGGGCGTGTTGACGCTGACCAGCGGAATGCCCTTCTGGCCGGTGCGCGGCAGCACATAGGCCTTGCCGGTGAAGCGCACGAACGGCTTGCGATCGCGGACATAGATGTTGAACTCGGCCGATTTCGGCAGGCTTTCCTTCACGCCCGACGGCAGCCCGGCTCGCAGGTTGATGTTGTAGCGCTCGCCATGCTTGAGGCCTTCGACGCAGAGCTGCTTCTCCTCCGAGGTCAGCGCCGGCTTGTCGGTGCCGGCCTGGGCCACGAACGGCGAGAAGTCGGTGCGCTTGGCGAGATCCTCGGAGAACTGGAAGCAGGCCCGCGGGCTCGCCGAGTCCGAGTCAACGGTATAGTCGAGCAGCTTGAAGCCGTGCTCGTCGCGCATCCGCTCATACTGTCCTCGGACGTCGGCGATCTCGCGCAGCTCGAGCGACATCCTGAGCGTATCGAGCGCCGGCCGCCACAGCTTGCGCTCGGCCATGGTCTTGCCGAGCACGGCGAGCGCGTCCGCCTCCTCGCCGGCATTGCCGGCGCGCTGGTAGGCGATGTAGGCCGCCGTCGAGGCGCGCTCCAGCAGGAAGGTCTGCTCCGACGAGTTGATCGGCTTGATCTGGTTGAGCACGGTGCGTGCCAGCCGCAGCCAATTACCGGAATCATCCGGGGCCACTGTGGCGATCTGTCCGAGGATTTGCAGACCCGTGCGCAGGTCGTTGCGGCGCAGCGCAGCATCGGCGTCGGTGCGCAAGGTCGCCAGCGGCTTGTTGACCGCCCCCGCCTCGCTCTTGATCTGGGCCTCCAGCTTGACGGCGGCGTCAGCCAGATCGTCGCGCTTGAACGCCTTGTCGGCGGCATGGGCGGCCACGAGGCCGAGCGCCATGATGGCGCAGAGGGCGACGGCGCGAACCAGACCGATCATGGGACAGCTCCTTGGACGGCTCTTTGAAAGTTCTCTGGAAAGATTTCCGGACAGGTCCTGGCGGTGCACGGATCGACGCCCGTGTTTGGCCGATTGGTGGCGAGAATGGACGCGATATGGTGACGGACTGATGGCAAGAGTTGTAGGGGCCAAGATAGCGACCCGTGGCCTTGGCTGCCATCGGCAGGCGGCCGCGGCCGGGAAAATCTGTTCATCAACGGCAATTCACAGGACATGGCATACCGGCAAAGGCCGCGGCAGCCGTTTGACCAGCGCCGCTGACGCGCGAACGGGCCCTTGATGACCTCCTCCGCCTCCGCTTGGTCGCCGCCGGCCCGTGTCCGGTTCGGACGGTCTTGGCGAAACGGAAGATTTTTCATATGACCCATGCTATGGGATGGCCGTACCTGCGGGGCTTCGCCTCGGGGCGTTCATCCCGTGACGTCCGCCCGTGCCGTTCACGTCGCGACGACGGTCCCATAGCTCAACTGGATAGAGTAGCGGATTTCTACTCCGCGGGTTGCAGGTTCGAGTCCTGCTGGGATCGCCAGCTAATTTCTGCGGAAACCCTGCGATAGTAGGCGTTTCTAGGCGCATCCGCGTCGACGAGCTGGACAGTTCCAGCGAAACAAAAGCGGACCAGAGTGGACATTCCGGGACCGATGAGGACCGATTTTCCCGGAAAAAGTCCCGGACTTGATCGGCAGCGCCGGCAACAAGAAGTCGCTGCGACAGCCACTCGGGAGAGCTAGTGGCCTGAGAGGGTCTACCCCCAAGTCGTAGCGGCTTCACTTCCCAGCCGGGTGCTGGAATCATGCCGTATGAGCACCCTCACCCGACGCCGAGACCCCGATGCGCGCGACGAATGCTGGCGCATCTATTTCGGCGACGTAAAGGCCGGCACGATCTCCAAACGAGTCGGCAACCCCTGCGGCACCCAGGAATGGCAATGGTTCTGCGGCTTCTATCCCGGCAGCCATCCCGGCGAGCAGGCGGTCGGCACGACGTCGACCTTTGAACAGGCCCGCGAATCGTTCGAGGCAGCGTGGACCGACTTTGTGTCTCGCCGCTCGCCAGCGGATTTCGAGGCTTGGCGCCGCCATCGCGCCTTCACCGCCTGGAAATATGCGATGTGGGACGCCGGATGCCGGATGCCGGCCCAAAGCAGCACAGGACGCTCGCGATGCTTCTGTGGGGCGCCGATCGACCTCCGCACGGCCGAGTCCCACATTTATGCATGCCACATGGCGAGGCCACGATGAGCGTGACGCACGTGGCCAGCGGGAGGATGTGGCGGCTTAACGCATCACCCCTGCGGTTTCATCCCGAGGCGCTCGCCGCACATGCTGCCATACGCCCCCATCACGCCGAGAAGGCCCTCACCGGCGGTCCAGTCCTCCGTGTTGAGCTGCTCTATCACCCCGGTGGGCGAGGCGATGATGCTGACCTTGCAGGCGTAGGTCTTCGCGCTCCGATCGCTGGTCAAGGTGGTTTCGGTCGCCAGCTGCCAGACATAGGACGATTGACCGCTGTTCATCCGAA
Source organism: Bradyrhizobium sp. SZCCHNR1053 (assembly GCF_032381235.1). Taxonomy (NCBI): domain Bacteria; kingdom Pseudomonadati; phylum Pseudomonadota; class Alphaproteobacteria; order Hyphomicrobiales; family Nitrobacteraceae; genus Bradyrhizobium; species Bradyrhizobium sp. SZCCHNR1053. Next base: position 441,622 of record NZ_JAUHJM010000001.1, read on the forward strand.
AGCTGCTGGTCGGCGGGCCCCACTTCATCACCAGCGTATCGACGTTCTTGCCGACGTATTCCTGCCCGAGGCGCGCCCGCACCTCTGGCGCCGACGCGGCGCAGCCGCCCAGACTGGCGCAGAGCGCCAGCACCCCCAAGGCACGCATTTCAATTCCTCCAACCTACTATCACTCAAGCGCACCCCTTGCGGGATTGCAATATCGTCATGGGCCGCCCCCTGCGAAGCCGATCACTGCCACCGACGGTGCGAGCAGGCGCCCACACTGCTCAAAACGATAGCAGATCACGTATCTTCGGTAGAGGCTCGGCCGACGGCCCCGTCACCAGGATCTCGGCTACGTCCATCCATTTTCCGGAGATCGTGTACCGCGTCGAAACCGGCTCGATCGCGAATCTGCCGAATGCATCGCGCGTCTCGGCGACATCATTGACGGACAGCATGAACCGCCCTCCAATGGTCGCCAGCCGGTCCGCGAGCCTGGCAAAATCAGCCCGCGCAAACACACCGGGGCCGTAGTCCGCTTCCGATCCCCAATAGGGCGGATCGAGATAGAACAGAGTGTCCTGCCCGTCATAGCGATCGACGAAGTCCGACCAGGCCAGACATTCGATGACGACGCCGGCCAGGCGCTCGTGGATTGCCTCGAGTTGCGGTCCGAGCTTGGTCACGTCGAAGCGGGCTGCTCCGCTTGGTTCGACGCCAAAGGCACGACCAGCCACCTTGCCGCCAAACGCCAAACGCTGCAGGTACAGAAACCTGGCCGCACGCTCCAGGTCGGTCAATGTGTCGACGTTGCACGCCGCCAAGCGCTCGAACTCCGCCCGGGATGTGATCTGGAACTTCAGTGTCTCCAGAAACTGCGGATAGTGTCGCTGCAGGATCCGAAATAGTGTCACGACGTCGCGCGAGACATCGTTAATCACTTCCCGGCGCGGCGCCCAGCGTCGCCGAAAGAACACACCACCCATGCCGACGAACGGTTCTGCATAGGTCTTGTGAGGCATCGCTTCGATGCGGCGGGCGAGTAGCTCTCCCAGGCGGCGCTTGCCGCCAATATAAGCCGCGGCTGGACGAACGGGACCTACTTCTCTTTTTTCATCGCTCATTCTGAAACAGCTCAACGATTTCGCAAGCCCCGTCGCGCCATGGTGGCGCCCGGCGGGCCGGCGCTGAGCGATTGGTCGTCGGACGGGATTGGTCCAAGTCTGGCCCCGTGGTCAGGAGCGCTGCAACGCTCCTACCCCCGCCACAATAAAAAGGCCCGGCGAAGGAGCACATCCTCGGCCGGGCCAGGTTGCGGGCAAGATGTCGAAAGACCCACGTCCTCTCTCACTTCCTACGTCCGCATTCTAGGTGTACTATCCTTACCTACGTGCCGAACGCTACCTGTGCACGTCGCTAGCTTTAGCCTCGACGATGGATTGTCGTGTTAGTCTGCTATTTGGACGATAGCGGCAAGGACCCGCAGAATCGAGTAACGACCGTTGCGGGCTATCTGGCCCGTGATAAGGCATGGCAGGCCTTTGAATCGGAGGTGGAGCCGATATTCAAGAGGCGGGGGGTGACAATTCTTCATGCCAAGGATCTGGAGTCGACCAAAGGGGAATTTGCCGGCTGGAGGGTGATACAAAAGCAAACCTTCGTCGCCGAGATCAGCGCTGTGCTGTCGCGTTATGCAATGCTCGGAGTCAGCATGTCCTGTGTCAAAGAGACTTATGACAAGCGAGCAAAGGAAAGCACCAGGAAGAGAACCTCCCGCCCTTACACATTCTGCATGAATGTCATCATCGACTGGATTCTACGAGATATTCGGACAGGCCGGGCGGCTTGGAACGAAGGTGTAGCTCTGATCGTCGAAGCCGGCCACGAAAACAATCCAGAGGCTGAACAGAATTTTCATAAGATCATCGAACAACATGATCTGGGCGCTGTACTCCGTTCGATCAGCTTCGTTTCCAAGGAGCACAGCCGCGCAATTCAAATGGCCGATCTTTTTGCCTTCTATACGCGGCGGGACTCAAATGCGTTGGAGCGCTCGACGCGACCTGGCGGCAAGCCGCATATCCCGGAGCAGATGCTCAAGATCATCACCGAGAAAGGCGCGTTTCGAGGGTTCGTGGCGACAGACTTTGAACCGCAGTCGCATGATCTATCCCAAACGCCATTTCACCGGCTTGGGATTCGTGAACCGCCCTATTGAAGCGCCAATGCTCATCAATATGCGCTGCAACAATCATTGCCGCTGCAAAGGCAACCGCTCTAGCTGACGCACTCGGGCTTCGTGATCGGACAAGCTCTGCTGCTGCGCCGTCAACTGCTGCCGCAGCGCCTCGATCTTTCCGGACTGCTCGATCTGCACGATCCGGATCTGGTCAAGCTTGTCGGCGACTTGATCCATCGATGAGACCACCCGATTGCCGATCGAGAACCCGATCGGCAGCAAAATTGTGGTCGCGACGATCATGCTGGCCCGCGACCACGCCTTGAGGAGCACGCTGTCGACGAGCTTCTCGCTCACCGATCTGTCAGTCTTGTCTGGCTGGCTCACCTGTCAGTCCCGCTGTTGGCGTCCGTCACCGGACGCTCGCCCCGATGACGCACTCAACGCCGGAATGCTTTGGCGACGACGACAGCCGCCGCTGCCGGCGGCGCGACATAGAATAGCGCCTTGAAAACTTCGAGCTCGACCTCCTCCCATTTGCCGGGCAACTTCGCGACACCCCACGATCCGACGAGGTGCGGATCGAGAAGCCCGAGCAGCGACCACGGCGTGGAGTCGAGCACCACGAACCATTCGTGAAAGACGAAGCCGAGCCCGGACAGCATCGTGATGATGCCGAGCGGTCCCCACGCGCCCTCCGCTTTACGCGCCTCAAGGCGGGACTGATTGGCCGAGGTGACGGACTGCAGAAAGGAATGACCGAGCGAGACCGCCGCCTCGTCCTGCTTGCCTTCGCGTGCAGCCTGAGTCTCCTTGGCCTTGATGAAGGTCTGGCCGATAGTCGCAGCGAGGCCCGGCACCAGCGGCCCGAGAAACGATAGGATGAGTGCGAGAATGCCGGAAACCATCACTCCACCGCCTTGCTGATGGAGCGCAGACGCGCGACGATGAAGACCGCGGCGATGACGATGCCTGCGGTCGTGACCAGCGACGGATAGGCCTGCAGGCCGTCGAGGATCTGCTGCTTCAAATTCAGGCTGGGATCGCCGAGCAGCGCGGCCAAGCGGTCGATGACCTCCATCGCGATCGACGGCAGCCCCACCGCGTAAGCCGACGCGATCGTGGCCGAGCGGCCGCAGATCGCCCAGAGCTTGGCCCAGAAGCCATCGGCCTCGGCATAGAACGCCTTGAAGGTCGGCATCGCGCGCAGCACCGGCCGGATCGCGACGATGTAGAGCAACAGGAGCACGATGACAAAGAGCAAGAACCACAGCAGCATGGTAAGCCTCCTTTGAATTGCCGCCGCGGATGCGGACGGTCATGACGACGCCTTCTCAGACCTCAGAACCAGTTTGCGACGACGGCCGCGCGCTTGCGGGCCAGCAGGATCGTGGCGACCAGGGCGACGCCGAGCGCGAGGCCGATGACCGCGATCGACGCCGCGTGCGGCAGAGGCACGTGGACGCTCGATCCCTGCTTGGCCCCCTCGTTGCCGGCGCCGGCCGCGCCGGTCGCGGCGGCGGCGTTGCGCAGGCGGCGTTCTTTGGTGGTCGCAGCGTTGACGATGGCCTTCGGCGGTTTGGCGCTCGGCGGCGCGCCTGGCATCGCCTTGGCCACCGGCAGGATCCGGTCGACCGAGGCCATCCGCGCGATGATCGGATCGTTGCCGGCCATCAGATGGAGCCGGTCGGCCAGGCCATTGGAGCCGCCGTTCCAGAGCTTGACGCAGCCCTTGAAGTCGCCGGCGTCAGCCTTGGCGTTGAGGCCCTTCCAGTCCCAGAACGCGGCGCAGATCTCCGGCTGGAGATCGAGCTGCGACACCGCCTTCGGCTGGTCGACCGCCGGCACGCCGGTGCGCGCCTGGCAGGCTTTGTAGCCGTCGCGTCCGGTCCATTGCGGGCCGCCGCGGCCGATATAGGTCGAGCCGTCATGGCTGCCCGGCCGGTTGCCCATCCGGTTGCCGTAGATCTCGTCGAACGCCTGGAGCTGCCAGCCCGGCGCGGTGCCGAAGCGCGCGCGCACGGCTGCAGCCGAGGCGAAGCGGTTGGGCCAGACCTGCGCCATCCGCTCCGGCGTATAGGCCAGGCTCTCTTCGAGCCCCTTCAGCGCGAAGCCCCCGCATTCATGCTCGAGGTTGGCGAAGAAGTACGACAGCCGCGTCCGCGTCGCGTTGACGCCGACCTTAGTCAGCACGCCCTGCTTGGTGACGAAGGCCTCGATCACCGCTTCAGGCGCGCGCGGAAACACCGCGCGCAGGGTCTCGCGCGTCAGCTCGATCATGATTGGCTCCGATGTTGCGAAAACGGTGCAGGTCGCCGGTTCCAGTCCAGGACCGGTCGACTTCCCAGGGGTTGTGGTGTTAAGAGAGATCGCCTACCCGGCGACCGCCGGAGGCCGGGGCAAGGGGGCATCCGAGGTGCACGGGACGGACAAACACGCCGGCATCGACGGCCGGGTCATCAATCACGCAACTCATTATCGGCCCGATATCGACGGCCTGCGCGCCATCGCGGTGCTATCGGTCGTCACGTTCCACGCCTTTCCCAACCTACTCCGGAGCGGCTTCGTCGGCGTGGACATCTTCTTCGTGATCTCAGGCTACCTGATCACATCGATCATCCTGACCGATCTCGCCGCCAAGCGCTTCAGTCTGACGAACTTCTATGCGCGCCGCGTGCGCCGCATCTTTCCAGCGCTGATCGTGGTGCTGTTATTTTGCCTGATCGTCGGCACCTTCATGCTTTGGGCGGATGATTTCGCCCGGCTCGGCAAACACGCGGCCGCAGGCGCGGGGTTCATCGCCAATCTCGCTCTGTGGCAGGAGGCGAACTATTTCGATGTTGCTTCCGATACCAAGATACTGCTGCATCTGTGGTCGCTCGGCGTCGAGGAGCAGTTCTATCTGGCCTGGCCGGCCCTGATGCTGGTGGCGTGGCGTGGCCGCCTCAATCGCTTCGTGCTCATCGCCGCCGTTCTCGCACTCTCCCTGGCCTACAGCATCAAGGCGACCTCGACGGACCCGGTCGCGGCGTTCTACTCCCCCGTCTCGCGCCTGTGGGAGCTTGCGGCCGGCGCAAGCCTGGCGAACCTGATGCTGTTCTCGCCGCCGATCGCCGTCCGGATCGAACGCACGATCGCTACCGTTCTCGCCGGCCTCCTCTTTGAGCGCGGCGTCGACGCCGATCGGGCCTACCGCCATGTGCTGTCGACCCTGGGCATCGCCCTTGTCCTAGCCTCGACCGTCGTGGTGACCCGGCGTCACGAGTTTCCCGGCTGGTGGGCGCTATTTCCGGTCACCGGCACCTATCTCCTCATTCTCGCCGGTCCCGAGGCTTGGCTCAATCGATGGGCGCTATCCAACAAGGTATTGGTCTGGTTCGGGCTGATCAGCTACCCGCTCTATCTCTGGCATTGGCCCCTGCTGACCTTCGCCCGGCTCCATTTCGGCAACGTCGCGCCGCCGCCGCAACTCGTGCTGGCCCTTGTCGCAGCCTCCGTCGTGCTGGCGTGGCTTACCTATCAGCTCGTCGAAAAGCCCATCCGGTTCGGGCAGCGTGCGAGGAAGGCTTCGATTCCCGCCCTGGTGACAGCAATGGCCGCGATCGGCGCGTTCGGGATCGTCGACGTCCTCAGCAAGGGCTTTCCGGGCCGGCTCGAGCAGGACAAGGCTGCCTACGCTGACTACTTCAATGTGGGCTCACCGAGGCTGCAGGCTGAGTACATCAATTACATCTCGCAGAACCAGTGCAACTTCTACGCCTGGGACTCCAAAATTCCGACGATTGCTCCGCGCGCCGCCATTGATCCGAACTGCTATACTCGCCATTCCGAGCAGAGCATCATGATCCTCGGAGACTCGAACGCATCCGATCTATACTACGGTCTCAGCGAGATTCTTCCGAAGACCGTTTCACTGCTCTTGATCTGGAGTTCCGGGTGCCAGGTGAGTGAGGTGATCGAGCGCATCATCGATACCCATCACTGTCATATGGCGAACTATTTTGCGATGCAGCATATCAAGATCGATCCCCCGAAGGTGCTGCTGCTGTCATCGAACAATTCGTTCGACATCGCCTACATCCGCCAGTTCGCGAGGACCGTGAAAGGCTACGGCGTCAAGCATGTGCTCGTCTTGGGGCAACGGCCGCACTGGAAACCCTTCCTCTATAAGGTCGTTCTCGATAACTACTGGCCTGAGATTCCACGCTATATCAAAGGCCACCTCGATGATGATCTGATGGCCTTCACCAAAGCGTTTCAGTCGCAGATCCGACCTGACGAACCGTTCGAATTCGTCGACGAGATGAAGCCGTTCTGCAACGCGGAGGGATGCTTGAGCTATCTCGGCAACGACCCGAAAGAGGGTCTCATCACTGCGGATACTGTGCACTTGCGACCACACGCGTCGATCTGGCTGGCGCGGCAACAGCTTGCTCCGCTGATCATGAACCGCCTTGGCGAGTGATCCGAGCTAGTAGGCATAAGCGCCATGAGCGCCTGTAGCCGTGACACTCGCAGGCAGCGCTGTTCCGTTGTACTTGAAGGTATGCCCGTCATCCACCAGTATGTTTCCTGGTGTGCCCCAGGCCGCCGCGTTGCCCGTGATCGCCGTTCCGACCGTCGTGAGGCCCGGACCGTACAACTCCATGAAATTCGTGATGGCCATTCCGCCGGTCGGCTGAATGCCCGGGCCAAGTGAGATCTGACCGCCACGATCCGCCCGGATGATGTTTTTGAACGTATTGTTGAACGTCATGATGTTGAAGATGGCGAAGATGCAGGCGCCGTTATCGAGGTATACGCCGACATCGTTCGCTCCGCCGCCGCCATTGATGCGAACATTGGCAAAAACATCGACGACGCCATTTCCGTGCAGCTTGATGGCGGCCTTGCCGAAGACGTTGTTCTGCGAATTCAGCGTGACGTCCTGCATGATCAGCTCGGCATTGTCGCCGACCGACACGAGGTCCACGCCGCTGCTCGGCGATTGGATCGTAGCGGTGCCGCCATTTCCCTTCAGGTTGATGACGTTTGATCCAAGGCCCTGGCCACCGACGCTAAGCGTCTGCGCGAAGGTCTGGCCCGCCGTCAGCGCGATCGTGGATGACGACCCCTGCATATCCGAGTCATAGTAGATGACCGAAGCGGCGTCCTGAATGTTGACAAAGGCGCTCGCGCCTGACGCCAACCCATCGACCGTTCCGCGCGCACCAGTGCTGCCGGTGTCGCAGCAGAACGTCACATTCCCTTGCGCCCATCTCTGCTTCTTCGGAAACCAGTCCCAAACGGGTCCAGATCCGTCATTGGCACAGAAGATCTGGACATTTTGGCTGGGGTAGAGAATGAAGGTTGTGCCGTTCAGATTGATCCGCTTTCCGCGTCCCGTGCCGACGCCGGAATATGAATCCGTGTTGCGCACCATCACCGCGAAGTCCGATTGATAGCTCGACGCGGCGCCGAACGTCAGTTCGAAAAAGGCGTTATTTCCCACGTGCAGAGTCGAGCCGGCGTCGCCAGTCACAACCGAATATGCGGCGGTCTTTGCTAAGGTCTGTTTGTTGCGCCAGCCGGAAGCCGGGCTGAGCGCGGCAATGCTAATCGAGACAACCCGCCACACACCGTCGCCGAGCGGCAGTGCCCAGCAGGAATCGCCGGACGAGAACGTGTAGTTCTGCGATCCCGGCATCAGCAGCTTGGAGGAGTGCACGAAGGTCGGGCTGCCGACCAGATAGAGATGGATCGGCGGACCTTTGGGCCAGGTTGGCAGGCCGCGGACGGTGGCGGTGCCCTCGACCCAATAGGCGTCGCCCATGGCGCTTATGGCGAGCTCGGGATTCGAGGTGAGCACGCCGCCATAACGGTGCAGCGGCGGCAATTGCGGGGCCGCCGGGAACGACGAGGCGTGGTTGGTCATCAGAGGTCTCCGCCCTGCGCGAACACCTTGAACGCCTCGCCGTTGTGGGTGGATGCCATCAGCGACCAGCCGGTCGGCAGCACCAGGCCGTTGGCGAAGCTGACATCGTCCTCGAACACGGCGATCGTCGCCGACGGCGTAATGGCGGTCACCAGCCGCTCCTTGAGGAGATACTTGTTGGTGCCGTCGTTCAGGAAATACCGGATGACGCCGGCCGTCGTGGTGCCCGAAGCGACGGCACGCAGGCTGTCGATGCGCGAGCCCGAGCCGCCGGCGCTGACCACCGTCACCAGCGTGCCGGTGCCGTCGCGATTGGTGTTGGCGGCCGAGAGCGCGGCCTGCCAGGTCTTGGGGGTGCCGACGAAGACGGGAGCGGATGCCATGGGGATGAATTCCTTGGTGGGGGATGGATGGCTGGATCAAGCCCGGCCATGAAGGGCAAGAGAGAGAGCGGGCAGTGACCGCCGATCAGGTACAGGTCGACCACTGCAAGTAGCTGTTGGCGCCGGCGCTGACGCCGGCGACGGCGGCAGTGACGAACGCCTCGCTGGCCATCGCCACCTTGTTGCCGGCTCCGGTGCCGAGCATTACGACCACCCGCTGATTGTCGGTGTCGTAGACCGGCTCGAATTGCAGGCCGTTGTAGGCGCCGATCTGCGCCGCCGTGCCGTAGCCGAAACCGAATTGCGTATGCGTCGTCATGCGATGGACCCACAGCTGAATGTTGCGATGACGGGATCGGCAATCGACCCCATGCTGAGGACCGGCACGCTGGCGCCGATCGGCGTCGGCCCGGCCCAATCAGCCGAGGTATTGGAGGCCTTCACCCAGAGCCGGAACGGCGACACGTCAGTCTGCAGGAAGGCATAGCCGGTGGTCTGGCCGTCATAGGTGGCGCGCTCTGCCAGCGTGCCGGATGCATCGTAGCTGAGCCCCTGCCCCTGCAGTCCTTGGACGCCCTGGGCACCCTGCGCGCCCTGCGGGATGCCTAAGGCGAGGCTGGCGGCCGAGGACGTGCCGAGATTGGTGACGGTCGCGTTCGAGCCGGCCGGCAGGGTCGTGGTCGAGCTGATAGTGATCGTGGCGGCCGTGCCGGGCGCGCCCTGAGGCCCCTGACTGCCTGGGTCGCCCTTGCCAGCGACCAGGTCCCAGAACAACGGGTTGCTCTCAGGCGGCTTGTTGGTACTCGGCGCTTTGGCGATGTAGCTCGAGCCGAGCCGCGAGACCATGTCGGAGGCGATGTAATCCGTGACGCTGTCCCAGGCGCCGCGGTTGGTCGAGGTGCCCGCGGGATTGCCCTGGGCTACCCAGACGCCGGCGACCTTGAGCCACAGCTTCCACAGGCCGGTGTTGGTCTTGAGCGCATACTGCCCGTCCTCGCCGATCGACGGATCCGGCGCCTCGCCCGTGACAGCATAGATCGTCCCCATGCCGTTGAGGATTGCGACCAGCGCGGAGACGTCGGCCATCGCCTGGCCGCCGGCGAAGCGCAGCGGCGAGCGCTGCACGATCTTGTAGGCCGTGCCGGCCGTGACCGTGGTGTACGGCCAGGCGTCGATGACGAGATGCGTCTCATCGGTGACGTCCTCGACGATGACGGTGTGGCCGGCGATGACGATGTCGTCGCCGGCGCGGACGTTGACGCCGGACCAGATCGTGCCGGTGCCGTCGATGACGGTCGCGCCGTTGGCGACCGCCACGGTGCCGGTCGAATAGCTCGGGAATGCCATGCTGATCTACCTGCGGAAATCGGTGATATAGACCTGGCCGCCGGCCAGCGAGAACCGTGCGCCGGTCGAGACCACGCGCATCCGGAAATTATGCGCGCCATTGGCAAGGCTGGCCTGGGTGTGGCGGATGGAGATCGGCAGATACAGCTCGAACAGCGGCGAGCCGCCGCCGAACGGGTTGAGCATGTGGATCCAGCTCCACGACTTCACGACGACGTTGTCGACCAGCAGGTCGATCTGCGAGAACGGCCGCGTGCCGCCATAGTTGAACGAGGCGTTCGCCCATTGCGCCTCGTAGGCCACGGTGGCCTTGCCCGACTTGATGACCGTGGTGATGTTGAGGAAGTCGGAGAAGTCGTCGGTCTTGGCCGGCGTCGCGAACACCTGGGTCGAGGACACCGCGCCGTCGATGATGTTCGGCAGGTCGACGCCGTTGACGGCCAGTTGCGTCGTCGAGATCGAGCCGGCCTGGATGTGCACGGCCTGGACCGCGCCGGCCTGGATCATCGGCGCCGTGATCGTGCCGTTGGCGAGCAGGTTGCCGTTGATGACGACCGAGGGCGTCGCGCCGACGACGCCGGTCGTGAACAGGCTGTAGGGCACGCCGCCATTGACCGAGGGCAGCGAGATCTGCACGCGGTCGGCGAGGAAGTTGAGGACGCTGCCCGAGTTGCTGCCGTCGACCAGACGGATGCCGGAGATGGCGCCGTTGACAGTGAGGGTCACACCCCAGGACGCCGCGGCGTAGCCGTCGAGCTGGGCGACGGCCGACGAGACCGTGCTCGCGGACGAGAACGCCGGGCCGAACGTCGCCGAGACCTCGGCCTGATAGCTGGCAAACGCCAGCTCCTGGTCGACCATCGCCTGCTGCAAGGTCTCGATCTGCGCCTTGGCGTCGCCGGCCATCGCGAACAGCTGGGTGCGGACGGACTTCTTGTCGAGCCAGTTGCGCGCATCCTGATTGGCGGTGAGCGCAGCGAGGCGCTGCGTCACGTCGTCATTCGCCGCCTTGATCTGATCCTGCAGGGTCGTGACCTGGTACTGCAGGCCATCGATCAGCGATTTCAGGGCGACCGATTGCGGGATCGCTGCGATTGTCGGCGCCGCCACGTTGACGGTCGAGTACGGCCCGCGCACGGCGGTATTGACCGCCTGCACCCGCAGCTTCACCGCGGCGAGCGAGACCACCGCCGAGAACTGGTTGTCCTGGCCCTCATAGACCTGCTGCCAGTGCACGCCGTCGTCATAGGAAACATCGGCGATGTAGTAGAGCGCGCCGGCCGCCGGAAACCACGACGCCGACAGTTTCGGCTCGATCGCGCCCTGCCCGAAAGTGGCATTGAGGCCGGCGATCAGCGGCACCTTGTCGTTGGCCGGGAACTGGCCGACCGGCAGCAGCGGCGGGCTGCCGAGGTCGGTCGCATGCACGCGCTCGTCGTCGACGACCAGGCTCAAGGTGGCGTAGTCGCCCGAGGGCGTGCCGTTGAGCACGACGCAGAGCTTCGACGACGAGGTGCCGTTGCCGAACTCGAACGACGGATCCTCGGCGCCATCGGCGCGCGCCAGCACGGCCGACAAGGTCGTCGACTGCGCCGTCTCCGCGCTCGCCAGGCTCGCCGCATCGAGCACGGCAAGGCTCGCATCCGCGCCCTGCGTCGCCACCACCGGGCCGAACCATGTGCCGTTCGGACGGCGCAGGCGGATGTAATACGGGCCGGCCCCCCAGACGGGCGCCGGGTCGAGCGTCAAGGTGCGGACCGCGACCGCGGTTACGGCGCCGCCCTGGCCGTAGGCCTCCGGCAGCTCGGACTGCAGCCGCAGCACCGAGCCGAGCGTGATCGCGCGGCCCTCATACTCGACGCGGACGCTCGGCGTCTCCCGCCGGTAGATCGAGGCGAGGTAGTAGAACGCGGCCTCGCGAAACGCCTGGGCGCGGGTGACGATGCCGTCGATGCGGCGCACCTCGGGAAAGGTCGCCGTGAAGGTGAGATCGTCCGGCGGATACTGCACCGAGGCCGGCAGCCAGGTCTGCTCGTCGACATATTCGATGGTCACGGCGTCCGGATCCTCGTCGCCGAGCATCTGGAAGCCGATCGAGGTGGAATCCCGGACGACCTCGCGGTCGGTCAGGAGCAGCGACGGCACGTCGCGCCATTCGTCGCGCACGATCGAGACGGTGTCGCCGAGCCAGAAGTGGCGGGCGCGTGCCGGCGTCAGGATCTTGTCGAGCGCTTCGGGGACGGCGACCGCGGTGTCGAAGCGGTAGTCGAACTGGTCGCCGCGGCTGGCGCAGCCGGCGGCGAACGCGACCACGGCGTTGAAATCGCATTTCGCGATCGACAGCCCCGAGCCGTATTGCGCATTGACCACGGCATCGAGGAACGCCCAGCCGGGGTTGCGCGTCGCCTGCGTGGCGAAGGCCGCTCCCGTCCACACCGGCAGCTTGCGGGTGCCGAGCACGCCGAACTTGTAGCTCCCCTGCGTCGACTGCGAGGCCTTGATGCGCAGCGCTACCGTCGAGACGTCGGCGAAGGAATTGGCGCCGGCGAGGAAGGTGCGCAGGCCGGCCCAGATCACGGCATTGTTGCCGTCCTGGCCGGAGAGCTCGGCGTCCTCGCGGCGGAAGCGGACGAGATAGCGGCCGGGCGCGACGTCGACCTTGACGCTGTCGCGGATCGGCGACTGCGCGGCATAGGAGCGCTCGATCGCGAACAGCGTGACATAGGGCCCGGTCGCGATGCCCAGATCGTCGCAGGGGGCATATTCGGCCGTGAGACCGACGGTCGAATAGCCGATGTTGCCGTCGTCCTTGTTGTAGGTGTAGCAGCCGGACGGAAACACGAAGTCGATCGCGATCGCCTGGGCGCTGGTGCCGGCCGGGTTGACCGCGAAGCCGCCGAGCCAGGCGCCGGGCGAGCGGCCGAACGGCGGGAAATGGACGCCGGCCGGGCCGTAGAAGCCGCCTGACGTGCCCGAGCCCGATGGGAGCTGCTGGCCGGAGACCTCGCTGGACTGGTCGACATTGACCGGAAACAGCGTGACGGTCTGGCCCGGCTCGTAGAACGCGATCTGGCAATCGAAGCCGGGCTCGATGCCGGTGCCGGCATGCCAGAGCAGCGTGTCGTCGATATAGAGCGCCTCCGGCTCGAGGCTGCCCATCGTCGTCGCCAGCAGCACGTTCAAATACTGGTCGTTGGCGACGAACTCGCCCCAGGGCGTCGCGGCGAACTCCGGATAGCGCTTGAGCCGGCCGTACCAGACCGGCAGCGGCTGGCCGAGCCGGGCGGTGTTGCCCTGCGCGGCGACCGAATAGATCTGGTCCTGGGTCGCGGAGGGCGTGTTGGTGGCGCCGGCCTTGGGCGCGGTCAGCGCGTTGATCAGCAGCGAGCCGCCGAGGCCGATCGCAGCCCCCAGCGCCGCCGCACCAAACGTGCCGGCGCCGAACGAGGCGCCAAGCAGCGCCGCGGCGCCGCCGCCGGTGATGAAGGTCGCGAACGCCGCGACCGCGATCAGCGCGACCAGGCCGATGACGCTCTTGCCCTGATTGCGGCCGCCGCCGCCGCCGCCGCGCGGGAACGACAGGAAGCGCACGGCATCGGCCGCGCCGATACGGCGCCGGCGCCAGTCGGCGCGCAGCACCGCCTCGCCATTGACCTCGAGGATGGTCGGCAGGCCCCGCGCGAACTGCCAGCCATGCCGGCGGTCGCGCCGCGCCCAGCCGGTCCGGCGCAGGAAGGCCGCCACGGTCTCGCGCGGCCGCGGCACGGCGCTGGCGACCTCGAGGCCCGGCATCACCAGGTGCACGACGGGCCGCATCACCGCCGCCGGCGCGCGCGACCGCCTGTCGCGCGACCGCGCGCGGCCGCGCGCCGGCCCGCGGCTGACGTCGCGAACATAGGCGGCGCAGGCTGCGCCTTCGCTGATCTTCGTGCGCCTTGCCATCAGCCTTTCGGCTCCCAGAACGAAATGCTCACCCAGCCCTGATGCTTCAACGACTGGACGTCCTCGCAGCACACGCCGTTGCGACGGTCGCAGTGGATCACCTTGCGCTCGGCCGCGAGCCAGACGCCGATGTGCCCGGCGCCGGCGAACCGCCCCATCAGCACCAGCGCGCCGTCGGCGGCCGTGATCAGGCCATGCGGCCCCTGCTCCATTTCGCGCCACCTGGCGCGCTCCGGATTGCGGCCGATCTCGGCAATCATCCAGCGCCACTTCGGCTCGTCCGGGACAGCGATGCTGGGCAGCGCGCGGCCGAACAGCTCGCGCTGGACATGCGCCGCGAATTCCCAGCAGTTGCGGGTCTGCCAGGACCAGGGCTCGCCAATCAGGGGGCTGAGGAATTCACCGCGGCGTGCGGCTGAGCTCATGGCAGCAGGCTCGGAAACTGCTGGTAGTCGTAGTTCTTGTCGCGCTTCGGAAAGCGCCTGTTCATCAGGTTCTTGACCATGACCGTGCCGGTCAGCTTGGTCCCGGTCATCTCGATGGTGCGCAGCTCGAACTCGACAGGGCCATAGGCCGGCTCGGTCAGGTCGGAACCGAGATACTCGCGATAGATCACCGTGATGTACTCGCGCACGGCCTGCGCGGCGCGGATCTTCGGCACCAGCTCGCGCGCGACGTTGTCGATCGTGATCTGGCTCGACGGCGGCTGTCCTTCGCGCTGCTCGGGATATTCAGCCGTGAACGGGCACGCGATGAACGTCACCATCTCGCCGGCATTGCGCGCCGCGCCTGGCTCGATCCCGAACGCCATGTCGTCAGCCACATTGGCCACCACCCGCGCCGCCTGGTCGAATGACGACTGCCAGATCTCCAAGGTAATGTAGACGCGCGCCGATGGCGGACACGACGCATAGGCCTCGAGCAGCGCCTCGCTGTGGGTCGGCATTGATCAAAGACCGTAGATGCGCAGGGACATGGTGACGGCGACGGAGCGTGTGCCGGTCGGCTTCTCGGTCGGGCTACCCTTGGTGAATTGGCAGACTTTCACCTCAAAGCCGTCTCCCAACCAAACCGGCATGGAGAAGCGCGACGTGCCGTTGTTGAGCGTGGTTTTCACCCAATCAACAAAGATCGCGAACTCGGCACGCGGCATGACGATGGTCTGTGAGATCGCGCCGACATTGTCGCCGGGGCGAGCCCGCCGGCGTGTGTTGCCGCCGCCCATCTCCGTCTCCAGCGGCGGCAGAAACCTGCTGATCTCCGGGATGGAGTTGAGGTCAGGTGCATACCGCACACCGTCAGGCCACGCGGGAACGGTCATGCCTATTGTCCTGTGAACGGCTTCACGCCGTAATTGCCGGCCAGCACACGCCGGCCAGACCCCGATGCCAGGGACTCGCCGATGGCCTGGTCGACCAGCTTGCGGATCGTGATCGTGGTATCGCCGCCCGGCTCCTGCCGCGCTGAAACTCGCGCTTCCGAGTAGTTGTTGATGGTGATGCCGCCGCTGGTGCCAGATCCCGCGCGCATGCCCACGTTCGGGATCACCTGCGATCCCTTGGGCAGGTTGACCAGCTCCGGCCCGTTCTCGCCCACCATCGCAAGGCCACCCGGCGCATCGTCGGTGCCGCTGGCAAAGCCAGGAATGATGCCCTTCAGCAGCGAAGCGAACGGAGATAATCCGCCGGATGCCGGAGCATTGAACATCGAGCTGAACGTCGAATTGATGATGGACTTCTCCAAGGTCTTGATCAGGCTCGACAGCACATCGTTCAAGCTCTTGCCCTCGACGATCGCATCGGCAAAGGCACTCGATAGAGCCGAGCCGACCTGCGACGACGCGCTGTTCATCGCGCGGAGCTTCTCGGCAGCGGCATCATACGCGCTGGTTGCACCTGCGATGGCCTGCGACGAGGCCAGGAACGCGTCCTTGTGTTCCTTCGTCAGCATGATGCCGGAGGCCTCCAGCGCCTGCTGCGCCGACATCGACCCGCGCAGCGCCTCATACTTGTCGATCTGCTCCTGCGTGACCTCACCGTTGTCGCGCATGATCGCGGTCAGCTCCTGAAACTCCGCCCGGAACTGCGCCTGGGCAGCGTTGTTCTGGAACACCGCGGCCGTATCCGCTTTCAGCGTGGCCGTGCGCTTGGTGATCTGGTCGACCGTGATATCGAACTGATCGCGGCCGGTGCTTTCCGTCTTGCGCGATGGAATGACGCCTGTCCCGGTCTTCTCGTTCGCTGCGGCAGGCCGCGCCTGCGGCGTCGGGACGCCTTCGGGGAAGGCCGCCGCCGACTTCAGCAGCTCGACGCCGCGCAGTGCGTTGGCCGCCTGCTGCGCCTTGTCGCGCATCTCCTCGAGGCCGGCGAGCAGGGCCGGATCCTGCTTTTCGGCACTCAACGACTTGTAGTGCTCGATCACGCGGTTGAGCTGCTCGAAGTCCTGCGGCAGCCCTGCGGCATCCTTGCGCAGGATATCGAGGGAATCCGCGACCGCATCGAAAGTGCCCTGCCCTGATCCGGGCTGGATGTTGCTGGCGCGGTTGATGCCGTCCATCAGCTTGGCGGCACGGTCGACGAGATCGTCCAGCCAGGACGCGACGTCGGCGGTGACCGCCTTGAACTGCAGGCCGAGCTGGTCGGCCGACTTCTTCCAGGCCTCGTCGAAATTTCGTGCCTTGGCGATGGTCTGGCCGTCGATGACGACGCCGGCCGCGTTGGCGCTCGACGCGATCGCCTCGAAAGCCGCCGGGCCACCCTTCAGTGCATCGACCCACCCCGCGGACAGGCCGAGCATCTGGGCTGCCTTGGTCTTTTCCGGAATGGAATCGAAGCGGCCGATCAGCTCGCCCGCGGCCTTGAGAAAGCCGTTCATGTCCATGATCGCACCATTGCGGTCGCGATACTTGATGTTGTTGGCATCGAGGATCTTGGTCAGCGAGTTCTCGTTGTTCTTCGCATCCGCCAGCAGATCGGCCACGTGTTTGAGATCAGTGCTCGCATCCGACGACGACACGCCGCCTTGCGTGGCGCCGAACTTGATCTGCTGGAAACGCTCGGTCGTCTGCCCGACGTAGTCGGCTTCCTTGCCGATGTTGGCGAGCTCGGAATTGACCGCCTTCAGCCCGGCCAGCATCGCGCCGAGAGAGCCCGTTGCGCCGGCAATCACCGTGCCGAGCGAAGCGAGCCCGCCGAGCCCGGGATTGAGGCTCGAGAACGCCCCTTCGATGCGGCTGATGGCACCGTCGGCCAGGTCGCCGGCCTTGTTCATGTCGGTCGCGAACTGGTCGAGCCTGGCGCCGAGCTGGACGACGAGATCGGTCATGCGCTTTCCAGGAGAGCGTCGAATTCGGCGTCGGTCGGAGGCTCGATCTTGTCCTCGCCGCCATTCGCCTTGTTGAAGCCGTCGACACACACGCCGAGCTGCCAGAACGAGCAGCGGTCGACCTGGTCGGGCGCGAAGCCTAGGGCTGCGCCGGTGCCGTAGATGCGTCCGAAGTCGATGGCGGCGCTGGGGTCGCCGTCGTCATCCCCTCCGCGCTTTTTTTTTGCGCATCGTCACTCTTGGCCTCGATCGGCCCCGTAAACCCGGCCGTGAGGATCAGGAACGCCGGCCGCATATGTGTCAGCGGCGGATAGCGGTCGACGTCGTCGAAGTAGATCCTGAGCAGCCGATGCGCTTCTTTCGGCTCCATGCCGCCGCCGACCAGGCCGAGCCGGAGGACGTCGCGAACATCGTCCGGCCAGGCGTCGGAGGTGCGCAAGCTGTTGAGCAGCGTCATCGGGCCGACGATGCCCGCGCCAAGCTTGATCCGGCGCAGGTTGACGCACTCCTGCAGCTCGCGAAACTGGCCGATCGCGAGCCGGAAGCGATGCTCGTCGTCGCCCCAGAAAAAGCTGATGCCGCCATCCGCGCTCATGTGACTTGCCTGCCCTTGTACGTCGTCTGCACCTTGGCCGCACCGCGATGGCCGACGGAAATCACGACCTCGTTGTGCCGGTCGGGGTTCATGACATAATTGTTGTTCTGCATCGTCCGCCGCACGATCTCGTTTTCCTTGATCGTCTCGTCGAGCGTCTCGCGATATTGCGGCAGGCCGCCCATCCGATAGAACCGCGCAGTGTGATAGAAGAACGGCTTCGGCGCCTGCCTGGTGGTACCGAACTCCTCCGCCAGCGCGTAGTCAAAGCCGTCCTTCATCGTGGTCGGGCCGCCGGCCATCACCAGCACGGTCACCCGGCTGCCATCGGCATTGGTCCGGTCCTCGTACCGGACGCTGGCCTGCAAGGTCCCTGATACGTTGTGCTCGATCGCGCGCTTGATGTCGCCGACGAGCTCTGCGCCCTGCGCCAGCGCCAGCTCATGGAAGTTCTTGCGCACATTCTTGACCAGGTCGGCATTCGCCGCCTTAAAGTTGCGCAGGGATGCGTTGTTGGAGCCCATCAGCTTTCTCCCAGCCGCCGTCAAGCTTGGCGATGACGGCCAGACGTTTACGGCGTCGCCAACGGCGCGATTTCGCCGTCGCTGTCGAGGGTGACGTCGAAGGTCACGCGGTTGCCGCGCTGTCCGGTGAGGTTGAGCTTGGTGCACTTGTACGGCCCGATGGAGACGCGGGTACCGAGTTGCACCCTGATGTTCCTGGTCGCCCCCGAGTCGAACCACGATTCCCACGTGTCGTAGTCCTCATCGGCGACGACGCCGGCCCCAGAGATCGCGGCGGACATCGACACGATGTCGCGATCGAGCCAGGACGGCGCGTCCGGATCGTCGCAATCGGGCACGTTGGTTTCGTTGGTGGCCGCCGTGCGGTTGAAGCTGCGCGAGTTCAGCCCGCACGGCGCCGAGAACACCTCCGGCGAATTGCCATCGCCGAGCGAGACCAGAAACTGGGAGAACGGAAGCGTTTGCGCTTTGGCCATAGACGATAGCTCCGGGATGAAAGAGGTTCAGAACGGCGGTGGCGCTGGATCAGGACGACGACGCCACGATGGTGACGCGATAAACCGCCGAGCCCTGCGCACCGCAGGCGACCTTGAGGATATCCGCGGTCGCCGACGTCACCGGCCAACCGGTGCGGCTCACGAATACCGCCCGGTCGCCGGGCTTGATATCGATTGACGACGTGGCGCCGGAGAACGGACCGTTGAAGGTGTTCGACGCCGCGGCGCCGACGGTCAGCGTGCCCGACGACGTTTCCTGGTTGTCGATGAGGATCGCCTTGATCTTGCCGGCGTTGATGACCTGGCCGAAGGCATCGAGCAAGACGCCGAACAGATCGAGGTTCTCGGAGGTCGAGACCGACAGCGCGCGATCGTCCGAGAACGAGATGTCGGCCTTGCCGTAGCCGGCGCCATAGGACAGCACGATGTCGGCCAGGTCCGGAATGCGATCGACGGCATCGCGGCCATCCAGCGCCTTCTTGCTGACGACGTTGATCGAGGCCTTGATGACGGAGGTCATGGTCGTCGACATGGTCGAGGAGTCCTTCTGCAGCGTGAGGGGAGATCAGTCGGTGAGGAGTTGAAACGTCAGGACCGCGTGGGCGGTCTTCCCGTCGGGATCGTCGAGATGGAGCGCGTTTTCGAACAAGCAGCTGTTGAGCTGGAGATCCGGCCCCGTGAGCACGCCTTCGGCGCCATCGAGCGCAGCGACGATCTGCGCTGCCAGGGTCCGGGCCTCGACGCGGCTTTCGCTGCGCGACCAGGCGTGCAGCGTGAGATGGATCAACGCGCCTTCGAGCCCTTCAAAACGCTCGTTGATCACCTGGATCTGCCCGATCGAGACATAAGGAAACTCCGCCCCCATCGGCACCGGGCAGAAGATGCGGCTACCTGCCGCTGTCGCGGCGCTTCGCAGCACGCGCACCGCGGCTGCCTGGACCGCAAGCGTCGGATCGACCATCGTCGTCATGGCGCCTTGCCGGTCTGCATGAGGAATTCCAGATAGCGGTTCTTGCCCTCGACATCGATCGGGCCGGACATGATCGCGAACACGGTCTGCACATCGGGATCTGCGGCGCTGCGGACATCGCGGGCGCGCCAATCGGTGCCGACAGCGCGCGTGTCGCGGCACGAGCGCACCACGACGGTGAAGGTCGACTGCCCTTGCAGCCGCGCCTGCTGCACGGCTTCGCCGGCAAAGCGCGGCTGCAGCTCCGCCTGGATCTGGAACTGCTCGACGAACTCGCTTTCGACCGCGCCGGCCCCATCGTCGACGCCGCGGCGGCGGTCGAAAGCCAGGAGATAGCGCAGCGCACCGCCGGACATCCGCCCTACTCCCAGGTCTCGCTCAACAGCAGCGCCTGCGCGCCTTGCGGCAGCTCGATTGCGGCTGCACGGGCTGAGGCGACGACGCTTTCGCGGTTCTCGTAGAGATGGCCAACAATCATCTTGATGGCGGTCTTGACGTTGGCCGCGACCTTGTCGACCGCCTCGCCTGCCCGAAATTCGATGACGATCGGCTCTGCCGCGCGTGGATTGACGATCGGCCAGATCGCGCCGAGCGGCGGGACGATGCGGACCGTCGGCCCCTTAGTCTGCACCACGTACTGATCGGCCGCGAGTGTGGCCGTGACGTTGTCGAGGCCGGTATAGGTGATGCTGATGACATCACCCTTGGCCACGGGCGCGATCGGCAGGCCGTCGACCAGGCGGCGCCAGGACAGCACCGGCCATTCCAGCGTCTGCATCACGAAACGCCGCTGCACCACGCTTTGCGCCATCAGGGTGGCGGCGGCGATGAAGCCCGTGATCAGGTCGTTGTCATCCTCGAAGTCGACGCGCAGATGCGCCTTCGCTTCTTCGAGCGAGACCGGATCGGATTGAGGCGCGGCGACGGTACGAAGCATGATAGGCCTCTTGCGGCACTCCGCAGCCCGGCGCGAAGTCGCGCCGCGCGGATGACGACAGAACGAAGCGCTGCACCTCTGCCTCGGCAGTAATAGTTGCGGCAACAATGATGCGAAGCTATCGGGGGGGCGTCGGAGAGTGGACTGGACCTGCAAATTATGAGAAACTGCAAACATTAAAGTCAAAGTCATAAGGACCTATCATGTTGTTTAATAAGCAGATTATTGACGCACTTGCGGCTCTTCCTGTCTCAGCAGCAGTAGCGGCCATCGCTTCATTTCGACGCGGAAGCGCGGCAACGCTACTGATCAACTTTCCCCCCGATGCAGCTTACGACCATATTCGTCTGTTGCTGCGGTCGCGTCGCGCCGAAGATAGCCCGCTGCATCGATCTTCCAACGAGACGCGAGCCTTGCACGGGCCAGAGACGGGCATCCCCGCCGGAGGGCCGGAATGCCGTCATCCCTGAGGTCTTGTTAGATAGTCTGAGCCTGCGTCGTCGCCTTGTTGTCCGACGCGAAGCCGTAGCGCGCGTCGACCCCGAACACGGTCCCAGCGATCAGGGTGGCCGCGACCGCCGGCGTGATCGACAGCCGGAACCACTTGAAGCCGTTGCTGAAGTCGAGATCCTCCTGCTTGAGGTTGATCACGGCCTGCTTGTTGTCATCGGTGTTGGTCTTGGTGAACTGCGTGATCGCCTTGCCGGTGACGTCCTTGGCGTTGGTGCCGGTGTTGTCGATTGCCTGCTGCAGCTTGGCGTCGACGGTGGCCGCGGCGCCGATGGCGCCGAGCTGCACCATGGACAGATAGTTGTGGAAGGTGGTCGCATCGATCCAGCCGGAGGTCTGGACCGCGGACGCCGACTGCGGCGGAACGGCGCCGACGATCGCGACGCGCTGGGACGGGAGAAGTGCGGGAGCTGCGGTCATGGGGCTTGCCCTGTTGATGTCTGACGAAGGAGTCCTGCGCCGGCAGCCGATTTGGCTGCAGGGGTGATGATGGTGTTAGCGGCTGGCCAGTGCCACGAAGTGCGACTTGCTGTTGCTGCCCTTGGCCGGCGCGACCGGCGCCGACAGATAGGGTTGGCCACCGGCGCGGATGATCCAGCGGAACGCGGTCAGGTTCTGGTCGAAGAACAGATGGATCGACGCCGCAAAGTCGATGCCGCCGCCCTGCTTGGTCGCCAGCGCGTAGCCGGAGAGATCGGCCAGCACGATATCGCCGGTGGTGCCGACGGTCTGGCAGTGCTCGTTGAACAGCAAGGGATCGCCGGCCAGGATGTTCTTGAACGGAGAGCCGGTCAGCGCTTGGTTGATCGGCAGATAGGCTGCATTGTTGCCGATCGTCATGGTGCCAAGCTGGGGGATGGTGTCGCGGTTGGCCAGCCACATCGGGTTGCCGCCGGGCATTTCGAACAGACGCGCCATCATCTTGAGGATGTTGCCGGTCACGATCGTTCCCGCCGACTGGCCGCCTTCCGCCGCCACCGTCACCAGCGCGTTCGACTTC
Source organism: Bradyrhizobium sp. SZCCHNR1053 (assembly GCF_032381235.1). Taxonomy (NCBI): domain Bacteria; kingdom Pseudomonadati; phylum Pseudomonadota; class Alphaproteobacteria; order Hyphomicrobiales; family Nitrobacteraceae; genus Bradyrhizobium; species Bradyrhizobium sp. SZCCHNR1053. Next base: position 463,729 of record NZ_JAUHJM010000001.1, read on the forward strand.
ATGAAGCCGAGTGGCTTGCCGTTGCCATCGCCGAAGCACACGGCTTCGAACAGCTTCCAACGCAGCGCGCGTGCGGCCTGCACGGTGATGCGGTTCTGCAGCCGCGGCGCGTCGTCGAGCACCTCGTTCGTCGCCAGAACGAACGCATACAGCTCGTGCAGCTGCAGGATGGTCGGGGTCAGCGCCGCCTTGGTGGCGATCATCTGCGTGCCTTCGGAGCGCCAGGCGGCCTGGACGCCGGCCGCGCCCCACGGCGTGGTCTCATCCTTGACGATGCCGACCGTGTTGCCCTGCGTCGGCTCCGGATTGCAGAAGCCGAGCAGGTCGTTGTCAGCGAACACCAGCGCCCAGATCTGCTCGCGCCATTCGGTCGGCACCAGGACACCCTCACCCGACGATCCCTGATTCTGCTGATAGCCGGAGGCCGCACCGGTGATGCGCGGATCAGCAACGCCGGAGACCTGGAAATTGCGCACGGCCACTGCAAACTCGGCGAGATTCCGGAAGCCACCGGTTCGCGCCGGATCGCTGTCGTTGACGACGGTCGCGAGTGCGGGTCCGCCGGCCGCCTGGGCGCCGAACAGGCGAGCGCGCTGCGCCTTCTTTTCCTCGGCCGCGATCTCGGCATCGAGCTGCTTGACCTCGGTTTCCAGCGCGTCGACCTCGCCCTCAAGCTTGGTCAGCTCGGCCTGCTCGGCCTCGGTCAGATCGGACTTGTCGAGCAGAACATTGAGGCGATCGACCTTGCCTTTGCCGAGCTTTGCCTTGTCGGCACGGGACGCGCGCAGTTTCTTGAGATCCTTCATGGGACCGCAACTCCTGTTGTGAGGGATGTAAGAGCGCCCGGACAGAGACAGAGCTCATGGTCCCGCTGTCCGGGCGGACGCGGGCGGAGCAGACGAACTCGGACAAGGGTCACGGAAACTAGGTGTGAAATACTCGTGGAGGGCTCTAAGATGCTCCGCACCGTACCGGAGGAAGCGTCCGTGAACGCAGCCGATATTTTTTCCCTAGTTGCTATGTTGATCTCACTTTGCACGCCGCTCGCATTGTTCCTTGGCCGACACGGGCTGAAGGCGTATTTGGAGCGCAGTGTTGAACATCATTTTGCGCGGAGGCTTGAGAGCCTTCGCGCTGAGCTGCGCGAGAGTGAAGAACGCACGAAAAGCGCTTTGCGCGATCGAGAAGGCGAAATCGCAGCTCTTCGGAACACGGTTCTCAGCGGTACTTCTTCACGCCAGGCGCTCCTGGATAAACGAAGGTTCGAGGCCGTCGAGCGAATTTGGAGTACCGTCAATGACCTTGCTCGGTTGAAGTACATCTCCGGCATGGTGGCCATTATGAAGGTCGATGAGATCTCTAAACGGGTCAAAGATCCAGGAATACAGAAAATGCTGGAAATGATCGGTGCTGGCGCGCCGGCGCCGTCCGACTTGAAAAGAACCGACGCCATAAATGAGAGGCCATTTGTTCCCGAGTTGGCCTGGGCCTACTTCAAAGCGTACTCTTCGATTTTGACGGGCAACTACATGATCTTCAAGCTGTTGGAGTCTGGAATCGACAATCCAATTCAGTTCATCAACCGAGAACATACCAAAGAGATCCTAAAAGCGGCTCTGCCTCACCAGAGTCAGTGGATCGACACAGTTGCACCGGAGGCGTATCACAATCTACTCGACGAATTGGAGCTCTATCTACTTGCTGAACTTCGCAAGATCCTTGATGGCGTCGAGCTTAGCGCAGAGGAGCTGGAAAAAGCTCAAAGGCTCTTGAGTATCATCGGGCGTGCCGATGCAGATCAAGCTAAGGCAGCGATGAGCCTAGTGCGACAATAGAAGCTTTGATCGGGCGTCCTCAGTCGAACGCTAGTGCAGAGCGCCGTCGGGAACCTACGCGTGGCATCCTCCCCACCACGCCAGAGATGACCTGGTCGAAGGTGCCGATGCGATCGACCATGCCACTGGCGATGGCGTCGCGGGCGCCGAATATGCGGCCCTGGCCGAACTCTTCTTTCACCTTGGCCTGCGTCACCCGTCGCCCGGATGCGACGGCTCGGATGAACTCGGCGCCGGCATCGTTGACCCGCGCCTGCAGGTTGGCGCGGGCCTCGTCCGACAGGGGGCCGAACGGATGAGCCTCGTTCTTCTTCGGGGACTGTTCCGAGCGGATCATCGTCACCGTGATGCCGGCCTCCTCCAGCGCCTTGGAGTAGTCGACGTGAATCACCATTGCGCCGATCGAGCCGACGTCGGCCGACGGCATCATCACGATCTCGGAGGCTTGCGAGGCGATCCAATAGGCCGCCGAGGCGGCCAGCGTGTTGACGCAGGCAATGCACGGCTTCTTTTGCGCGGCCTCGGCAACCGCTGCCGCCGCCTCCGCGGTGCCGGCGACCGTCCCGCCTGGGCTGTCGACGTCGAGGACAATGCCGGCAACGTCGGAATCGGCAGCGGCGCGCGAGACCTGCGCCGCGATCTGCGCCAGCGAGGAGCCGTACCAGCTGCCACGCGGCGTCAGCGGACCAGAGACGGAAATCAACGCGATCTTGCTCGGCTGTGTCGGGACGCTCGCGGTGGCTGCGGCGCGCTGCTCCTCACGGGCAACGGCCCGCGCGAGGCAGCCGGTTAGCGCCTCCAGGTCGAGCGCCACGACCGGGTCGAGCGCCGAGATCTGCGCAATGACCTTCTGCAGGTGCTTGTCCTTGGCCATGGGGCTCAATCCTTGCTGGGCTTCTCTTCGTTGTCGGAGCCGTCGCCGTCGTTGCCATCGGCCCCGTCGCCCTCGCCGGGCTTGCCACTCTTGGTCATCGGATTGGTGTAGTCGTCGCCGCCCTCGTCGGCTCGCGGCGACATGTTCTCGAAACGGCGGATGTCGTTGGCGGACAGCCATTCGCCCTGGCGGCCGATCAGATAGGCGCGATAGCGATTCAACAGGTCGCCGCGCAGCAGGCCGGCGAAGTTGAATTCGATGAACAGCTCATCGTTCGAGTTCGCGTCGAGAAAGTCGCGTTCGGCGCCCTGCTCGATCGCGATGGCCAGCGGGGCCAGGCAGTAGACGACGAAATTGAGCGACTGCTGCTCAATGTTCGAGAAGGTCGCGCGATCGAGGCGACCGGCAAGATGCGGCGGATAGGACCACAGCCCGAACACGTCGATGTCGCTGGCCTTCTCTGTCTCGAGCAGCTGCGCCTCGGCATTGGTGACCTTGATCGGCGTGTAATCGACGCCATGGGTCAGCAGCCGGTCGCGATGCCGGTTACGGCCGGTGCCCATCGCGCGCCAATTGTCGAGGAACTGATCGCGATCGGCCTTGTCCTTGAAGGTGCCAGGGTGCTTGATCAGGCCGCCCGACTGACCGTTGTTGGCGAACCAGATGTCGCCATACTCATGCACCGCGATGGCGCGAGCGAACACCTGCCTGGCTGTTGCCCAGATCGGTTCACCGAGCAGCCCTTCCTCCTGCAGCGGATTGCCTCTGATGTGCCAGATCTCGTCATCGCGATAGGTCTCGGTCGCGATCTGGGCTCCCTGCACGATCGTGCGCGGCGGATTGAACGTGTAGTAGAGGTGTCCGTCGGCTCCGCGCTCCAGCTTGGCGAAGCGGCGCGGATGCAGGATCTCCAGCGCACCGGCTGCATAGTCATCGCCGCCCAGGTCGCCGGGGATGATCCGGCAATAGCCGTTGCGATAGTAGGACACATGCCAGGCCAGCTCGCCGATGAATTCGGCCGGCGTTTGGCGGCCATTCGGCCGGCAACCGAGCAGCCTGGAGATCGGATGCTGCGGAAGCGCCTCGCGCGCACCGTTCGCGCCCTTGCGAAACACCGACACCGGCAGGGACGACATCGCCGAGGACAGGCCCTGCCGCACGGACTGCACGGAAGCGAGCTGCGACACCCGCTCGTCGTTGACGATGACGCCCGCGATCGACGGATAACCACCGCCCCACCAATTCTCACCCCAGACGGCGCGATGATCCATCGCGCCATCGACCGCGCTGGCCATGCTGCGCAGCGCCCATCCGAGGCCGGACAAAATCCCCACTACACCATCTCCGCGACGTCGGAGCCAGTCACCAGCAGACCGGCTTGAGGATTCCAGCTCATCAGGATCGTGGCCTGCAGCAACGCGATCAGCGGATCGATCTTGGCCCGGCCAGCAACCTGCTTGGTGATCATGTCGGCGTTGCCGCGCTGTTCGACCTTGGCGTTACCAACGACCCACGTCATCAGCGCTTGGTCAGCATGGAAGTAGGTGCCGTCGGCAAGCTTCAGATCCAGACCGTACACAGCCGGTGCCAGCGCAGGGCCCTGCAGCAGCCGGCGGATCATGTCCTCAGTGATGCCGCCGGCGAACAGCGCTTCGAACAGCGCCGCAGCGCGGTTCGGGTCGATGCCGACCGCGTTCTTTTCGGGCAGCAGACCGGTCGCCTTGATGCAGGCAACGAGGCTGGTCAGCTCGGCCAGCGCCTCGGCGACGGGAAGGATCGAGAACGTCCCTTCCTTCTCGAAATCGTCAAGATGGGCCGCGATTTCCTTGCGCCGCTCCAACACGATCGGATCGGCCCAGCCGTAGCACACCGACAGCCAGTGACGCGTGCCCTTTTCGCGGCCCATGACGGCCAGGCCGAGCAGATCGTCACGACCACCGCCGTCGACGCCGATTACGACCACCTCGGAGCGCTCCAGCAGCTCCTCAAGGTCGAGCTTTTCATCGGCCTGCGCGTCCCAGAAATCGGCGCCCGACCAGCCATCGTCGTTAGTGCCCGTACCGATCTCGATGTTGAGATGCTGCGAAGCCCAGACGCTGACGGCGTCAGCGCCCTTCTCGCGCTCGCTGGCGAAATCAGCCAGCATCGAGGCGACTGTGATCGGGCGGTTGATGTTCGGCATCACCATCGGCCAGACCGCGGGGTCCATCCAGCGCGGCTCGACGCCGCGCTTGCGCTCCTCGCGCGTCAATGTTGCGATGTCGCGCGGCAGCTCATAGAGCAGAGGCAACGTCGGACGAATGACCTTGCCCCGATAAAGGCCATCCCGAACGTTCCGAACGAATTTCAGCTCGCTCTTGAACGCGCCGGCTGGCGCCTCGTCGCTTTGCGTTGTGGTGATGACCAGAACGCCCTCCTCGGTCTTATCGAGGCCGCCGCGGATCTGGCGCAGTACGCGCGAGGTATGTGCCCGCTTGCCGAGCAGATGCAACTCATCGAGCAGCACGAAGATCAGCGCCATCGCGCCCGTCAGGATCTTCAGATCGAAGCTCGCGATCATGATCTCGGACTTGGTGACCAGGTCCTCGATCGTCTTGTCATAGTCGCGAGGCTTGAAGCGTCGGCGCAGGTCCGGCGATTCCTCGATCATGCCGACCGCCTGCTCATAGGCACGATCGGCGACGGCCTGTGTCTCGCCGAGAAACAGCGCGGTGCCCCGCGGCCGAAAGTTCATCAGCATGGCGACCAGCATCAGCGCCGCCGAATAGGTCGTCTTCGACGACCCCTTCGGGACTAGCGCGAAGAAATCGCGGATCATCCTGACCTTGTTGACCGGGTCCCACGAGCCGAACACGGCGCGCACCAAGTCGCGGAACCATTCGCCTGAGGCATCCCCGAGCCGCGGAGTACCCTTCACATCCGGTAGCCGCAGCTCATCAAAGAACGCCAAACCCATTGCTGCCTCATCGGCAAACAGCGGCAGATCCGGCATCAGCGAACGGCCGTTCCGGATGCGATCTTCCCAGTCCGGGCAGGAGGTGTCCCACATGGCGGAGTTCTGCTACCCTGGCAGCTTAATTAAGGGAGATTGAACCGACATGGCGCTGACAATCATTTGCCTCTGCGGACCCGCAAATACCGGTAAGAGCAGCTCGATCCGAGAGTTTACAGCTCGATGCCTCGAATATCGAAGAGAGGGAGCGGCTCGTGATGTTTTGGGCATCTTTCGCCTGCCCATTCGCAAATATGCTGTCGGCGTGTCCAGTCGCGGCGACACCCCCGGGCAGATCAAACAAGGCCGAGATTTCCTACTGAAATACTCAGGCCTCAGAGTGATGATCGTTGCTTGCCATCCGAGCGGCGCCACCCGTCGCGAGATCGATCGGCTCGCGGCCAGGGAAAAGGTAACGCCGGTCTTTATCGAAACGAACAAGCTTAAGAGCAGGCGAGATCAGGATCGCGCTATCGAGGCAAACGTTGCGGCGATGTGGGGCCTTATGCCTCGCTCTCGAAATTAGTTCATGCTCTGCTGGCGACGGGCCATCAGTTCGCCCATGGGCGTGCCGACGTCCGGTTGCTGCGCGGCCAGCAGTGCTTCCTGTTTTTTGCCAAGTTTGGCTGGCTTGGCCGCCTTCTCCGACTTGTCGATGCGAGCGGGCCGCAACGCTTGGCCGAACTGCATCAAGTCATTGCGCTCCACCAGGTGCAGGAAGAGCCGGATTGCGGTGGTGTTGCCCTTTTGCACACCCTCGAAGCCCTTCATCAGCAGCGCGGCGTTCAACCGGTCGCGCGCGACCTCGCGGCTCTTAAGCTCCGAAAAATAATGCTTCCGCAGCGTCGGCTCCGTAATACGCATCGCGCCGGCAATCCGTTCATTGCTCCAACCGCACGCGAGCAACATGTTGACGCGATTCCGGTTTTCCGTCGTCGGGATATGAGGCGGCCTCCCCTTGCCACCATGATTGGCCGGGATGGGATCACCAAACAGGTCGAAATTTTCAGCCACGACGAAAAAAACCTGCGGATGAGAGAACGGCCGGTCCCGGAAGGGAGAGGGTTTAGAGATTGCACCACCCCCCTTCTGTTCGGCTCGCGCTGGTGGTCAGTGCCAGATGCCGCGCGTATGGAGGGATGACTGTTCCGCCTGCTGCTTGCGCTTGTCATGGCAGGCCTTGAGCAGGGTCTGCAGGTTGGTCTCATCCCAGAACAGACGCTCATCACCACGGTGCGGGATCTTGTGGTCGCATACGAGGAGCGAGGTGTTGCCTTCGATCCGGTTGCAGCCGCACTTGCAGGTGTAGTGGTCGCGCAGGAACGTCTGCAGGCGCAGGCGTTGCCAGCGGCCGGTCTTGTACCAAGACTTCCAGGGTGGTTGCGGAGGCATCTGCCCAAAGACAAATGGGCCGCCTGCGTTGCCACAGGCGGCCCAAGTCTAGGGAGGAAACAACAAAGAAAGCGGGTGCGCTCGGACCACCATCAGCCAATCCGCGTGCACCTAACCCGTGAAGCGCGAAAGCCCAGCGCGAGGGCTGGGCTTTTAGGCAGATTCCACCATTTCACCGCGAACCAGTCTTGCTGGTGGCGGATGCGCCGAAGCGGTTAGCTCCGTTCGAAGCGTCCTGATGACCTTGGCCATCTGGCACCAAGTGCGCTCAGATCATGCGCACTCAGCTTCAACCGCTTCGATGTCACTCTCCTCGATCTCCAAGGGAGTGATGCGCCTGAATATTTCGACACCGACACTGAGTCGGCCCCTTGAGTCAATTCTCTCAACCCGCGCCGAGAAGCCACGGAACGGTCCGTTCACGACCCTGACAAGCTGCCCCACTTCGAAGGCGCGCTGCCGCTTGCTTTTCGGCGTGTTGGCGATGTCCTCGATATTCCTGATGTCCTGAAACAGCTTAGGCGTCAGGTGAGGCGTCCACTCGCCGAACCGCAGAAGGCCGATAGCGCCATCGATGCCACGCCAGCATTCCCAGCGCTCCTCGAAATCTGGGATTAGCACGGCACCGAGGATCAAGGGCGATACGACGTTCCGACGCTCGATCCATTCGAAGCCGCGCCTGATGCGCTGGAATTCCTTCATCACCGTCATGACCGGCAGATAGGCGCTGATGTTGCGCAGCCGGAAGGCCTTCATCACCTTCGCCTCACAGTTCGGATGGGTGCGCAGGATGTACCAGCACTGCGGCACTGGCGCGGCCTCCGGCGCGTGCAACTTGGCGAGGTCGACGTAGCCCGCGAGGTCCCCAATCTGATAACCCATGTTCATGCTCTCTCCCCTGCTGCTGGTGACCATGTGCCGTCGCGGCGCGGCGGAAAGGACCGCGGGACGCGAAAGCCGTTGATGGATTTGCGGACACGGAAATTCGGGTGCATCGGCGAGAGGCCATGCACCGATGGATCGTGCGGCTCAAGCCAGATGCGTTCGGCCTTCGGCTCGGCGCCAAGCCACAGCTTTAGCCGGTCGCGCCAAGCCGCGAAGCGCTCCGAGCCCTCGGCGACGATCTCCCAGCCGTCCCGCCCGGCGTCGTCGACGAAGGCCGAGAGCGCCAGCAGATCCGGCTGCACGGGCATCGTGCGCCAGACGCCGCGGCCGAGCTGCTGATCGGCCACCAGCACCGGATCGCGCCGCTCGGCGATGCGCAAGGCGACCGTGAAGCCGGCGAGTTCCTCGCCCTGGATCAGGCGCCGCTCCGGAGGTGGCGGCCGCTCGTCGGGAAGCTTCGCGTTCGGGAATTCGCGGAAGCCGCCGGAGCGGACCCAGAGGTGGAACGCCCGCGGCTTCCATTTCAGCTTGCGGATCTGCGCCGCGTAGTCCGGCACGGCCGCCCTGCAGAGCTTCTGGTCGTCGGCCACGAGCGCCCGGAATTCGGCGAGCGCGAGATCGCGCCGCATCGCCTCGTGCTCCGGATAGCCTGCCCATGCCGCCCCGAAATGCTCCGGCTCCACTTCGCCTTCCTGCAAAGCGTCAGCAGCCTCCCGCCCCCCGGAGGGGGGTAAGGGGGGAGATTCAGGTTCAGGTTCAGAGTTTAGGTGGTCGCAGCAGTGCGAGGGCTGGCCGAGGGCTGGCAGAGGGCTAACCGTTTCAGGCGGGTGATTTAGCCCTTGCTGCCTGCTAGGGCTAATGACCGCTGATTTTACTTCGCTTTCGACGACGCCCCACGCGCGCGCCTCGATCTCGTCGGCATCGCGATCGAGATGCAGCACGATCAGGTCGGATGTGCGCTTGCCGCGCCCGTCGCCATTGCGGCGGCCGTGCTCGTCGACCCATTGCGGGATGCGCGTGATCGCGCCGATCTCCTCGAGCCACACCATCCGCCGGCGCACCGTGTCGACGGACAGATCGGTATCGAGCGCGAGCTGGTCGAGGCCGACGAAACACCGCCCTTCGCCGTTCACGTAGATCGAGAGCGATTTCAGCACGCCCTTCGCATACGGGTTTTTCAGATCGAGCGAGCGCGCCCAGGCATGCGCCTCATCGGCGGCAATATGCCGGGCACGGCGCTTCTCACGAGGCGCAGTCATGGTGTCAGTCTCACTTGCAGGATTTCGGGCAACGCGCACACAACGGGACACTCAGGGGCGGCGGCTCAAGGCCGTCCCTGCAGCAGGATCTCGACCGCGCGCTCGGGTGTCAGCCGGGCGAGAGCATCGCGCGCAACGGCGGTCTCGAGCCGTTGCAGCCATTCGCTGCGCAGCCGCTTGAACGGCTGCGGCTGCCCTTCCGGGGCGCCATATGCTTCGAGTTCTCCCAGCTCGCCGCCACGGACCGCGAGCAGGCAGATCGTATCGGCCAGGCGCATGGACAAATCACCAGGACGGGCCAGCGCCTCGATCAGCACATCACTCATTCGGCAGCCTCCAGCATCTGCGGCTCGGCCTCGCCGGAGAACATCGCCAACACGCACGCGCGCATCAGGCGCACGGGCACCGCGTTGCCGATCTGGCGGATCTGCTCGGTCTTGGTGCCCGCGAACTCATAGGGCTCATCGCAATCATCGAAACCCATGGCTGCCGCCAGCTCATGCGGCTGCAGCATGCGATAGAGAATATCGACGGCGTCGCCCTGCTCGCCCTCGACGAGGTTGACGCGCCCGGTGGCGCAGATCGTCGGTGCAGGGTCGTCGAGATCGTGGATGCGCGCGGCCTGCCCCGGCCGCTCGCCGAAGGCCGCAGCAATAAACGCCAATTCGCCCCGGTTCGCGGTCGTGATGGTCGGCAGCGGATCGGTGTCGACCGCCCGCGCGCGATTGGCCGTGTCGGAATGCGTGATCGGAACGACCAGCCCGAACCGGCCCTGTGAGGTCACGGTCGGCAGCGGCTCGCTATCGGACAAACATGTTTCGCCCGATCCGGAGCCGTAGTAAGGCGCGATCAGCGCATGAGCCCCATCGGTGGTGATCGTCGGCGCCGGATCGGAAACCGCCCGCGGCGCGCCGCCAGAGGCCTGCGACAGGATGAACGGCACGGCGAGGTAGCCGCCGCCGTCGCACGTGATGGTCGGCATGGGATCATCGATCGCGTGCGCGCGGCTCGCGCCGTAACCCTTGCCGTGCCTGTTCATCAGCACCGGTTGTGCTAACGCGATGTGCCCGCCTTGCGCGGCGATCGTCGGCAGCGGCACGTCGATGCCTTGCGCGCTCATGTGGTTGCGCAGGACCACGATGAACGGCTCCGGCCAGCGCTCCCTGACGATGCCGTCATAGATCCGCCGCAGTGACTTCGCCGCCAGCGGCTTCGGCCGATTGAAGATCGACTTGCCCCGGAGAGACCAATCGATGATCTCGCGCGCCGGTCGCCACGACTGCAGCCCAGCCGTGACGCGATCGCGCCGCGCATGCGTCGCCTCCGGCCAGACAATCGGATGGCCGTCGTTGCGCGCCATCAGGATGAAGCGGCGGCGCGTCGTTGCCTCGCCATAGTCGGCCGCGTTGAGCCGTCGCCATTCGACCTGATAGCCGAGCGAGCGGATGACGTTGATCCAGGCCCGGAAATACTCGCCCTTGCGTTCCTTGATCGGCTTGCCGGTGGCAGGGTCGACCGGCCCCCAATCGCGAAACTCCCAGACGTTTTCGATGATCAGGCAGCGGACGCGCAGCTCGGTCAGCCAGGTGATGACGTGCCACGGGTCCGAGCGCTGCTGGTCGGACGTCGGCTTGCCGCCGCGCGCGATGCTGTGATGCGTGCAGCTCGGCGAGGCCGTCAGCAGATCGAGATAGCCTTCCGTGACGACATGGCTCGGCCGCACCGTCGCCAGATCCTGGCAGTAGTGCCGCGCGGCCGGGTGGTTGATCGCGTGGCTGGCGACAGCGACGTTCCAGTGATTGACGCACACCAGCTCGAGTCCGAGGCCGAGCGCAGCCAGCGCTCGCGCAAGCCCGGTCGAGGTCCCGCCGGCGCCGCAGAAGAGATCGGCAACGAGGAGCGTGCGGGTCACAGAGCGCTTCTCTCGACAATCGCACGTTCCAAGGGCATCATTGAACCATGACACCTCGCCTTCCCGGTCTCACACCAATTGCTTGCTTGATGTTTGCGGCCGTACTTACCGCGTGGCTTGGCCTTTGGGGACCAATCGACATCGTCAAGCTCAAAGATTGGCAAACCTTGACGGCCTCTATAGTTGCTCCAACGATCGCCCTTTGCGCTGCATACTTGGCTTACCAAGGTGCGATGGCAAAAGTGTACTTCGATCAGAGAGAGGCGGAGCGGCGCCGTGACGCTGAACGTCTCGGTCTCTATCTCAGGATGCTCGTTAGTCTTGGACATGTCGCTGAGGAGGCGGGAGCCAAATCCGCGCTGCTCGGCGAATATCACATGGAAGAGTTCGAACTTCGGCTCTATCCAGCACTCTTGGCGATTGATCGTCCGCAAGAACTCGATGAGGCATGGCTGAACATCCATTTGATACCACCGCAGGCCATCGAGCCGCTTCAGCGATTGCGCAACCGTCTCTTTCCAGCCGTCGACATTAAAGCGGCTTACCCCAACAAAGCTTGGACGGTCCTGCAATTCAGACCGCCGGCTGCGGATCACCCTGAATTGGCCGCGCACCGCATTAACTGCGCGGGGATTGAAGTTGAGTGCAACCAGCTGATCCGAGCACTCGAGGAACGCATCCCGCCACTGCAGGACCGATTGATCTGATCTCATTCCCCCACCTGTTCGCTTGGGCTTTTGCACGGCGGCGTGCGTCCATCGTGGTCGATGCGCTCCTCACGGCGCCAGAACTCCGTCCAGTGGACCTCCCCACTAGCCTGCCATTCGTGCCGTCCGACCTTTACCGTCTCGCAATGGATGCATTGCTGCTCGGTCTTGTGATCGAAGCGGACTTTCTCGCCCCAGCGGTGCCGCGCCGAGCTCATCGTCGGTACCCCGCGAGGTAGTCCGCGCCACCAACTTGATAGCTGATGCCGCTGCGGTACTCGATCCGTACGCCATTGAACCGCGCCATGCTGATGCCAGCTTCCATGCCGGCGGAGACGCCGCGATCGGTGCAGACGACGACGGCATCGGCGAGATGCATCCAGGCGTGGCCGGCGTTGATGCCGTGCGCGCGCTCGCGCTCGTTGTCATCGTCGAGAATGCCGGGCTGGGTGTAGAGCAAATGCGACACCAGTGGCGCCTCGCCGCGCAGCAGCGCGTCCTTCACGCAGGCGCGCGCATAGGCGACGTTGGCGACGATGTCGCCGGCATAGGGCGACTCCAGGATGACGCGCCGCATCTGCCGCGGCGTCAGCGTCCGACAGGCGAGGATCTCAGCCATTCCCCTCGGCTCCCTTGATGCGTGCCTCGTTCGCCTGCAGCCATTCCAGCGTCGCGGCGGCAGCCTCGAGCCGGGAGACGTGGTATTCCGCCTGCGACCGGCTCATCCCCGGCCTGCTCTTGCGCTGCTGGATTTCGAGGTTGATGGCGCCGATCTGCTGGCGCAGCGGGATCTTGTCGCTCATGGCCGCACCTCGGCCGCAGCCGCGAGCACCGGCTGCACGAGCTGCGCCAGGAAGTCCCGCCCCTCGTCGGTGACGAGGAGTCGTTTCGTCGTCGCGTGCGCAAAGCCCGCGCCGATCAGATGGCGCGTGATGCTCCATTCGACCGCCTCTCCCGCGTCAATCGCACGCAGCGCCGCCTGCATCTCCAGCTCATCCGACGTCAGCGCCAGCCGCGTCTGCAGATGCCCGTCGACGACCTTACCGGGCAGCCGGTCGCGGCGCGCGAGATCCATCTCGGATTGTTCGGCCGCAGTCTGCGACGACGTCCGGCGCAGGAACGGCGGGATCTCGAGATCAGGAAAACCAGAGCCAGGAGAATTCGAGCCAGGTCTGCCCGCCGGCGGAACGGCGGTCTCAACTCCGATGTCCCGGTCGACGGGAGCCAGTTCGACTATCCCATCTTCCGGTGCTGGAGGCGGTACCGGCGGGGCTGGCAGATCTGCGGCACGCAATGACTCGGACTCGCCGCTGTCCGCAAACTGAACGTTTTCGCGGGGCGCATCGAAGCCCCAGGCTTCCCAGCCAGGGCGTCGGCGCCGCGCGTTGAATTCCACCTTCGGCACGTTGGGCCAGTGGAATTCGATCATCCTGTGAATGTTGTCCGGCTTCTCGCTATGCGCTCCGACCGGCTCGGTGAACACGCTGCGGAAATGCGCCGTCGCCGGAGGCACGACCTTGCCGCGCACACCGACCAGCACGATCTCGTGCTCGCCGGTGAACCAGTAGCCCATCCCGCGCGCCTCACCCATCCGCCGCTTGTCCCAGACCAGATGCGTGACGTAGGTGAAGCCCTGCAGCTCCATCACCTTGATGGCGACCGCGAGGTGCGGAATCGTCGTCCACTTGAACAGGATGCAGTCGTCGGCGAGGCAAGCGAACCGCTCGGCACAACGCGCTACGATTTCCTCAGGCGTTCGCGCCTCCGCGGCCGTCTCATAGTGCATCGACGGATGCCGCTCGGTCCCGGTCTCGGCAGACCATGTCTCATGGTCCCATTCGAAATCCTCGATCGCGACACCGAACATTCTGTCGGGCAGCGCCTGGATCTTGCGGCCGAACTCCGCCTCGCGCTCCTCGCGCCGTTCCTTCTTCGCCGCGATCTTGTCCCTGCGGATTTCCTTGATGACCGGCGCCAGCATCTTCTTGGCAACGGCGGTCAGCTTCCCCTCGGCGTCGCGCGGCAGCGAAGCTACGATCTGGGCCTGGCGCTCGATCGGCTGGGCTGCGATCTCGGCTGCAGCAGCAACCGAGATCTTGCCGCGGCTGGCCGCCTCGACGATCTCCGGCGCGGCATGCGCAATGACCGACCTGGCGCGGTCGATACCGGCAACGTCAGCCTGCGTGATCTTTGCCGCCTGCTCGCGGCTAATGTTCGCAGATTGCGAAGTTTGTTCGGGGCGCCCCTGCCTCAGCGTAACCAGCCGCGCGCCGACCATGCGCCGCTCATCGGCGGACATCTGGCGCCGATGTAGGTTGCGCGATAGCACGAAATCGAGAGGGTCGCCGTCGACCGCCTGCGCGAATTGCCGGAACAGGAAGCGATTGCCGACGTCGAGAATATCGGCGGCCTGCAGCTTGTCGCCCTCATGCAGCCCCGCATGGGACCAACCGGGACCCACACCCTCGCCCGTCGACATGATCCAGACGAGCGCGCGGTAGCGGTTGCGGCCGTCGAGGATCTGCGCGGCGGCGTCACCCTGCCCGATCAGGATGATCCGGTCTTTCAGGCCGTTGATGCGGATGTCCTCGGCCAGATCGTAGAAGTCCGCTCCCTCGATCAGCGGAAACAGCTCGGCATAGGGATGAAAAGCAAAGGTCATCAGAACGGCACCTCCGCAGGCTCCGGCTGATGACCGAGATCGGCCAGCAGCCGCAGGGCGATGGAATCGAGTGACGGGATCCGCTCGCGCGGCGTGCGGTTGCCGCAGTTCTGGCGGTGCGTCAGCCAGCGCAGATTGCAGCGGCGGTTGTCGAGCGTCTGACCGTTGATGTGGTCGACGACGTGCGTCCGCATGAAGCGGTCCGAGCGCGGCTCTGCCTTGATCATGATCTCGCGATGCATGCGCAGCGTTGCGCGGTCAGGCCCGACATTGCGCTTGGCGTACTTTTGCCACGGCGTGCGCGAGCCCCAGGAGACGTTCCAAGTCGTCTCCGACAGCCACTCGTAATCCTCGGCGTCGACCAGGCACGAGATGTCGTCGCGGACCGACAACCAGATCCGGCGCCACGGCGTGCCGCTGAGGTCGATCAGGTCGAAGGCCTGGAGATCGACCGGTCGCCGGGCAAGGTCGAAGGTTTCGCGGATCATCACGACGCCTTCCGCTTGTTCATGAAGTCCTGGAACAGCGGCGGCACGTAGTCCTCGGCGAATGACTTGCCGTCCGCAGTGCGCCAGAGCCGCATCGGCTGGCCGCCGACGCTGGCGATGATCTCGCCATTGACCGGGATCAGCAGCTGCAGCGCCTCGATCACCTGCTCGCGCCCGATGCCGTCAGCCGTCAGGCGCTTCACCTGGACGTGCAGCGGATGCTCGGACGTCATGCCGAGCGCGTGCATGTAGATGTCGTCGATCGACTCCTGCTCGGCGACCTCGCTCTGGTCCTTCTGCCGCCGCTTGATGATCCGGCGCATCGCCTTGGTGTCGAAGCCCTTCGCCTTCGCCTCGGCAAACAGCACCTTCTGATCATCCTTGAGCGCCACGATCTCCTCGACGATGCGCTCGATCCGTTCGATATAGGAGCTGAGCAGCTCGCGGCCTTCGGTGGTGGCGACGCTCATCGGCCAAACTCCAGGATCTCCGCATCGGCCAAAAGCGACGGATCGGCGCGCTCAGCGGCCAGCTTGAACAAGCCGGCGGCGCGCAGCGCGCGCTTCGCCGTCATCGCGACGTCGACCAGCAGCTGCCCGTCGATGCCGCGGATACGAACGCGGACCGCGAGATCCCCACGCACCGACAGCTCCATCACGTGCGGCGTCGAGACGACCTGCTCGGCGCCGACGACGGTCTCAGCATCTTCGGAGAAGCCAGCCGCATCCTCGCGCGCCACAGACATCGGCGCAGGCGCCAGGCCGAGCTGCCGCTCACGCGCCACGCGCAGCGCCGTCGTGACGGCCGCCTCCGGCACGATCAGCCGCGCCGCCATCTCACGGGTGTCGAGGCCCGCCGCGAACATGTCGCCGGCGGCCGATATCAGCGCCTCGTCGGCCACAGCCTGCAGGGCCGTCATCCGGTCATTGCGCTTGCGCGGGCCGATGGAGCCATCGGGTCTCATGCCAGCACCCCACGATTGCTGTGGATTGCCGCTTGCAACCTTGCCCCATCCGCTACAAGCCCAAGCAGGGCCCTCACCGGCCTGCCTCCGTTGCGGGCCAACCGGCCCAGCTCACACGGACGACGGCGCGTTACAGCGCGCCGGAGCCCGCGGGATCTACCCGCGATCAACGAAGGAGTGCGCCATGACAGAGATGGCGAAGCCGAAGCTCGTCTACGTGAAAGCGTATGACCGGCGCCGGTTCGGACGGAAGGAGCACGTGTGTGCCCATACCCGTTCGTGGCCGACCCAACTGAGCTTCGATTTTTGAGGCGGCGTCGTAACCCGCCCCAGCCGGTGAGGGCCCACCCCGGGAGCCCGTTGCAGAAAGTCCCTTGAAATGCAGGCGCGGCGTGACTTTTCCACAGCCGCGCACAGCCGCGCGGCGAGGTCGCAAGAACGGATATCCACAGGCCGAAATAATTGCCTTGCGCACCCTGCCCGCCGGATCGACCGGCGCCGCCCTGGCCCGATACGGTGCGGGTCATGGCAGCACCTCATCACCAGCAGCGGACGGCAGGCGCTGCACGACGCCCGCAAGCGCGACAGGGTCCGGCTCGATCATTTGCCAGAGGCTGTCAGGCGCATCGGCGCCGATGGCAGACAGAGCGGCCTTCAGGACTACGTAGGTCTTCGGCGGGAATTTGCCGGACGATTTGTAGCAGTGGACCGCCGGGTACTTCCCGCCGGTCAGTGTCATGATCGCTTCGATGCCGAGAGCGTCGAAGATCTGTTCGGTGGTTTCAAGGCGTCGGGGGATGTCCATAACCCCGACCGCTATCAAAATTATTTTGAAACTCAACAACCAAGTTTCTTTAATGGGATTTTAGCGATGCCTGCGCCATCCTTCGCGGCGATGAAAAAGCCGCCTGCGAAGCAACCCGAAACGCCGCCAGATCGTGAACGCACTCAAAGGCTTAAACGACTGCGCGAGATCACGAGCGGTAGCAGCCAGACGGCCTTCGCAAAAAAGTTGGATATATCCCCTGCCCGCTGGAACAATTTCGAGCGCGGCGCCCCGCTCAGCATCGAAATCGCGCAAAAGCTAGTGCGAATCATCCCCGGACTGTCCCTCGACTGGCTCTACAACGGCGAGCGGAGGGGCCTCAGCGTCGACCTTGATCGGCGTCTGCACGAGCCGGAGGCTGGCGACGATTCCGCGCGCGCCTGAGAGCGACGCCGGCTCACGCTCCGGCACAAGGAAATTCTCAACAACGTCCCGCATGTAGGCGATGACGAGCAGCGCGTCGTCTACATCCTCAGGCAACTGAGCCACGAGCGACAGCGCATGTCGCCGGTGCCAGGCCTCCCCTTTCTTCCCCATTCCCAACCCCGCCTTGCGGCATGCCGTCCGAGCGAGCCCCATCCGCTTTCAAAAATATTTTGAGTTATTGGATTGAGTTTCAAAAATATTTTGATAGAAATGCGTGGCATCGCAGGCGGCCAGGTCGATCCTTCCTAATTGTCTTAACTGTGCTCGCCTACCTCCGGTGGCGCAAGCCATGGCTAACGAAAGGTTAGTTCCGATGGTTAACAGACAGAAACAAACCTTTCGCTGGCGGCGCGAGCAGCTACTGCGGCACGGCCCGCAGGAGACCCATGCCCCGCTGGCCGCCGCGCTCGTCGTCATCGTGTTGGCTGCGATGGTGCCGCTTGCCGGCGCCGGACTGATTGCACGCCTCGCATCGTCGGAGCGTCCGGCCTGCTCCGACAGGTCTATTCTCGCCGTCCTGACCGACTGCGCGGTGGCGCGATGATCATCAGACGGTCTGCCCTCCTCGCCCGCATCGAGGCCGCGTCGTGAAGCTGAAACATCCAGTGCAACGGGTCACCTATATCACCAAGCGTGGCGAGCGCCGCATCTACGAATATCACCGCAAGCCGTGGCCGAGCACGGTCGATCAGTGCATCGCCATGCTGGCGCGGGGGCCGCTGCACCGGGAAGGCAACGCTCTGTGGCGCGCCGCCGGCCGCGGACGCCGCTTCAGAAACGCCACCGTCGAGAAAGCGATCGCGCGCGGCCTGGCCGAGCGCAGGGGCGATAAGATCTTCCTGGTCATTCGCGAGGCGGCAGAATGAGCGTGATCACTGTCATGGCCATGCACCTCGACGAGGAGCTCCAGGCGCGCGGCGTGTTCGGCATCGGCCGCGCGGATTGCGCCGAGATCTTGCGCGCCGTCATCGAGCGCACGTCCGAGGTTGCCGAGAAGGCCGTCGCCGCCGTCCATGGCCTGCCCGCGCGCGATCCACCGAAGGCCTGACGCGCCATGCCCCTGCCAGCCCTTCCGGCCGCCCTGGAGGCCCATTTCGCCATCCAGGCGACAATCGGGCTGCCGGAGCTCTGCCGCCTGCTCCCCATGGACCGCAAGACGCTGGCGCGGCATATTGAGGCCGGGCGGCTCACCGGGCGGATCAAGGGATGCGGTCGGAAGAAGCCCCGCCGCGTGTTCATGCCACGCGACGTGGTCGCCTTCCTCGAGGCCCTGGCCGTCCCGGAGCCAGCCCAGCCGAAAGCGCGCTCATGTCCATCTACCAGACCCGGAAGAGCCCCTACTGGCAGTACGACTTCGAGATCGAACATTTTCGCTTTTACGGCTCAACCAAGCTCCGGGATGAACGTCAGGCTCAGACCTTCGAGGACGCGCGCAAGATCGAGGCCCGCGCCCTCGTCGAGCGACTGAAGGCCGAGGGCTCGTCGCCCCTTACGCTCAAGGCTGCCTGCGACCGCTGGTGGACCGAGCACGGCTCGAACCTGGCCGATCAGCGCATCCGCAGCGTGCTCGATCGCCTGGTCGAGATCATGGGCGCGCGGACCTATCTGCACACCATCAACGATGACGCCGTCTCGCGCATGGTCGCCGAGCGGCGCAAGGATACCAGGCGCGATCGCACCGTGGTCGAGAACGGCCGCAAGGTCGTCCTGCGCCGGCCGATCACCCCGCGCACGGTCAATCGCACCATCGACCTCTTGCGTCAGGTCATGTACCGCGCCGCCGACAATTGGAACGCGGCGATCGTCAAGATGCCGAAATGGCGCAAGCACCGGCTGAAGCAGGTGAAGCGCCACATCCGCGAGATCTCGGCTGCCGAGGAAGCGACGCTCGACGCCGCCGAGGACCGCGATTATGCCGATGTCAGGCGGTTTGCGATCATCACAGGCCTGCGCAAGGGCAACCTGTTCCTGACGTGGCCGCAGGTCGATTTCGAGCTTGCCGTGATCCGCGTCATCACCAAGGGCGGCCAGCCGCGGGTGATCCCGTTGACCAAGGAAGCCTACCAGATGCTGTGGCGCCGCCGCGGCGATCATCCAGTCCACGTCTTCACCTTCGTCGCCCAGCGCACCTGGAAGCAGCATCCGAAGAACGGCGAAGAACGGATCAAGGGCCAGCGCTATCCCATGACCTACTATGGCTTCACCACCCACTGCCGGAAATGGAAGAAGCACGGCGTCACTGCGCGCATCCATGACCTCCGCCATACGACTGGGATGCGGACGTTACGCAAGACGCGAAACTTAAAGGTCGTGCAGACCTTACTTGGCCACACTGACATCAAGACAACGGCGACCTTCTACACGGATGCGCTGGTCGAGGACCTGCGGGAGGCGATGGAGGAGGTCAATCAAGATTCGCAGAAAGTACTCTCAGGAACTTCCAAAACTCATCCTTCGCGGAATTGAATATTTCAGGCTCTTAAGCACGGGAATAGCTATGTACGTTGCTGATTTTGTCAAACAGTGTGTGCTGTTTATTGGCAATCGAGATGACAACACGAATGAATTCGTTCCGCGGGGAACTGGATTTATTGTGACGCTCAAAGAAGGTCCTCTGGGGTTTCGTTATCTGGTCACTGCCGAACATGTGATCCGAAGCATCATCAGCCGCGGATGGGACGTACTGGTTCGTTCCAACCTACTTGAAGGTGGAGTGCGAGAAGACAGTTGGGCGGGCGCTCGCTGGTACACGCATCCCACTGAATCGTGTGACGTCGCAATTGCAACGATAGACATGCTGCCGGACGAAGAGTTTAAGCAAATCGTCCTCCGGAGCGATGAGCCAGACCGAGGAATAGCTGCGACTGCTGAAGCAATGAAGCAGAACCGGTGGGGGCTTGGCGACGAAGTACTAATCGTTGGCCTGTTTATAAGCCACTACGGCCGACGGCGGAATGTTCCGATTGTTCGTGTTGGAAATCTTTCAATGATGAGGGAGGAGCCCGTCTATACCAGGTATTGCGGCGAACTTGATGCCTATCTAGTCGAAGCTCGCTCAATAGGTGGCATCAGCGGCTCTCCTGTATTCCTTCATACTCCGCTTCCAAATTCAGTGAATGCTACGCAAATTCGGTTGTTGGGCCTCGTGCACGGCCATTTTGATGTGTCCGGTCTCACCGGTGAACGCGACGAGGAGACTGAGGGGAGAGCCCGCGGGGGCATCAATACGGGCATCGGCGTAGTCATTCCCGTGGAACGGATTCTGGAGACTTTGGATCAGGCAGAACTCGTCGCAATCCGCAGATCCGCTGTGGTCGAAGCTAAGGGCGCCGAGGACCCAAAGAGTCCCGGAAGATTCGCCGCACCAGAAGGTGGTTGATAATCAACTCATTGTCAGTACTGAATAATTTCCCACGTGAGTTGATGCTTTCTACTCCGCGGGTTGCAGGTTCGAGTCCTGCTGGGATCGCCAGTCGCCACGCCAGCGCCATCGTGGCGCCCCGCCGCTCGTCCATTTCGAAACATTGCCGTGAACGACAGGGCGTGCGCACCCAAGCTTGCCTTCGTTTGGCGCACGCGTGGCCATGGCATTGGGGGGCTCGGTTGGCGAAACATGAGGCATCCCGGTTTCTGGTGAGAATTTTGCGGTCCAGATTCCGCGACCACAAGACGGAGCTTTCCGAGCTGCGGCGTCACATCCGGCGCGGCGACGTCGTCTGCGACATCGGCGCCAACAAGGGCAGTTTTCTCTACTGGCTGGCACGGTGGTCGGCGCCGGGGCGGGTCGTCGCCTTCGAGCCCCAGCCGGACCTAGCCGAAAGATTAACGCGGCTCTGCAAGCGGTTCTCGCTCGACAACGTCGTGGTCGAACCACGGGCCGTCTATTCGTGCTCCAGCAAGAAGACCCTGTTCGTTCCCGAGGGGCACCAGCCCGGGGCCTCGCTGCTCCGCCCCGCCGAGACCTCGAAGACGATTCAGGTGCAGACGACGTCGTTGGACGACTATCTCCCCGATACGGGAAACGTGTCTGCGATCAAGATTGACGTCGAGGGTGCCGAACTCGACGTGCTGCGCGGCGCCGAGCGCACCTTGCGCCGATGCCGGCCGTTGATCGTGGTCGAGTGCGACCACCGTCTGGCAACGCTCGACAGGGTGAAGGAGACGTTCTTGCTCCTGCGGGGTCTTGGCTATCGAGGCCAATTCCTGAGCCGCGGGAGATTGCTTCCGTTGTCCGGCTTCGACCCGGAGATCCACCAGCGCGCCGATGGCGAATGGTTCTGGAAGCGAAAGGACTACTGCAACAACTTCATCTTCAGGAGCTTGCACGCGCCCACGTCCTGAACTGCGGATGAGCCGGGCTGGTCGATGATGACGTCACAGTCGCTGATCAATCGCCCCTCCCCCGCGCAGGACGAAACATTCCGGGAGCCGATCGAAACCATTTCGCCGCGCCTACGAAGTCGTCGTGAAACAGACCCCCGGCATGTTGCCGAACATCAAATCGACCGTAGGGGTTACCGATGTCCGCGTTGCTGAGCTTCATTTTCGAATCCTATTGCCTGAGCTGCCGGGCGATGTTTCCAGAGCTCAATTCCGATCAGTCGACCGTCGCGGAGTAGCTCGCGGCCGAGTGGCCGGAATTTCGATCCGAGATTGAGCCGCGCGGGCGCCGCCGGACCACTTTGGCTGTCTGCTTGCAGACTGCTCGTCCGGAAAACCAACGCGCATCAAGCTTTGCTCTTCAGCTTAGTGGCGGCTTCCATTTGACGCCGACGCCCTTCATCCGCCACGTCTTAGGCGATGGAGTTGAACCATGTTTGAACTAGCCATGTTTGCCGCAATCTGTTTCATCGCCGCTGTCGCCCTCACGATCATTTACCAGCGGCGTCAGGACGTCCTCTACGGCCCCTATATCGCGGATGTCTCGTGGCCGACGGCGCTGCCCGACGACCGCATCGAAGCGTCGTCACCCTGAACCTGGATGTGCTCCCGGGAGGCACCGGGCAGGCCGTCGCGATCACGCCAGCGATGATTGCCGATCTGCATGACGCCCGGCTTCACAAGCCGATGCGCCCGCCAGAATCGTTGAGCAGCGCATCGAGCCGGTCTGGGCTCATCCTCTGTCCACCCGGCGTCTCTATGCTGACGCAGGCAGCGCCGAGACGCAGATAGGCGTTTGCCGTGAGCAGCGCATCCTGCGCGCTGCGGCACCTGATGGTGGCGATCGCGCTGGCGCTTTCGGCCCGGACGGTGAAGGACGCGGCGGCCATGAGGGGCGGGCTCGTCTGTAAGCGGCGGCTGAAATGAAGCCGAAGCTTATGCGACGGAGCCCGACGGTATCATTGAGGCGGATCAAAGCCGCCGGTCCCAGGCTTCGCTATGGGCGTCCCGCTCAGCTCCGATTCAGCGACAGGCTGATGCGGGTGACGATGCCGTCCCAATCGCGCTCCCAGGCCCGGGGGTAGTTGATCAGCACGCAGTGGACATAGCCCCCAACGAAGTTGCAGCGATTATACCAGACGTAGTCGCCCTTGTAGCTCGACACCGCGAAGAAGCGCGAGGTGACGCGCTTGTACTGGATGTTCGGCGGCGGGTTCTTCTGGGCGAGGAATCGCGCCGGCGACTCCCGGGTGTCATTGGGCATCGACTGCACGGTCAGATTGGCGCGACCGTCCGCGGTCTGGAAGCGCTGGCCATAGCCCCCGGGTTGGCCCGCCGTGTCGCTGAAGATCGAGACGGGAATGTCGACGGACGTGCCGGTCTCCGGGATCCTATAGGTGTTCCAGCGCACCGATTCGGCCGGCGCGGCGTTGCTCCAGCACGCGGCGCATGCAAGCACAGCCATGGCCTTGATGATCGGATTCATGTCTGTCGTCCCCAACGGCTTGAGAAAACATGACGTTGAACCACCTTCGCGGCTCAGCGAAGGCAGCGTCCGCCATCAGCGGCAGGCGAACGCGCGACCCCAGTCGAAGGTTCATGGCTCCCGCAGGTCCCGTGCTCGATCGCTCCTCATCATTGAACCTGGGATGGAGCGACGTTCCGGGTTGCCGTCGGACCGTCGCCAGCCACGAGTTCGTGCGTCCCGGTCTCGGAGGGCTGCCCCAGTCTCCGCAAGAACGCATCCAGTTGCGGCGCGAGTTGCGAAAGGACAAACCTCGACCCTTCCGGGGTGAAATGGATGGTGTCCCAAACAATCGGCGTTTCCGCGTCGATCGTCAGCGGGCAACGCCTCTTGCTGCAAATCGTGTCGAGAATGGAAACGTATTGAACGAGCGGATACGCGCTGGCGATCTCCTTCAAACGGTCGTCCGCCTTGAACGACCCCTCTCTCGGCAAGAGCGAATTGCCGATTGGGACGTGCGTCTGCTCATGGTTGAACAACGTCGGAGCCAAGGGAGCGGGGAACTCGATCGAAGGACCGAGGAGCAGAACTGGAACGCCGGCTTCCTGAGCTGCCGCCAGCAGCGCGTTCAAATACCGATCGACGCCCCGTGCAGGAGGCTGGCCATAGGTTTCGAGATAGGCGCGCCAATTGCCGGAAAGAACGACGCCGTCAAAGCGGTGGGCCCTGATCTGATCGCGTAGCAGCTGATTGACGTCGTTGCAGTTTCGCGAGGTGCTCAGCTTGAGCTCGACGAACGGGGGACAGGCCCCTGACGTAAGCTGCAGAAGATGATAAGCATCGGAGGATAGGTAGCTGCGCAATCCCCAGGCATAATGTGCGGCGAGGCTGTCGCCGGCGAGCAGAATGTTGCGCTTGTTTGCGGCCGGCTTCAGGCACGCATCAAAGTCGTAGGCCGATGGCGGCTCATCGGGCCGCAAGAAGCAGCTGTGCGCACGATAGAACGGCTCCATCGTCCGGGAATCGTACCGGAGCATTCGTGCCTGGGATTGCGGGAAGCGATCGGCGTAGCCGTCATGAGCGACGCCGTGAACTCCGACCGCAATCAGGACGACGGCAATGCCCGCGATCACCGGGGAGCCACGCACGCCAACCCACTCCGTTCGCGCGCGTGCCGGCCGCTCGACGATGATGTAAGAGAGATAGGCCAGCAGCAGCGAGCACAGCAGAAGCCCGGCGGTAGCAAACGCCGAGGTCGCGGCATCGAGCGGCAGCGCGGCCCTGCCGAGGACGAACACCGGCCAATGCCAAAGATAGAGCGAATAGGACAGACGGCCGAGGAAGGCTCCGGTCTCGCGGAACGGCAGCCGGGGCCTGCCCTGCTCCTGATTGAAGGCGACAATATAGAACGCAGTACCGAGACAGGGAATCAGCGCATGCAACCCGGGGAATCGTGTCTCCGCGCGGAAGATGACCACGGGAATCAGCATGGAGCCCATGCCGGCTGTCGCAAGGATGAGACGCGCCTCGCTTCTGACCGGTGACCATCGATGCAGAAAGAACGCGATGCTTCCGATCAAAAACTCCCAGGCCCGCAGCGGGGCGATGTAGAAGGCGGCAGAGGGCGATTGCTTGATCCAAAGCTCATCGAGCACGCACAGCGCGACCGCGCCGGTGATGACCAGTCCGAGCGACAGCTTCGACGTTGGGTCGGGAAACAGCCTGCTCCAGAGCCAAGTCACAACCGGAAACAGGAAGTAGAACTGCTCCTCCACCGACAATGACCAGGTGTGGATGAGAACCTTCCCGATCGTTGGAAGATCGAAATAGCCGGTCTGCGACCAGAAGAAGATGTTCGACGAAAACAGAAGCGTCGAGACCGCGCTTCCGAAAAACATTCGGTAGTCGCCAGGAGGCGCAAAGAACCACGCGACTATCCCGGTGACGACAATCATCAGGTAGAGCGCCGGAAGCAGGCGCCGCGCCCTTCGTTCGTAGAAGGCGATGAACGAAAACGAATTGGATTGAATGCCGGTCCAGATGAGCCGGGAGATCACATAACCGGAGATGACGAAGAAGATATCGACGCCGACAAACCCGCCGCCAAAGCCTGGCAACTCGAAATGGAATCCAATGACCGAAATCACGGCTACGGCGCGCAGCCAATCGATGTCCGGCCGGTACTCCAAAACCTTTTTGCGCGTCATGCTTGTAGCCTGGGCGGGCCATTCGCCCTAACGAGTTACCTGCTGACATGTCCGCAAATGGATTGCAACGTACCGAAACACACGGAAATACCGTTCTTGGTTGGTGTATCCGAATTGCCGCACCATCTCACGGCCCCGCCGCGTGGGGACGCCGACGGATCGCAGACCCAGCGGGAGGCCATTCGCCTGCGGGGGTCATCCCGCGAGCATCAAGAGAACTCGCACTCGGTCCCGATCCCGGTGCTGACTTCGAGGCGGTGATTGGAAGCCCGACGCGCCAGAGAGAATGGCAGCACCGTCAAGGCCAACATGCCGGCAAGCCGGATCATTCACTGCGCCAGCGCGCCCCCGCCCGACGCAGCTTTCGACACAAGGACCGCTTGTGTGTCCGTGACTGACCAGCCCTCCGCCTTGATTGCTCCGGCTTGGCAACGCGCTGTCGTCACGCGGGCAGACGTGCCGCGCGTACTCCCTCGATCATCATCCACGAAACGCCTGCCACGCTGACGCCTCAACTAGGCTCGACGCGAGACGCACGCGGGATCCACGCTCGATGATTGTGCGGCTGTTGTTTGATGAGCACACCCACCCGCGAGATTTCAGCGACCGCCTTCCGTCGTCACCACTCACATGATACCAATCATGCCAAAGAAGCTGGCGAGCGAGTGGCGACATCGCCATAGCCGTTAACACCTCGCCACAAATCGGCCGAGGTCGAGGTGGGCTGCCTCTATACTTCGAGTTGCTTTTGCAACCGCATTGGCGTCGTACCTCGGACAGTGCTTTTCGGCACCGGCCCGCGCAGGCTGCGCGCGCCTAAACCGCTTCCCTGAAGGAATTTGGCTTAAAAACGTGCGACGCCGCGTCTCCGCAACCTGGCAACTTCTTTCAACAGCCAAAACGTGCAACAATACTGCACGCAACTAATATCAACCTCAGATTTAATTTACTGATCATTTACTTTCCGCAACTTTGCCCCAAAAACTGCACGATGCTGGGTTCCTCTTTCACAATTAGAACTCTTCTGGGGCCCTACAAAAACCACCTCCCCAGAAACGGGATCTAACAACCTCGGATATACTTTTCAAAACTCACTCTCCGTCTTCGTTTCGCGTACAGAGGTCCCACAATGACAACACTCATCAAGGCTCTCCCGACCCATCTCGAAGAGACTCGTATCGACTCCGAGAAGCTGCGCACGATCCTGATGCTCTGCGGCGCCACTGCGTTTGGCTTCATTCTCCACGCCACCTACGGTCTCGATCTCAGCTACGCCTTCTTCTGATTTGATCAGTCTGCCGGTCGAGGCTGGCGGCTCTTCATTGCCGGACGCAATCGGCGTCGGTCCGGGCTCGCGGGGTTATTGAACGGCCCCGCGCGTCGCCTTTTTGAAGTGATACGCGCCACGCGAAGAATATGGCAGATGCCGTCCATTGCAGGCTTGATCGTGCTTTTGCACAGCTTGGCCGCGCCGCTCCCACAATTCCGCCGCGACGACGCGACACGCTGAGGGTGTTGAGGATTGCGGTTGCTTGAGGACGAGTAGCGTCATGCGTTCACCAGTATATGATCTCTATCAGATGAAGCAGGATCGCTTGCCGAAAGGAGCCCGTTCGGCATGGCTGAGGACGAGGCCGAATGAGCCGCCGCCCGCCGCCGACGACTGGGTCTTCGTCGGCAAGGAACGGCATCCGAGCCGGTGGACGGTCGCGGAGATGAATGAAAAAGGCACCTGCTACCGCGAGATCCCGATCTGGCTTTCGAGCCGCCGCAGCATGATGGCTGGATCGGCGGCCGAAAGCGGTGCTCAGCCGCCGGCCGCCTGAGATTCATCGGAGATCGCTGACGATGGCCGCTACACGCCACGTTCGTCAGCAAGCCTCGTCAGGGCAATGAACGGGATCGGCGGTCCTACGCGAGCTGGACGCCGTAATAGTCGTCGACCTTGCGCCCCGCCCCGGCATCCCCCCAGTCCCACTCACGCTCGTCGGAATATTTCGGCGCGCCTCGCAGTTGGTTCTCGGTCACGCCGGTAACGTATCCGCCGAGTCGCGTGTCGTACTTCAGGGATTGCCAGGGCAACGGGTAGTGATCATTGCCAAGCCCGAGGAAACCGCCGAAGCCCAGGACGGCATACGAGACCCGCCCACTCAGCTTGTCGATCATCACGCGTTCGATGGTGCCGATCTTGGTGTCGTCGGCGCCATAAACGGCCGTGCCTTCGACCTTGTCGCTTCCAATCAGGTTGCCATATTCGCGTTCATCGAGCATCGACGTCATGTGGTCCTCCCGGTGCGAGTGGATCAATAACGTTCGGCCGTCACCGGCCGTTCCCAAGAGCCTGAAGCGCTCTCAGTCGGCCTCCGACGGGTTACCGTCCTGCTCGGGATGACGTGTCGCCTCGCGGGACGGAGCATCCGGAGATGTGGTCTTATGAACCTGCTGCGCACGCTCCTTGTCGGCGGGCTGATCCTCACCGCGTCCTGTCCTGACGATGCCTTGGCCTTGCTGCGCCATCGGATGGCTCTCCTTGGTTGGTGATCCACGAAGGGCGCCGGATTGGATAGCGCTGACGCCGCTGCGATTCGATCGAAACGACGCGGGCCGCGCCTGTTCGTTCCCTCCTTGAGCCAACAGGCCGCAGAGCCGACCGCGCATCTGGCGCAACACGGTGCTTTGAGCGATCCAAACGAAACGTTGGCGATCTCAGGCTGTTGACCACGTCCCTCGAGAGGAGACGTTCTGCCGGCGGCTGGTGCAACAGGCCGTCGAAGCACTCGGCGGACTCGACATTGTCGTCAATAACACCCGCGCGGCAGCAGACGCGTCAGTCGACCCTGGATGTCTCGTCCGAAGATTTCGACGCGACGATGAAAACCAATATCTATGCCCCGTTCTGGATCATCAAGGCCGCCCTGCCCCATCTGAAGCCGGGATCGGTCACCATCGGCACCTCGTCCGAGCAGGCCTATGATGGCTCTGCGGATCTCTACGACTATGCGCGAACAAAGGCGGCGACCCATGAACTATGTGAAGTCGTTGGCCAAGCAGCTCGGACCGAAGGCCATACGCGTGAACGCCGTCGCGCCCGGGCCGATCTGGACGCCGCTTCAGGTCTCCGGCGGGGCCACGATGGAGAAGATGGAGAAGTTCGGCTGCCGCTGGTTCAGATGTGGGTGATGGGCTGCGGCAGCGAATACGCTTCCGTATGCACCTGACGAATCGTCGTGAACGCGGCGACGGCCGAGGCCAGGCTAAAGGCCGTCAGCAGCGCAATGAGAACGGTGCGGGGGGTCATGGGACGCTCCTCCATCCAGATTGGTTACTCGCGTAGCGCGGTCCGGTACTCGCCGAGCGGTGCGATTTCGCCATCGAGCCAATCCTGCTGGAGCGCGAGCGCTTTCCAACCTTGGGCCATGCGTCGATAGCGCCGGAACGCCGGCTCTCCGTCGGCGCGCTCCGCGAGCTGGAGACAGTTGTCTGCGTTCTCTCTGAAAAGATCCGATCGTTTCATCTCAATCAGCTGGGAGCCACGGCGGACCGCCGCAACTCTGTTACACGATATTAATGTTCGCTCTGCGCTGGTGGAACATGGCGCACGTTGCAGCGCGGTCCTGCTCAGAAGCGACGCGACACTGCCAACGTGAAGGGCCTGCATTCTTAGGCGTCTCGGGATCTTCGGATCCGTCGGCATCTCGGCGCCATTGCTTCCGGCATCCCCGTCTCTGCCGTGGTTTCCATTGCTAGTCCCCTTCGGAGGCATCAAGACGGCAGCAATAGCGAACTTGAGGCGGGTTCTCCTCTTACTCGAATGAGACGCGCCCCCTTTCCCCGTTCCAATGGAAATCGCCTCCTTCGTCAGCGACGAATACATGGGAACCCTTTTCCTGGATTGGAGTTGAAGCACTCGCGCCAGTAAAGGCCGGTTCCATTAGCCTTGGAAATCGGCATCCTGGCTTGATTTGAGTAGTTGCGGCGGCTTCTATGGCCGCCGGCTATCCGAGTCTCGGATTTTTGCTGGTAGACGGTCTGCCACGGGGAACTTGATGAGCGATCTCGATTCTGCTGCCAGTCCGATGCCCGAGCGCCAAGGGTTTGGCCGCCAAGGCAACGGAGCCGAGGCGGCCGATGCCAGCCAGGACCTGCTCCGCGCTCTCCAGGCCATGCGTTCCGGAGATTTCTCCGTGCGTATGGGCGGCGACTATCTCGGCATCGACGGCAAGATCGCCGACACGTTCAACGAGATCATTGCGGCCAACGAGCGGATGGCGCAGCAGCTCGAGCGCGTCGGCCAGGTCGTGGGACGGGAGGGAAAGACGCGCCAGCGCGTGCGGTTCGGCATCGCAAGCGGCTCCTGGGCGGATATGGAGAGCTCGATCAACACGTTGATCGACGATCTTCTATGGCCCACCCGTGAGGTGACGCGCGCGGTTGCCGCCGTGGCCCAAGGCGACCTCCTGCAGACCGTGAAACTGGACGTCGATGGCCGGCCTCTGGGCGGCGAGTTCCTGCAGTCGGCGACCATCGTCAACACGATGATCAAACAGCTCAGCGTCTTCACGTCCGAAGTGACCCGCGTGGCGCGCGAGGTCGGCACCGAGGGCAAGCTCGGCGGCCAGGCCCAGGTTCCCGAAGTCACGGGCGTCTGGAAGGACCTGACCGAGAGCGTCAACTCCATGGCCAACAATCTCACCGGCCAGGTCCGCAACATCGCGGAGGTGACGATCGCAGTCGCCAATGGCGACCTATCGAAGAAGATCACGGTCGACGTTCGTGGCGAGATCCTGCAGCTGAAGGAAGCCATCAACACGATGGTCGATCAGCTCAGGTCGTTCGCGTCGGAGGTGACGCGTGTGGCGCG
The DNA here is from genome assembly GCF_032381235.1 of Bradyrhizobium sp. SZCCHNR1053. NCBI lineage: Bacteria > Pseudomonadati > Pseudomonadota > Alphaproteobacteria > Hyphomicrobiales > Nitrobacteraceae > Bradyrhizobium > Bradyrhizobium sp. SZCCHNR1053. Next base: position 493,864 of record NZ_JAUHJM010000001.1, read on the forward strand.
CGAGGTCGGCACCGACGGCAAGCTCGGAGGTCAGGCCATCGTTCCCGGCGTTGCCGGCACCTGGAAGGACCTCACCGACTCCGTCAACGCGATGTGCGGCAACCTCACCGCTCAGGTCCGCAATATCGCCAACGTCACCACTGCGGTCGCCCGCGGTGACCTGTCACGCAAGATCACGGTCGACGTGCGCGGCGAGATCCTGGAGCTGAAGGACACCATCAACACGATGGTCGACCAGCTCAACGCCTTCGCATCCGAGGTGACGCGCGTGGCGCGCGAGGTCGGCACCGAGGGCAAGCTCGGCGGCCAGGCGCAGGTGCCCGGCGTTGCCGGCACCTGGAAGGATTTGACCGACAACGTGAACTTCATGGCGTCGAACCTGACGGCACAGGTCCGCAACATCGCCGACGTCGCCACGGCCATCGCCAGCGGCGACCTGTCGAAAAAGATCACGGTCAACGTCTCCGGCGAGATCCTTCAGCTGAAGGAAACGCTGAACACAATGGTCGACCAGCTCAATGCGTTCGCCGGCGAGGTCACGCGCGTGGCGCGAGAGGTCGGCACCGACGGTCGGCTCGGCGGCCAGGCCAACGTGCTCGGCGTCGCCGGCACCTGGAAGGATCTCACCGAGAGCGTCAACTCGATGGCGTCGAACCTGACGGCGCAGGTCCGCAACATCGCCGAGGTGACGACCGCCGTCGCCAATGGCGACCTGTCGAAGAAGATCACCGTCGACGTGCGCGGCGAGATTCTGGAGCTGAAGGACACCATCAACACGATGGTCGATCAGCTCAACGCGTTCGCCGGCGAGGTGACCCGCGTCGCGCGCGAGGTCGGCACCGAGGGCAAGCTCGGCGGCCAGGCCATGGTGCGCGGAGTCGCGGGCACCTGGAAGGACCTGACCGACAGCGTCAACTCGATGGCCTCCAACCTGACAGGCCAGGTCCGCAACATCGCGGAGGTCGCCACCGCCGTCGCCAAGGGCGACCTGTCGAAGAAGATCACGGTCAACGTCTCCGGCGAGATCCTTCAGCTGAAGGAGACGTTGAACACGATGGTGGACCAGCTCAACGCCTTCGCCGGCGAAGTGACGCGCGTGGCGCGCGAGGTCGGCACCGACGGCAAGCTCGGCGGACAGGCCGAGGTGCCCGGCGTCGCCGGCACCTGGAAGGATCTCACCGACAGCGTCAACTCGATGGCCGGCAATTTGACGGCGCAGGTGCGCAACATCGCCGAGGTGGCAACGGCCATCGCCGGAGGCGACCTGTCGCGCAAGATCACCGTCGACGTGCGCGGCGAGATCCTGAGCCTCAAAGAGACGCTGAACACGATGGTCGATCAGCTCAACCGCTTCGCGGGCGAGGTGACGCGCGTCGCGCGCGAGGTCGGCACCGAGGGCCGGCTCGGCGGCCAAGCCAACGTGCCCGGCGTCGCCGGCACCTGGAAGGATCTCACCGACAGCGTCAACTCGATGGCCGGCAATCTGACGGCTCAGGTCCGCAACATCGCCGAGGTGACCACGGCGGTGGCGCGCGGCGACCTGTCGCGCAAGATCACCGTCGACGTGAAGGGCGAGATCCTCGAGCTGAAGAACACCATCAACACCATGGTCGATCAGCTCAACGCCTTCGCCTCCGAAGTGACGCGCGTGGCGCGCGAGGTCGGCACCGAAGGCAAGTTGGGCGGCCAGGCCGAGGTGCCGGAAGTCGCGGGCACCTGGAAGGATTTGACCGACAGCGTCAACTTCATGGCCTCGAACCTGACGGCCCAGGTGCGCAACATCGCCGAGGTCGCGACCGCGATCGCCGGCGGCGACCTGTCGAAAAAGATCACCGTCGACGTGCGCGGCGAGATCCTGCTGCTCAAGGACACCCTGAACACGATGGTGGAGCAGTTGCGCTCGTTCGCGGCCGAAGTGACGCGCGTCGCGCGCGAGGTCGGCACCGAGGGCCGGTTGGGCGGCCAGGCCGTTGTGCCCGGCGTCGGCGGCACCTGGAAGGACCTGACTGACAACGTCAACCTGCTCGCCGCCAACCTGACCACGCAGGTCCGCAACATCGCCGAGGTGACCACGGCGGTGGCGCGCGGCGACCTGTCGCGCAAGATCACGGTCGACGTGAAGGGCGAGATCCTCGAGCTGAAGAACACCATCAACACCATGGTCGATCAGCTCAACGCCTTCGCCGGCGAGGTGACGCGCGTGGCACGCGAGGTCGGCACCGAGGGCAAGCTCGGCGGACAGGCGCAGGTGCCGGGCGTTGCCGGCACCTGGAAGGACCTCACCGATACCGTGAATTTCATGGCCGCGAATTTGACCGAACAGGTCCGCGGCATCGTCAAGGTCGTGACCGCCGTCGCCAATGGCGATCTCAAGCAGAACCTCACGGTCAAATCGAAGGGCGAGGTCGCAGCGCTCGCCGAAACCATCAACAACATGACGGAGACGCTGGCGACCTTCGCCGACCAGGTGACGAGCGTTGCCCGCGAGGTCGGCGTCGAGGGCCGGCTCGGCGGCCAGGCCAACGTGCCCGGCGCGGCCGGCACGTGGAAGGATCTGACCGGCAACGTCAACCTGCTTGCGGCCAACCTGACATCCCAGGTGCGCGCCATCGCCGAGGTCGCGACGGCCGTGACCAAGGGCGATCTCACCCGCTCCATCCAGGTCGATGCCCGCGGCGAGGTGTCCGAGCTCAAAGACAACATCAATACGATGATCACCAATCTGAGGCTCACCACCGACCTCAACACGGAGCAGGACTGGCTCAAGACCAACCTGGCCAAGTTCACCAACATGCTGCAGGGCCAGCGCGACCTGACCACCGTCGGCCGCCTGCTGCTGACCGAGCTGACGCCGCTGGTGAACGCCCACCGCGGTGTGATCTACCAGGTCGAGACCGAGTCCACGCCACAGCTGCGCCTGCTTGCCTCATACGCCGATGACGGCATCTATCCTCACCGGACTCACGTCCAGTTCGGCGAGGGGCTGATCGGACAATGCGCGATCGACAAGCGACAGCGGCTCGTCTCCGAGATTCCATCCGACGTCATCCCCGTGGGCTCCGCCCTGCTCCGCGCCGTCCCGAAGAACCTCGTGGTGCTGCCGGTGTTGTTCGAGAACCAGGTCAAGGCGGTGATCGAGCTGGCGTCGCTTAGTTTGTTCACGACGTCGCAGATGACGTTCCTCGAGCAGCTCACCGACTCCATCGGCATCGTGCTCAATTCGATCGAAGCCACGATGCAGACCGAAGGGCTGTTGAAGCAGTCGCAGCAGCTCGCCGCGGAGCTTCAGACCCAGCAGCGCGAGCTGCAACAGACCAACGAGCAGCTCGAGCAGAAGGCGCAACAGCTCGCCGAGCGCAACGTCGAGGTCGAGCGCAAGAACCAGGAGATCGAGCAGGCCCGCCGCGCGCTCGAGGAAAAGGCGACCGAGCTCGCGCTGACATCCAAATACAAGTCCGAGTTCCTCGCCAACATGTCGCATGAGCTGCGCACGCCGCTCAACAGCATCCTGATCCTCGGCCAGCAGCTGACCGAGAATCCGGACGGCAATCTCACCCTCAAGCAGGTCGAGTTCGCCCGCACCATCCATGGCGCCGGCACCGATCTGCTCAATCTGATCAGCGACATCCTCGATCTCTCCAAGATCGAGTCCGGCACCGTGACGGTCGATGCCGAGGAGATCCTCACCACCAACCTCCTGGAAACCGTGGGACGTCCGTTCCGCCACGAGGCGGAAAATCGCCTGCTCGCCTTCAACATCGACGTGGACCCGAACCTTGCGCGTAGCATCGTCACGGATTCCAAGCGCCTGCAGCAGGTGTTGAAGAATCTGCTCTCGAACGCCTTCAAGTTCACCGCCGAAGGAGGGGTGCGCTTGAAGGTATCTGCGGCGCTCGGCGGATGGAGCGCAGAACATCCGGTGCTCAACACTGCGCCGGCCGTGATCGCGTTCGAAGTCTCGGACACCGGCATCGGCATTCCGCAAGACAAGCAGAAGCTGATCTTCGAGGCGTTCCAGCAGGCGGATGCCGGCACGAGCCGCAAATATGGTGGCACCGGCCTCGGGCTCGCGATCAGCCGCGAGCTCGCCAACCTCCTGGGCGGCGAGATCCATCTCAAGAGCGCACCCGGCAAGGGCAGCACCTTCACGCTCTATCTGCCGCTCAAATATTCTGGTCCCGCAACGACGCCGCGCGTCAGCCCAGCATCGCCCGTTCCCTATGTTCAACCCCCAGCCCTACAGCAAGCGGCCGCGCCGGAGCGCGGGATCGAGCCCCCGCCGGACGATCGTCTCGATCTCGAACCCGGCGATACGATCCTGCTCGTGGTCGAGGACGATCCGCACTACGCGCGCGTCCTGATCGACCTTGCGCGCGACAAGGGCTTCAAGGTCCTGATCGCCGGCCGCGGCGCCGAGGCGCTGGACCTCGCCAAGCAGTATCAACCGGCCGCGATCTCTCTCGACGTCTTCCTGCCGGACATGCTCGGCTGGACCGTTCTGAGCCAGCTCAAGCACAATCCGCTGACGCGGCACATCCCGGTGCAGATCATCACGCTCGACGAAGACCGCCAGCACGCTTTGGCGCGTGGCGCGTTCTCCTTTGTCAGCAAGCCTACGACAACGGAAGGCGTCAGCGCGGCCCTGTCGCAGATCAAGGAATACGCCAAGCCGCGACGCAAGCGGCTGCTGATCGTCGAGGACAACGCGGCCGAGCAACTCAGCATCCGCCAGTTGTTGGATCACGACGACATCGAGATCATCGCGGCGGATACGGGAGCTTCGGCGCTCGAGACGCTGCGCAGCGCGCCGTGCGATTGCGTGGTTCTCGATCTGCGGCTGCCAGACATGAGCGGGTTCGACGTACTCGATCAATTGCGCTCCGACGACTTCTTGTCGAGCGTTCCGGTGGTCGTCTTCACCGGGCGGGAATTGTCGGCCGAGGAGGATGCGGAACTGCATACGATGGCGCGCAGCATCGTCGTCAAGGGCGTCGAGTCGCCGGAGCGGCTGCTCGACGAGACGTCGTTGTTCCTACACCGTGTGATTACGGAACTGCCGCTCGAGAAGCAGCGCATGCTGGAGAAGCTGAACAGTTCCGACGAAGATCTGATCGGCAAGACGGTGCTGCTGGTCGACGACGACGCCCGCAACATCTTTGCTCTCTCCAGCGTGCTGGAACGCCGCGGCATGAAAGTGCTGACGGCGACCACCGGAAGCGAAGCGATCGACCTGGTGCAGAGCAATCCCGCGATCTCGATCGTCCTGATGGACATCATGATGCCGCAGATGGATGGTTACCAGACGATCGGCGTCATTAGGCAAAATCCCGCCTTCGTCCGGCTCCCCATCATCGCGTTGACCGCGAAAGCCATGAAGGGAGACCGCGAAAAGTGTCTCGAAGCTGGCGCCTCCGATTATCTGGCAAAACCCGTCAACACCGAGCAGCTGCTCCTTGCGATCCGCATGTGGCTGCACCGCTGAACGGTTCATCATGATGGAACATGCGAAGGTCAACATCCTCCTGGTCGACGATCAGCCGGCGAAGCTGCTGGCTTACGAGGTCATCCTGAAGGAACTCGGCGAGAAACTCGTAGTCGCCACCTCCGGGCGCGAGGCGCTCGAAATTCTGTTGAAGAACGAGATCGCGGTGATCCTCGTCGACGTCTGCATGCCCGAGCTCGACGGCTTCGAACTGGCGCAAATGATCCGTGAGCATCCGAGGTTCCAGAAGATTGCGATCATCTTCATCTCCGCCATCCAGGTGAGCGACTTCGACCGCCTTCGTGGCTATGAGATGGGCGCCGTCGACTACGTACCGGTTCCCGTCGTGCCGGAGGTGCTGCGCGCCAAGATCAAGGTTTTTGCCGAGCTCTATCGCAAGACACGCGAGCTGGAACATCTCAACCTTGAGCTGGAGGACCGGGTACGGGCCCGCACGGCCGAGCTTGAGCGATCGACAGCAAAGCTCGTCGAGAGCGAGCAGCGTCGGAGCATGGCGATCGCGGCCGGCAGGATGGGTTCGTGGGACTGGGACGGTGTCAATGGCGATTGGATGTGGGACGAAGGCCAGTACCGCATCTTCGGCGTCTCGCCTCAGAGCTTCGAGCTGAACACCGTGAACATCATGGCGCTCCTGCACCGGGAGGATGCCGAGCGTGCCCGCCAGGTGGTCGGGGAATTCAGCCGAGGCACGACATCGTACGAGGCTGAGTTCCGGATCAATCGGCCCGATGGCGAAGAACGCTGGTGCGTCGGAACGGCCGCAGCGACAACCGACAGGACCGGTCGCGTGATCCGCGTCAGCGGGGTCACGATCGACATCACCGAGCGCAAACGCGCCGAGGAACGCCAGAACCTGCTGACCCGCGAGGTCGATCATCGCGCCAAGAATGCGCTGACCTTGGCCCAGTCGATCGTTCGCCTGACAAAAGCCGACAGCGTGAAGACCTATGTCGACGCGGTAGAGGGGCGCATCAGCGCGCTGGCCCGCGTACACACCATCCTCTCGCTATCAAGCTGGGAAGGTGCGAAGATAAGCAGGCTGGTGGCCGAAGAACTCGCGCCCTATGCAACCGGCGGCCAGGTCGCCTTCGACGGCGCCGAGCTGCAACTCGAGCCGGCGACCGCGCAGACGCTGGCGCTGGCGCTGCACGAGCTGGTGACAAACTCGGCCAAATACGGTGCGCTGTCGGTCCGCTCCGGGCATCTCTCAGTCAAATGGACCATCGAGAATGAGCGCCTGGATCTGATCTGGATTGAAACCGGCGGTCCCTTGGTGCGCGCGCCGACCTCGCGCGGCTTCGGCACGCGCAGCCTGATGGCCAGTGTGGAAAGCCAGCTCGGTGGGCGCGCCTCGTTCGACTGGCGTCCCGAGGGATTGGTGTGCCGGCTGGTCGTCCCGCTTCGCCCCGGCGCGACCCCGCCGGAGATCACAAGCCCTTGCGCAACGGTGGCGCCGGGCGACGCACGACAACGGGCTGCGGGCTGACCGCTCCGGACGGCTCAGGCGGCCATGTCGCGCGAGATCCGGACCGGGATCGACTTGGCGGCGGGCACCTTGCTCCCCTCCGCGTAGTGCCATAGCGGAATCAATCCGTTGCATTCGGGGTAGTAGGCCGCAACGCTGTAGCGCGGAATGTCGAACGCCACCGCCTGAAGCCCGCCCAGCGAGCGCGCCACGCCGTCATCGGCCTCGGTCGAAAGCCGAACCAGTTCGCCCTGCTTGATGCCCAGATCAGCCATGTCGCTCGCGTTCATGAAAACGATCTGACGGCCACCCGTGACGCCGCGAAATCGGTCGTCCTCGTTGTAGATGGTGGTGTTGAACTGGCCGTCGGCGCGCAAGGTCATCAACTGGTACACGCCATTGCCTTCCTCCGGCGGATTGAGTGCCGCCTTGGGCACGGTGAAGTTCGCCTTGCCGGTCGATGTCTTCCATTTGCGTTCGCGGGCGCCAATGGGCCGCGGAAAGCCGCCGGGCTGAAACAGGCGCTTGTTGAAGTCCTTGAACTGGTCGGGATAGGTTCGCTCGATGGCATCTCTGACGCGCGCGTAGTCGCCGACCCAGGCATCCCAATCGACTCGCGGATTTGGCTTCAGGGTGGCCTTGGCGAGACCGGCGACAATGGCTGGTTCGGACAACAGGGTCTCGGCGACTGGCTGGCGCTGGCCGCGCGAGCCGTGAATGCAGGTAGTGGAGTCCTCCATCGAGACCGCCTGCTCTCCGCCCGCCTGCCGGTCGATTTCGATGCGGCCGAGGCACGGCAACAGATAGGTCACCTCGCCCGGAACGAGGTGACTGCGATTGAGCTTGGTTGCGATCTGCACCGACAGCCGCAGCTTCGACCATGCCGGCTCCATCAGCGAACGTTCCGGAACGGCGCGCAGGAAATTGCCGCCGAGGCTGACGAAGCCCTTCACGTCGCCCTTGATGATGCCCTGGCAGGCATCGACCGTGCTGAGACCGTCCCAGCGCGGCGGCTCGAAGGAATAAAGCTCGGCCAGCTTGTCGAGCGGCACCAGCTTGGTCTTCTCCGAGATTCCCACGGTACGCTGCCCCTGCACGTTGGAATGGCCGCGGACAGGCGAGATACCCGCCCCGGGCTTCCCGATGTTGCCGCGCAATAGCAGCAGATTCACGATCATCTTGGCGGTCTCGACGCCATGGCGATGCTGGGTAATTCCCATCCCATAGTTGGCTATGACGGCGCGTGAGCCTGCGTAGACCTTGGCGGCCTCCAGAATAGCGCTGCGCGTGAGGCCGGAGGAGCGTTCGATATCGCTCCACGACGCCTGCCGGCAGCAGGTTGCGAAAGCTTCGAAGCCGGACGTGTGCTGCTCGATGAAGGCGACATCGAGCACGCGCGGGCTCTTGGTCGCGACCGCGGCATCATCCGCCTCGATCACGGCCTTGCACAATCCGAGTAGCGCCGCACCATCGCCGCCAATGCGCAGCTGATGATACTGCGTGCTGATCCGCGTTCCCCCGGTCAGCACCATTTGAATGGGATTTTGCGGATTGGTGAAGTGCTCCAGCCCACGCTCCCGCAGCGGATTGAACGTGATGATGGGCACGCCGCGTTGTGCCGCCTTCTGCAACGGATGCAGCATGCGCGGCGAGTTGGTCGTCGTGTTCTGGCCGAAGAAGATGAAGCAATCCGCCTTGTCGAAATCCTGAAGGAGCACCGTACCGACGGGGACGCCAATCACCTCCGGCAGAGCCACTGATGTGGATTCGTGGCACATGTTGGAGCTGTCGGGAAAATTGTTGGTGCCGTACATGCGGCCGAACAACTGATACATGTAGCTGGTCTCGAGCGAAGCCCGGCCCGAGGTGTACATCACGACCGAATGCGGATCGAGATTGTTCAACTCCGCGCCGACGTCACGAAAGGCCTCCTCCCAGCTCACGGCGACATAGCGATCCGCCGCAGCATCGTAGCGCAGGGGATGAGCAAGACGCCCTTGCTCTTCCAGCTGATGATCCGACCATGTCCGTAACTCAGCTAGCGTGTGCCGAGCAAAGAACTCCGGTCCAACCGTCTTGCCGGTGATTTCCCACGCGGTTGCCTTGGCGCCATTCTCGCAGAATTCGAACGGGTGCGGCTTTGCCGGCTTGGCCCAGGAGCAGCTGACGCACATGAAGCCGCCTGGCTTGTTCTGTTTGAGCAGGATCTCGCTGCCGAGCAGCGTGACCTCCTCCTGCGTCAGGATGCTCGCGACCGCGCGCACCGATCCCCAACCGCCGGCCGGAGCCTTGTAGTCCTCGATTTTTGCTTTCTCACTCACGACACATCTCCCGCGGCCCGTTCAAGAGCGGCAAACCCGGGATAAGCAGCGAAGTTCCGACGTCTCACTGAACGTTGCGAGGCCGTCGACCACTGGCCAATGTGCGATCGGGGGCGGAATTGGGAACGACCCAGCCCGCCGCGCGTCTTTTCTGGGCCTCTGGCGGCGTTCCCCCATTGCGCTGGAGGCGCTCCGTGTGGACTGCGGCCCAGCGTCCGAACACCTTCGGACGCTGGGCCCGTCCCCGCGCCCCGATCGCTGCGGACTCAGGCCGCATTGCGTTTGAGATGGCGGCCTTCCTTGACCTCTTCGATGATCTTGGCGCTGAAGGCTTCCAGATCGCTGGGATCGCGCGATGTGATCACGCCCTGATCGACCACGACCTCCGCGTCCTGCCACTGCGCGCCGGCATTGGCGACGTCCGTCTTGATCGATTTGTAGGACGTCATCTTGCGCCCCTTGGCAATTCCGGTCTCGATCAGGAGCCACGGCGCATGACAGACCGCAGCAACGATCTTCTTGGCTTCGAAGATCTCCTTGATGAACCGCAGTGCCTTCGGCTCCAGACGCAGCAGATCCGGATTGATCTGACCGCCCGGCAGCACGACGGCGTCGTAGTCCGCAGCAGAAGCCTGGTCCAAAGTCTTGTCGACCTTGACGGACCGTCCCCAATCCTTGTCATCCCAGCCCTTGATCTCGCCCGGCGCGAGCGAGATGATCTCGACGGTCGCGCCCGCCTGCTTCAAGCGGTCGCACGGCACTTCGAGCTCGGATTGTTCGAACCCGTTGGTCGCGAGGATCGCGATCTTCTTTCCCTTGATGTCCATTGAATTCTCCTGGAAATTCGACACCGCGGGCAACCTCGCGCTTGCGTCCATGTTCCGCCGGGCGGGCCGGACGGATCGTCACAACTGGTCGATCGGATCGGCAAGCTCCTGCGTGGAACCAGCCAGCACCTGCAGCAGTTTGTCTGGACGTGCCTGCCTCGAATGGACGGCCGGCTTTGAGCAGCGCGGCATCGCTGCCTCGATGGATCGCAATCTGGAGGCGCTCGTGCCCTACGCATTGTTTGAGAATGACGAACAGCTGACCCGTCCGTTTCGTACCGAGCGCGAGGTCTGGGAGGCTGCGGAACAGGCTGATCTCATCACGCTCGGCACGCACGGCGAAAAGATCCTGGACAACAATTTCGAGATCAAATCGTGCGAGGCTACCGCGGAAGAGCTCATGACCGTGCCGCCGGACATCGTCTTGCCCGAGGCTCGTATCTCCGAACCAGCGCCAACGACGGCAGCCAACAGGAAGTCGCAGGGCTCCGCACGCCCCAGCCAGGGTGCAACGGATCAGGATGAAGTCGGCTCGGGCGCGCCGAACAACGACCTGTCGCAAGCATCGAACCGCTGACGCACATCGGCCGGTCAGAGCCCTCGCGTCCGGAGGGTCCGTTTTTCGCTCTGGCTCCAGATGACTGGCATCGCTCCGCGATGCTCCCAACGCCGCCAGCATCTCATGCGTGCCGGGCGCCCCGCTGCTTGCGAGGCAGCAGGCTCGCCTGCTCCACCTTGAGCTGCTCGCGCTGCTGCCGCAGCCGCTCGAGAGTTTCCAGCATGCGCTGCAACAGCGCCTCGGCCGCGGCTGTCGCCACTCCGGCTCGCCGCAGTTGCAGGATTTCACGACGCTGCCGCCCGACCTGTAGACGCATTCGATCGATCTCGTCTCGGACCCAACACAGATCGCGCATGGAGCACCCATAGGCAAGCATCGCCGCAATCTAGAACAAATCATGAACTTACGCAAGCCATTCCACAGGCGGGGGCATCCGAACTGATCAATGAGATCGAGACGCTCGCGGGGGACTGGAGCGTTCGTGCCTCAAGTAATCAGGACAACAGATCGACAAATGGTATTCCCATGTTGCCGATGCCGGCCTGGAGCCGTCGCGAATCAAGACCTGGTTGTTTAGTCTTCGCGGCATTTCGCGGGAGTGCACCATGGTTGCGGACAGTGACAGCAAGGTTGCCTGGCATCGCGCCCAGCTCAAAAAGAATCGTGCGGTCTTGAAGCAGATCGAGACGGCCCGGTTCACCGTCGGCGAGAGCGCCGACGGGAAAGCGCTGGAACTGACCAAGCGGCAAGTCGCTGAGCTCCAGCTCAAGATTCGTGAGTCCGAGCAGGTCATTGCCCAGCACGATAAGCAGACGCGACGCCCGCTGGCGACCGACCTGCGTAGCCTCTCCAACGTCGCCTGGCGCAACTGGACGGGCAACGGCCCGCGCTGAGTGTAGGCTCCTGCTGCGAGTCAGTCGACGACATTCCGACGCACGCCTTCCACCCGAACCGTCGAGATGGTCGAAGGCTCGGACGGATTGTCCTCAGGCCTCCAGCGCTTCAGCCGCTCATCGCTCCTCCGGAGTGCATCGAGATCGATGCGTCCTTCCGCCAGAGCTTCCTTGGCGCAAGCAAGCACGCGATGGAACTGGGTCCCGTCATAGGCCACCAGCAAGAGATCGGCGCCGCCATTGAGCGCTTCCACAACGGCTTTGCACAGATCATTGCCATAGACCGCCCCCATGACCAGATCATCCGTCACGATCACGCCCTGATAGTTCCAGCGGCCGCGAATGAGGCCATCGAGCACGGCCTTGGAATGTGAGGCAGGCCGTTCTGGATCGATCGCATCGACCATCACGTGACCGACCATCATTGCCGCGTGCGAGCCCTGCAGCACTTGTCGGAACGGCCGCCAATCCGACTGTTCCAACACATCGACTGCCGTGTCGAGCTGTGCCGAGAAGTGATGCGTGTCCGCCGCGACGCGCCCGAGGCCAGGGAAGTGCTTCACCGCCGCGCGAACACCGCTTGCTTCCAGGCCGCGGACATAACCAAGCGCGATGTCGCCGACCACCGTGGGATCGTTGGAGATCGCGCGCCGGCCGATCAAGGTGTGGAAGTCCAGTCGGTTGCGCGTCCAGCTCGGGCGAAGGTCGACGACAGGAGCCAGATTGAAGGTGATGCCCGCAGCCGCGAGCGCCTCACCTTGGGTACGTCCCATCGCGAACGCATCCTGCGCGCGGCGAGAGGCCGGCAGATCGGCCAGCGTCGCGAGGCCGGGCATGTTCGGCAGGGTCGGAGACAGGTGTGCGACAGTGCCTCCCTCCTGATCCGCCGCAACCAGCAGGGGCGACAGCCCGGCGCTCCGGCGCTCGGCCTGCAATCGCGCGATCTCGGCGCGCAATTGAGGCTCGGTCCGGCCACGTACGTTGTGGTGTGTCACATAGACGCCCGCGATCAATCCCTGTCGCGCCAGCGCGGCGGCGTCGTCCACGGCCGTGTAGCCGACGATGAAATGCCGGCCGAGCAGATGCGCCACGTCCGGGGGCGTGCGGAACGTCTCGTACTTGCGCCAAGCAAACATGAACTGCGTCGACGTCAGCATGATCAGCGGAACACACCATGCCACGACGAGAGCGCGTCCGGCGGCATCCCGCCGCCACCGACCGCCGAGCATCAGTAGCAGCGGAACGGCAAGTCCTATGAGAAGCAGGGCTGCGTGGCCACTGCCCCGCAGCCGAACCAGATAGGGCTCGTTGCTGTTCAGCGTGACGAAAATGAAGAGCAGAGCAAGAAGCCAGAGAACCGCGGTCCTGATACGTCCGAGCATGTGTGCAGCCGATCATCCCAAGGAGAGACGACCATTGCGTAGCAATCACGCTTCCCCTGCGCCAGATGTGGAATCGCGTCTGCACGAAATCTGCAAACAAACCCTGAAATGCTGCAGACCGTCTCCGGCACCGCTGCACGCGCGGGGGTCATGCTCGCTTCATCGGCGGGCGCTGCCGACCGAGTCGTGACTCAACCAAGGACTACTTCAATGAAAGGCTCCGCCGAGCTGACGGCTTCCCCAGAGGCATCTGAGTCCATGTGGCACAAGTTCATCATCGCGATCGGCCTGCTCGGGCTCGCCGACATCCTGCTTTACGACCAGACGCTAGGCCTCTCCTTCCCGATCTTTGCGGCAGCGCTCTTCGCAGCCAGCCTCCTCGCCAATCACGACCGGATCCACCGCCCGCGCGCGATTCTTGCGAATATCGTCCTCGTTGCAGGCCTGTTGCCCGCGATCGAGGACCTGACGACGTTGTCGGTATTGATCGTCGTCCTCGGGACGATATCGGCCGTCGCCCTGTCGACCGATCCGGCCGCCGAAGGACTTCTCGTGCCGCTGAGCGCAGCACGGCAACTTCTTCTGATCGGACCGTTCCAACTGATCCCCGATACTTTGGCCACGCTTCGTGCCAACGATTTTACACGCATCGTGCTGACCTGGAGCATCCCCCTCGCCCTCAGCCTCGTCTTCATTCTCCTGTTCGCGGCAGCCAATCCCGTCATCGAGCAATGGCTCGACGAACTGCATCCTCAGCACATTGCGTCGAGCCTGAGCGTAGGCCGTCCCATCTTCTGGCTCCTGATGGTGTCCCTGATCTGGCCATTCATCAACTTGCGCTGGCGCCAACGAGGCAAGACGCAACGTCCTCCGATCGATCTCGATGGCGACCAGGCGCCGTCGGTCGTCAGCCCCCTCCTCAACCAGCAGACCGTCGTCCGCTCCTTGATTCTGTTCAACCTGCTGTTTGCGATCCAGACCGCCCTGGATGGCGTCTATCTGTGGGGACATGCGGCGCTTCCCAACGGAATGACTTACGCGACCTACGCCCACCGAGGCGCCTACCCGCTGATCGCTACGGCACTTCTGGCGGCCGCCTTTGTCATCGCCGCCGTCCGCTCGGGACAGGAGGGGTCGCGGCTCATCCGCCCGCTCGTCTATCTCTGGGTCGGACAGAACGTGATGCTGGTCGTATCCTCGATTCAGCGGGTCCACATCTATATCGAGAGCTATCTCCTGACGCAGTGGCGCATCGCGGCTCTGATATGGATGGCGCTGGTCGCCGTGGGACTGATCCTGATCATGGCGCGGATCATTCTGGAGAAGCCCAATGCATGGCTCGTGCGCATGAACCTGCTTGCGCTCGCGGCGACGCTCTACGGCTGCGCGCTGGTCAATTTCAACGGGCTGATCGCCGACTACAACGTGACCAACAGCCGTGAGGCAGGACGCAGCGGCTCCGCCATCGATAGCGACTATCTCTCCAGCCTCGGTACCCAAGCCCTGCCGGCCGTGCGGCGGGCCATGTTGCTGTTGCCGCAGGACGCCGGTCTGCCCCGGATCCACAACCGGCTGCTGGACCAGCAGCTGGCCGAAATGGCGTCGTGGCGATCCTGGAGTTTTCGCGGCTGGCGCTTGCAGCGCTATCTCGATAGACATCCTCTAACGCAGAATCCCAGTTGATGCCTCGCCGCGGAGCCCTGGCCGTGTCCCCCCGAATCCTCATTGTCGACGATGACGCGCATATCCGCGAGGTCCTGCGTGTCGCCGTGAGCAAGGCCGGCATGGCGGTGACGGAGGCGGCCGACGGTCGGGCCGCGCTGGTCAGGTTCGCCGAGGACCGGCCCGACCTCATCGTGCTCGACGTCGGCATGCCGGAGTTCGACGGGCTCGAAGTCTGCCGGCGCATCCGCCGGACCTCGCAGGTGCCGATCCTGTTCCTGTCGGCGCGCGACGAGGAGATCGACCGCATTCTCGGGCTCGAGATCGGCGGCGACGACTACGTGACCAAGCCGTTCAGCCCGCGCGAGCTGGTTGCCCGCGTCAACGTCATTCTCCGTCGGGTCAACTCCGGTGCTGCGGATCGTACGCTCGAACCGGAGGAGCTGGCGCACGGCAGGCTTCGTCTCGACTCGCAGCAGCATCTGGCGCGCTTCGGCGATACGCCGCTGACGCTCACAGCGCTGGAGTTCAGCATCCTGCGCACGCTGATGACGCGTCCTGCAGTCGTTTTCAGTCGCGAGCAGATCATGACCGCCGCCTATCAGCTCAACATCCAGGTCTCCGACCGAACGATCGACAGCCACATCCGCAACATCAGAGCGAAGCTCGCAGCCGCGCATTGCGACGACGCGATCGAGACCGTCCATGGCGTGGGCTTCCGGCTCGGCCGCTGCGGCGCCTCATGATCGCGCCCAAGCCCAGGGCGAAATGGCGGCCGTCGCTGGGACAGATCGTCTTCGGCGTGCTGGCGCTGGTCGCCACCCTGCCCCTGGTCGGGCTGTTCTTCTTTCGCATCTACGACAACCAGCTGATCCGTCAGACACAGGCAGAGCTGATCGCGCAGAGCCGTGTGCTCGCGGCGGTCTTTGCCGAGGAGGTGTCCGCGCGCCTTGCCGCTGGCCTTCCGCTCGGCGCCGAAATCCCGCCCGAGGCACGCCCCGATTCCGCAGACGAGGTGACACCCATCCGTCCCCTGCTCGATCTGCTGGCCAACGATCTGTTCGTCCGCCGCCCGGACGCCCGCGACGCGATCCATCCTGCGGATCCCGCCTATGTCGCGATTGGCGCGCGGCTGCTTCCGATCGTCAGGGAGACGCAGAAGGTCACCTTGGCCGGATTCCGTGTGCTCGATCCGCAAGGCGTCGTGATCGCCGGCCGCGATGAAATGGGCAAGTCACTCGCCCATATCGACGAGGTGGCTGCCGCCCTGAAGGGACGCTACAGCGCCGCGCTCCGCATTCGCATTCCGGACAAGACGCCGCCACCGATCTATTCGATCAGCCGCGGCGTCGGTGTCCATGTGTTCTCGGCCATGCCGGTGGTCGTCAACGATCGCGTCGCCGGCGTCATCTACACCTCGCGGACGCCCCGCAACATCTTCGAGCATCTTTATCAAGAGCGCGGCAAGTTCGTTGCCGCAGGCTCCGCCATTGTCCTCACGACGCTGCTGGTCGGCCTCATCGTGGCACGGACGATCACACGGCCGATGCGCGAGCTGGTCGATCGCGCCGGCAGGATCGGACGCAACGATCCCGCCGGCTTCCGCCCGCTCGCCCGTTACGGCACCCGCGACTTCGCCGAGCTCGCCGAGCACTTCTTCGCCATGGCCGAGCAACTGGCCCAACGCTCCAACTACATCCGGAGCTTTTCCGCGCATCTGACGCACGAGCTCAAATCGCCGTTGACCTCGATCAAGGGCGCAGCCGAGCTGCTGCTCGACTCTCTGGCCAGTCCTTCCGAGACCTTGACACGCGCCGAGCAGGAGAAATTCCTCACCAACATCCTTGGCGACGCCGACCGCCTCGCGGCGCTGGCCCAACGCTTGCGCGAGCTGGCACGGGCGGAGACGGTGTCGACGGTCGAGGCCGGTAGCATAGCCGAGGCCGTCAGCACGCTGCGAGCGCGTTTCCCGTCGACCGTCATCGAGACGTCCGGCCCTGTCGAGCGCAGCACCATGCTCCCGAACGAGACCGCGCTGATCGTGCTCACGCATCTCGTCGACAACGCCGTCCGGCACGGCGCCCGGCGCATCCGCCTCGAGGCCGAGGAGAGCAAGGAGATGCTGATCGTCATCGCCAGCAATGACGGCGATCCGATCTCGCCGGAGAACCGCGACCGCATCTTCGATGCCTTCTTCACGACCCGGCGCGACAGCGGCGGTACCGGCATGGGGCTGGCGATCGTGCGCGCCATCATGGCAAGCCATGGCGGCGAGATCTCGCTGCGGCCGGGCGACAACGGTGTTGCGTTCGAACTGCGGCTGCCGATCGAAGGCCCCATGACGTCGACCTGAGATAGCGCAGTCTATTGGCGCCGCGTCAGAGTTGCCTCCGGTCGGTTCGTGGCAGCCGGCAATCCCCACCTCATTCAAGTCCCCGTCGGCGAAGATCTTCTCCCATTCGTTTGTATACGAGCAATGTATGCCACGGTGCCGCCGGCTGCATGGACCGGCCGAGAATGCCGCAGATCTGCATCGCAATTCGCAAATGACTTGGACCCGCGATCCGCGTAATCTTCGCCGCAATTGCACCATCGGCCAGCGTCCCCGCTTGGCCTTCGGGAGACCTTGATGAATTCGAGCCGTTTCGAGATCAGCCGCCGGACCGCCCTCCTGACCTCCGCCGCCATCGCCGCGAACGTGGTCAATCCATTCCGGGCCTTCGCCCAGGAGATCCCGCGCAAAGGCGGCGTATTCAACGTGCACTACGGCGCCGAGCAGCGCCAGCTCAACCCGAGCCTCCAGGCATCGACCGGCGTCTACATCATCGGAGGCAAGATCCAGGAGAACCTCGTCGACCTCGATGCCAACGGCCAGCCGGTCGGCGTGCTTGCCGAGAGCTGGGAGGCGACGCCGGATGGCAAGACCGTCACTTTCAAGCTGCGCAAGGGCATCACCTGGCATGACGGCAAGCCGTTCACGTCGGAGGACGTCGCCTTCACCGCGATGAACATGTGGAAGAAGATCCTCAACTACGGATCGACCTTGCAGCTGTTCCTGACAGCGGTCGACACCCCGGATCCGCAGACCGCGATCTTCCGCTACGAGCGGCCGATGCCGCTCAACCTGCTCCTGCGCGCGCTACCCGATCTCGGCTACGTCTCGGCCAAGCACATCTATGAGAGCGGCGACATCCGGCAGAACCCCGCCAACCTCGCCCCCGTCGGCACCGGTCCGTTCAAGTTCGTGAAGTACGAGCGCGGGCAATACATCATGGCCGAGCGCAACACCGATTATTGGCGGCCGAACGCGCCCTACCTCGATCGCATCGTGTGGAAAGTGATCACTGACCGCGCCGCCGCAGCCGCGCAGATGGAGGCCGGCGAGTTGCACTACAGCCCGTTCTCTGGCCTGACCATCTCCGACATGGCGCGGCTCGGCAAGGACAAGCGCTTCATCGTCTCGACGAAGGGCAACGAGGGCAACGCGCGCACCAACACGCTCGAGTTCAACGTCCGCCGCAAGGAGCTGGCGGATGTCAGGGTCCGCCGCGCTATCGCGCATGCGATCAACGTTCCCTTCTTCATCGAGAACTTCCTCGGCGATTTCGCCAAGCTGGGCACCGGCCCGATCCCGTCGACCTCGACCGACTTCTACCCCGGCGCCAATACGCCGCAATATCCCTACGACAAGGCCAAGGCGGCAGCGCTCTTGGACGAAGCCGGCTACAAGCCCGGCGCCGGCGGCACCCGCTTCTCGCTGCGGCTGCTGCCCGCGCCATGGGGCGAGGACATCTCGCTGTGGTCGACCTTCCTCCAGCAATCGCTGGGCGAGGTCGGCATCGCGATCGAGATCGTGCGCAACGATGGCGGCGGTTTCCTCAAGCAGGTCTATGACGAGCACGCCTTCGATCTCGCGACCGGCTGGCACCAGTATCGCAACGATCCGGCCGTCTCGACCACGGTCTGGTACCGCTCCGGGCAGCCCAAGGGTGCGCCGTGGACCAACCAGTGGGGGTGGGACGACGCCAAGATCGACAAGATCATCGATGACGCGGCGACCGAGGTCGATCCGGCCAAGCGCAAGGCGCTCTATGCCGATTTCGTGCGCGAGGCCAATACCGAGCTGCCGGTGTGGATGCCGATCGAGCAGATCTTCGTCACCGTGATCACGGCCAAGGCGCGCAACCACTCGAACACGCCGCGCTGGGGATCGTCGAGCTGGCACGATCTGTGGCTTTCCGCCTGAGCCGGAATCCGTCAGGATAAGGCCATGCGCATCTTGAGCCTTGCGGGGCGGCGGCTCGCCGCCTCGATCCCCACCCTGTTCCTGATCCTGATCGGCGTCTTCTTGCTGCTGCAACTCGCGCCGGGCGACACGGTCGACGCGATGATGGCCCAGATGGGCGGCGGCGATGCTGCGACTGCCCGCGAGTTGCGCCGCTTCTATGGGCTGGATCTGTCGGTCCCGATGCAGTTGGCCAATTACCTGTGGCGGCTGGTGCGCCTCGATCTCGGATTCTCCGCGATCTACGGCAAGCCCGTCGCCGCCGTGATCCTGGAGCGGCTGCCGCCGACCCTGCTGTTGATGACTTCGTCCCTGTCCTTTGCCTTTTTCTTCGGTCTTGTCTTCGGGGTGATCGCTGCGCGCGACGTCAACCGGTGGCCCGACACGCTGATCTCCACCGTGGGGTTGATCTTCTACGCGACCCCGTCGTTCTGGTTTGGTCTGATGGCCATCGTCGTGTTCTCGATCTACCTGCAGTGGCTGCCAGCCGGCGGCTTCGAGGATATCGGCGCGGTCACGAGCGGCCTCTGGCGCGTGCTCGACATCGCCCGCCACCTGGTGTTGCCGTCCTTGACGCTCGGCCTGATCTTCCTGGCCATCTATCTGCGCATCATGCGCGCATCCATGCTCGAGGTCCAGAACCTCGATTTCGTCCGCACCGCACGTGCCAAGGGCCTCGACGAGACCCGCATCATCACCCGCCACGTTCTGCGCAACGCGCTGCTGCCGATGGTCACGCTGATCGGGCTGCAGGCGGGGACGATGCTCGGCGGCTCCGTCGTCGTCGAGACCGTGTTCTCGCTGCCTGGCCTCGGACGCCTTGCCTATGAATCCGTGGTCCAGCGCGATCTCAACACCCTGCTCGGCATCGTGTTCGTCTCCGCGCTCCTGGTGATCGTGGTCAACTTCATCACCGATCTGCTCTATGCGCGGCTCGACCCGCGCATCACGGCGGAGAACTGAGCATGGACGCCGTGAAACGCTATTTCCGCAGTCCCTCCGCGGTGTTCGGCCTAATCCTGCTTCTTGTGGTGGTGGGCATGGCGATCAGCGCCGGCTATCTCTATCCGCGCGATCCGCTCGCGCTCGCCGGGCGTCCGCTGATCTGGCCGTTCGCCAATCCGCGCTTCCTGCTCGGCACCGACAATTCCGGCCGCGACATTGCCGCCCAGATCTTTCATGGCGCCCGCATCTCGCTCCTGATCGGCGGCGTCGCGACGCTGATTGCCGTGGCGATCGGCGTCATGGTCGGCGCGCTCGCGGGCTACTACGGCGGATGGGTCGACAACATCCTGATGCGCATCACCGAGGCCTTCCAGACGCTGCCGAACTTCGTGCTGCTGCTGGTACTGGTGGCGGTGTTCGGCTCGACCTTGACGACTGTCACGATCGCGGTTGGCATCGTGTCGTGGCCCGCGCCGGCGCGGCTGACCCGGGCGGAGTTCCTGTCGCTGCGCGGCCGCGAATTCGTCCAGGCCGGCCGCACGCTCGGCATGCGCGACACCCAGCTGATCTTGGGCGAGATCCTGCCCAACGCGCTGCCCCCGGTGATCGTCTATGCCGGCGTCGTGATGGCGGTCGCGATCCTCCTGGAGAGTGCACTCGCCTTCCTGCGGCTGTCCGACGCCAACGTCGCCTCCTGGGGCAACCTGATCGGTCTCGGGCGCGATGTGCTGCGCGTGCAGTGGTACGTGTCGGCGATCCCCGGCGTTGCCATCCTCATCACCGTGCTTGCGGTGTCGCTGGTCGGCCAGGGCCTCAACGATGCACTGAACCCGCGGCTGAAGCAGCGATGAGTCCAGCACAGCCCGTTCTGACCGTCGATCGCCTCAGCGTTCGTCTGCCGAAAGGCGCCGACCGCACGCATGCCATCTCCGAGGTCTCGCTTGCGATCGCCGAAAACGAGATCGTCTGCATCGTCGGCGAATCCGGCTCCGGCAAGTCGATGATGGCCAATGCCATCATGCGGCTGCTGCCGGAGGGAGTGGCTACGGACGGCGGACAGATCCTGTTTGCCGGACGCGATCTCTGCACCGCCCCAGCGGCCGAGATGCGCAGGATTCGTGGCGCCGAGATCGCGATGGTGTTCCAGGAGCCGATGACCGCGCTCAATCCGTTGCGCACGATCGGCGACCAGATCGGCGAGGTCTTCGACATCCATACCGATCTCTCCAAGGCCGAGATCAGGTCGCGCGTGCTGTCCCTGTTGTCCGACGTCCATATTCCCGATCCGCCGCGCGCGGCGAAGGCATATCCGCACGAGTTGTCCGGCGGCCAACGCCAGCGCGCGATGATCGCCATGGCCTTGGCGCTCGATCCGAAGCTGCTGATCGCCGACGAGCCGACCACGGCGCTCGATGTCACGACGCAGGCCCAGATCCTCAAGCTGATCCGCGAGTTGCAGCAGCGGCGCAAGACCGCGGTGCTGTTCATCACCCATGACTTCGGTGTCGTCGCCGAGATCGCCGACCGCGTCGTCGTGATGCAGCATGGGATCGTCGTCGAACAGGGCGCGGCGGCGGATATCCTGCAACGGCCGCAGCATGACTACACCAGGCAGTTGATCGCCGCGGTGCCGCCCGTGGCGGCGCCCCCGGCACGCGAGCTGTCGGACCGGATGATCCTCACCATCTCCGGCGTCTCGAAGACCTATCGCACCGGTGGCTTCCTCGGCCGCGGCGAGCGCGTCACCCATGCGGTCAGGGACGTCTCGCTCGCACTGCCAAAGGGCGCAACTCTCGGCATCGTCGGCGAGTCGGGCTCCGGCAAATCCACCCTCGCCCGCTGCATCATCCGCCTCATCGATCCCGACGCAGGAACGATCCTGCTCGACGGTCAGGACTGGGCTCGCCTCTCGCGCAGCGAGATCAGAAGCCGGACCCGGCAGATGCAGATGGTGTTTCAGGACCCGTTCGCCTCGCTGAATCCCCGGCGCAAGGCGGTCGAACTGGTGGCGCAGGGACCGATCGTGCATGGCGCCGCGCGAGACCAGGCGCTGACCGAGGCGCGCGAGCTGTTCAGCCTGGTGGGGCTCGACCCGTCCGCCGCCGATCGCTTCCCGCATGAGTTCTCCGGAGGTCAGCGTCAGCGCATCGGGCTGGCGCGCGCGCTGGCACTGAGGCCCAAGGTGCTGGTCGCGGACGAACCGGTGTCCGCGCTCGACGTCTCCGTCCAGGCGCAGGTGTTGAAGCTGCTGACCAGCCTGCGCGAGCGGCTCGACCTGTCGATCATCTTCATCACGCATGACTTGCGCGTTGCAGCCCAGATCTGCGATCTGGTCGCGGTGATGAAGGACGGCGTCGTCGTCGAGCATGGACCCACGCACGACGTGTTCGGCAACCCGCAGCATCCGTATACGCAGGCTCTGCTCGAGGCCATTCCGGGCGGCGACTTCGCCCGGACCGAACATCCCACCTCTTAGCTGATCTCGCGCGCGTCACGGTATCGGTACAAGAGCAGCATCAGCGGCGCAAACGGACGCAGCAGGGCGTGCGCCGGAATGGTGACCGGCTCCGTGAATGGCAGCGCCAGCTCGTTCGCCGACACGCCGCGCACCGCTTTCGCAAGCTCCGCACCGAGGGGGATCGTGAGCGCGACCGCCCGGCCGTTGCAGCCGGTCCAGCCATAGGCATCAGGACCGAGGCGATGAATCCGCGGCATGTAGTCCGTGGTCATGCCGACATAGCCGTTCCAGACGTAGTCGAACCTGACCTCGCCGATCTGCGGCCACAGGCGCTGCAGGCGTTCGGCGATCCGCGCCTTCAGCCGCTCGGCCTTATTGCCGGGGCCGATCACGGCGCCGCCGGTGACCAGTCGGTTGCGGGCGTCGTAACGCGCAAAATAGAGTTCGCCATGGGTATCGGACATCGCCTGCCGCGCCGGGATGACGGTCTTCCGCACATTGTCCGACAGCGGCTGCGTCGCCATCTGCCACGACAGCACCGGCATCACCTCGTGCGCGATATCCGGTGCGAGCGCCTTGGAGAACTCGCCGCTATAGGCATTGCTCGCCAGCACCAGCGCGCGCGCCGACAGCTCCCCTCGTGCGGTGCGCACGATCCAGCGATCCCCCCGCCGGGCGAAATCGATCACCGGCGAGCGCGCATAGATCCGGCCTCCCAGGTTCAGCACCGTCCGCGCCAAGCCACGCGCCAGCGCGAGCGGATTGATGTGGCCGCCGGTCTTGTTCCAGAAGCCGCCATGCCAGGCGTCCGAGCCGAGCATGTCTCGCGCCTGATCGCGCGACAGCAGCTCGACCGGCGCGCCGAACTTCGACCACTGCTTGAACCTGCGCTCGGCGATCTTGATGCGGCCGGGCGTATGCACCGGCTGGACCCAGCCGGCCTGCTCATGCTCGGCGTCGATGTTGTACCGTCTCACGGTGTCGAACAGACTGGACGCGCTGTCGCGTAACATCGCCACGAAGCGCTCGCCCGCGGCGCCATGACGCGCGACGAGATCGTCAGGATCGGGACGTGACAGCGTCGGAATGACCTGACCGTTGTTCCGGCCGGATGCGCCCCAGCCCGGCTCCATCGCCTCGACGATCGCGACATCGACGCCGGCCTCGCGCAGATGCAGCGCCGTCGACAAGCCGGTGAAGCCGCCGCCGATGATCACGACATCGGCCTGCAAGCTGCCCTGTAGCACGGGCAGATCAGGGCCAGGCGGGGTCTGTGCGGCCCACAAGGACGGCGGCCATTGAACGTTTTCTGCGGTCATGCTCATGGAGGACAGCTCATCCTTGCTGATCGACCAACATCCCGGAGGTCGATCTTGCCTTGCGCCCGGCGCCCGGCTGCGCCGGTTGCGGTGCATGGGTCGATTGGGCATAGTTCGGCCGCCAATATGCCAAGTTCGCTGCAAGGAGACAAACGCGTGGCCCTCAAGAATGTCATCGGTATCGATCACGCGGTCGTCGTGGTGAAGGATCTCGACGCGGCGGCGGATACCTGGAAGCGGTTGGGTTTTACGCTGTCTCCGCGCGGCACGCACAGCGCCAAGATGGGATCCGGCAATTACACCATCATGCTCGATCCGGACTACATCGAGCTGCTCGGCATCCTCGCCGAGACCGACCATAACGTTCCGACCCGCAACTTCCTCGCCCAGCGCGGCGAAGGCATCGAGCGCATCGCCTTCACGGCGATTGATTCCGCGGCCGGCGCAGAGGAAATTCGCGCGAAGGGCTTCGAGCCGATTGGTCCCATCGACTTCGAGCGTCCGGTGCCCCTGCCCGACGGCAGCATCTCGGCCGCGAAATTCCGCGTGTTTCAATGGCCGGTCGCGGAGGCTCCGGGCGGCCTGCGCATTTTCGCCTGCCAGCACAAGACGCGCGAGACGGTCTGGATCCCGGAACTGATGCGCCATGCCAACGCCGCCAAGCAACTGAAGCAGGCGCTGATCGTGACGCCGGACCCGGCCAAGGACGCGGCTCACCTGTCGCGCCTGATCGATCGCGACGGCCGAGACGAAGCCGACGGCGCCGTGACCGTCACCTCGGGCGGTGACCGCGCCGATTTCGTATTCCTGACCAGGGACCAGCTCGCAGCGCGCTATCCGGGTGTGTCGCTTGCCGGCCTGCCGGAGCGGGGCGGCGCAGGCCTGGTGCTGGCCTCACACGATCTGACCGCCACCGAAAAGGTTCTGGACGCGGCAGCCGTGCGCAGTGGCGCGAGCCTGATCGTTCCGCCCGCGTCGGCCACCGGCACTCTGCTCGCTTTCGTGGCCGGCTGAGCGCCGGACTGCGGCCGCGCGCGTCGCGGCCGCCACGATCTCATTCCGCCGGCTGGAACATGGCCGGCCGGCCGCGCTGGCTGTCGAGCCACCCGACCAGCCGATTCATGAGTCCGCCGCTCGACTCGGAGGGCTGCGCCGATGATACGAACGGATCGCAGTGACACTTCGCTCCGGCCCCGCGCGCCATCTTCGCAACCGCCTCCGTCATGGCCGGCGCGCCACAGGTGTAGACGACGTCGTTCGGTGTGAGCTCCGGCATGTGTTCGGTCGGCCGGCCGCTGCGAATCGCCGGCGAGACGTTCTGCGGCTCCGACACGATCGGGATGATCTTCACGTTCGGGAAGCGCGCGAGCCGGCACAGCGCCTGATGCATGTAGAACGACTGCAAGGTGCGCGACACAACGATGAAGACGATCTCGCGCTTCGGATTTTCGGTGATGGCGGCGACCGCGATCGCCCACATCGGGGCAAAGCCCGTGCCGCTCGCGACCAGGATGATTCGACCGCGATGCTTCTGCCGGAAGAACGCAGTGCCCAGCGGCGCCGTCAGCTTGACGCGATGGCCGACCTGGATGTCGCGGCCAAGCGCCGACGACACCAAGCCATCCTTCAGGATGCGGATGTGCAGATACAGCAGATGGCTGTCAGGCGCGCCGACCATCGGATAGGTCGGGCTGTAGCAACGCGTCGGAAAGCCGCGGTACTGGACCTTGGCGTATTGCCCGGGGAAGAATCGCAGCGGCTTCGGCATCTCGATGGTGACACCGACGACATCGGGCGCGAGCCGGACGAGATCACCCACCTCGCAATTCATCGTCACCGTGTCCGGCACGGGCTCCGTGATGATCTTCAGGTCGGACACCACACGCGCCTGGCAAGCATGCGCCATGTCGCCTTCCATGCCGCCGAACAGCTTGCCGTCGACGACCGTCACTTTGCAGGATCCGCAGATTCCGCTGCGGCAGTCATGGGGCAGATCCACGCCGCTGTTGATGGCGCCGTCGAGCAGGATATCGCCCACATTCGCGTAGAACGTTTCCCTGTTGTACTGGATTTTGCAAATCTTACCCATCACTGCACCTCAAGTCGCATAGGCCGGATCTGCCTCGTATGTCTGATCTGGGTATGGTCGAACGCTGCGACACGCATGAACACGCCATTCTTGATCGGAACGTCGTACTTGCTTTTCGTGTCCATTTTGCGGGCAATTTCGAGCGTCCAATGGCCCGCGGCCCAACGCGCTGCGCAACGGATGTCCGCGCGATCACCGGTGAACTCGCCGCTGACGAGAACACCGGGCACGACGGTCCCGATCGGCGTCTGCGCATCCGCCTCGGCCGAATACGGCACGGATTCGGCCTCCGTCATGAACCAGCGTGCGCCTTCACTCTCGCCGATGTTCGGATCGAGATTGATCTCGCCCATCGCCGCGGTCATCGCGGCGACGTCCTTCGGAAGACGCTTCGGTCTCACACCCCGATTCCCTAGTCTTGCGGCCTCCCTGTCGATCACGAAATTGTCCGAATAGTTCGCGGTGCCCGGATCCGACGCGAACCCGCCCTTGTAGGGCGTGAGTCCCTTGACCTGATCCGGTGTCGGCTCCGCAGGCGGACCGAAATGATCATCGTCCATCCATCCGGTCGGGCCGCCGCTCGTCGCCTTCCACAGCCAGGCGTCGGCATAGAGATTCGGCGCCGGCGTGTAGTGGATGCCGCGACCGGACAGGGTCGGCGGCTTGTCTGGCATCGGCTGCGAGCTCATGTGAAACGTTCGGTCCGCGGCCAAGGTGATCGGCAGCGTCGTGAACAACAGCGAGAACTTGTCCTCGTTGAAGTCGTTCTCGTCGCCCTTGTCGAATCCGTTCTGCAGGAGATGCCAGCCATCCGCCTTCTTGATCAGCGGCAGCTGCTTCAACGACCGCGTCGGATCCTCCCAGATGACGAGGAAGTAGACCCACGTGCCGTCATGCGCTGCCTTGATCCACACTCGCGATTCGCCGGTACCGTCGAAATTGTCGCCCTGGTTGGTCGTGACCATGTGCGGCTGGATGTTGCGCCAGACGCGATCCGACGAATCGCCGTCGAGGGTCGGCGCATCGGATGTGGCAATCCGGTACACCGTGACGGTGTCCTCGGCGTAGTAGTCGGCGGCGAACATCGCGGAACCGATCACGATGGCTGCGGCGATCGCGACCATGAACGGGTTGGATTGGAAGCTCGGATTGCGGCGGCGGGAATTGCCCTTGGCAGGTGCCGGCGGCGGACGCATGCGGCCTGGCGGCACACGCGGCTCGGAACGCGCCCGCATCGGCTCCTCCATGCGCCGCGGCGCCGGCATCGGCTCACGCGCTGCAGGCCGCGCAGCGGGCGCCGGCCTCTTCGGAGGCGCCTCCGCCTCCTCCAGCTTTTCCGACTGCTCAACCAACATCGTGAGGAGCTCGACGGGATCGAGCTTCGGCGGCGGGGGCGGCAACGGCGCCGGCCGGAACACGCGATAGAGCTGCATCTTTCCGCCGATGCTGAAGTGAACCAGGACGTGCAGCACCACGAAGGCCGGGATCACCCAGGTCGCGTACCAGTGGATCATCATGGTGACGTAGCCGGAGGCCACGCCGAAGAAGAGCATGCCTCCGGTGACAATCAGGATCGCCATGGAGATGAAAAGCACCCAGTGCAGCATCACACTGATCGATCCCAGCCGCGCCGGCCGGCGGCCGAGCAAGCCCTTGAAGCGCATCTTGTCGATGGTGACGCGGCGACCGAGCCCTGACTTCGAGATATAGATCATGTAGGCGAGGGCCACGCTCGCGAGCACGACCCCAGCCGGCATGTGCCAGGTCCAGGTCCGGTGCCGGGGCAGCAGCCAGTCGAGATTGTTGGCGATCCACGCGTGTCCAGGCGCTTCGGTCGCCATGCGAAGCCCTGTCATGAAGGCGATCACAGTGGCCCCAACCAGGGTCCAGTGCAGGATGATCGTTCCATAGTCGGTCTTGCGGATCTTCATGCGTGCGCCTCCAGAGCTGCGCGCACGCGATCGGCGCGATTCACCGCCGACCCGGCGACCGTATTTCGTCTCAGCGGATCGATCCGGCGCGGGATGATTAGGTATTCAACCCTGCAGGCCGCCCCTCGACCCGAATCCATTCCCGCATCACGCGTCTCGATGGTGATGTCGTCCAGCAACTTTGTCGTCCCCCGGATACGCTTTACTAAGTGAGCAACTTCGTCCGACTTCGGCGTCACAGCGCCGTTCTGCACCCAATCGTTGCCCCGCTACGCTTGAACGTGATCGGTTGGATCACGCCTATGGTCGATCAGCTGCCGCGGCCCGAGCCGGTGACGAGTTGCTCGGATCACCCGCGGACTGATCTGCTTCGTCCTCCCTCGAGTTGATGTTGATCTCGTGCGCCCGATGCTGGACGGGTCACTGGTTCCACAGCGGCCGCACGTTCGATGATAGAACACATCGTCGGCCACCATGGCCGGCTGAGCTGATTGCACGTCTTGGATTGGTGCGCGGAGCCGCACGCCCTCGTGTTGCCGCCGCCATCATGATCGTTCTCAGCACCATCATCGAATACCGCATGATCGAGATGACAACGCCTGTGCGTTGCACCGCAGGAAGATTTATTCGCCTTCGTGGCGTCATTCGGCCCGGACCGCGACCAATGAGTACGGAACCAAGGTGATAGACGGACGAATGTGTGACGCGCGTCGCATGCCGATGGCTGTTATCACGCTGCAACTATCGACGATCGCGGACAGATTTCGCGCAGACCCGATCGCGCTGAGCGACGCCACAACTTTTCAGAGCCGGCCCGGCGCATTGTACCTCGCACCGGTCGTGTACCCCCGTCGCTGCGACAGAATTGCCCACGTGTCCAATTGTTGCCGGAAAATCGTCGGTATCGACTGTCAATAGCGCGGAGTGAAGCACTGTGTTTTGGGAGACGCGCCTGGATGAGTCTGGCTCAAGACCGCCCGAGAACGAAAGCCGCGGCTGCCCTCAACGACCTTCTCTCGGGAAGCGACGATCCGGTGACGCGCGGGTTGCGCCAGGCTGTCAAACGCATGGCCGGCATCGGCGTGTTCAGCGGCGTCATCAACATCCTGATGCTCTCGGGCTCGGTTTATATGATGCAGGTCAATGATCGCGTCGTTCCGAGCAAAAATCTCGCCACGCTCGTCGGCCTGTCGGTGATGATTCTGGTCGTCTATCTGATTCAAGGCTATTTCGACGCATTGCGCACCCGCATGCTGTGCCGGGTGGCGACCGTGTTCGACGCGAGCTTGCAGGACGCGATTCATCACGCTCTGGCCACCCTGCCCCTGCGCGGCACCAAGCCGATGCTGATGCAGCAGCCACTGCGCGATCTCGACCAGCTCCGCGCCTTCATGTCGAGCATGGGACCGACCGCCTTTCTCGACATGCCATGGATACCGATCTTCCTGATCGGCATGTTTCTGTTTCATCCGCTGATCGGCATCACGGCCGTCATCGGCACGGTCGGAATCATCTCGATGACGCTGGTGACCGACCGGTTGTCGCGTCAGGCGAGCAAATCCGCCAGCGATACGAGCGCCGCACGGCAGGTTCTCGCCGATGCTACCCAGCGCAATGCAGAGGTGATTCGCGCGCTCGGAATGCTGGATCGCTTCTCGGCACGCTGGAACGCCGTCAACGAGCGCTATCTGAAGGACAACATTCGCGCGAGCGATGTCTACGCCAATCTCGGGGCCGCCGCGAAAGTGCTGCGCTTCATCCTGCAGTCGGGCATGCTCGGCATCGGCGCGGCGCTCGTCGTCTCCGAGCAGGCCTCCGGCGGCGTGATGATGGCCTCGTCGATCCTGATGGGCCGCGCGCTCGCCCCGATCGAGATCGCACTTGGCAGCTGGAAACAGCTGGTCGCCGCGCGCCAGGGCATCGCGCGTCTGCGCGATATCTGCAAGGCCACCGCCAGGCCGGAAGCGCCGCCGGTCGCGTTGCCCCGCCCGTTCCGCGAGCTGACCGTACAGGAGCTGACGGTCACCGCGCCGGGCACCGACCGGCCGATTGTTCAAAACGTGTCGTTCTCGATCAAGGCAGGCACGGGTCTGGCACTGCTCGGCGCGAGTGCCTCCGGCAAGACCTCACTCTCGAAGGCGCTGGTCGGCATCTGGCCTGCACAGCATGGTTCCGTCCGCCTCGACGGCGCAGCGCTCGACCAATGGAGCAACGAGGATCTCGGCCGCCACATCGGCTACCTGCCGCAGGACGTTGCCCTGTTCGATGGCAGCATCGCCGACAACATCTGCCGCTTCGACGAGAATGCGAGCTCGGATGCGATTCTGAAGGCGGCGCAGATCGCCGGCGTGCACGACATCATCCTGCGGCTGCCGGAAGGCTATTCGACGCGAATCGGCCAAGGCGGCATGTCGCTGTCGGCCGGTCAGCGGCAGCGCGTGGGTCTGGCCCGCGCGGTGTATGGCGATCCGTTTCTCATCGTCCTCGACGAGCCAAATGCCAATCTGGACACCGACGGCGAGAACGCGCTCAGCCGCGCCATTCAGATCATGCGGCAACAGAATCAGAGCATCGTGATCGTGATCTCACACCGTCCCAGCGCGCTGAATGCGCTCAACGTGGCGCTGGTGCTGTACGAGGGCAAGGCGATCGCATTCGGGCCCTGCCAGGAGATCTTTGCCCGCGTCGCCGGGGCCAACAAGGCCGCGGGACCTGCCGTCGCGCATGCTCCTGCTCCGCCCAGGGTTGCAGCTCCGGCAGCGGCGCCAAATCCGAACGCCCGCTCGCTTCGTCGCGCCGCCCCAGCAGAAAGCGCTTGATCAATGAAACACATCAACGACTTCAGGCCCTTCGACGACGACGACTATGTGCGACCGAAGACCCGCGCCGTCGGTCCGCAGGGCGATGCATTGATTCTCGAACTGCAGCGGCTGCAGGGCGCATTCGACGACGGCTCGGACGAGGACCCGCGGCAGCGCCGCGGCGCACGTGACGGCGGCAAGAAGCGCCGGCGTCCGCCGCCGTCGCAAGTCAGGCCAAAGCCGCGCTCGAAGAAGAAGGGCAGCACCATGGGCCGCGCCCTCGGTGCGTCGCTGTCGCTGTTCGGTCTCGGCGCCCAGGCGCCCCGGGCACGCCGGGGTGAAGGCATCCGCGAGATGGACTGGCAGCAGCCCGCACCGATGCGTGGCTACGAGCCGGAGCTGTCGCCACCCCAGCGCAATCCGCCTGCACGCATGGCGGGCGGCAATTCGGCATCCCTGCTCGACCTGCAGGATGCGCGACGCGACGGCAATTTCGGCGTCGGTGCGCCGCGGCCGATGGGACAGCAGAACCTCCCTGCCCGCCTGGCGCATGCGCCTGTCGTTCCGCAAACCCGAGTCGGCCGCCTGGTCGGCACCGCCGGCACGGCCTTGACCACCGGCATGACCTTCATTGCGACGCAAGGAACGGCGGCCGATCTCGACGACGGCTCGGACGAATCGCTGGTGCCGCGCGTCAGCCGCATGTTCGAGAACGAGCTGCGTCTCGGCATGCGGGTGCTGCTTGTCGCCGGCGTTCTCGGCGGCGGTTGGCTGACCCTCGTGCCGCTCGCCGGCGCGATCGTGGTCCCCGGCAATCTCGTGGTGCAATCCAACGTGAAGGCGATTCAGCATCCGACCGGCGGCATTGTCGCGGAAATCAAGGTCGACAACGGCAAGCGCGTCGCAGCGGGCGATCTGCTCGTGCGGCTCGACGCCACGCAGAGCCAGGCCCAGCTCCAGGCGATCACCAAGCAATTGAACGAACAGCGCGCCAAGATTGCGCGGCTCTCGGCCGAGCGTGACGGTCTCGATCAGCCGGACTATCCGTCCACGCTGACCTCACGTCAGGACGATCCAAATGTCCGCACCGTCATCGCGTCGGAGAACGCGCTGTTCAAGGCCCGTGCCACGACCCGCAAGAGCCAGAAGGAGCTGCTGCAAGGCCGCATCGTCCAGCTGAACAACGAGATCAGCGGTATGGAGTCTCAGCTCGAATCCAAGAACAAGCAGATCGAGTTGATCAAGGGCGAGTTGGCCGGCGTGCAGGAGCTCTATGACAAACGGCTCGTTCCGCTAACGCGACTGACGACGCTGCAGCGGGAAGCCGCTCGAATCGACGGCGAACGCGGCCAGTTGGTCTCCAGCGTGGCCGAGACGAGGTCCAAGATCAGCGAAGCCGAGCTCCAGACCGTCAAGATCGATCAGGATTTCCGCAGCGAGGTGGTCAAGGACCTCAGCGAGTCCCAGGCCAAGGAAGGCGATCTGGTCGAGAAGGGCGTCGCCGCGCGCGACCAACTCGATCGCATCGAGATGCGCGCGCCGAACTCCGGCACCATTCACCAGCTGGCGATCCACACCATCGGCGGCGTCATCAAGCCGGGTGAGACCGTCATGGAGCTGGTCCCCGATTCGGACGAACTGCAGGTCGAAGGGCACGTCCAGCCCAAGGATATCGATCACGTTCACACCGGGCAGGATGCGATGGTCCACTTCAACGCCTTCAACCAGCGCACCACGCCGAAATTGAGCGGCCAGGTCTCGTTCGTGTCGCCTGATATCACCAATGACCCGCGAACCGGCTCCACCTTCTACACGGTCAGGATCACGCTGTCCGACGAGGAGCGCAAGCGGCTTGGCAACGTCAACCTGATGCCCGGCATGCAGGCCGAAGTCTATGTTCAAACCGGCAGCCGGACGATGCTCAGCTATCTGATGAAGCCGGTTCTCGATCAGTGGCGCCGCGCCTTCGTGGAGTAACAAGGCCCGAACAGCCGCGGTCGGCGTCATCGCACACGAATGAACGCAGACCGCGTCAGCACCTCAACATGAACGTTGCAAATTTTCCCCGCACCTCGGACCCGGCGATGGTGCCGACACGTGCGTTACCCGCCGACGCCCAGCCCGGCGCCCGCACTGAGGCGTCTGATCACGCACGCAAGCCGCGGCTGCCGCCGCCAGCGGCCGTGCCGACCCAGGAGGGTCCCCAGGGGCTGCGCTTCGATTTCAACGACGGCTGCCGTGTGATGCTCCCCGACACCGGACACCCCTGGCGCGTCCGGCTGAGCGATCTCGAGACCACCAACGTCCTGTTCGACATCGACCTGCGTTCAGGGCACGTCAACAGTAGCAAGCGCTATTTCGTCCCGTTCAGGCTCGAAGTCTGGTCAGAGCCCGAGCTGCTGTTGTGCCACGACTATGATGCCACCGACCGAGACGTCCTGATCCAGTTCCCGGTCGGCACGATCGGCGACATCATCGGCTGGATGGGCTATGCGGTGAGGTTCAAGGACCTGCATCGGTGCCGCCTGAGCTGTGCTATGGGCGAGCCGCTGATCCCGCTGTTCCGCGCCGCCTACCCTGACATCACGTTCCTCAGCCACGAGATGGTCCAGGCGGAGCGATACTACGCCACCTACTCGGTCGCGCTGTTCTTCGACGATGCCGAGCTGGTCCATCAGCCCTGTGATTTCCGGCAGGTCGGCCTGCATCGGACGGCCGCTCATATCCTCGGCGTCGATCCGGCCGAGCAGCCGCCGCGCGTCGCACTGAGCGAAGACAGCCGTCCCATCGAGGAGCCCTATGTCTGCATCGCGGTGCAGGCGACGACCGCGTGCAAGCACTGGAACAATCCTGAGGGCTGGCAGAGCCTCGTCGATTTCCTGCGCGCGACCGGCTATCGCGTGATCTGCATCGATCAGACCGCGGCGCGCAGCCACGGCACTTTCCGAACGCAAATTCCCGCCGCAGCCGAGGATCAGACCGGTGACCGGCCGTTGCCCGAGCGCGCCCGCTGGCTCAAGCACGCCGCATTCTTCATCGGCCTTTCCTCGGGGCTGTCATGGCTGGCCTGGGCTGTCGGCACTCCGGTCGTGCTGATCAGCGGCTTCACTCATCCGACCAACGAGTTTGCGACCCCCTATCGGGTCATCAACCGTCACGCCTGCAACAGTTGCTGGAATGATGTCCGTCATCGCTTCGACCATGAGGACTTTCTGTGGTGCCCGCGATGGCAGGGCACGCCTCGACAGTTCGAATGCACGCGCCTGATCACGGCCGCGCAGGTCGAGGGCATGTTGCTTCGAATTCCCGGCTTCGGACAGGGATTGCCTCCGAAACCGCGCACCTCTCAGCAGCAGGCGCCGCCTGCGCCCTTTGATCGGCATCGAACCTCCAGGGCAGAGTCTGTGCAGGACTCCGTAGAGAGCGACGAGCCGGTCGCGCTCGCCGCATTGCTGGCGCAGCCGCGCGGCGACGTTCCCCACGGGGGCCTTGCGGTCGGCGTCACGGTCGCCGCCGGCAGACTGCTGGATCAGGCTGCCGCCGGGATCGCGGAAGGCGATCGCGCGGCCACCGCCAGCGATCTGATGGAGGCCTTGCAGAACTACAAGCAGAGCATCGCCATCGTCAGACACCTGACCGGAGCCAATCCGGACGACGCCGGGTTTCAACGCAACCTCTCGGTCGCCTTGAACCGCATCGGCGCCGTGCTGTTCGTTCAGCGAAACCTCGAGGCCGCGCATGCCGCCTATTCCGCCAGCCTCGCCATCGTTCAGAAGCTGACCGCAGCACACCGCGGCAATCTCAGCTTCCAGCGCGATCTCGCCTGGTGTCACGCTCTGCTGGCGGACGTGCTCGCCGCCCAGGGCCGGCATGCCGAAGCCTTCGATCAGCGTCGCGCCAACACCGCGCTGATTACCCACCTCGCCAACAGCGCCTCCAACGATCCGTTGCTGCAGCAGACGCTTGCAAACTCCTACCAGAATCTGGGCGATGCCTTCGTTCCGCTCGGCAACATCGACGGCGCCCTCGCCGTCTACCGGATCAGCCTCGGCCTCACCAAGCAAGGGCTGGACGCGAACGGGCAGAATGATCCGGCCTGGAATCAGCTCTATACGACGCTGCTGCAGAAGATCAGGACTGCGCTCCTGGCGCAGCGCCAGGCTGCGCCGCCGTCCTGAACAGCGTTCGGCGCGGTTGGCCGGCCGCCACGCCTTCACCTTAAAGCTCACCCGGACGGATGATCCATCGTGGCATTTTTCCAGCGATGGCCCTGCGGCAAGGCCGCGCGCAAGTGTCGCCAGGCAGCCTTGACAACGTCTGACAGACCCTACGGCTGACTTCTGGAGACCGGCCACTCACCGGCGAGATGCAGGCAGCATCTTGACGACAACATGCAGCTCGCGCCTGATCGCGCCCCCTCGCATTTGCCGCTTGCCACCAAGAATCAATCACTTGGCACGCGATCGCGGCGCATCCGTCACAGATCCGCGATGTCTCGAGAACAACATAATTGCGGACTCCCCCACGCCTTTTTTGGCCCGATTGCTCCGAGCATATAGCGAGGTGCGACAAAGTAACGCGCGTCAGAAAAGCGCGCGGCACAGAAGCGCACGGCACAGAAGCGCACGGGCGTGAGGCGCGGCGCGCAGCACGTCCGACGCAGGGCCGATGCGCTTCCGCATCGTCTGGCCAGTTTCGGTACGGGGCCCTGCCGGGCGTCGGATGAACTTGGGGAGAGATGATCTATGGCGAACAACACCTTCAACCCGACGGCGCTGGCCAACGGAACGTCGAACCTGCTGGTGCGCGCCTCAGCGCTCAACATGTCGACCGACCTCGTCCAGGCCGGCGTGGTGTTCAACGATGCAGTGCGCGCCTCGCTCGGCCTGTTCTCACAGGCCGGCAGCGGCAACTCGAACCCGTTCCTCGGCAGCTACACGACCGACCTCCACGCCGTACAGAACGACATCGCCGCGATGCTCGCCAATCCCGGCCAGGTGACCCTGGGCGGCCAGGCCTTCACGCTGAACGCGACCGACACCGCCGTTCTTACCAACGTGCAGGCGCAGATCTCGACGCTGCTCACGGCCGCACCGCAGATCACGAATGCTGGCACGATCACGGCCGCGGATCAGACGCTGCACGCGGTCCAGCAGGAGATCCTGCAGGAGATCAACGGCGACGCGCATCTGTCCGGCGCGCTCAACAAGGTCAACTTCCTCGCCAACACCGGCGGCCAGGACGTCGGCTTCCAGAATACGCCGGCCGGTGCCGATGATGCGGCGACCTTGGCCGCTGCGACCGCAGGCAACACGCTGAAGGACGTCGGCCTCGTCTTCAACAAGGTCGTCGACCTCGCCTCCGGCGGCATCCACACCGGCAACCTTCAGGAGGTTACCACCGACCTCACCGCGATCTCGCAAGGTCTCACCAACATTCTCAACAACAAGACCCAGCTCGCCCAAATCGAGAAAGGCGAGACGGCGAATGCAGCCGCGCTGACGACCATCCATCTGCAGACGGTGCTCGGACAGGTCAACCTCGAGCTCAACCAGTATGCCAAGGCGGAGACGACCGGCAATCAGGCCGCGTTGCGCGGCACCGCGGACAATCTGCTCGACAGCATCGACATCATCCAGAACGACGCCAATCTGAACATGGCGGCCGGCGGCAACGGAATGCCCGGCCATGCCGGCGGCTTCGCGGAGGATCCCGGCGGATTGACCGGCACGGTCACCAAGTTCCAGGACAACCAGGCGCAGACCAATTTCTGGGCCGCATTCCTGGCCGAAGCCAACACCATCAACGCAACCCTGCAGAAGATTTCGACCGGTGGCGCGCAAGCCAGCGCGGCATTGATCACGCAGATCCAGAACTACCAGCAGTTCGGCGCCAATTTCGACGCCGCCCAAGGCAACGTCTTCCGTGGCCGCTTCGACAACGAGCTGCTCAGCGGCACGCTGGAAGCCGACTCGGCGGCCGCCGTGAAAGGCTTGCAGGGCATTCTGAACGGCGACACCGGCGCGGCGCTGGCGGCCGACAAGGCGGCGCTCGCCGCTGCCGGCCAGGGCTTCGCGGCCGACGCCATGGACGTCTCCGGCAACAACATCGCCATCGGCGGCGCGACCTATGTCGGCTCGGCGACCACGGTCTCGACGGCCACGTCGGTGCACGGCCTGGCACAGGGCACGATCCCGGTGACGGCAACCCCGAACATTGCCAACGGCACCGGCGGCTCATCGTCGACGCCGCCGGCTGGCGGCGCCACGCCGGTGAATTTCAGCCCGACCGCGCTTGCCAACGGCACGTCGAACCTCTTGACCCGTGCCACGGCGATCCAGCATTCGACCGACCTGGTGCAGGCTGGCGTCGTCTTCAACGACGCGGTGCGCGCCTCGCTCGGTCTCTTCAGTCTCGCCAACAGCGGCAACTCGCCGGCCTTCCTCAGCAGCTACCAGGCCGACATCACCGCGGTGCAGACCGACATCGCGGCGATGCTCGCCAATCCGGGCCAGGTCACGCTCGGCGGGCATACCTTCGCGTTGAACGCCACCGATACGGCGGTTCTCACCAATGTCGAGGGCCAATTGGGCACGCTGCTGCAGGCCGCGGGACAATTTGCGAACGCCACCACACAGGCCGCGGCCAGCCAGACCATTCATGCGCTCCAGCAGGAGATCCTGGGCGAGATCCACAACGACGCGCATCTGGCGAACGCCCTGAACAACGTGCCCTTCCTCGCCAATACTGGCGGTCAGGACGTTGCCTTCCAGACGTCGCCCGCCGGCGCGGACGATCCGGCGAGTCTTGCCGCCGCTACCGCCGGCAACAGCCTGAAGGACGTTGGTCTGGTCTTCAACAAGGCCGTCGAGGTCGCCTCGGGCGGCATCAACACCGGTAACCTTGCCGAGGTGACCGCGGACTTCACCGCCGTCCAGCACGGACTGACGGCCATCCTCAACAACAAGACCCAGCTCGCGCAGATCGAGGCTGGCGAGACTGCCAACGCCGCGGCGCTGACGACGATCCATCTGCAGACAGCGCTCGGCCAGATCAACCTGCAGCTGGGCAAGTATGATCAGGCTGCGACCACCGGCAATCAGGCCGCTCTCCGCGGCACTGCCGACAACCTGCTCGACATCATCGACATCATCCAGGGCGACACCAACCTCAACATGGCGGCAGGTGGCAACGGCAACGCCGGCCATGCGGGCGGCTTTGCCGAGGATCCGGGCGGGCTCAAGGGGACGGTCACCAAGTTCCAGGACAACCAGGCACAGACGAATTTCTGGGCCGCATTCCTGGCCGAGGCCAACACCATCAACGCCACGCTGCAGAAAATCTCGACCGGCGGTGCGCAGGCGAGCGCGGCCCTGATCACGCAGATCCAGAACTACCAGCAGTTCGGCGCCAATTTCGACGCCGCCCAGGGGGCCGTGTTCCAGGGTCGGTTCGACAACGAACTGCTCAGCGGCACGCTCGAAGCCGACACCGCCGGTGCCGTGAAGGGCCTGCAGGGCATCCTCAACGGCGACACCGGCGCAGCACTCGCGGCCGACAAGGCGATGATCGCCGCTGCCGGCCAGGGCTTTGCGGCGGACGCGATGGACGTCTCCGGCAACAACATTCCCGTCAATGGCGGTACCTATGTCGGGACGGCCACGACGGTCTCGGCGGCGACCTCCATCAAGGGCACCGCGCACGGCACCATTCCGGTCACCGCGACACCGAACCTGGCCAACGGCACCGGCGGCACTGCTGCGGCAGGAACCACCGCCGCCGGCGGCGCTGCAGCCGGTGGCACCGCGGCGAACGGAGGCACGTCGACCGGCGGAACAACGACGGCCGGCGGCACGTCGGCGGGCACCACGGCCAACAACGGCAGCAACGCCACGCATCACAGCGATCATCACCATCATCACGATCACAGCCAGGGCGCGCATACGAGCCAGGCCGCGGCTGCCGGGCCCGACATGTCGCATCTCCACGCCATGCATCACATGTGGGGTTGACACGGCAGGACGAAGCAGCCCGCACCAACTGCGGCGGTATCAGATACCCGGGAGCAACCAGATCAGGTCAACGCTCCCGGGCGAACGAGAACGACGATTAGTTCAACGAGGAGAAGAGATGACGCGGCCTGAATGAAGGAGCTTCTCGAGATTCGCGAAGATGCATGTTCTGTTCCGCGCGGAGCGCGTCCGTCACGCTGGAACTTTTCTAAGGAGAGATCGATGATAGGCCCCAAGATCGGGGCAACTTCTTGTCTGCACCGTGCGTCGACGGGTCGCTGAGCGACGGTGTTACAGGGCTGCCACGACGGAAATCAAGGAGTTAGTTCGCTTTCTGGCGCGGCCGTAACCCGGCTGCGACAGTAGTCATTTGCCCGAACAACATCATATTTGAGGACTCGGCGGCGCTTCTTTTGGCCCCATTGGAGCAAATAATTCCCAGGTGCTCTGAGGCTGCGACATTTCGCCCGTTCCGCGAGGGGTGAACGAGACGTCGCAGCCCGATCAACGCCCGCGTGCTGCCGATACGCCAAGCAGCAGACGCCGGGTTGAAACTTGGGGAGATGATCAATGGCAGCCAATACCTTCAACCCGACGGCGCTGGCGAATGGCACGTCCAATCTGCTGGTTCGCGCCTCTGCGCTCAACCTGTCGACCGACCTCGTGCAGGCCGGCGTCGTGTTCAACGACGCTACTCGCATCTCGATCGGGCTGTTCTCGACGCCGCAGAACAGCGGCAACTCCAACCCGTTCCTCGGCAGCTACACCACCGATCTGCATGCCGTGCAGAACGACATCAACGCGATGCTGGCCAATCCCGGCCAGGTCACGGTCGGCGGTCAGGCCTTCACGCTCAACGCGACCGACACCGCGGTGCTCACCCAGGTTTCGAACGAGCTCACGACGCTGATCAACGCCGCCCCGCTGACGGCCAATCCGGCGACGCTCGCAGAAGCCGACCAGACCATCCACAACGTGCAGATGCAGATCCTGGCGCAGATCCAGGGTGACGCGCATCTTTCGGCCGCGCTCAACAACGTTCCCTTCCTGGCCAACACGGGTGCCATGGACGTGGCGTTCCAGAGCCTTCCCGCCGGTAACGACAGCGCCACCAATCTTGCTGCAGCGGCAGCGGGCGACCTGACCGCCATCGGAACGGTGTTCAATGCCGTCGCTGACCTTTCGCTGGGCGGCATGAGCGCCAACAACATCAACCAGATCCAGACTGATTTCACGGCCGTGACGCAGGGCCTTCAAGCGATCCTGAATGACCCGGCGAAGCTCGCCGCGATTGAAGCAGGTCAGACCTCCGTTGCTGCCCAAACGACGACACTTCATCTGATGACGCTGCTCAGCCAAGCAAACCTTCAGCTGAACAAATACGATGTCGCCGAGACGATGGCCAGTCCGACGGCGCTGCGCGGTTCCGCCGACAACATCGTCGACATGATCGACGTGTTTCAGAACGACGCGGCGCTCAACGCGGCGGCGGGCGGCACCGGGGCGCCCGGTCACATTGGCGGGTTCTCCGAAATGGCCGGCGGCCTGACCGGGACCGTCACGAAGTTCCAGGACAACCAGGCGCAGACCAATTTCTGGGCCTCGTTCCTCGCCGAGGGCAATACGCTGGGTGCGAAATTGGTTGCGGTCGCCAATGGAACAGGTGCGGCGTCGCAAGCCCTGATCGACCAGATCACGAACTACCAGAACTTTGGCGCGGCGTTCGATGCGGCGCAGGGGGCGGTGTTCAAGGGACGGTTCGACGACGAGCTCGCCGCCGGAGCTCTACAGTCTGACACCATCATGGCCACCAAGGCGCTGATGGGCATCATGAACGGCGACACGGGTGCCGCCCTGGCGACGGATCAGGCGATGTTGAAGGCTGCGGCCGCGAACTACATCGGCAATGCCGGAGACATTGCTGGCAACAACATCGCGATCGGCGGATCGGCCTACGTGACATCCGCGACGAGCTTCGTGACGGCGACCGCGGTCAATGGCATTGCCCAGGGCACCGGCATGCCGGCGGGCGCCAATCCGAACATCGCCAACGGCACGGGCGGCGCCCCGGCGAGCCCGACCACGCCCGGCGGCGGCATGGGCGGAGGTGGCACGACGGGAGGCGGCACCACCGGCGGAGGCACTACGGGCGGCGGCACCACGGGAGGCGGGACGACCGGTGGCGGCACGACGGGCGGTGGAACGGCCGGCGGAGGAACAACCGGCGGCAACAACAACACCACCACGACGCACCACTGCGGCGGCCACCACAGCCATCATGGCAGCCACCACACGGCGGCAGCGGCCACAGCCGCAACGGCGGCAGCAGCTTCGAGCGGTCCGGACATGTCGCACCACCACGCGATGCATCACATGTGGGGCTGACGCCTCCAACGACACGACCGATCAAAGCCGGTGCAGACCCCGCGGTCTGCGCCGGCTTCGTTGCATTCCGGCGAGAGCCGGCGATCGCGCGAAAGACATTGGCGAGACCGGGCAGCGAGATCGCGGAGCGCGCCGACCGCACCGGCTCGAAGGGTTCTAGACGATCAATCGGGATCGGCACCCGCCAAGCCTCCGTTTCGCTTCATTCCGCCACGACAACTGCTTCCGTCGAACAATCAGTCAGTTGTGATCATGAACGAGCCAGCACTCGCCTTCCGCCCCCGACTCGTGTCCGCATCGACCAACTCCAGCGCGCCACTCCCGTCCACGCTCGACGGTCGCGCTCTGCAGGTTGCCGAGGAGGCCTACCGGAAAGTGCTTGCTCTTCAGCCAAGGCATTTCCGGACCCTGTGCAGCCTTGCGACTGTCCGCCTGCAACTCGGCGACGCGCAGGAGGCACGAACTCTGCTCGACCGGGCCGCGGACGC
Organism: Bradyrhizobium sp. SZCCHNR1053; assembly: GCF_032381235.1. Classification (NCBI taxonomy): domain Bacteria; kingdom Pseudomonadati; phylum Pseudomonadota; class Alphaproteobacteria; order Hyphomicrobiales; family Nitrobacteraceae; genus Bradyrhizobium; species Bradyrhizobium sp. SZCCHNR1053. The sequence continues at coordinate 535,189 of NZ_JAUHJM010000001.1, forward strand.
GGCGGGCGACTCGGCAGACCTGCACTTGACAGTCGGAAAGGCGATCGCAAGCTTGGGCGACCTCGCCAAGGCGACATCGCATTTCGCGCGCGCCGCCGCACTCGACGAATCCTCGATCGAGCCCCGCCTGCTGCTCGGCGGCGCGCTGTACGGCCTGGGGGATCCCGCAGCGGCCGTCCGGCACCTCGAACTGGCGCTTGCCATCGATGGCACGAACCCGGACCTCCACCAGGCGCTCGGACTCGCCCTGCAGCGGCTCGGCCAGTCCGAGCGAGCGATGTCGCATCATGAGGCAGCGCTTGCGGCGAGGCCGCAATTTGCGGCAGCAGCCAGCAGTCTCGGTGATGCCTGCCGGCAGCTCGGCCGGCATCCGGAAGCCATCGCTCACTATACCCGAGCGCTCGCCATCGAGCCCAAGATGCCGACGGTCCTGCTCAATCTCGGGGGCTGTCATCAAGCGATGGGCGAACTGGATGCCGCCATTCGCACCTTGCAGCAGGCGCTCGCGTTGAGCCCTCATCTCGCCGAGGCGCACTACAATCTCGGCAATATCCACCTCGACATGAAGAGCTGGCCGGGGGCGATTTTCCACTACGAGCGAGCCGTCACTGAGCGGCCGGACTTCCCCGAAGCGCACAACAATTTCGCCAATGCGCTGCAGTCGGCGGGCCGGCACGAGGAGGCCCTGTCCCACTATGACGAGGCGCTGCGGCTGCGACCAGACTACGCCATTGCCCACCGCAATCGCGCCGACTCGCTGCGGAACGTGCAGCGCTACGACGAGGCCATCGCCGGATATCAGGCCGCTCTTGCGCACGATCCCCGCGACACCACGACCATGAACCATCTTGCGGGCGTCCTGACGATCGTGGGCCGGCTCGACGAGGCGGCGCGCGCTTACGAATCCGCACTGGCTGTCAACCCGCGCAGTATCGGCACGCACCTCAACTACGGCGTGGTCAAGCCGTTCGCGGTCGACGACGCGCGCTGGGCGCCCTTGCAGGATCTGGCCGCGAGATCGGAGACGCTCACCGAGGATGCGCGCATCGCCCTGCACTTCACCCTCGGGCGGGCTTATGCCGACATCAAGGACGGCGAACGGTCGCTGGTCCACCTCAACGCCGGCAATGCCCTCGAGCGCCGCCGCATCAACTATGACGAGAACCAGACGCTGCGCCAGATCGAGCGCATCCGTGCGGTGTTCTCCAGGGACATGCTACAGGCGCGCGCAGGCCATGGCGATCCATCGCACGCGCCGGTGTTCGTCATCGGCATGCCCAGGTCCGGCACCAGCCTGATCGAGCAGATCCTGGCCAGCCATCCCGCCGTGCATGGCGCCGGCGAGGTCAACTACTTCGCGGCAGCCGCGGGGCTCTTCACCGATCGCGCCCGCGGCGACTATCCGGAGATGCTCGCCCAACTGTCCGATGCCGATGTCACCGCCCTCGCGCGCGCCTATCTCCAGCGTTTCACGGAGCTTCCGGCGAGTACCCAGCGCATCGTCGACAAGATGCCGTCGAACTTCCTGTTCGCAGGGCTCATCCATCTCGCGCTGCCGAATGCGCGCATCATTCACGTCCGGCGCAATCCGATCGACACGTGCCTGTCCTGCTACACGCAACTGTTTGCCGAGCCGCAGCCATTCGCCTACGACCTAGCCGAGCTCGGTCGCTACTACCGGGCCTACGAGGCGCTGATGAGCCATTGGCGTTCGGTCCTGCCGCAGGGCGTCATGCTCGAGCTGTCCTACGAGGACGTCGTGCGCGATTTCGAGCCGAATGCCCGCAAGATCGTCGCGCATTGCGGGCTGGACTGGGATGAGGCCTGCCTTTCCTTCCACGAGAACGAACGCCCGGTGAACACCGCGAGCGTGGTGCAGGTGCGCAAGCCGCTGTTCTCCGGATCGGTCGGCCGCTGGCGCATGTATGGCGACCGGCTGAAGCCGCTGCTCGATGCGCTGGGCACCGAGGCCCTGCGACCGACGATCGCCGAGGCGATCGCGGGCATGACGCAGCCTCAGCCCGTCAACGTCGCCCCGCCGGTGGTCACGCCGACGACGGACTCGCGGCCATTTGACGCCACGCGGCTTGCGTCACTGCAGACGCTGGCAGACGGCGTGGTCGCCGTCGCCAAGAGGCTGCAGAGCCGCGGCGAAATCAGCGATGCCGAACAGATCTTCAAGCTGATCCTTGCCGGCCAGCCGGCCAATTTCGACGCCCTCATCGGCCTCGGGATGATCTCAACCACGGCCAACCGGCTCGACGAGGCCAAGGACTACTTCCAGCGCGCGGTGGCGGTAAACGACAAGTCCGCCGAAGCCCATGGCAGCATCGGCGCCGTCGAGGCCTCGGCGGGGCGCTACGACGTAGCGGTACAGCATTACGAGACCGCATTGTCGCTGTCGCCGAGCCATCCCGGCATTCTCTACGCCTTCGCCATGGTCCGGCAGAACCAGGGCCTGATCGACGAGGCGATGGCTCTGCTCCGGCGGGCGATCGACAACAAGCCGCAGCACCTGGACGCGCATTTCGCGCTCGGCAACCTGCTGTATACGGCGGGCAAGGACATCGAGGCGGCGAAACACTACCTCAAGGTCCTCGACTTCAGCCCGGAGCACGCCGAGACCCACAACAACATCGCCAACGTGCTGCTGCGCCAGGGCCATCGCGAACGTGCCATCGAGCACTACAAGCGGGCGATCGCGAGTCGGCCCGACTATGCCGACGCCTATGGCAACCTCGGCAACGCCTTCCTCGAGCTCAACCGGCTCGAGGAGTCGATCGAGCAGAACCTGCTGGCCATCAGGATCAAGCCGGAGCGCTTCGGCTCCTACAACAATCTCGGCGTCGCCTACCAGGCGCTCGGGCGCTTCGAGGAGGCGACGGCGGCGTTCCAGAAGGCCTTGGAGCTGGCCCCGGACGACGCGCCGATCCACCTCAATCTCGCGAACATGTCGAAGTTCAAGCCGGACGACAGCCGGCTACCGAGTCTGCGGCAGCTCCTCGAACGCGTCGACCAGCTCGATCAGGAGAAGCAGATCGCAGCCCATTTCGCGATGGGCAAGGCGTTGTCCGACCTGAAGGACTACGACCTGGCCTTCTCGCATCTGCACAAGGCCAACACCCTCAAGCGCAAGACCTTCGACTACGACTCCGAGCAGCGGCTCGGCATGATGAAAAATGTCGCGGCGCGCTTCACCCCCGAGTTCTTTCGCACGGTTACCGGGCACGGCGACAACTCCTGGGCCCCGATCTTCATCGTCGGCATGCCGCGCTCCGGCACCACCCTGATGGAGCAGGTGCTGGCCAGCCATTCCAAGGTCTTCGGCGCGGGCGAGCTCGAGACCTTCAAGGAGCTCGTCGGCGAATGCGCCAACCGCCAGAAGGTCGTGCCGGCGTATCCCGATCTGATCACGCTTCTGCCACCCGAGGAGATGACGAAGATCGGGCAGGAATACACAGCCCGCGTTCGGACGCTGGCGCCGGAGGCCGAGCGCATCGTCGACAAGATGCCGCTGAACTTCCTGTTCGTCGGGCTGATCCACGCAGCATTCCCGCGCGCCAGGATCATCAACACGCGGCGCGACCCGCTCGACAATTGCGTCTCCTGCTACTCGCTGCTGTTCACCGGAGCCCAGCCCTTCGCCTACGACCTGACCGAGCTCGGCCACTACTACCGGGGCTATGAGAGCGTGATGGACCACTGGCACCAGGTGCTGCCGCCCGGCATCCTGATGGACGTTCAATACGAGGATCTGGTCGACGACCTCGAGGGCGTGTCACGCCGCGTGCTCGCCCATTGCGGGCTCGACTGGGAGGATGCCTGCCTCGACTTCCATCGCACCGAGCGCATGGTGCGCACGGCGAGCTTGATGCAGGTGCGCGAGCCGATCTACCGCCGTTCGATCGGAAGCTGGCGCCGCTACGAGAAACATCTCAGACCACTGTGCGCCGCGCTCGGCATCGACCATCCGCCGTCGGAAGCCACATGACCGCCGGCAAATAACCGGGTGCTGTTGCCCAGGGATCGGTGACAGGCGCGGCACCCGGCTATCCGGCCGCGCGGCGGAGCGGCTTGAGCATTGTGCTGCAGGGCCTTTAAGAAATTATCTTCGTCATATGCAGAAGCGTCAATTTTACTACGCAGACGGCCAACTGATAATACAATCATAGGTTCATTGACCTCTTCAGCCATTGGCCGAGGGGAATTGCGTTCGCAGACCGACCAGATCGCGTCCATTGAGCCGTAAGGAGTAGCGTCTTCGGTTGTCCTCATCAGTTCGGCTGATAGTTCGACCCTTTTAGTTGAGGTGTGTCGACCGATTTGCCGTGACGCAGCAACCGGCCTTGACACAACCTTTCGGCGAGCTGCCGGTACCTATCCTGACTCCCGGTCCATCTGAAGCTGCAGCCGGCACCAAAGAGGGCGTGTCATCCGCCACGGTCATCTCGGCCTGCATCTTGATGGCGGCCATGGCAATCGGCGCGCCGATAGGCGCGAAGGGCCCTGCCCCAACTCTGGCTCGGAGCGGCTTTCCCGTTCCCGTTTGGGTCCCCCAACGCCGCGGCCGGTCGGACGAAGCCAGCCTGTGACGGCGGCACAGCAGGCGCTTGACCTGGAGGCCAAGGCTTGGTTTGACCCGTTTCATCCGGTCAGAGTCCGACCGGATCCAGCCCCCAACCGTGGAAGATCCCTGACCATGCGCATCACTCTCGTCGGCTCCCGCCATTTCGGTGTCGCCACACTGAACATGCTGCGCGAGAGAGGAATCGAGATCGCGCGGGTCGTCGTTCATGATGGCGAGGACCGGCTCGCAGCCGCGGCGCGGGCGGCCGGGATCGAGGTCGTAGTCCAGGCCAATCCGAAGGTCGTGCCGGCGGGCGAGATCGCCCCCGACACGGACCTGATCGTCACGGCGCATAGCCACGCCCGCGTCACCCATGAGGCGGTCGCAGCCGCCCGGCTCGGCGGCATCGGCTACCATCCGTCGCTGCTGCCGCGTCACCGGGGCATCGCTGCGGTGGAGTGGACCATCAATGAAGGCGATCCGATCGCCGGCGGCACCATCTATCACCTCGCGGACCGCATGGATGCGGGCGCCATCGCCGCTCAGGATTGGTGCTTCGTCAAGAAGGGCGAGACCGCCCGCGAGCTGTGGGAGCGCGCGCTGGCGCCGCTCGGCCTCAAGCTGCTCGGCGATGTCATCGAATCGGCCAAGGTGACCGGCACGATTCCGGCCAAGCCGCAGGACGAGCAGTTCGCGACCAACGCGCCCAGCCTCACCCCGCACTGAGCATCCGATCGCATCGCCCCGACAATTGCGTCGTCGCTCCAGCCGGCGCGCTGTGCCCTGCGACGGCAGCATCACCTGCCACTGCAGGGCTGTGACGCTGGTCCGCTCGTGTGGTGCGCGAAGGCGCAGTTTGCCCATAATGCCGCCCGAATGGTTCAAGGCGGAGTTCCGCATTAATCGTTAATGATCTGAAATTGCTAGATAAAATTCCGTTGCGGCGGTGCGGCAAATTTTCGTCACAATTCTTCCAAATAAGGTCCTGATCAAACGACATTGAGGGACAACGATTCATGCGTCTCGACCGCATTGGAATGGCTTTCGCCGCGTCGATCCTGGTGGCTATCTCGGCCGCCCCCGCATTCGCCCAGTCGCCCTATGACGGCCAGTGGCAGGTGACGATCGTGACCAACAGTGGCACCTGCGAGCCCACAGCCAGCTCGACCTTGATCGTCGCAGACGGTAAGATTTCTGCGGCTGGCGCCAATGTGTCGGGTTCAATTGGACGCGAAGGCCTCGTCAAGGTCTCCATCAATGGCGCATATGCGAATGGGCAGCTCAACGGCAATTCTGGCTCGGGCAAGTGGAACGGCGCCTCGGCAGGTATCCCCTGCAGCGGCCGCTGGCAGGCTTCGCGCCTGTAACGGCGCGCAGCACGCGCTCCTGAAGATGGTGCGGCGGCTCGCGGCCGCCGCCGTCGTTTTGACGGCGGGTGTGACCGCTTCGCCGGGGCGCGCCGATCCCGGTCCCTTCACCGCCTTGGCCGGAACATGGGGCGGCAGCGGCACGGTTGCCCTCGAGGACGGCTCAACCGAGCGCATCCGGTGCCGGGCCCGTTATGGCGTCTCGGGACCGCGGATGACGCTCGTCCTGACCTGCGCCAGCGATGCCTACAAGTTCGCTCTGCAGGCCGAGGTGATCGCCGAGGGCTCCGCCATCTCTGGAACCTGGAGTGAGTCCAGCCGCGGCATCAGTGGCGTGCTGCAGGGACGCGGCGGCGGCGGCAACTTCCAGCTGGTTGCAACCACCGCCGGCTTCAATGCCAACATCGCGCTCGCCACCCGCGGCAACAGGCAGTCGGTATCAATCCGGGCCGACAGCCAGTTCCGCGCAGCCAACATTTCAATGTCGCGGTGATCCCGATCAGCCGCTGCGCTTGGCGCCGGGGACCGCACCTGCGGATGGCGCCGGAGCCAGCTGCGCGGCGGTGCGCTTGATGGTCTTGGCGACCAGCAGCGCCTGCTCCCGCGTCATGGCAAAGTCCTGCACACCTTTATGGGTGGTCAGCGACAGCACCATGAGATGAGGCTCCCGCTCCGGCCAGCCAGTGGCAAAGGCGGTCACGAAGTCGGCTGAAGCGGCGCGTTCGGTCATGTCTTGTCTCTGGCTGCCTTGGGCTGTTTTACGGGCTGTTTCGCGGCGGTCGCTTTAGGACGAAACACAGCCACACTCCACGTTTTTCTCGATGACACGCGTCCGTCGCGAGCAAAGCCTGTAGCGGCGTTGATGCACTGCACCGTTGATTTCATTTGCATTGCCCTGCACGCGAGGTGATACAGCGCGCCTTCGCCGCCCTCCTCCCTGTCTCCACCACCTCATGCATCGTCCCGCTTCGAAACTGATCGCCGCATTGTGGATGACGGGCTGGCTCAGCCTGATGCTGGTGATGGCGGTGGCCGGACGCGAAGCCATGCGCGAGCTCAACGTGTTCGAGCTGATGGAGCTGCGCTGCCTGATCGGCCTGGTGATGCTGTCGCCGGTCATCGCACTGAGCGGCGGCTTTGCCAGGCTGCGCACCTCGCGGCTCAAGCAGCACGCGGCGCGCAACCTCGTCCATTACGGCGCGCAGCTCGGCTGGTTCTTCGCGCTCACCTTGATCCCGATCGGCCAGGTGGTGGCGATCGAGTTCACGATGCCGATCTGGACGGCGCTGCTGGCGGCAGCCTTCCTCGGCGAGCGCATCACCCTGTTCAAGCTGGCGGCGATCGGGCTCGGCCTCGTCGGCGTCGTCGTGATCGTCCGCCCGGATACCGGGGCGGTCAATTCGGGACAGCTCATCGCGCTGGCCGCCGCGGTCGGCTTCGGCATCTCGATCGCTCTGGTCAAGCTGCTGACGCGCACCGAGCCCACCGTGTCGATCATCTTCTGGATGCTGGTGGTGCAATCCATCGCCGGTCTCATCCCCTCGCTCGTATTCTGGATGCCACCATCGGCCACGACCTGTGGCTGGATCCTCCTCGTCGCCTTCTGTGGGACCTTCTCGCATTTCTGCATGGCGCGCGCGCTGCTCTATGCCGACGCCACCATCGTGGTACCCATGGATTTTCTCCGCGTTCCGCTGACCGCCACCGTCGGCTGGCTGGTCTATGCGGAGCGTCTCGACGGATTGACCGTGCTCGGCGCTGGGTTGATTCTCGCCGGCAACTTGCTGAACCTGCGTCCGCCGCAACCTCGGCCCGTGCCGATCGGCGGTTCGGCAGGAACCTGAGGCGCCGGGGAGCCCCTGCCTCCCCTCGAGCGACGTGATTCGGATCACGAAACGGGCGCGCTACACGCGACCGTCGTGGATCTGGCGCAACACCCGCGAACTGGTTTGTGGCGGAAGCGTGATTTTTTGCTCGGGAACAAGACTTTTCGCGCCGATCCGCGACAAATGCTGCAGTGAACGCTTCGCTTGATCGTTGGGGGATCTCCTGATGCGCTATCTCACCGTCGCTCTGTCCCTGCTCTGCATGGTGCTGACCGCTGAAGCCGCCAAGGCCGACCGCCGCGTCGCCTTTGTCGTCGGAAACGGTGCCTATAAGAGCGTGGCTCAATTGCCGAACCCGCCGGTCGATGCCAAGGCCATGGCGGCAACCCTGCGCAACGTCGGCTTCGACGTCGTCGAGGGCACCAATCTCACGCGCGACAAGATGACCGAGAAGCTGCTCGATTTCGGTCGCAAGGCGCAGGGCGCCGATATTGCGGTGTTCTATTACGCCGGGCACGGCATCGCCATTGCCGGCACCAACTACCTGCTGCCGGTCGACGCCGACCTGAAGTCGGAAATGGACGTCAAGCTGGGCTCGGCCATCAACATCGACGTGACCCTCGACCAGACGATGGGCGACGCCAAGGTCAAGCTCGTCTTCCTCGATGCCTGCCGCGACAATCCGTTCGCCGCCAAGATCAAGTCGAACTCGCCAACGCGCAGCGTGTCGGTGCAGACCGGCCTTGCCGAGATGAAGTCCGGCGAGGGCACGCTGATCGCCTTCGCCACCGGCCCGGGCCAGACAGCCCTCGACGGCGAGGCCGGCGCCAACAGCCCGTTCACCCGCGCGCTGATCTCGCACATCGCCCAGCCCGGCATCGAGATCCAACAGGCCATGACGGCGGTGCGCGCCCAGGTCAATGAGGAGACCAGCAAGGGCCAGTTGCCCTGGGGGCACACCAACCTGATCGGCGCGGTCTACCTCAATCCGGCGGCTGCCCCTGCTGCAACGGCGGCCACGGCCGGGACGACGCCGGCCGTCGCGACGGCCACCGTGACCGCGGGCGAGGCCGAGCTCGAATTCTGGCGCTCGGTGAAGGATTCCAACAAGCCAGAAGAGCTCAACGCCTATCTCGCGACCTACCCGAACGGGCAGTTCAAGTCGCTGGCGATGGCGCGCATCGCCGCGATCGAGAGCGGCGCCATCAACACCGCGACGCGCAATGTCGCCAAGGGCGTCGACCCCGCCACCTACACCGAGGAAGGCAGCCAGGTCAGCGAGGATCAGATCGGCCTCGACAAGACCAAGCGCCGCGACGTGCAGCGGCGGCTGACCGGCCTTGGCTTCGACACCAAGATGACAGGCGTGTTCGACGACCAGACCCGCGGCGTCATGAAGCGCTGGCAGGCGGCCCGCGGCTATCCGTCGACCGGATTCCTGACCAAGCTGCAGCACAAGGCGCTGCTGGCCGAGCCGCAGCCGGCGCCGGCCACCGCCGCAGTCGGTGACGAGGCCAAGCCGCGCCGCGCCAAGCCGGCCGGCAATGTCGCTGCGGGCGGCCCGCCGCCGCAGGGGGCTCCGGTCTATCGCAATCCGCCGCCGCAGGACAACGCGGGCAACGCCGCCGGCGCCGCCTTCATCGGTGGCATGATGGGCGGTGTGCTCGGCAGCGCGCTGCGCCGGTAAACGTCGTCGTCTCCCCCACGTCAAAAGCCCGGAGCACGAGCTCCGGGCTCTTTCGTTAGAATAATGCGGCCACCCTCAGAGCCCTGCCGCCTTGCGCAGCGCCGCGTTGATGCGGTCCTGCCAGCCCGGCCCTTCAGACTGAAAGTGCTCGAGCACGTCCTGGTCGATCCGCAACGTCACCTGCTCGCGCACGCCAGGGACCGCCGCCTTCTTCGGCGGCGCCTCCACCGGCTTGGTGGTCACCTTCTTGAACGCGGCCTCGGCCTCGGTACGGGCGTCAGCGAGGGTGCGGGGCCGCCGCGGCTGGTCGGCCATGATCAGATCCCCTCGAACAGCGCGGTGGACAGATAACGCTCGGAGAACGACGGCACGATCGCCAGGATCGTCTTGCCCGCGCTTTCCGGTCGCTTGCCGATCTCGATCGCGGCCGCAATCGCCGCGCCCGAGGAGATACCGCCGGGAATGCCCTCGTTGCGGGCCAGCGCACGCGATGTCTCGATCGCGGTCGTGCTGTTGATCTTGACGATCTCGTCGATCACGGACCGGTCGAGAATGTCGGGCACGAAGCCGGCACCGATGCCCTGGATCTTGTGCGGCGAGTGCTGGCCGCCAGACAGCACCGGGCTCTCCTCCGGCTCGACCGCGACGACCTTGAGGCCGGGCTTGCGCGACTTCAGCACCTGGCCGACGCCGGTGATGGTGCCGCCGGTGCCGACGCCAGCGACGAAGACATCGATATTGCCGGCCGTGTCGTTCCAGATCTCCTCGGCCGTGGTGCGACGATGAATGTCCGGATTGGCGAGGTTCTTGAACTGCTGCGGCATCACCGAGTTCGGCGTCGTCCGCAACAGCTCCTCGGCAGTGGCGATGGCGCCCTTCATCCCCTGCGACGCCGGCGTGAGCACGATCTCGGCGCCGAGGAAGGCGAGCATCTTGCGCCGCTCCACCGACATCGACTCCGGCATCACCAGCTTCAGCTTGTAGCCCCGCGCCGCCGCGACGAAGGCCAGCGCGATGCCGGTATTGCCCGAGGTCGGCTCGATCAGCACGGTGTCGGGCTTGATCACGCCGGCCTGCTCCATCGCCAGGATCATGCCGACGCCGATCCGATCCTTCACGCTCGCGGCGGGATTGAAGTATTCCAGCTTGGCGAGGATGGTCGCCTTGACGCCATGCTGCTCCGGCAGCTTTCGCAACCGCACAATCGGCGTATTGCCGAATGCGTCGACAATTGAATCAAATACGCGCCCGCGTCCGGGACGCTGTGCTGACGACTCCATGAAATCACTCCTCTGCGCGCCCCGCGCGACATCGACAACGCTTCTGACCATCTTCAGCGAGCCTGTTGCGCTGCGCAAGCACGTTTGCGCGATCTTAAGACGATCGCGGCGCACAACAAGTCGTGGCTAAATTGCGAAAAACCAACGCATTTGTGTTGCGACAAGGTCAATAAACCGGGTGTATGTTTGACTTCAGCCGGACGAAAATTCATGATGCAGGTCGACGGCAACCCGGGCGGACATCAGCAAGATGTCATCTTCGGAGTGATACAATCGGGGCGTTCGTGCCAAACGACACCGCCGTTGTAGAACAGACATAAGAACAGACCACCCAGACAAACTCTTTGTGTGACGGACTTGATATCCGCGAAAAGTTGGACTCGTCGGAAATAGACCCGTTCGAACGCGACTCGTTCGAAATCGACCCTTTCGAAATTGACGTCGTTCAAGCAGAGATCGCCCACAAAGAGATCGTACAGGAGGTCAATATGTCAGCACTCGCTGATCTCGTGTCGACCGCAACCGCCCGCCCGAATCCCCGCGGCTGCGATCTGCCGACATGCCCGGTCTGCGCCGACTCCATGATTGCCGCGGAGGCGTCGGCATACTTGGCCGACGATGCCATCAGCTATCTCTGGACCTGCGACACCTGCGGCTATGGCTTCGTCACCAAGCACTCCGTGAAAAGCCGTTTCGTCTGCAACTGAACGGCGCCAGGGCGAGAGAGTTCCGCGACGCGATATCACGGCCGTCCGTCGCTACGGATCGCACAACGGTCGGCCACCGGGCAGGTCGGCAATGCATCACCAGCACGATTTCATGTGGGCCGGCGCATAGGGGCGGGCTCACAACAAGCTGACGGCCTTCACCTGACGCGGCCGTCAGCCGGCGCGCGGGGCGATGTCGCCGCGGGCCCAATCCGCCTTGGTGCGCTCGTAGAATTCCGTGAAGCGCCCCTGTGCGATCGCCTCGCGCATCCCAGCCATCAATTGCTGGAAATAGGCAATGTTGATTTCCGACAGCAGCGTCGCGCCGAGCGCCTCGCCGGCCTTGATGAGATGATGCAGATAGGCGCGGGCATAGCTGCGCGCCGCCGGCCACGGGCTCTCTTCATCCAGCGGACGCGGGTCGTCGGCGTGACGCGCGTTGCGCAGGTTCACTGGCCCGAAGCGTGTGTAGGCGACGCCGTGGCGGCCGTTGCGGGTCGGCAGCACGCAGTCGAACATGTCGATGCCGCGCCTGACCGACTCCAGGAGATCGTCAGGCGTGCCGACGCCCATCAGGTAGCGTGGACGGTCGGCCGGCAGTGCCGGCGCGGTCGCCTCGATCATCTCGAGCATGACCGCCTGCGGCTCGCCGACGGCCAAGCCGCCGATCGCATAGCCGTGGAAGCCGATGTCGACCAGCGCCTGCGCGCTGGCGACGCGTAGCGCGGGCACGTCGCCGCCCTGCACGATGCCGAACAGCATGTAGCCTGCCGGCGCACTCTCGAAGGCGCGGCGGCAGCGTTCGGCCCAGCGCAGCGACAGCCGCATCGCGCGCTCGATGTCGTCGCGCTCGGCCGGCAGCCGCACGCATTCGTCGAGCTGCATCGCGATGTCGGAGTTGAGCAGGCGCTGCACCTCGATGGCGCGCTCCGGCGACAGCTCGATTCTAGCGCCGTCGATGTGCGAGCGGAACGTCACCGCCTGCTCCGTGACCTTGCGTAAGCCCGATAGCGACATCACCTGGAAGCCGCCGGAATCCGTCAGCATCGGACCGCCCCAGCCGGTGAAGCGCTGCAGGCCGCCGAGGGCGGCGATGCGCTCGGCCGTGGGCCGCAGCATCAGATGATAGGTGTTGCCGAGCACGATGTCGGCACCTGCCTCGCGCACGTCACGCCAGTGGATCCCCTTCATGGCGCCGGCGGTGCCGACAGGCATGAAGGCCGGCGTGCGGACCACGCCATGCGGCGTCGTCAGCCGGCCCGTGCGGGCCGCGCCGGAGGTCGCGAGCAATTCGAAGTGGTTGGGAAGGTCGCCAGCGGGAGAGCTCATGGCCGGCTTATTGCGTCAGGACGGCTCCCGATTCAACCGCGATGGCGCCGTTTTCGCCCCTTTCGGCCGTTGACGGCGGTTCCGACCGCCCCTATGGTCCTGCGCCATGTCGACCTCGACCAAACGCACGACGAAAACCACCAAGCCCACGAGGGCCTCGGGAGGCGTGCGCGCGTAGTCGAACTCGATTGCGACCATCTTCGAACCGAAGCCCCGCCTGATAAAGGTCCGGGGCTTTTTTATTGCCCGAATTTCAACCGGAGACCTGAGACGTGCCCCACGATCCCACCATTGCCATCGTCGGCGTGACCGGCGCCGTCGGCGCCGAGTTCATCGCCACCCTGGACCGCCGCAACGTCCGCGTCGGCAAGCTCAAGGCGCTGGCGAGCGCCCGCTCGGCCGGCCAGACCGTGAGCTTCCGCGGCCAGACCATCGTGATCGAGGAGCTGACCGAACGCTCCTTCGAGGGCGTCGACATCGCGCTGTTCTCGGCCGGCAGCGGCATTTCCAAGAAGTTCGCGCCGATCGCCGTGCGCTCCGGCGCCGTCGTGGTCGACAATTCCTCGGCCTTCCGCATGGACCCGAACGTGCCGCTGGTCATCCCCGAGATCAACGCCCGCCGAATCCGCGACCACAAGGGCATCATCGCCAATCCGAACTGCGCGGCCATCACGGCGCTGGTGCCGCTGTGGCCGATCCATCAGAAGAACCGCATCAAGCGCGTGATCATCTCGACCTATCAGGCCGCCAGCGGCGCCGGTGCGGCGGCGATGGACGAGCTGGTGCAGTCGACCCGCGCGAGCCTCAACGGCCAGGTCTACGCGCCCAAGGTGATGCCGCATCCGTTCGCCTTCAACCTGTTCAGCCACAACACCGCCATCGATCCCGAGACCGGCTACAACGACGAGGAGACCAAGGTCATCAACGAGACCCGCAAGATCTTCGAGGACGAGGGCATTGCGATCGGCGTCACCTGCGTCCGCGTACCGGTGCTGCGCGCCCATTGCGAGTCGATCACCTTCGAATGCGAGAAGCCGATCACGGAAGACGAGGTCCGCCGCATCCTCGCCACCGCGCCGGGTGTGCGCGTCGTCGACGACCGCGCCAAGAACCACTTCCCCATGCCTGTCGACGCGTCGGGACAGGACGACGTGCTGGTCGGGCGCATCAGGAAGGATCTGTCCGATCCGTCAGGCCACTCGATCGCGATGTTCGTGGCCGCCGATCAGCTGCTCAAGGGCGCCGCGCTCAATGCGGTGCAGATCGCGGAGCTCTTGCCGGAGCGCGCGATGGCGTAGCTCTCAGAGCGAACTTGCAGGGTGGGCCTTTTGCCCACCCTACGGCTCGACGATGCGCTCGTCTGGCTGACGAAACAACAGGCACGCATCGCCATACGAATAGAAGCGATAGCCGCTGCGGATCGCATGCGCATAGGCCGCGTGCATCGTCTCCAAGCCGGCGAAGGCCGAGACCAACATGAAGAGCGTCGAGCGTGGCAGATGGAAGTTGGTCATCAGGATATCGACCGCGCGGAAGCGATAGCCGGGCGTGATGAAGATCGACGTCTCCGCCTCGAACGGCGCGATCGTGCCGTCGGGCTGCGCCGCGCTCTCCACGAGCCGCAACGACGTCGTGCCGACCGCGACGATGCGGCCGCCCTTGGCGCGCGCCTCGTTCAATGCGGCCGCCGTGTCCGGCGTGAGACTGCCCCACTCCGCATGCATGCGGTGGCCCTCGGTATCCTCGACCTTGACCGGCAGGAAAGTGCCGGCCCCGACATGCAGGGTCACGCGCTGCAGCCCGACGCCGCGGTCGCGCAGCCGCTGCTCCAGCGCCGGCGTGAAATGCAGCCCAGCCGTCGGCGCAGCCACCGCGCCCTCTTTGGCCGCGAACATGGTCTGATAATCTGTCGCGTCCTGCTCGTCTGCGGGCCGCTTGCCGGCGATGTAGGGCGGCAGCGGCGGCCGGCCGAGATCGGCGATCGCTTGGTCGAGCGCGGGCCCATGGAACACAAAGGACAGCGTCAGCTCGCCGTCGGCGCCCTTGGCCTCGACGGTGGCGTCGAGATGGCCGAGCAGGCAGACCTTGCCCTCGTTGCCGAACCGGATCGTATCGCCTGGCGCGAGCTTCTTGGCGGGCCGCACCAGCGCCTGCCAGCGCGAGCCGTCGAGCCGCTTGATCAGGGTCGCCTCGATCTTCGCTTCGGTCTCGCGGCTGATGCGGCGACCGGACAGCTGCGCCGCGATCACCTTGGTGTCGTTGACGACGAGCTGATCACCGGGCTCCAGCCAGTCCGGCAGGTCGGCGACCGTGCGGTCGCGTAAGACACCGTCGCCCTGCACCACCAGCATGCGCGCGGACTCGCGCGGGCTCGCCGGGCGGAGCGCGATGTTTTCGGGGGGAAGATGGAAATCGAACAGGTCGGTGCGCATCGTCGTTCTGGGACGACCATCGGCCCTTCATTCCGGGGAGCGTGCGACAGCACGCGTCGCGAAGGATGAAGGCCCGACTGTCCGCCTCATGGTGCGAGACGCGTGCTGCGCACGCGCCTCACCGTGAGGATCGCAAAGTCTACGCAGCGTCGGCGGCCATGTAGGCCTTCACGATCTTGTCCGGGTTCTGCACCGGTTCGCCGCGCTTGATCTTGTCGACGTTCTCCATGCCCTCGGTGACCTTGCCCCAGACCGTGTACTGCTTGTCCAGGAAGCGGGCGTCGTCGAAGCAGATGAAGAACTGGCTGTCGCCTGAATCCGGATTGGCCGCACGCGCCATCGAGGCGGTGCCGCGCACATGCGGCTCGGCGTTGAACTCGGCCTTCAGCTTCTTGCCGGAGCCGCCCATGCCGCTGCCCTGCGGGCAGCCGGTCTGCGCCATGAAGCCGTCGATGACGCGGTGGAAGACGATGCCGTCGTAGAAGCCCTCGCGGACGAGCTCCTTGATGCGCGCGACATGGCCGGGCGCGAGATCGGGACGCATCTCGATGGTGACGGGGCCCTGGGTGGTTTCGAGGATCAAGGTATTTTCGGTCACAGCCATGCTGGTCTCTCGGTTTTTGTGGAATTGACGGGGGTCAGGACAAAGTAAATCCTGGGTCTGAAATGTCGCGGCGCCTTCCCATGTGCGGCCGTCACCCCTCCTGACGGCGATCCGAGCACGACGAGGCCCGCGATGCTGGTCGAGAATAGACCCAATGCGCTTAAAGCTGAAGCCACCGGCCCTGTCGATGTGACGGGGCGGCAGAATCGGCATGCCTCCGCGACGTGGCAAAAGGTTCCTTAATGCCTGAGGGAACCGGGCGCGAGACCCAGGTGCCCTGCTTTCTCGGACCTACTTGATGTCCGAGGCGACCTGCACCTTGACCATTTTGTCGGGATCGGTCACGGCGCCGCCCGACGAGCCCGGAGGCGCCTTCTTGAGCTTGTCGACGACGTCCATGCCCTGCACGACCTCGCCGATCACGGTGTATTGGCCGTTGAGGAAGGAGGCGTCGCCGAAGCAGATGAAGAACTGCGAGTTGGCAGAATCGACGCTATCGCCCCGGCGCGCCATGCCGACGGTGCCGCGCTTGAACGGCGTGCTCGAAAACTCCTGCTTCAGGTTCGGGTACTTCGAGCCGCCGGTGCCATTGAAGTTCTGGCCGTCGCCGGTCTGCGCCATGAAGCCGTCCATGACGCGGTGGAACGGCACGTTGTTGTAGAAGCCTTCGCGCGCCAGCGTCTTCAGCCGCTCGGCATGCTGCGGCGCCAGATCGGTGCGCAGCTTGATGATGATGCGGCCCTTGGTGGTGTCGATGACCAGGGCATTCTGCTTGTCGAGGCCGGCAGGCAGCGACTGGGCCAACGCCGGCAATGCGAACACGAGAGCAAAGACGAAAGCGAGAGCGCGGATCATGGCAACTCCGATGGCATGAGACGATGAGGAGAGGAAGGCACCGCCGGAAGCGGCCGGTGCCTGAAGGATCAGTTGAACTTGGCCTTGAGACTTTCGGCCACCGACGGCGGCACGAAATGCGAGATCTCGCCGCCCATGGCGGCGATCTGGCGAACCAGCGTGGCGGCGATCGGGCGGACACTCACCGAGGCTGGAACGAACACCGTCTGGACCTGCGGTGCCATGGTCTGGTTCATGCCGGCCAACTGCATCTCGTAGTCGAAATCGGTGCCGTCGCGCAGGCCCCGGATCATCATGATCGCGCCGGCTTTTTCCGCGGCCGTGACGGTCAGATTGTCGTAGGTCGAAGCCTCGAAGCCGCAGCCCGCAGCGGCTGCGACGGGGCCGAAGATCTCATGCGCCATCGCCAGCCGCTCCTCGGTCGAGAACAGCGGCTTCTTGCCATGATGCACGCCGACCGCAACGATCAGGCGATCGCAGAGATGAACGGCCTGCCGGACCACATCGAGATGGCCGTTGGTGACGGGATCGAACGAGCCCGGATAGAGCGCAATGCGTTGCATGCGCCCGTCCTATACCGCCGGGAACAGGCCGGCAAGCCACCGCCAGGCCCGCTGGCGTGGCTGTGATGGGCAAAGAGTGGCCGAGACTGCACCGCAATGAAATGAGGTGCGACGCCGGGGGGCCGGAACTGTGGTCGGCTACCGCGATTGTTTCATCGGAACTTGGGACATGAAACACGCCGGGCCGAGACGAAACCAATTCGCCCGTCCCGCGAAGACGTCTCGAAACCCGAGCTGATTATCAAATCCTTAACGAACAACGGGCCGAACGGCCCGGACAGGGGACCGTCATGATCAAAGCGCTATCTGCAGTCGCAGCTGCCGGCTTGGTGGCTGCCGGCATCACCGTCCTGCCCGGCTTCGCTCCTCAGGTTGAAGCCAGCGTGCCGCGTCCGCTCGCCAAGGCGGACCGCCTGGACATTCGCCCGATCGGCCGCGACTGCTCGCAGCAGGCTTGGCCGAACTTCGAAGCGGGCTGCCTGCGCAGCGCCGGCACCAGGGGAACGATCCGCGAGGCCAGGATGGTCTCCGTCGAGCGGACACAGTAAGGGCGAATAGCGAATAGCGAATAGCGAATAGCGAATAGCGGGAAGACTTGATTCCTCCTCTATTCGCTACTTCCTATTCGCCATTCGCAACTCACTCGCCATTCGCACCTTCAGTCCCGTTCCCACCGGTGCCGTTCTCGGTCTCCTCGCCGATATGCTCCACCGAAACGACGTGCTCATCATCGGCGGTGTCGAACACGATGACGCCCTGGGTCGAGCGTCCCGCGATGCGGATGCCGTCGACCGGGCAACGGATCAACTGCCCCTTGTCCGTCACCAGCATGATCTGATCGCCATCCTCGACCGGGAATGAGGCGACGAGCTTGCCGTTGCGGTTGTTGACGGACATCGCGACGATGCCTTTGCCGCCGCGGCCGGTGGTGCGGTACTCGTAGGACGAGGTGCGCTTGCCGTAGCCGTTGACCGAGACGGTCAGCACCACCTGCTCCTGCGCGGACATCTCGACGTAGCGTTCCTGCGACAGCTGGATCGCGCCAGCGGCCGCCTCCTCGCCCTCGGTCTCGACCGGCTCCTCGGTGGCAGCATCGCCCGACATCGCCCGGCGCATCTTCAAATAGGCCGTACGCTCGTCCGAGGTCGTCTCGACATGGCGCAGGATCGACAGCGAGATCACCTTGTCACCGCCGGCGAGCGCGATGCCGCGCACGCCCATCGAGGTCCGCCCGGTGAAGACGCGCACGTCGGTGACGGGGAATCGGATGCACTGCCCGCCCGACGCCGTGAGCAGCACGTCGTCACGCTCGGTGCAGATCTGCACGTTGACGATCTCCTCGCCCTCGTCGAGCTTCATCGCGATGATGCCGGAGCGGCGCACGTCGACGAAATCCGACAGCTTGTTGCGGCGGACGTTGCCGCCGGTGGTGGCGAACATCACGTCGAGATTGGCCCAGGAGGATTCATCCTCCGGCAGCGGCATGATCGTGGTGATGCGCTCGCCCTGCTCCAGCGGCAGGATGTTGATCAGCGCCTTGCCGCGCCCGTTGGGCGCCGCGATCGGCAGCCGCCAGACCTTCTCCTTGTAGACCTGGCCGCGCGACGAGAAGAACAGCACCGGCGTGTGCGTGGAGGCCACGAACAGCCGGCTGACGAAATCCTCCTCGCGGGTCTGCATGCCCGAGCGGCCCTTGCCGCCGCGACGCTGCGCCCGATAGGCCGACAGCGGCACGCGCTTGGTGTAGCCGGCATGCGACACGGTCACGACCATGTCCTCGCGCTGGATCAGGTCCTCGTCCTCGACCTCGCCTTCCTGCTCGGCGATCACGGTGCGGCGCGGCGTGCCGAACTCCGCCTTAACGGCGGCGAGCTCGTCCTTGATGATGCCCTGAACCCGCGCCCGCGAGCGCAGGATGTCGAGATAGTCGTTGATCTCGACCTTGAGCTTGTCGAGCTCGTCGGAAATCTCCTCGCGGCCGAGCGCGGTCAGGCGCTGCAGACGCAGGTCGAGAATGGCCTTGGCCTGCTCGAACGACAACCGGATGGTGCCGTCCTCGGCCAGGCGATGGCGCGGATCGTCGATCAGCGTGATGATGGCCTCGACGTCGCGCGCCGGCCAGTCGCGCGACATCAACGCCTCGCGCGCCGTCGCAGGATCTGGCGAGGTCCTGATGACCCTGATGACCTCGTCGATATTGGCCACGGCCACGGCAAGGCCGACCAGGATATGAGCGCGGTCGCGCGCCTTGTTGAGCAGGAACTTGGTCCTGCGCGTGACGACACGCTCGCGGAACGCGACGAAGATCGTCAGCAGGTCCTTCAACGTCATCGTCTGCGGGCGGCCGCCGTCGAGCGCCAGCATATTGGCGGCAAAGCTCGTCTGCAGCGGCGTGAACTTGTAGAGCTGGTTGAGCACGACGTCCGGCACGGCGTCGCGCTTCAGCTCGACGACGACGCGGTAGCCGTCGCGGTCGCTTTCGTCGCGCAGGTCGGCGACGCCTTCGATCTTCTTCTCGCGCACCAGCTCGGCGATGCGCTCGACCATCGTGGCCTTGTTCACCTGGTAGGGGATCTCGGAGATGATGATCGCCTCGCGATCCTTGCGGATCGTGTCGATCGTCACCTTGCCGCGCATCATGATCGAGCCGCGGCCCAGATGATAGGCCGAGCGGGCGCCCGCGCGGCCAAGTATGATGCCGCCGGTCGGGAAATCCGGCCCCGGAATGATGTTGATGAGGTCATCGATCGTGAGCGCGGGATTGTCGATCAGCGCGATGCAGGCATCGATCACCTCGCCGAGATTGTGCGGCGGGATGTTGGTGGCCATGCCGACCGCGATGCCGCCGGCGCCATTGACCAGCAGGTTCGGATATTTGGCCGGAAGAACCGACGGTTCCTTGTCCGAATTGTCGTAGTTCGGCTGGAAATCGACAGTGTCCTTGTCGAT
Organism: Bradyrhizobium sp. SZCCHNR1053; assembly: GCF_032381235.1. NCBI lineage: Bacteria > Pseudomonadati > Pseudomonadota > Alphaproteobacteria > Hyphomicrobiales > Nitrobacteraceae > Bradyrhizobium > Bradyrhizobium sp. SZCCHNR1053. Next base: position 555,355 of record NZ_JAUHJM010000001.1, read on the forward strand.
GTCGTCGAGCAGCGGAATTGCCGACTTGGCGAGCTTGGCTTCGGTGTATCGATAGGCGGCCGGCGGATCGCCGTCGACGGAGCCGAAATTGCCCTGGCCGTCGATCAGCGGCACGCGCATCGAGAAGTCCTGCGCCATGCGCACCATGGCGTCGTAGATCGACTGGTCGCCATGCGGATGATATTTACCGATGACGTCGCCGACCACGCGCGCGGACTTGACGTATTTCTTGTCGGGCGTGTGCCCCTGCTCGTACATCGAATACAGGATGCGCCGGTGCACGGGCTTGAGGCCGTCGCGCGCATCGGGCAGCGCTCGCGACACGATCACGCTCATCGCGTAATCGAGGTAGGAGCGTTTCATCTCGTCGAGGATGGAAACGGGACGAATGTCGGAAGGTCCGCCCGGATCGCCGGGCTTCTCATCTTCTTTATCGGACAAAGGGGATACCGGTCGGTTTTGACACGCGAAAATCGCTTGGAATCATATAGCGCAGGAGCGCGCCGCAGGCCACCCCCAAACCGAGGTGGGCCGCGCTTTTTCTGCTCGCCTTTCCAGGGACTTAACCACATGACACGGCTCCGCGAGGCTTGCTCGGGAACCGTCTCTGGCTAGGGCCCGAAGACCACCTTGTGCATGATCCGTCCGGGCAGCAGCGTGAACAGTCCGGCAATCACGAGGGCACCGGAAAACAGCGTGATCATGGCCCGGCGATGGGCCGCCACCCGATGGCGGTGCGCAGCCCACACCGCAAGCGGCAGCACGGCCAACGTGTAGAGCGACAGCAGGTGGATCGGGCTCCATGGCCCGACCAGCCGGATGGTGTGGATCCAGAACGAGCTGACCGCGACGGCCGCCATCAGCGCGCCCCAGATCCAGCCGATCGTTCGATGCAGCAAGGTCCCCTTCGGGGCCGCGAACTGGACGAGTCCCAGCGCAAACGCCGTCATCGCGGCGACGGCGTGCAGCAGGACGGCGGGTTCGGCGGCGAGCAGCGGTGCGAAGCTCATGCAACACCCCCGTGGTCAGATGGCAGCGGTCTGAACGTCGTGCCGCCGCCCATGCGCCTCAGAACGGAATGTCGTCGTCCATGTCGCTGTTGCGTCCGCCACCGCCGGCCGAAGCGACCGCGCGGCGCGGCGGCGCCATCGACGGACCGCTGCTGCCGAAATCGCCGCCACCCATGTCATCGGAGAAGCTGCCGCCACCGCCGCCGCCCCGGCCATCGAGCATCGTCAAGGTCGAGTTGAAGCCCTGCAGAACGACCTCGGTCGAGTACTTCTCGACACCGCTCTGGTCGGTCCATTTGCGGGTCTGCAGCGCGCCCTCGATGTAAACCTTGGCGCCCTTCTTCAGATACTGCTCGGCGACCTTGCAAAGGCCCTCGTTGAAGATCACCACCCGGTGCCACTCGGTCTTTTCCTTGCGCTCGCCGGTCGCCTTGTCGCGCCACGTTTCCGACGTCGCAATGCTCAGATTGGCGATCGGCCGCCCATCCTGCGTACGCCGGATCTCGGGGTCCTTGCCAAGATTGCCGACCAGAATCACCTTGTTCACACTACCCGCCATCACCACTCTCCCGCGGTTCTCGATCATCGGACCGGCCGTCCACACCGGCCTCACGGCGTCCGGTGGCTAACCCTTCCTCTCGCGGCGGACCCTATACGGTTGCCGCGCGGTCCACCCGCCCTGTCCATTGCTTATCCACATATAGCAGGCGGAAGGCCATTGTTCCAGTTTTGTTCGCGCGCATATGTCTACAACCGTGCGTCGAGTTCCGCGGAACTCGATGGAACCGCAACTTCTCGCAATGGAACCCGCAAAAAGTTCCCTTATTCACGGAAAAGGGATTAACTTTCATCAAGTTAGCTCGCCGCACTTCCTCCTCGGCTGTGGCTTTTGGGAGACGGTATCCAGGGTTGAATAGCGTATATTTCTGGACGGATTGGGGCCGCAAGCGTGGTCGCACCAACTTCACAGAAGTGCGTCTCCGGGGACCAATTTGGAGACGCCCAACGCGGGAGACTTGGGATGAAAAGAATTTTTCTCGGAGCTGTCAGCTTAATGGTTTTGGGGGCGCTGACGCCGGCGGGAGCCGCCGATCTCGCCGCCCGCCCGTACACGAAGGCCCCGGTGGTGGCGCCGGCGCCACTTCCGACCTGGGCCGGTTTCTATCTCGGTCTGCAGGGCGGCGGCGGCTGGGGCCGAAGCAACGAGACCTTCTTCGGAGCGCCCAATACGGCGATCTTTGCCGGCACTCAGAACTATAACACCAGCGGCGGCTTCATCGGCGGTGTGGTCGGCTACAACTGGCAGGTCGACAACATCGTGTTCGGTCTCGAGGGCGACTATCACTGGGCCGACATCAACGGCCGGTCGGGCGTCATCAACGCCGGTCTCGGCGATACTTACTTCACCAGGCTGCGCGGCTTTGGCGACATCAAGGGCCGCCTCGGCTGGGCTGCGGGTCCGGCGCTGTTCTTTGTCAGCGGCGGCGCTGCCGTCGGCGATCTCCAACACCGCTACGACGCAGCGCTCAATGGCGGCGCGGCGAATAGCTTCGCTCAGAACAACTGGCGCTGGGGTTGGACGATCGGTGCCGGCGCCGAGTACATGTTCGCGCCGAACTGGTCGGCCAAGGTCGAATACAACTATCTCGACTTCGGCAAGAGCTCGATTCAGTACAGCGCGGTTCCGGCCAATCGCTCCGAGTGGAGCGACACCGTGCACACCGTCAAGGCCGGCATCTCCTATCACTTCAGCGGCCCGATCGTGTCGCGCTACTGATTGCACGCGCAAATCGAATGTGTCGAAAGGCCGGCCTCGCGCCGGCCTTTTTTGTGTGCCAGAACCGGTACTTGCTGGGCCGTTGTGTCATTTGGGTGACGGCTTTTTACGACGGAAGGGGCTATCAAGGTCCGGCGGGTGGGCGTTGGTGAGAGTGTGCGTGCGGGCGTCGGACTTGGTTTGGGGAATGCGATGAGAAGGCTGTTGCTGGGGGCGACAACTTCGCTGGCGCTGGGGATTGCGCCGGCCATCGCTGCCGACTTGCCCGCGCGCACCTTCACCAAAGCGCCTGCGATGATCACGACGATCTATGATTGGAGTGGCTTCTATATCGGCCTGAATGCCGGTGGCGCATCGGCCCGCACCTGCTGGACCAACAAGGTCAGCTTCGCCGGCGTGGCCGCAACCAACGCGGAAGGCTGCCATGATGCGACCGGCGCGCTGGCTGGCGGCCAGATCGGCTATCGCTGGCAGGCCGGCGGCTGGGTGTTCGGCGTCGAAGGCCAGGGAAACTGGGCCAACCTCAAGGGCAGCAACACCAGCCAGTTCGTCCCGCCCGTGACCAACCAGACCAAGATCAATGGGATCGGCTTGCTCACCGGCCAGATCGGCTATTCCTGGAACAACGTGCTCTGGTACGTGAAGGGCGGCGCCGCGGTTGCGGGTGAGAAGTACAACGGCCTGTCCACGGCAACTGGCGGTGTGCTCGACCAGTCCAGCGCCACGCGCTGGGGTGCGGCTGTCGGCACCGGCGTCGAGGTCGGCTTCGCCAAGAACTGGTCGGTCGCAGCCGAATACGAGCACCTGTTCATGGGCAACCGCACCCTCGGCTTCTCGGGCGTTCCCGGCGGAGCCGCGGGCCGGACCGATGCGGTCGGCCAGGACGTCGACATGGCGACGGTCCGCGTGAACTATCGCTGGGGCGGTCCCGTCGTATCCAAGCACTGACTTTTCCAAGCGCTGACCCTCGAGGACTGGCAGTCGAGGGTCTGACGCGCCAAGCGCTCACTCGCGCCTCGGGACAGCTCTGCGATCTGCACGACCGGTCGCGATCTTTACCAGCGCTTAAGTACGTTCGGCACATCCCGCCACGCGCCTGCTCCCGATCACGAGTTTAGAAAGCAGTCTCTCCTACAACCAGCAACAGGCCACCTTCGCGTGGGCCCGGATCGGAGGGATCCGGAGCGTGGTGTATTGGGACTGGGGAGAGACGAATGCAGAAGACGACCTTGATCTTGACCGCAAGCGCCGCGGCGCTGGGGCTGGCGCCGGCCTCAGCGGCCGACTTCGCGACGCGCCCTTACAGCAAGGCGCCGCCGCCGGCCTATGTCACGCCGCTGCCGAACTGGGCCGGATTCTACCTCGGCGTCAATGGCGGCGCCGACTGGAGCCACAATTGCTGGACGCTCAATCGCGTCGGCGGCGTGCCGGTCGTGCCGACCCAGTCCGAAGGCTGCCACAACGCCTCGAGCGGCCTCATCGGCGGCCAGGTCGGCTATCGCTGGCAGGCGGCGAGCTGGGTGTTCGGCGTCGAGGCCCAGGGCAACTGGACCGACCTGAAGTCGTCCAATGCGAGCACGGCGGCGCTGGCTGCGGGCATCACCAACAACACCAAGACCGATGCGATCGGCCTGTTCACCGGCCAGGTCGGCTACGCCTGGGGCAACGTGCTCTGGTACGTGAAGGGCGGCGCCGCCGTCACCCACAACAAATACACTGGCACGGCGAATGCGGCTGCGCCCTTCCCGGTCGGCACGCTGCTGGATTCGGCCAGTGAGATCCGCTGGGGCGGCACCGTCGGCACGGGCGTCGAGTTCGGCTTCGCGCCGAACTGGTCGGTCGCCGTCGAGTACGACCACCTGTTCATGGGCTCGCGCGACATCAGCTTCCCGGCCACCGCAACCGTGCTGTCGCGCGTCGATACCATCAAGCAGGACATCGACATGGCGACCGTCCGGGTGAACTATCGATTCGGGGCGCCGATGGGCACGCGCTACTGAAAAAAGCCGCCGCTCGCACGCATTCGGAAAGGCCGGCCCTCGCGCCGGCCTTTTTCGTGTCAACAGCCCGGCAGCGTCGCGGCGTTTTTGTGCTAAATATATGATTTATAACGCTTTTTCGTTTCTGTGGCGGGCGCGTTACAGCCTCGCCGGGATGCCCTGTGTATGACTTGCCCATCGCTTGTCATTCCAACCTCCCGGGGGAGAATTTGATGAAGAAGTTGTTTGTGATCACGACGGCGCTCGTCGGCATCGCAACGGCCACGTCCGCTTCGGCGGCCGACATGGCGGCACGTCCCTATACGAAGGCGCCGCCGATGATGGTCGCCATCAACGACTGGGGCGGCTTCTACCTTGGCATCAACGGCGGCTATGGCACGAGCCGCAATTGCTGGACGCTCGTGAATGGCCCAGCCGAGGGCTGCCATAACGCCACCGGCGGCACGATCGGCGGTCAGTTCGGCTATCGCTGGCAGATGGGCTCGGTCGTGTTCGGCCTCGAGGCGCAGGGCAACTGGGCCGACCTCACCGGCAACAACGTCAGCCCGGTGTTCGCGCCCGATCGCAACCGCACCAAGCTCAACGCCTTCGGCCTGTTCACCGGCCAGATCGGCTATTCCTTCGACAATGTCCTGCTCTACGCCAAGGGCGGCGCGGCCGTCACCGACACCAAGTACGAGATCTTTTCCGGCGTGATCAACACCGTGCTGGCCACCACGACCGTGCACAAGTGGGGCGCGTCCGTCGGCGCTGGCGTCGAATACGCCTTCTCGCCGGGCTGGTCGGTCGGCTTCGAGTATGACCACCTGTTCATGGGCAACACGAACGTCCCGTTCCGTGGCGCGGTCTTCACCCAGACCGACACCATCAAGCAGGACGTCGACCTGTTCACGGCGCGCCTGAACTACCGCTTCGGCGGCCCGGTTGTCGCCAAATACTGATCGATCCGTTCGACAATCGAAAGTTCCAAAGGCCGGCGTAAGCCGGCCTTTTTGTTGCTCAGGAGCCGCCTTTGCCGCCCTGCAACACTCGGAACCAAGTAATTGAGTAACTTAGGCTTTCTGGAGCCGCCCGTAAAAACGCGGTTTGGCCGCGAGTGTGTCTTCGGGGTGACGGCAATCCGCACGGAACCGGGCTATAGGAACCGCGTCAACTTGAACGGGTGAGTCTGTTTCGTGCGTAAAGCTTTCGGTGCGATGCGGACTGCTAGGAATAAACTGGAGACTGGAATGAAGAAGATCCTGCTCGCGACCGTGGCTTTGGCCGCCCTGGCCGCTCCCGCTGCCGCCGCAGACCTCGCTGCGCGCCCGACCTACACCAAGGCGCCGGTTGCCGCGCCTGTGCTGACCTGGACCGGTTTCTACATCGGTGCCATGGGCGGCTACGCCACCGTTGAAGACAATGGTCCGGATGGCGGCCTCGCCGGCGGCACCATCGGCTACAACTGGCAGCAGGGCGCCATCGTGTTCGGTCTCGAAGCTGATGCGGCCTGGGCCAGCATCAAGAGCGGCGACGGCGTGATCCCCGGCTTCCTGGGCACGTTCAACACCAAGATCCAGGACACCGGCAGCGTTCGTGGCCGCATTGGTTATGCCTTCGGCCCGACCCTGGTGTACGCCACCGGCGGTTACGCTTGGGCTGAGAACAAGCTGACCAACACCTTCCTTGGCACTTCGGTCTCGGACACGAAGTTCCACAGCGGCTGGACGGTTGGCGCTGGCCTCGAATACATGTTCGCGCCGCAGTGGTCGCTGAAGGGCGAATACCTTTACAAGAGCCTCGGCAGCGAGAACTACTTCGCCAACAATATCGCTTCGGGCACTCTGAACCTGCACTCCGTCCAGGTCGGCGTGAACTACCACTTCTAAGAACGTCGCCCTCCGGGCCAACGCACAAGGCCTCCGCTCGACGAGAGCGGAGGTCTTTTCTTTCGGGCTCTCGACTCTTTGGGCTCTCGACGCGGCCGACGGAACCGGTCCGCCTCCTGCCATTCGCTGCCATTCCCTGAGCGCATTGTTGATGATTCGCTGACGGCACTGGAAATCCATTCCCGTTCTTCCTACGTTCCGACGATACCTTTTCCCTCTGGCGTCCGATGGCCGGCTTCCGGCGAACGCGCCTGCAACGATGGCGCGACTCTGCGCCGTGGGACGATCGTCATGGATGAAGTGCTCAAGGCCAAGCAGCGCGCGCAAGCCAACCAGTCGAGCCTGCGGGCGATCACGATCCGCGGCGCCCGCGAGCACAACCTCAAGAACATCGACGTCGAGATCCCGCGCGACAGGCTCGTGGTCTTCACCGGCCTGTCCGGTTCCGGCAAGTCCTCGCTCGCCTTCGATACGATCTATGCCGAGGGCCAGCGCCGCTACGTCGAATCGCTGTCGGCCTATGCCCGCCAGTTCCTGGAGATGATGCAGAAGCCTGATGTCGACCAGATCGACGGCCTGTCGCCGGCGATCTCGATCGAGCAGAAGACGACATCGAAGAACCCGCGCTCCACCGTCGGCACGGTCACCGAGATCTACGACTACATGCGGCTGCTCTGGGCGCGCGTCGGCGTGCCCTACTCCCCGGCCACGGGCCTGCCGATCGAAAGCCAGACCGTGTCGCAGATGGTCGACCGCGTGCTGGCGCTGCCCGAGGGCACCCGCCTCTATCTGCTGGCCCCGGTCGTGCGCGGACGCAAGGGCGAGTACAAGAAGGAGCTGGCAGAATATCTCAAGAAGGGCTTTCAGCGCGTCAAGATCGACGGCACCTTCCACGAGCTCGCCGAGGTGCCCACGCTCGACAAGAAGTTCCCGCACGACATCGACGTCGTCGTCGACCGCATCGTGGTGCGCCCCGACATCGGCCAGCGCCTCGCGGAGAGTTTCGAGACCGCGCTGAAGCTCGCCGAGGGCCTGGCCGTGATCGAGTTCGCCGACGCGCCCGCCTCCGCCGCCCCGGCCGAGGAGAAGAAGAAGACCGCCAAGATCCATGACAAGAGCGGGCCCGAGCGCATCCTGTTCTCGGAGAAGTTCGCCTGCCCAGTCTCCGGTTTCACCATTCCCGAGATCGAGCCGCGGCTGTTCTCGTTCAACAATCCCTACGGCGCCTGCCCGGAATGCGGCGGCCTCGGTGTCGAGCAGCACGTCGATGCTGATCTCGTCATTCCCGACAAGGACGTCACCCTGCGCAAGGGCGCGATCGCCCCCTGGGCCAAGTCGTCCTCGCCCTATTACCTGCAGACGCTGACAGCGCTCGGCAAGTTCTACAAGTTCACGCTCGACACCAAGTGGAAGGACCTGCCGAAGAAGACGCAGAACGCGCTGCTGCACGGCTCCGGCGACGACGAGATCAAGTTCACCTATGAGGACGGCGTCCGCGCCTACGACACCAAGAAGCCGTTCGAGGGCGTCATCACCAATATCGAGCGCCGCTTCCGCGAGACCGAGAGCGAATGGGCGCGCGAGGAACTCGGCAAGTACTTCAACGACGTGCCCTGCGCCGGCTGCAACGGCTTCCGGCTGAAGCCCGAGGCGCTGTGCGTCAAGGTCGCCGGCAAGCACATCGGCGAGATATCCGAGCTCAGCGTCAGGGCTGCCGGCGAATGGTTCGCCGAGGTGCCGAAGGCCCTGAACGCGCAGCAGACCGAGATCGCCACCCGCATCCTCAAGGAGATCCGCGACCGCCTGACCTTCCTGCTCGACGTCGGCTTGAACTATCTGACCCTGGCGCGCTCCTCCGGCACCTTGTCGGGCGGCGAGAGCCAGCGCATCCGCCTGGCGTCGCAGATCGGCTCGGGCCTGACCGGCGTGCTCTACGTGCTCGACGAGCCCTCGATCGGCCTGCACCAGCGCGACAACGCCCGCCTGCTCGACACGCTGAAGCGGCTGCGCGACCTCGGCAACACCGTGATCGTGGTCGAGCATGACGAGGATGCCATTCGCCTCGCCGACTACGTGCTCGACATCGGCCCCGGCGCCGGCACCCATGGCGGCAACATCGTCGCCGAGGGCACGCCGGCCGAGATCATGCGCAATCCGGCGTCGCTGACCGGCAAATATCTCACCGGCGAGCTCGAGGTCGAGGTGCCCGAGCGGCGGCCGCCGAACCATCGCCGCACCATCAAGGTCGTCAACGCCCGCGGCAATAACTTAAAGAACGTGTCGGCCGAGATCCCGCTCGGCCTGTTCACCGCCATCACCGGCGTCTCCGGCGGCGGCAAGTCGACGCTTCTCATCGACACGCTCTACAAGGCGATCGCGCGCAAGCTCAACGGCGCCAACGAGGCCGCCGCGCCGCACGATCGCATCGAGGGCCTGGAGCACATCGACAAGATCATCGATATCGACCAGTCGCCGATCGGCCGCACCCCGCGCTCCAATCCCGCGACCTATACCGGCGCATTCACCCCGATCCGCGAATGGTTCGCCGGCCTGCCGGAATCGAAGGCACGCGGCTACGAGCCGGGCCGCTTCTCCTTCAACGTCAAGGGCGGCCGCTGCGAGGCCTGCCAGGGCGACGGCGTCATCAAGATCGAGATGCACTTTTTGCCCGACGTCTACGTCACCTGCGACGTCTGCAAGGGCAAGCGTTACAACCGCGAGACGCTCGACGTGCTGTTCAAGGGCAAGTCGATCGCCGACGTGCTCGACATGACCGTCGAGGAAGCCGCCGAATTCTTCAAGGCGGTGCCGCGCGTGCGCGACACCTTCGAGACGCTGCGTCGCGTCGGCCTCGACTACATCCATGTCGGCCAGCAGGCCACCACGCTCTCCGGCGGCGAGGCGCAGCGCGTCAAGCTCGCCAAGGAGCTGTCCAAGCGCGCCACCGGCCGCACGCTCTACATCCTGGACGAGCCGACCACCGGCCTGCACTTCCACGACGTCAAGAAGCTGCTGGAGGTGCTGCACGAGCTGGTCGCGCAGGGCAATTCGGTGGTGGTGATCGAGCACAATCTCGAGGTCATCAAGACCGCTGACTGGGTGATCGATCTCGGCCCCGAAGGCGGCGACGGCGGCGGCGAGATCGTCGCCTGGGGCCCGCCGGAGGACATCGTCAAGGCGCCGCGCAGCTACACCGGACAATTCCTAAAGCCGGTGCTGGAGAAGTCAGCCAAGCCGAAGAAGCGCAGCCGCGGCGCAGCCAGCGAGGCTGCGGAGTAGTTGCCCTCAATTCCCTTGTATCGATCGTCATTGCGAGCGAAGTGAAGCAATCCAGGGCCGCGTACGCGACTCTGGATTGCTTCGTCGCATCGCTCTTCGCAATGACGCACGTGATTGACACCGGTTCATCACAGCAACGCCCGCCGCTCTCGGCAGAGCGGCGGGCTGGATGGTTTCTACAACGAACTCAGATTACCACTGGCGATAATATCCGGTGCGCGTGCCGTTGTTGTTGCCGCCCGGGCCGACGTCGCCCTGGGTCGAGCTCGGGGTCGGATGGTTTGTGCCGTTGTAGCCGGTGCCCCAGCCAGGGCCGTCATACGGGCCCGGCGCGACCGCGACGTAGCCTTCCTGATAGACCGGCCCCGGCGCCCAGGCGAAGGAATCGCGGTAGGTGTAGGTGCTGGTGACCTGGCCACCATAGCCGTAGCCGCCCGGGCCGTATTCGCCGGCCGAGGCCGCAGCGGTGCCAGCCACGAGCGTGACGGCGGTCAGCGCGGCGAATCCAAACGTGCGCGTCATGAACTTGCTCCTTCGTTCCTAATTCTCGGAGAACAAACGATATCGATCCATCCAAGGTTCCGCCGGTCCCCACAACAATCGTGCGACACAACGCGACGCTCACCTTCGCGCGACCTCGTGATCCAATGGCTTCGTGACATCGCCCGACACGCGCAGCGAACCCGTCCGACACGACAAACCCGCTGCTCTTGTCGAGCGGCGGGTTTGATCGCCTGACGTCTAACGCGAGATGGCGGCTACCACTGCCGGTAGACACCGGTCAGCGTACCGTTGTTGTTGCCGGACGGACCGACATCGCCCTGGGTCGAGCCAGGGGTCGGATGGTTGGTGCCGTTGTAGCCGTGGCCCCAGGCCGTTGTACCCCACGCCACCTCACCCGGCGCGTAGGCCGGCGCCGGCGCGGCGTCATACACCGGCTCGGAATCGTTGCCCTGTGTCGGCGGCACCCAGGCCATCGAGTCGCCGTAGCGGGCATAGCCCTGCGCGGATGCGGCGGCGGTGCCGAGCACCAGCGTGGCGGCGGCCAGCGCGGCCATCTTGAGCGTGCGTTGCATGTGTCTCTCCTTGCTTCTGTGCGGGGTCAATGATCGCACCGCGCAAGGTGTTCCTGCAGCGCACGCTCACAAAGGCCGTGAGAGATTGTTGTCGGATGCGCGTCAAAACCCTCTTGCAGACCTGCGGGAGCAGGCTCGCAAGAGGGCAACGCGAGACGCGCCCCGGACGGCGCCGTCCCCCTGATCAGCAGCTCACGCTGCGACGGCGACCGCGCGCGGCCGCGCCACGCCGGTCTTGGTGACCCCCGGCAGCGGCGGCGCCTTCGTGCCAGTCGCATGCGGAAAATACTGCAACTGCATGGAATGCATGTAGCCGGCTTCTGCGGTCCAGGAATCGTTCGTCTCCACGATCGGCGTGATCGTGAACAGGTCCGGATTGCTCGGCACGATCGACGTATAGGTCGGGATCGTTGCGCTGAGGATCTCAAGCGGCTTGTAGATCGAGTAGTAGTTGGTGTCCTTCAGGACCGGCGCCGGCGGCGCATAGGTGACGAGAATCCCTTTCAGATTGGCCCATCCCATCGGCACGATGTCGTTGCTGTTGACCGCCGCATAGTAGGTATAGGCCTTCGCGAAGGTGGTCGCGAAGCCCGCGTTCCACATGGTCGGAGCCGCGAAGGTGTGCGGCCACAGCGTGAACTTCAGCGACGAGTTCAGCTTCGGCAGTTGATCCTGCAGCCACGCCGTCGCCACCACGGCGAGCGCGCCACCCAGGCTGTGCCCGGTCACCATCAGTTGCAGATTCTGCTTGGCCGCAAGGCCGCGCAGATAGTCGAGCAGCGACAGGTCCGTCGCGGGATCGGTGAGCGCGATGACCAGCGCCAGCGCATCGTTGATCCCGGCACTGATCTGCAGCGGCGAGCCGGCCTGCTGCGGATACAGCCACGGCACCTGGAAGACTGCATCGACGTCGGCGAGCACGTTCTCGAAGGCACCGCCGACCGAGCCGTCGACATCGGTGCCGCGGAACGCCAGCGCGTAGCTGCCGTCGCTGCCTTGCGCGACATAGGCGAGCACGCCGTTGTTGACCGCCGGGCCCCAGACGAGCGACCACGGACCGTTCGCCGCGCCCGACGGGACGGACTTCAACATCGTCACGAAATCGCTCGGCTGAACCACATCGAGCGCGTCGTCGATATAGGCGAAGTAGGACAGATACGCTGCAGCAACCTTGTTGAGGGCCATGTGAAATCTCTCTGGCTTGAATGATGAAAACAAATTCGATCAAATCGGGCAGGCAGACCCTGATCCGCCGGCGCATCGGGATCATAGACCGCGTTATTTCCAGGTGCACATCACAACATGTTCAACCCCTGATCGTCGAACGTCACCATGGAGCTGCGACACGCAAGGGTCGCATCTCATTGCGCGCCGCCCCTCCCATTGCTATGGCCCAGGGCTGTCGCAGGACGACACGCCTCGACGATCATCAGCCCCTCGCCACGCTCACCCCGCGCGATGCCATATTCCCTCGTCATCTTCGATCTCGACGGCACGCTCGCCGACAGCTTCCCGTGGTTTCGCACCCACGTGAATGCCGTCGCCGTGCGGTACCGCTTTCGTCAGGTCGAGGAGCAGGACATCGACGGGCTGCGCCATGCCTCGACCCGTGAGATCCTCGATTTCCTTCAGGTGCCGCGCTGGAAGCTGCCCTTGATCGCGCGCCACGTGCGCCGGCTGAAGACGGCGCATGCAGCAAGCATCCCGCTGTTTGCAGGCGTCGACATCATGCTCGACACCCTTGCCGCGAACGGCACCATGCTCGCATTGGTCTCGTCGGACAGCGAGGCCAACGCGCGGCAGAAGCTCGGATCGCGCGCCGGTCTGTTCGCCGATTTCGATTGCTCAGCCTCGGTGTTCGGCAAGGCACGGAAGTTTCGCCGGGTGCTGAAGCGGCTGCGCGTCGACCCGGCCCAGGTCATCGCGATCGGCGACGAGACCCGCGACATCGAGGCTGCGCGCGCCGCCGGCATCGCCTTCGGTGCGGTGACATGGGGCTATGCCGCGGAGCAGGCGCTGCGCGACCACCAGCCGGAGATGCTGTTCACCCGGATGGACGAGATCGTGGAACGGTTGGTGGTGCCCGCCAGACGAGATTCGTAGCCTGCATCAGCGCCGGCGACATGCAGGGATAACGACGAGCCTCGATACCTCCCCGCGTCATTGCGAGCTACGCTCGCAATGACGGAGGCTGCAGATGCAACTCCATTCCCGCCACTGGCCGGCCTGCCTCACCGCCGCAGGAACGCGCCGAACGCGCGCGGGCCGTTGCCGACCTTGATCTCCCCTGTGACCTTCAGTGCGGCCACGTCGATGACGCTCAGGATGTTGCTCTCCCAATTGGCGACGATGACGCGTCGGCCGTCGGCCGTCGCCTCGATGCCCTCGGGATAGTCACCGACATTGATGCGCTGGAGCGGCTGGAGGCTCGCCAGGTCGAACACGCTGACCGTGCCGTCATACTGGTCGGTTACGAAGCCCCTGCCCTGCGCCAGCGCCACTGCATAGGGCCGCAAGCCGGTCTTGACCCGGCCGATCTCGCGACGCTCGGCGAGGTCGATCACCGAGACGTCGTTGGAGGCGACATTTGCCGTGTAGGCGCGCTTGCCCTCGGCGTCGATGGTGACACCGAACGGCCGCGTGCCAACCTTGATGGTCGCAAGGCGCTGGCGCGTCGCCGTGTCGATCACCGAGACCATGTCGTCGTCGCGGTCGGCGGAGAGCAGCAGCTTGCCGTCTTGTGTCACCGCAAGCCCCGACGGCGAGGCGCCGACCGCGATGCTGCCGGTCACGGTCCGGGTCTTCGCATCGATCACGCGAATTGCGGCGTTGTACCAGTCTGCGACGTAGACCGTCGAACCGTCCGGCGTCACGGCAATGCCGAGCGGGCCGCCACCGACCTCGATCCGTCCAACAACCTTTCGCGCGACAGCGTCGACGACGCTGATGCTCTTGTCGTCCGGACTCGCCACATAGGCGAAGCGTCCGTCGGCAGCCACCGCAACGCCGGCCGGCTTGCCGCCGATCGGGATCGTCGCCACCGGCTTCGAGGTCGCGAGGTCGACGATGGTCAGATCATCGCTGAGCTGATTGGTGACGAAGGCTTCTTCAGCATGGGCACTGGCGCAGCAGACGAGCAAGGCTGCGAGCAGAAAAGCTCGAATAGGATCTGAGAGACGAGGAGTGGTACAGCGCCCTGCCTTGTACCCACCTCGCCCCGCTCTTGTCCGCCGTAGCTCGCAGAGCAAAGGCGAATGCGGGGCCGCGACGAGCTTCGCTCGCGCTGAGAGGTCGGATTGCATCGCCAGATGCAATCCGGGTGAGGGGGCACAGGTCTCACCGCCCACACCACCCGTTCGGCTGCCCCTCACCCCACCCCTCTCCCGTAAGAACGGGGAGAGGGAGCGCAGCGCTGACTTGGCGACATGGTCGTATCCAATCAGCTCCCGCTCTCCACCTTCTTCTTCAGTCCCTCGAGCCCGCCCTTGTAGAGCCCGGTCACCGCATTGACCGCGGCCTCGTCGCTCAGCTCCGGCGGCGGATCGTTGTTGGGGAAGCCGCGGTAGAACGCGCCGGTCCATTCGACCACGCTGCCTTTGCCGTCCGCACTCGGCGTCACTGCGATGGTCGACGAGTAGTTTGTCACCGGCAGCACCTTCACATCGACCGCCGTGATCCGGTACGAATAGCTCATCTTCTCGGCGTCGTATTTGTAGAGCTCCTCGTCGACCGTGGCGCCGCCCTTCAAGGTCAGCTTGCGGGTGGCGCCGATCTCGTTGCCCTTGTCGCCCGCGGTCTTGTCGACGACGCCGAGCCAGCTCATGTCCTGGAAGTTGCCGATCACGGCCCACACCTTGGCGGGTGCGGCGTTGATCTCGACGTGCTCCTGCACCTTGCGCCGGGTGGGACCATGCGCATCCGCCGTGCTCAAAGCCGTCGTTGCGATCGCGAGCGCCGCCGTTACGGCCAGCGCCTTGCCGAACACCATCCTCATCTCGTTTCCTCAACCATTCTCATTTGGCCCGCGCATCTGGCACGCGGCGGGCCCATCTTTGCACCGCTCCCGATTGTTGCAACAAAAAAGACCGTGTCGTGGCGCTCTAAAGCGGGTCAATTGGCGCCACAGCAGCGCTTGTATTTCTGGCCGGAACCGCACGGACAGGGATCGTTGCGGCCGACCTTGCCGAAGGAGGCGAACGGATTGGGTTGCTCAATGAAGGCGGGCGCGCCGGGCACGGGCGCCCCGCTCCGCCGATGACGGTTGAGGGTCAGCACCGCATGACGGATGTCAGCAGCCGCCTCTCGGTCGAACCCGGTATTCTCGACGCGATCGGCACTCTCGTCGCGCGCCAGCTCGATCGCCACCATCAGGCTCAGCGCCGCCTCGCCCACGTCGCCGTCGACGTTCCGGTAGGCCTTGAACCGCTCTTGACGCAGGTCCACCGCCGCAGCAAAGCCGTCGATCCACAACTCCCAGATCACACTGCCGTCGATCGGATCGACCGGATAGCGCGGCTGATACAGCTCCGGCGTTTGCGTGAGCGTCCGGGCGATCTCGTCATGATACGCCATCACCAGGTCGAGCACCGCGTTGGCATGGGCGATGCTCGCAAACACCGAGTGGCGGCCTTTGCCGAACCCGAACGCCGCGGCGAACCATTCGCCGGGCGGGACCTGCTCCGGCAGGACCAGCAGGCCGGCGATGAAGCCGTCGAGCTCCTCCAGCACCATGGCGCGGTCGTCGAGGGCGAGCAGCGCCTGGTCGAGCTCGTCGTGACGGTTGGCCTGCTCCGACATCTGAAACCCTGCTTCCCTCACCCGCGTCGCGACCTGATTTGCCCGACGCGCACGCCGCGAAGGCGTGACGCGACCGTTTTGACACCAAAACGGCCATGCGCGCAAAATCTATATTTCGACGCGGGATCAGCGCCATCACACCTGTCCAGTCGTGTCGCGAAAAATATTCTTCTTTCGTTTTTTCGGAATTTGCGTTCTTCTGGGTGCGTCCTGCACTCACGAGAGGGGCGCTTCGCGGTCGTCACGGGCGTTGAGTGCGGGATGCGATGGACGTCACGGGCCCGGCGCAAATGCGCAGACGACGGGTCCGGCGGCGGACGGCGAAATCGTGTGGTCCTGACCTCCCGACGCTGAGGTCAAGCTGGTGGTGATGCTCACGCATCGCGCCGGTGACGGTGGCCAGAAAGCCCGGTGCACCGAGGAGATCACGTATAAGCCGTAACACCATCGCGCAGGGAAGGCCGGGTCATCTCGGCTGAGCCTGTGGTTCCTGCCCCGTGCATTTTTCCCGCACGGGGGCCGCGGGCATCAGCGGATGCCCGGCCTTCCCTGCGCCCTCTCACTTCGAGGAGGGCAGAATATGATGCAAAGCCCGGACGCCATTCGCACGCGGGAACGAGGACTCATGTCTCTCCGTCATCGCGAGGAGCAAAGCGACGAAGCGATCCAGAGTCTTTGCGCAGCCCTGGATTGCTTCCGCCTGCGCCCGATGGGCTTCGGCGGACACGTCGCTTCGCTCGCAATGACGGCGGAGCAAGTTGGTCGACCTCGCCAACTCTCATGCACCACGCCCCGCCCTCACTCCGCAAGCACCGCCTGCACGAAGCCGTCGGGATCGGCGCAGAACTCGCGCAGGGCCTTGAAGTGATCGGTGTCCTGCACAACGACCTTCTCGAGACCGTATTTGGTCAGGCGCAGCAGGGTCGCGCCGGGATAGGCCATCAGCACCGGCGCATGCGTCGCCATCAGCACCTGGCAATGACCGGACTCGTCCATCCGCCGCATCAGCTTGAGAAACTCGATCTGGCGCGCCGGCGACAGCGCCGATTCCGGCTCGTCGAAGATGTAGATGCCCTGGCGCTGGCAGCGCTCCTCGAAGAAGCGCAGGAAGCCCTCGCCGTGGGAATGCGACAGGAAGTCGGGCGGCGGCCCTCCGAATGGATCGTCCAACGCGGCCTCGTCGAGATAGCGCGCCACCGAGAAGAAGCTCTCGGCGCGGAAGAACCAGCCCTGCGTGATCTTCGGCAGCCAGCTCGCACGGAACGCGGCACCGAGCGTACCCCCCATGCGCTCGATTGCACGACCATGATCCACCGGCCTATAGCCCTTGCCGCCGCCGGCCTCGTCATAGCCGGCCAGCGCCGCGATGCCTTCGAGCAGGGTCGATTTGCCGGTGCCGTTCTCGCCGACGATGATGGTGATGGCGCTCGTGAAGCTCAGCTCGAACTCGTCCTGCAGGAACGGCAGGCAGAACGGATATTCGGCGCGGTCGGCGATCTTGGCCGGATCGAGCCACAGCCGCTTCAGATAGGGTGCGCGCAGCCGGATCTCACGTTGCTTCCTCGCCATGACGCCTTCACGAATTCGGTGACATCGCGGGCAATCTCGCACAAGGCGGCGGGATCGACCACCGTCCCACGCGGGCTACGCCGCGACCTCCAGCACCAGCTCCATCGTCATCAGCACCGGGTTGTCGCCGCGGACGAGACGTCCCTGGGCCAACGCGCCAGTGTAGTCGACCAGCGCGACGTCGAGCGTGGCTTCAAGGCCGTCAGCACCGGGTGCGATCACTCCGGCGGTGATGGTCAGCTCGGTCGCGAACGGCTCGACGACGACGCCGTCTTCGAAGCGCGCACCGATGGTCGAGCCCACGCCGCCGCGGATCCGCGCGCTCCTGATGCCCTGCCCTCGGCAGAACGCTTCGAGGCAGAAAGCGAAATCCTGGTTCGGCCGCAGCCGCAGCGCGAAGGCACGGCGATCCGTTGGGGCGCTGCTCGGTGCGGCCGCCACCGGGCCGAACAGCTTGAAGCCGGTTTCGGGATCAGGCGCGGCGCTGAAGATCGCGCCATCGAGCCCGAACGCCTCGACCTCGAACGGCTCGGCGACCACAGTCTCCTCGGGCAGGATGTGGCCACCACCGGCCCGGCCGCCCTCTTCGGTCCACAGCGCGTGACAATGGAAGAACGGCGCGCCGTCGCGCACACCCAGCGTCATGGTCGCGGTCGAGAGCTGGGTGACACCGGCGGGCCGATAGGTCTCGCTGTAGAACGCGGCATGATCCGGCGCCTTCGACAGCGCCGGCATGACATAGGCGAACGGTCCGAGCGCACCACCTTTGATGTCGAGCACGCCGCCGGCAAAGCCTTCACGCGCAAAGCCGCGATGGGCCGCTTCCAGCAGCGGCAACCCCTGCTCCATGGTGAAGGTGAAGGCGCGGCCGCGCGCCTCGACCCACTGGACGCGGTCGGCCACCGGCGCGCCGGGCTGTTTGATGAATCGCATCAGTGCTCAGCCCTGCCTGGTGAGATCGAGCAAGCCGCGCGCCTCGAGCTCGTCGCGCACGAGACGCTTGGGGATCTTGCCGTAGCCAGACTTCGGCAGCGCGTCCCAGAAGAAGAAGCGCTTCGGCATCTTGTAGCGCGGCAGCTTGGTGGCGAGATAGCCGGCGATCGCGCTCTCGCTCGGCACGGCCGCGCCCTCGCGCGCCACGCAGACGGCGACGCCGACTTCGCCCCACACGGGATCAGGCACGCCGAGCACGGCGACCTCGCCGATGTCGGGATGGGTCAGGATCTTCTCCTCCACCTCGCGCGGATAGATGTTGGAGCCGCCGGAGATGTACATGTCCGACGCGCGGCCGGTGATGTAGACGAAGCCTTGCGCATCCATGTGGCCGAGATCGCCGGTGCGAAACCAGCCGTCGCGAAACGCCTTCGCATTGGCGTCGGGATTGTCGTAGTAGCCCGCGAACACGGCCGGCCCGATGACGCAGATCTCGCCGGTCTCGCCCGGCTTCAGCTCGCGCCCCTGATCGTCCTGGATCGAGACCTGCATGCCCGTGCGCTCATAGCCGCAGGTGCCGATCCGCGCCTCCGGTCCATCCTCGTCCTCGTGCGCCGCGGCCGGCAGCACCGTGATGTTGCCGGTGACCTCGCCGAGGCCGAAATACTGCACGATCACCTTGCCGAGCCGCGCCAGCGCGCGCTTCTGGTCCTCGCGATACATCGGCGCGCCCGCATAGATCACGTGGCGCAGCGAGGAATGATCGAATTGGTCGACGGCGGGATGCTCGACCATCATCTTCAGGATGGTCGGCACCGTGAACAGGTTGCTGATGCGATGCGCCTCAATGAGACGGAACGCCTCGGTGATGTCGAACTTCTCGCTCGGCAGCAGCACGGTCGTGGCACCGCGCGCGCTCTGCATCAGCTGGTGCACGCCGGCGCCGTGCGACAGCGGCGCCACGACGAGCGACGCGTCGTGCTCGGTCGTGCCCGGCGTCAGGTCCGCCAGATGGTTCGTGATGACGAACGCCATCTGGCCATGCGTCAGCACCGCCGCCTTGGAGCGGCCGGTCGTGCCCGAGGTGAAGAAGAACCAGCAGGGATCGTCGTGCTCGACGGCAGCGTTCGCGACGTGTGCGCCGACATGCGCCTTCATTGCGTCGGCCACGGCCCCCGTGCCGAAGCTGCCGCCTTCACCGATGCGCCAGGTGAAGTCAGCAGTCGTCACTGCGGCAGCGTGCTCCGGAAAGTCGCCGTGGCAGAGAAACGCCTTCGCGCCCGAGGCGGTCGCGAGGTAGGCGACCTCGTCCGGCATCAGGCGGAAATTGGTGGGCACCCAGACCGCGCCGAGCCGGAACGCGGCAAACATCGAGACGAACATCTCCTCGCAGTTCTTGGAGTGCACCAGGATGCGATCGCCCTTGGCGATGCCCTGCTCGGCCAGCGCCGCCGCGAGCGCCGAGACCATCGCGTCGATCTCGCGCCAGGTCCACGACCTCTCGCCCCAGACGAAGCCGACGCGGTCGCCGAGCCGGCGGCCGTTCTGCGTCACGATATGCGCGAGATTCATCACCCGCCGCGACATCCGCAGCTGTGTGCCACTCATCGACGAGCCCTCGCATCCCGGCAGCAAATGAACAGACCCATGACAGCGTCCCCTCGATCGATTCTCGGGCGGTCTCGGCCACCCGTTACCTTCCCGCTTGTTTATCGCGGTCCCGCGCGACCTCGCAAGCGCGGCCTGCCCATCGCTCCCATGCGACGGTGTCATTCGAACGAATGCAGATGCCGTGCGACAAACCCGAGGCCGGCCGCGCATTCCTTCGTTTCACCACGCACCGAATCTGATTTGAGGACACCCATGATCAATCGTCGTTTCCTGCTTCTCGGCCTCGCTGGCGTGCTCGCCGTATCCCCGCTTCGCGCGCAGGCCCCCGCCGCCAATGAGCCTACCGGCATCATGACCGCGATCTACACCCGCGTCGCCAAGGGCAAGGGCGAGGATGGCGGCAACTTCGTCATCGAGAACAAGGCGGCACGCGCGAACTATCTGTCGAAGTCGCTGGCCGCCCAATGGGCCAAGATGGACGCCCGCACGCCGAAGGGCGAGGTCGGCGCGGTCGATTTCGATCCCGTCACCAATTCGCAGGATCCGGATGTCGCCTCGTTCAAGGTGAGTCCAGAGAAGCAGGAGGCCGACAAGGCGACGGTCGCCGTCACCATCGCCGGCCATCGCAACGATCGCACGGAACAGGCCGACAACGTCATCCGTTACGACTTCGTGCGCGATGCCGGCCAATGGAAGATCGACGACATCCGCGGCGCCGTCGACGGCAAGCCCTGGTCGATCCGCGAAATGCTGGCCGAGTTCATCAAGCAGACCGACAAACCGAAACGAAGGTAGAGAAGCATGACCGCCGTCCGCGACAACAAGGCCCAGAGCCGCTTCGAGCTCGACGTCGAAGGCAGCATCGCTTTTGCAAACTACCGAGCGACGCCGCAGGCGGTCGTCATCACCCACACCGAGACCCCGGCAGCCCTGCGCGGCCGGGGCATCGGGTCCGAGCTCGTCAAGGGCGCACTGGAGTTGATCCGCGCCGAGGGCCGCAGGGTGATCGCGGGCTGCAGCTTCGTCGCCGACTACCTCCGTGACCACCCGGAGAACCGGGACATCATGGCGTGACGTTCCGTAGAATTACCGAGCAAGACGATTGGACCGTGTGCTTTAACGCAATGGCTACCCGGATGGACCAGCAATCCCCCGCCGAACAAGCAACCAGACCGATGGGGAGAGGCTCATGTTCATCACTGCCATTTTCGACGTTCTCAAGCGCTACGTCCGCTACCGCACCCAGCTCGCTTATCTCGACCAGCTCGACGAGCGCACGCTGCGCGACATCGGCTTCAACCGCGACCAGTTGCACGCCGAGGCCTGGCAACGCGCCGGCTTCGTGCACGTCTGAGCCGTTCGAGCAGCCTCTCGCGACACGATATCGACGACAAAGGCCCGCGCGATGGCGGGCCTTTCGCTTTTGGGCCGTCGGCGGCCGACGCTCAGTGCTTGATCTCCGGCGGAAGCTTGCCGCCATTGGCGGCGAGCTTGCTCATCACCTGCTTGTGCAGCCACACATTCATGCTGGCCGAGTCGTTGGTGTCGCCGCTGTAGCCGAGCTCCTTGGCAAGCTCCTTGCGCGCGGCGAGGCTCGAATCGATGTCGAGCGCCTTCATCAGGTCGACGATCGAGGTCCGCCACTCCAGCTTCTCGTGTTTGGCAGCCGCGGCCTTGTCGACGATCGCCGCCACATCGACGTTTTGCGCCGCGGCAGCCGGGCCCCCGGTCGGAGCTGCCGTGCCGCCTGCCGGCGCGGTGCCGCCCGCGGCGGGCGTGCTGCCGCCGGCCGGGGCAGCCTCGGCATGATGGCCGAAAATAGCGCCCATGATCTTTCCGAAAATGCTCATCAATGGCTCCCAATGGATGGTGATCGTAAGAAGAACTCGGCCGGCGTTGTTCCGTTGCAAAGACGGCCGTAGAGCCGCTCCGCCACCCGCCGAGGCCTGCCAAGGCGACCACGGCGACGAATGTGAAGCTTACCCAAGGCGGAATGACGGCGGAATGACTTTGTCCGTGGATGGCTCGGCTTCTTCGGTCGCGGGCACCGTTCTAATGCACCGCGACATTCACAGCACTCACCGAGGCGTGAGTAGGCGCGGCCTGTTTTGCCACTATCCTGATGACTTCCGTTCGCGAATGGCCGCCCCGAGGTTCGTCGCGTCTGGCCATCCGCGAATTTGTTCCAACGAGAAGCGCAGCCCGCCTGCGTGGTTGGGTAGCGCCCTACGCAAGTTGAGGGAGCACACGACGATGGCCACCTACCACAGCAATGCCGCCTCCCACGTTCGGGCGGCAGACGAGGTCGCGGCTGAGCTGACGATTCGCACGATCGACATGTCGAGCCTGATGCGCGCGCTGCGGCTCGGCTGGGACGATTTCAAGGCCGTCCCGAGTCACGCCGTGATGCTATGTGCGATCTATCCCGTTCTCGGCCTGGTGATCGCGCGCGCGGTGTTCGGCTATGCGGTGCTGCCGCTGTTGTTTCCACTGGCGGCGGGCTTCGCCCTGCTCGGCCCATTCGCCGCGCTCGGTCTCTATGAGCTCAGCAGCCGCCGGGACCGCGGCGAGGACACCAGTGCCTGGGATGCTCTGGAGGTGCTGCGGTCGCCGTCGTTCGGCTCGATGCTCGGACTAGGCACGCTGCTGCTCGCGCTGTTCGTCACCTGGGTCGCGACCGCGCAGGCGATCTACGTCACAGTGTTCGGCTATGGCGGCGCGACGGGCGCGGGCGATTTCCTGCAGCGGGTGTTCACGACGCCGCAGGGCTGGTGGCTGATCGCGGTCGGCTGCGGCGCCGGCTTCCTGTTCGCGCTGCTGGCGCTGTGCCTGAGCGTCGTGTCCTTCCCGCTGATGCTCGACCGACACGCCGGCGCGCTCGAAGCAGTCGTCACCTCGCTGCGCGTGGTGGCCAAGAATCCCGTTCCGGTTGCGGCCTGGGGCCTCATCGTCGCGGTGCTTCTGGTCGCCGGCACGATTCCGTTCTTCCTGGGGCTCGCCGTTGTGATCCCGGTGCTCGGCCACGCCACTTGGCATCTCTACCGCGAAGCCATCGCGATCAATCCCGACGCAGCCCGGATCGTGCCGCCGGCCCCGCGCGGATCCAAACCCGCGGCCGACTTCCCGGCGAACCTGTTCCCATGGCGCTCGCGCGACGGGATGTGAGGACGCAGCGACGAGTTTGTCACGGCCGCCGGCCTCCCGGGCCGGCGGCCGTCTCGAGAAGCCGCCAGCGTGTTGCAGCGCTCACGAAATCCGACGCCAATGTGATCGAAAAGCCTTGTTGCTGCCGCGGTTACGCCCGACATGGAGCGCGCCCAGCAACGCTTTTTGAATCCATTGCCGTCCAGGTGTTTCGATGATTGCTCGCGTTCTCGCCGTTTCCGCTCTTGCCTGCCTCGCTGCCCTCACCACCCTGTCAGCGCCAGCGCGCGCCGCGGTGCCTTGCGGCAGCGGCAATTTCGACGGCTGGCTCGCCGAGTTCAAGACCGAAGCTGCGGCCAAGGGCATCTCACAAAACACGATCAATGCGGCGCTGACCGGCGTGACGCCCGACCAAAGCGTGCTGAACCGCGACCGCGGTCAGAAGGTGTTCAGCCAGACCTTCGAGGAATTCTCCGGGCGTATGGTCCCGCCGCGCATGACCCGCGGCTCCAACATGCTGAAGCAATACGGCTCGGTGCTGTCACGGATCGAGCAGAGCTACGGCGTGCCGGGCGAGGTGCTGGTCGCGATCTGGGGGCTCGAGACCGATTTCGGCGTCAATGTCGGAAAATTTCCGACCATCCGTGCGCTCGCGACCTTGGCCTATGACTGCCGCCGCGCCGAGCAGTTTCGCGGCGAGTTGCTGGATGCGCTGCGGATCGTCGACCGCGGCGACCTTCAGCCGGCCGACATGCGCGGCGCCTGGGCCGGCGAGATCGGTCAGACGCAGTTCATGCCGTCGTCCTGGATCAAATACGCCGTCGATTTCGACGGCAATGGCCGGCGCGATCTGATCCGCAGCGCGCCCGACGTTCTCGCCTCCACCGCGAACTATTTGAAGGGCTATGGCTGGCAGAAGGGCAAGGATTGGGAGCCCGGCGGCCCGAATTTTGCGGTCATCCAGCAGTGGAACAAGAGCGAGGTCTACGCGCGGACGGTCGCGACCTTCGCGACCCAGCTGGCGCGGGCGCCGTAGCCCGGGTCAGGAATGAGGCCGATCGCGGCATCGCGACCGGCCGTTCGTTCGATGATGCGAAAGATGCGCCTGCTACTTGATCATCCCGGCCTGCATCGCCTTGGTCAGGTGCACGCTGCAGGCGCCCATCTTGCCGCTCAGCAGCGCGTCCTGCGCTGCCGCAATCTCCTTCTGCGCAGTATATCTGGCGTCGCCGTCGGCCATCGCCTCGATCGCCGTCTCGGTCTTTTCCAGATTGGCCCCGCTACAGCCGGCGCCATGCATCCGCGCCGCCTGAGCCGGACCGACCGCCACAATTGCCGCAGTGATGAGCGCGGCCCCAAAAAGTTTGTTCATTGTTTTTCCTCGCTGGTGCGACGGCGCCGGCATCATTGCCCAGCACCGCGACACTTTGTCGCACCTTTCGTTATATGCCGCGAAGTGAAATCCGCGCGAGCGGTCCGTGATGGCGATCATCGATTTGAGAGGCGCAGCGTACATAATGAATTTATGTTCATTATATGAACCCATGCGTTTCGTGGGGTGTATGTCGGGCAATAGCTTCGTGCCTGGACCGGCCTTTAAGCCGGCATTGCTCGATCCGGCAATTCGAACGGGCGATCGAAAATCCGCATGAATACGGAGCCTTGCGCGGGTCGCTGAGCTGCCGGGCGCCTGCCCGATTCTTACTTGAGGGTTACGCAAGCTATGCGCCCGGGGTTTAGCTGCATCGCAACATTCACGCTTCCGCATCGCAACAAGCTCTTCTATGTTCATTTCAACGATGAGGTTCCGATGAAGAACTGAATCGCGAACTAAAGGAGATTTCTCATGTTGCTCTCGCTCATCCGCATGGTGCAGGCGTTCCGTGAGTATCAGCGCAACGTTGCCGAGCTGTCGCAGCTCAGCGATCGCGAGCTCGCCGACATCGGTCTCGATCGTTCGGACATCCCGCGCGTTGCTGCCGGTCACTACAACGGCTGATCAGCCTTCTTCCGATATCTACCGGACATCGCCCGCCTCGCTGCGGGCGTTGCCGCGTCTAGGCCCTGGCGCAACGACACACACGCGCCCGGTTTCTCACGCTGAACCCCACTGGCGCATTTGCAGCGCTCGGGAAAAGCGCTACCTGTCCCGCGCATGACAGGGACCAAATCACCTTCGAATACCGTCCACGTGATCGGTGCCGGCCTCGCCGGATCCGAAGCCGCCTGGCAGCTGGCCGAGGCCGGCGTCGACGTGGTGCTGCATGAGATGCGGCCGGACCGCATGACCGAGGCGCACCGGACCG
Organism: Bradyrhizobium sp. SZCCHNR1053; assembly: GCF_032381235.1. NCBI lineage: Bacteria > Pseudomonadati > Pseudomonadota > Alphaproteobacteria > Hyphomicrobiales > Nitrobacteraceae > Bradyrhizobium > Bradyrhizobium sp. SZCCHNR1053. The sequence goes on from NZ_JAUHJM010000001.1 coordinate 580,725, forward strand.
CCACGCCTGCCGAGTTGGTCTGCTCGAATTCGTTCCGCTCCGACGATGCCGCCAACAACGCCGTCGGCCTCCTGCATGCCGAGATGCGCCGGCTGGGCTCGCTGATCATGCGGGCCGCTGACGCCAACCAGGTCCCGGCCGGTGGCGCATTGGCCGTCGACCGCGACGGCTTCTCGGCGGCCGTCGCAAGCGCGTTGGAAGGCCATCCACGCATCGCGCTGCGCCGCGGCGAGATCGCGGGCCTGCCGCCCGCGGAGTGGGAGAAGGTGATCATCGCCACCGGTCCCCTCACCTCACAGCTGCTCGCCGAGGCCATCCGTGACCTGACCGACGAGACGGCGCTCGCATTCTTCGACGCCATCGCGCCCATCGTGCACAAGGACACGATCGACATGTCGGTCGCTTGGTTCCAGTCGCGTTACGACAAGGTCGGTCCGGGCGGCACCGGTGCCGACTACATCAACTGTCCGATGACGAAAGAGCAGTACGACGCCTTCGTCGCGGCGTTGCTCGCCGGCGAGAAGATCGACTTCAAGGAGTGGGAGACCAACACGCCCTATTTCGACGGCTGCCTGCCGGTCGAAGTGATGGCGGAGCGCGGCCACGAGACGCTGCGTCACGGCCCGATGAAGCCGGTCGGCCTGACCAATCCGCACAATCCGACGGTCAAGCCCTACGCGATCGTGCAACTGCGCCAGGACAACAAGCTCGGCACGCTCTACAACATGGTCGGGTTCCAGACGAAGCTGAAATACGGCCCGCAGCAGCAAATCTTCCGCACGATCCCAGGCCTCGAGAACGCGGAATTCGCGCGGCTCGGCGGCCTGCATCGCAACACCTTCCTCAACTCGCCGAAACTGCTGGATTCGCAGCTCCGCCTGCGGGCCCAGCCGCGGCTGCGCTTTGCCGGCCAGATGACGGGATGCGAGGGCTATGTGGAGTCGGCGAGCATCGGCCTGATCGCCGGCCTCTACGCCGCCGCGGAGACACGTGGCGCAAATCTGCTGCCGCCGCCTCCGACCACTGCGCTCGGTGCCCTGCTCAGCCACATCACTGGCGGCCATATCGAAACGATCGATGGAGCGACGCGCTCGTTCCAGCCCATGAACATCAATTTCGGCCTGTTCCCGCCGCTGGCGACGGCCCCGACCCGCAAGCCGGACGGCACGCGGCTGAAGGGCAATGAGAAGACGGTGGCGAAGAAGCAGGCGATGAGCGCCCGCGCGCTGGCCGATCTCGACCGCTGGATCGCCGAGCACCTGCCCGTCGCGGCCGCTGCGTGAGAGTACGATGAGCCTGCCGAAGACCGATTCTGCCTTGCTGGCGGCCCGCTGGAGCGAAGGTGTGCTGCTCAAGCGCGACGTGTTCTCGACCGTCGAGCGCGGCCGCTTCAAGAGCGAGGCCGGCGATGTCGACGCCGTGCTGCGCCGGCTCGACGAGGTGCCGTGGTGGTCGTTCATGCTGGCGCGGCATTTGTTCGCGCGCGAGCGCAAGGCGCTGATGCGCGCCAAGGGGCTCAACGCCGGCCCTGATCTGCTATGGGCTGGGGATCGCGCGCTGGTCCGCGGCTTCATCAATGGCGTGGCGCTGCATCTGGCCAAGCCGCACGGCAACGTCGCCTATTTCCGCTCGGCCAAACAGATGATGCGCCGGCTGCATCGCGCCGGGATCACGCACAACGATCTCGCCAAGGAGCAGAACTGGCTCGTCGGTCACGACGGCCATTGCTACGTGACCGATTTCCAGTTGGCCGCCTGCTTCGAGAGCCGCAGCCGGCTGTTCCGGATCGCGGCCTATGAGGACCTGCGTCATCTGCTCAAGCATAAGCGGAGTTACGCGCCCGAGGCGCTGACGCCGAAGGAGCGCAAAATCCTGGCGCGCAAATCGCTGTTCGCGCGCATCTGGCTGATGACCGGCAAAAAGGTGTATCGCGCCATCACGCGCGGCATCTTCAATTTCACCGACCGCGAGGGTGGCGGACGACGCCTGGTCAACGATGCGCCGGTGCTGATGGACATGATCCGGAAGAACCCGGCCGTGCGCGACGCCGCGATCGTTGCCTTCGCCGATCGCCGGACCGGCGTCGGGCTCTATGCGTTCGTCGAGGGAGAGCAGCCGACGCTTGAAACTCAGCTGCAAAACGAGCTTGCTTCAGCCAAGGGCCCGAAGCCGCCGGAGCATATCCAGGTCGTGCATGCCCTGCCGCGCGACGCCAGCGGCAGGCCACGCACTGAACTGTTGCAGCTGGTCGCGATGAACCAGATCGACCTGATCGAGCCGATGCTCACGAGCGACAGCGATCGCGCTTTCCTCAAGGACATCCTGGACTCGCGCAAGAACCTGCGCGACCGGTTCAATTTCGAGGCGGACCTGAAACTGCCTTCGGCCTGAGCGGACGAGACTTCGCGGTCCGACCATTGTATCCTGCGAATGCAATGTCCTTTGGGAGGATCTGGCAATGAACGTCGAGAGCCGCGCAGCCACCACGTCTCGGTCGTCGAACATCGAGATCATCCCGACCGGCCGGCAACTGGGTGCCGAGATTCGACATGTCGATCTCAAGCATCTGGACAACGCGGGCTTCAGCGCCCTGCTCCGTGCCTTTCACACGCACTCCGTTTTGCTGGTGCGCGGCCAGGGTCTGACGGACCAGTATCTGATCGCCTTCAGCCGCCGCTTCGGCGATCTCGACTGGGCGCCGGTGCAGGAGAACGGCCGGCGCTTTGTCGACGGTCTGCCGGAGATCTACATCGTGTCGAACGTGAAGGTGAACGGCGAGGCGATCGGCAGCCTCGGCGCCGGCGAAGCGGTGTGGCACACGGACATGTCATATCTCGACACGCCGCCGATCGCGAGCGCGCTCTACGCGCTGGAAATTCCCCCCGTCGGCGGCAACACGTCGTTCTGCAGCATGTATGCCGTGTACGACGCGCTTCCTCCTGAACTGAAGCGCCGCGTCGCGGATCTGAAGATCAAGCATGACGGCACCTACAACAGCGGCGGCTTCGTCCGGCAGGGCGTGACGCCGACCGATGATCCGCGCACGTCGCCGGGCGCGATCCATCCGCTGGTCTGCACGCATCCCGATTCCGGCCGGCAGATGCTCTATCTCGGCCGCCGGCGCAACGCCTATCTGGTCGGCCTCGGGCTCGCCGAGTCGGAAGCATTGCTCGACGAGTTGTGGACCTATGTTGCTCGTCCGGAATTCGCCTGGGAGCACGTCTGGAAGGTCGGCGACCTCGTCATCTGGGACAATCGCTGCACCATGCATCGGCGCGATCCGTTCGATGATCATGCGCGGCGAATCATGCATCGAACCCAGATCAAGGGAACAGATCGCCCGCACTGATTCGCTTGCGCGCGGGCATCCGCACGATCAAGCGCCAGAATGCCTGCGAATGAGTTGCAGGTTGCTGGATATTTCCTCGCGCGTCGCCTTGAAGCGTCCAATTTCCGACTCAGAGCGGCAGAGTGTGCCGACAATCGCCAGATCGTGCCGCGATCCTTCCGCGAATTGCCTCCGAGCCGAAACACCCCCGACAAATTACGATGGTTGATTTGCAGGCGCTGGTGAAACTTGGGAGATGACGCAAGTGAGTCTCAGAAGCAACGTTGCTCGAAGCGCCGAAAGCAGCCTCATCCAGGTCATCCCGACGGGAAAGACACTCGGTGCCGAGGTCTGCAATGTCGATCTCAGATCCTTCGACGATTGGGCGTTCGCCTCGTTCATGCGCGCGCTGCTCAAGCACCAGGTCCTGCTCGTGCGCGGCCAGCGTCTTGGTGAGTGTGACATCGCGGCCTTCAGTCGTCGCTTCGGTCACGCGGATCTATTTTACACCTCCCCCGGCAGCTTGCTGGGCGGCAGACTGTCGTTCTGCAGCCTCTACGCCGCTTATGACGCGCTCTCGCCAGCGCTGCGCAGCCGCGTCGCTCATCTGAAGGTCCGTCATGTCGCGAGCGACACCGCCGATGATGGCCGTCGCACCATCGTCGCAGGCCCCGTGCATCCGCTGGTCGGCAATCACTCCGATACGGGCCGAGCGATGCTCGCGCTTGGGCAGCGCCGCCATTCCTGTGTCGTCGGACTCGAGCAGGACGAATCGGATGCGCTGCTCGACGATCTCTGGCAGCTTGCCGAGCGGCCCGAGTTCAGCTGGGCCCACACCTGCCGGCCCGGTGATCTCGTCGTCTGGGACACCCGCTGCACGATCCACCGGCACGAGCCGACGGACATGCCGAGACTCCTTCACAGCCCGCCACTCTGGAATACGATGCCCTCGGCTTGAGCCCGCGAGAGCGTCAGCGCGCGCCAAAACTCGCCGTCCTCGCAGCGCGCCACAGCGTCCACAACGTCGCAAGGCGCGAGCGGGGTTGCAGCTGAAACGGATCGTCGGTGCGGCGATCGGCCCGCGCGAGGTCGCGCCGGACTAGCGCCAGCGGCAACAGAACCGGCCGCACCGCCGGCTGCGCCTGACGCGCCAGCTCGAGGGTGTGATCGAGATGCTGCCGGGCCTGCCCGCGCAGGTCCATGATCACATCCTGGATCGCCGATGACGCCTTGCCTGCGAACATCTCCTCCTGGCTGACGCCATGGCGCGCGAGGAGATCGAGCGGAACATAGAGCTGCCGGTGGGCGGCATCGCGCGGCAGCGATGCGATCACCTGGAGCAACCCTTGCGCGATGCCGGCATGGTGCGCGAGGTGATCCGCCTCCGCAAACGGCGGCGCAATGATCTGTGCCGCCAGCGCGAACAGCGCGCCGCGCGTGTCGCCGAGATAGCCGTCCAGCGCCGCCATCGTCGGCATCGGATCGTTGTAGAGATCGAACTGATGCTCATCGATCAGGCGCGTCAGCCGCTCGACCGGAAGCGCGAAGCGCTGCACGGTGAGCAGCAATTCGGCTGCAACGGGATTTCCCTCCGCGCCGCCATGTTCATGCCCCGTCAGCGTGTCGTGCCACCACTGCAGGCGGACCTCGCCCGGCAGCGGCTGCGACACGAGATCTCGAATACGGCTCACCTCGACGTTGAATGCGTATAGCGACAACAGCGCACGCCGGAGTTCCGGCGCCATGAACAGCGTCGAAGCGTAGCGGTCGAAATCATGCTCGCGGACGAGGCTCGCACAGAACGCGGCGTCGCTGTTGGCGCTGGCCTCGCTCATGGGACGGCGATGAGCGCTGCCGCCACCCGCCGCCGCTCGCCGATCATGACGTTGTAGGTGCGAATCGCGGGACCGGTCTGCATCGCATCGAGCACGACGTTCACGCCCCGCAAGGCCGCGCGCAGCGGTGCCGGCGGGATCCAGACATCGTTTCCGGTCCCCACGATCAGTGTGTCGATCTTGTTGGCTGCGTCGAAAACGCGCTGCAACGCGTAGCGGTCGATCTGGCTCGGCTGGGTGACGTCCCAGGCCCAGATCGAATCCGGCAGGCACAGCAGCGAGCCGCGATGCGACATGCCGGCAAAGGCGAAGCCGCCTTTGCCATAGCCGTCGATCGGCGCGGACCGCGGGAAATGCGGAGCGTCAGTTGCCATGCGAGACCAACCTCTCAGCCCCGGTTCGGGTCCAACGGCTCAAGTCCCGATCAAGGCCTCTTCTTCGGCTCGTCGGCCTGATCACCCCGAACGGCTCCGACGCCGAGATAGATCAGGATCGGCGCGGCGATGAAGATCGAGGTGTAGGTGCCGACCAGCACCACGCCGAACATCATCACCGCGGTGAAGCTGTGGATCGCCGGGCCGCCGAACAAGAGCAGCGCCAGCAGCGCCAGGGTCACCGTGACGTGCGTGATGATCGAGCGCGACAAGGTCGAGTTGATCGATTCGTTGAGCAGCTGCGGCATCGGCATCTTCTTATAGCGCCGCAACATCTCGCGGATACGGTCGTAGATGACGACGGTGTCGTTGAGCGAATAGCCGAGAATGGTCAGCAGCGCCGCGATGCTGGTGAGGTCGAAATCGACCTGGCTGATCGACATGAAGCCGATCGTCAGCACGATGTCGTGGACGTTGGCGATCATGGCACCGAGCGCGAACTGCCACTCGAACCGGAACCAGAGATAGATCAGAATCGAGACGATCGCGAGCATCAGGCCGAGCATGCCGACGGCTAGGAACTCGCCGGAAACGCGCGGACCCACCACCTCGACCCGGCGATACTCGACGGAATCGCCGATCGCCGCCTTGACCTTGTTGGCCGCCTCCTGCTGGGCGGCGTCGCCACCCGGCTGCTCGGCAACACGGATCAGAACCCCCGCCGGCCCGCCGAACTGCTGCAGCTGCACCTCGCCCAGACCGAGGGTCGCCAGCGTCGCGCGCATCGCCGCGATGTCGGCGGTGCCGGACTTGGCGCGCACCTCAAGCAAGGTGCCGCCGCGGAAATCGATGCCAAGGTTCAAGCCATGGGTGAAGAACAGCACGATCGCGAGGATCGACAGCGCCGCCGAGATCGGGAAGCTGATGCGGCGGAACTGCGTGAAATCGAAATGCGTGTCGTCGGGAACGATGCGCAGCGACGGCAGCAGGCCGAGCGCGCTGACCACCGTCAGCACCGCGATCAGGATGCCAAGCCCGATGAGAACCCAGTATGTCACAGTAGCTCCTAGATTGGCACGCTTTGCGGCCGCTTCCACCGCACCCAGGCCGCCACAATCAGGCGGGTGAGCGTGAAGGCGGTGAAGACCGTGGTGAGAATGCCGATGCCCAGCGTCACGGCAAAGCCGCGCACCGGGCCGGTGCCGATGTAGAACAGCACGGCTGCGGCGATGAATGTGGTGATATTGGAGTCCAGGATCGTCGCCAATGCGCGCTTGAAGCCCGCGTCGATTGCCGAAATGGCATTGCGGCCGCCGCGCAGCTCCTCGCGGATGCGCTCATAGATCAGCACGTTGGAGTCCACCGCGATGCCGACCGTCAGCACGATGCCGGCGATGCCCGGGAGCGTCAGCGTCGCATTCAACAGCGACAGCACGCCGAAGATCATCGCGACGTTCACCACCACGGCGATGTTGGCGAACACGCCGAACAGCCGGTAGGTCACCAGCATGAACACGATGACGAGGATCGAGCCGACATAGGATGCGAGCTCGCCCTTGGCGATCGAATCGGCGCCGAGGCCCGGACCGACGGTACGCTCCTCGATGACCGTGAGCGGCGCCGGCAGCGCGCCGGCGCGCAGCAGGATCGCGAGCTCGTTGGCGGACTGCACGGTGAAATTGCCGGAGATCTGGCCGGAGCCGCCGGTGATCGGCTCGCGGATGACCGGCGCCGAGATCACCTTGTTGTCGAGGACGATGGCGAACGGCTGCCCGACATTTTCGGTCGTGGCCTGCGCGAACTTGCGCGAGCCGGCCGAGTTGAAGCGGAAGGTGACGATCGGCTCGTTGGTGCGCTGGTCGAAGCCGGTCTGCGCATCGGAGAGATCACCGCCGGAGACAAGCACCTGCTTCTTCACGACATAGGGCTGGTTGGGTGGCGATGCGCTCTGGAGCACCTCGGAATCCGGCGGCACCCTTCCCTGCACCGCCTGATCCGCCGGCACGGACGTATCGACCATCCGGAATTCCATCTTGGCCGTGCGCCCGAGCAGGTTCTTGAGCTGCGTCGGATCCTGCAAGCCCGGCACCTGCACCAGGATGCGGTCGTTGCCCTGGCGCTGGATCACCGGCTCCACGGTGCCGAGCTCGTTGACGCGGCGCTCGACGATCTGCATCGACTGCTCGATGGTCTGGCGGATGCGTTCGGTGATGGCCGCCGGCGGGATCGTCAGCCGGACCAGTCCGCCACCGGCATCGCTGACTTCGAGGCTGCGCTGGCCGCTGGAGCCGAGCAGCCCGCCGAGCGGCTGCGAGAGATCGCGCAGCTTGGAAATCGCAGTTCCCGTGTCGCTTTCCTTGGTGATCCGGACCTCGACCCCATCACCCCGGCTCACCAATCCGGTGTATCCGATCTTGGCATCGCGCAGCGTGCGGCGAACGTCGTCGCGCACGGCATCGAGCCGCTCCTTCTTGATGTAGTTGGAATCGACCTCGAGCAGCAGATAGGAGCCGCCCTGCAGGTCGAGGCCGAGCACCAGCCGGCGCTGCGCCCAGGACGGCCAGGTCTTGACCGTCGCTTCGGAGAAGAAGTTGGGCACCGCGCACAGGCACACGACGAGCGCCGTGAGAATGATGCCCAGCGCCTTCCACCGCGTGAAATACAACATGGAGGTTGTCCGTAAGGGCCGTATCCGGCCCGAAAAAATCAGAACATCACAAAGAGCGACGGCCGGCGTTCGACTGGCCAGGCCGGCGATCAGCTCGCGGCCTTCTCGTCCTTCTTGTCGTCCTTTGCGTCTGCCTTCGCGGGCTCGCCCTTGGTGCGGACGCCCGTGATCATCTGGCGCATCTGGCGCACGCGAATGCCGTCGGCGATCTCGAACTCGACCTGGTCGTCATCGACGACCTTGGTGACCTTGCCGACCAGACCGCCCTGGGTCACGATCGTGTCGCCGCGGCGGACGTTCTTGACGAGGTCGGCGTGCTCTTTGACCTTCTTCTGCTGCGGCCGCAGGATCAGGAAATACATGATCACGAAGATCAGCGCGAACGGCAGCAGCGACATCAGCATGCTGTTGGTGTCGCCAGCGCCGGCGGCCTGGGCATAGGCAGGGGTGATCAGCATGTGGTCGATCCTCGTGGGCAGCGCCCGGTGAGACGGGAATAGCCGGCGAACCACGCTTGTCTCGGCGCGGGCCGGCCTCTTGCGAATTTCGCGCGGAATATAGCGGCAGCAGTCCCAATAGCAAGGCGCCCCGCCCCTTCATTTCGCCCCGCTTGCGGCAGCGGGCGAGGCCCGATATGGCTGCCCCATCAGGAACTTGCAGCATGTCGAAAAAGCCAGCCAAAGCCCCGTCCCGCAGTCCCGCCCAAACCGTCGTCAGACGTTTCCAAAAAAGCTCCAAGCCCGCAGCGCAAAAGCCGGCGAAGGTCGCGGCAAAACGTCCCGCCGGCCCTGCTCCCGACCACATCGCCGAGCGCATCGCCCGTGCGCTGGAAGCCATTGCGACGCATCTGGCAACAACCCACGCGGGTGCCGCGTCGGCATTGGACCTCAACGCGGCCGACGCCTTCGTCTGGCATCCGGACGGCCGGCTCTCGACGGTGCCGCGCGTCAGCCGTGTCGAGATCGACCTGCTCAAGGGCATCGACCGGATGCGCGACATCCTGATCGAGAACACCGAGCGCTTCGCCAACGGCCTGCCGGCCAACAACGCGTTGTTGTGGGGCGCGCGCGGCATGGGCAAGTCATCGCTGGTCAAGGCCGCCCATGCCAGCATCAATGTCGCCCGCAAGCCGGCGGACCGGCTCAAGCTGATCGAGATTCATCGCGAGGACATCGAGAGCCTGCCCGCGCTGATGGACATCCTGCGTGCCGCGCCGTTCCACTTCATCGTGTTCTGCGACGACCTGTCGTTCGACGGCAATGACGCGTCCTACAAGTCGCTGAAGGCCGTGCTCGAAGGCGGCATCGAGGGCCGCCCCGAGAACGTCATTCTCTACGCCACCTCGAACCGGCGCCACCTGCTCGCGCGCGACATGATCGAGAACGAGCGCTCGACCGCGATCAATCCGGGCGAAGCGGTCGAGGAAAAGGTCTCGCTGTCCGACCGCTTCGGACTGTGGCTCGGCTTCCACCGCTGCAGCCAGGACGAGTACCTCGCGATGGTCAAAGGCTATTGCAGCCATTTCGACATCGCGGTCGCCGAGGATCAGTTGGAGCGCGAGGCGCTGGAATGGGCCACGACGCGCGGCTCGCGCTCGGGCCGCGTCGCGTGGCAGTTCACGCAAGATCTGGCGGGCCGCCTCGGCGTGCGGCTGACAACGCAAAAAGCCGCACAGTAATCTGCGCGGCCCCGTGTCGTCCACGATTGCGTGAGGTCAAACGACCGGACCTCACGCCCCGTTGAGGAATTGCAGCGGGTCAACCGGCGACGATCCCTTGCGGATCTCGAAGTGGAGCTGCGGCGATCCGACTTCTCCCGATTGACCCGACTTGGCAATGACCTGGCCGCGCTTGATCGGATCACCGCGCTTCACCATCAGCTCACTCGCATGGGCATATGCGGTGACGTAGCCGTTGGAATGCCGCACCAGGACCAGATTGCCATAGCCCTTCAATTCATTGCCGGCGTAGGCGACGACGCCATCTTCGGCCGCCTTTACCGGGGTGCCCTCGGGAACGGCGATGTTGATGCCATCATTGGACTTGCCGTTGGTCTTGGCGCCATAGCTCGTGATCACCTTGCCGCGCGCCGGCCAGCGGAATGTCGGCAGCGAGCTGGTGGTCTCGGCCGGCCGCGCCGGCTCCTCCTCCTTCTCGGGTGCCGGATTGGCCTGGGCCAGGCGGGCGGTCTGGACCGGACCTGCGGCCGTCGCGACCCGTGTGGTCGGCGCTGGCGCCGGCACGGTCGCAACCGCCTGGGGAACGGTTGCGACCGGAGCCACCGGCGCAGCTGCCGCCACGGCCCTGCCAGGGACGGTCAGCCTGGTCCCGAGCTTGAGCGGCGAAGCCTGATCGAGATTGTTGGCGCGGGCGAGCTCAGCCGCCGTCAGATGATTCTGGCGGGCGATGCTAGCGAGTGTCTCGCCGCGGTTGACGAAGTGGACGGTGGCCGGAGCTGCGGGCGCTGCGGCCGCCACCGGCTTCGGCGCAACCATTGGCGCCGCAGCAACGGGCTGGGCCGCGGGCGCAGCCGCGACCGTGCCGGGATGCGGAATGATCAGCTGCTGGCCCGGCGACAACGCGCGCGGGCCCTTGTAGCCGTTCGCAGCCAGGATCTCAGCCGGTGTCACGCGATAGCGCTTGGCGAGGATGTCGAGCGTATCGCTGGTGCCGACGATGATCTTGGTGCCGCTGGCGGGACGCGCGGCGGCGACCGAACGCGGCGGCACGGTGCCGGTGGTCTCGAGGCGCGGCTGGGCCGGCGGAGCATAGGAATGCGCCGGCTGTGCATAGGATTGGGGTGCAGCGACCGGGGGTGCAGCCACGGGGACCGCAGCAGGTGGCGCATAGGATGCGACGCCGCGCCCGCCCGAGGATACGCCTCCCGCACCGCCGCCGGCCGGATAGGATTGCGGAGCCCCGACCGCCGGGGGCGGCAGCGCCGAGGACGAGTAGGCCGGCGCCGGAGCGGGCGTGTAGGGCTGGTGCTGCCGGGGCGGCTGCGCCTGCACCGACCCCGTGGAATCGGATGCAAAGGGGTTTGAAAACGGGTTTTGCGTCTGCGACAGCCGCGTCGACATGTCGGCGCTGCAGCCGGCGACGCCGAACGACATCAGCGCCAATGCCGCAACCTGCGGCAGGCGGCGCGAGCGAAGCAACTCGACGGTAGTGGGCATGGTTACTCACTCGTACGCAACAAACAACGAATTCGAGTAAACACAGCCGCGGTAAATAAGCGCTTAAGCCGCGAATAAAGCGTTGTGCGGCCTGCTGATCCGCACGTTTAAAGTTCGCGCGCAATCCCCGGAATTGCCGGCACAAATCGCACGTCGACGAGCTCTTTTCGGTCGAAACGATCGCCCGTTCGCGTGATCCTGACGAGCGTCTGCACCCCGTGTTGCGGCCCGACCGGCGCGATCAGGATACCGTCCGGCTCCAGCCGGTCGAGCAGGCTCTGGGGAATCTCGTCCATCGCCGCGGTCACGATGATGCGACCGAATTGGCCGCCCCCCGGCGGCAGCGCGTAGCCATCGCCGAGCATGACCTCGACATTGAAGCAGGCGAGCTTCTCCAGCCGCTCCCTGGCCTTGTCGGCCAATGTCCGGAAGCGCTCCACCGTCAGGACATGAGCCGCAAGCCGGGACAGGATCGCGGCCTGATATCCGGACCCGGTGCCGATTTCGAGCACGCGGTGGGTCTTTTGCAGCTTGAGCTGTTCGGTCATGTAGGCCACGACGAACGGCTGGCTGATGGTCTGCCCGCAAGCGATCGCCATTGCGCTGTCGCGATAGGCGTCCGGGCGGTCGGCCGGCAGAACGAACTCCTCCCGCGGCACCTCCTCCATCGCTCGCAACACCGCCTGATCGCTGATCCCCCGCCGACGCAGGGTCAGCTGAAACATCATTTTCTCGGGAGGAGCGGCTGGGGGCATCGGGATGTCGGTTGGTGGGCTCGTGGGCAATTTACCTGCGGGGCGAGGGTTGCGCACCGAATTTCCGCGCACACGTCGCAACTACGCACCGACATGGTCCCAACGACGACCGCGTTCCGCACGAGGAACCAAGTCGGGTCCGGTTCGTTCACCTTATGGGCGAGCCTGCCCACGCCGCACGGCGGTGAAAGATGACATTGTTGACGTTGCGCCATAAGCCGTTATTTGCGAGCGTTAAATCGGGTATGGGCAAGGACTGACATCATGACTGCACCGCGGCCGCCGCGCGGCTCTGTGTTTCTGGTTGAAGACGAAGTCATGATCCGGATGATGGTGGCCGACATGCTCGAGGAGCTCGGCTATACCGTCGCGGCCGAGGCCGGCGAAATCGGCGAAGCGATGCGGCTGGCCGAGAGCACCTTTTTCGACGTCGCCATTCTCGACGTCAACGTCAACGGCAAGGTCATCTCGCCGGTGGCCGATCTCATCAAGGCGCGCAACCGGCCCTTCATCTTCGCAACCGGCTACGGCTCGTCGGGATTGCCGGAAGAATATCGCGACCGGCCGGCCCTGCAGAAGCCGTTCCAGCTCGAGACGCTCGGAAAGGCGATCGACCATGCGCTGCGTGGCGCTGAGCCACAGGGGTAGACGGCGCTTCAGCCCAGAATGTCGCTGAGCTTGCCGGAGAACGCCTCGTCCGTGCGATCCAGGCGAAGCGGAGTCACTGACACGTAGTGCGCCGCGAGGGCCGCGAGGTCCGTCCCCTCGTCGGGCACGTCGAGCGAGGCAGCGCGGTCGAAGCCGATCCAGAAATAGGGATTGCCGCGGCCGTCGCGACGCTCGTCGACCTTCAAGAAGCCGAGATTGCGCTTGCCCTGGCGGGTGACCACGACGCCCCTGACCTCTTCCGGCGCACAGGCCGGGAAGTTGACGTTGATCACCGTATTCCTCGGCACGCCGGCTTCGAGCACCTTGCGCACGATCTGCGGGCCGAATTTGAGCGCGGTGTCCCAGGACGGCTTGTCACGGGTTGCGACGCTGAATTCCTGCGACAGGGCGAACGACGGCAAGCCGAGAATGGTGCCTTCGAGCGCGCCGGCGATGGTGCCCGAATAGACGACGTCCTCGGCAACGTTACGGCCCTTGTTGACGCCCGACAGCACCACGTCGGGCAGCTTCGCCCCCAGGATATGACGGGCCCCCATGATGACGCAGTCGGTCGGCGTGCCGCGCACCGCGAAATGCCGCGGGCCGACCTCGCGCAGCCGCAGGGGGTCATTGAGCGAGAGCGAATGGGACACGCCGCTCTGGTCCAGTTCGGGAGCCACGATCCAGATGTCGTCGGACAGGGCGCGTGCGACCTCCTCGATCACCTTGAGACCCGGCGCATGGATTCCGTCGTCATTGGTGCAGAGAATCCGCATGGCCACCTTTCCATCCCGTTCAAGACGATTGCCGCGGTGTCTTATCTGCTGCGCGACATCGAGGCAAACCCGCCGCCTCGAGCCGGGTTCGGCAGTGGTTCAGGGCCGAATCCGCCACTGCGGCAGGAACCTGGCGAGCTTCCCTCGCGTACCCAGCCGGAGCAACGCGGCGGGGGTGACGGACACATGGGACGCTGGCGGAGGGACCGGCGAAGGCACAGCGGACTCGGCCAGCGGCGGCGCCGGAAACCGGGCCCGCGCAACACCCAGCGCCTTGTCGAAATCAGCAGCGTTGAACCAGGCCTGATGGCGCAGGGCCTCCGGCGGGCCATCATGCCACACCGCTGCACGATCGATATCGAATGCTCCCTTCAGGCGCTGGTCGACCGCCTGGATGCCGGAGCCGGTGACGGCCCATTGCCGTCCGATCCAGAAAATATCCCGATGCAGAGCCATGATGCCGGTATCTGAAAAGCAATTGCTGAACAGAACCGAGGATACGACCCGTCGGCGCCCACGCAATGGCGGCGACCTGGGCGGATGCAATTTGCCGCGGCGCTATGGCTCCGCGGCCACCACCTTGAGGCCGCCCATATAGGGCTGCAGCACATCGGGGACGGCGATCGAGCCGTCGGCCTGCTGATAGGTCTCCATCACTGCGATCAGCGCGCGGCCGACTGCCGTGCCCGAGCCGTTCAATGTGTGGACGAAGCGCGGCTTGCCGTCGCTTCCGCGATAGCGTGCATCCATGCGGCGTGCCTGGAAGTCGCCGCACACCGAACAGCTGGAGATCTCGCGGAAGGCGCCGCCATCGCCCTGCCCGGGCATCCAGACCTCGATGTCGTAGGTCTTCTGCGAGGAGAAGCCCATGTCGCCGGTGCACAGCGTGATGACGCGATAGTGCAGATCGAGCCGGCGCAGCACTTCCTCGGCGCAGGCCAGCATGCGCTCGTGCTCGTCCTTGCTGGTCTCCGGCGTCGTGATCGACACCAGCTCGACCTTGGTGAACTGATGCTGACGGATCATGCCGCGGGTGTCGCGGCCGGCCGCGCCCGCCTCGGCGCGAAAGCACGGCGTCAGCGCCGTGAGCCGCATCGGCAACTCCTTCTCGTCAACGATGGACTCGCGCACCAGATTGGTCAGGGCCACCTCGGCAGTTGGAATGAGACCCAGCCGCTCGGTCTTGAGGCGATCATCCGGCGCTGCAATCAGCTCGCCCTTCACGGCCCAGAACTGGTCGTCCTCGAATTTCGGCAATTGGCCCGTACCGAACATGACGTCGTTGCGCACCAGCAGCGGCGGATTGATCTCGGTGTAGCCGTGCTCGGTCGTATGAAGATCGAGCATGAACTGCCCGAGCGCGCGCTCGAGCCGCGCCAGGCCCCTCTTCAGCACGACGAAGCGCGCGCCCGACAGCTTCGCAGCCGATTCGAAGTCCATGGTGCCAAGAGCCGCACCGAGATCATCATGCGGCTTCGGCGCGAAGGCGTAGTTGCGCCGGGCGCCGAACATGTGGCGCTCGACATTGTCGTGCTCGTCCTTGCCGTCCGGCACCTCGTCGAGCGGCAAATTGGGAATCGCCGAAAGCTCGCGCGCCAGCTCCTCATCTGCCTGCTTCGCGGCCGCCTCGAGCTCCGGCATGGTGGTCTTGAGCTTGGCGACCTCCTCCATCAGCGCCGATGCGCGCGCGTCGTCCTTGGCCTTCTTGGCCTCGCCGATTTCCTTGGAGGCGGCGTTGCGCCGCGCCTGCGCCTGCTCGGACGCCAGGATCGCAGCGCGACGCCGCTCGTCGATGGCGAGCAGCTGCGACGACTGGGGCGACAGACCCCGGCGCGTCAGCGCCGCATCGAAACCTTGCGGATTGTCGCGGATCGATTTGATGTCGTGCATGGTCGTTCGGTCCTGGAGACGAAAAGATCTCGGCGAGTCGCCCGGGGTCACGGGCCGGCTTGCACTACCGCGAATGGCAGCGGATGGGAACAGGCCAGGCCGGGCGGGAAGCCCGGCCCTACTCGGCCGGATTGCTGGGCAGATTGCCGGAGCCGGACGACGTGCCGGAGCCCGACTTCGCAGCCGCTTGCTTCTCGACGATCCCCACCGCGATGATGGCGCCTTCGTAGAGGGCCAGCAGCGGGATCGCCAAGGACGCTTGGCTCAGCACGTCCGGCGGCGTCAGCACGGCGGCGATGATGAAGGCGATGACGATGAAATAGCGCCGCTTCTCTTTCAGCATCTGCGAGGTCACGATGCCGATGCGACCAAGCAGGGTCAGGATCACCGGCAGCTGGAACGCGATGCCGAAGGCGAAGATCAGCGACATCATCAGCGACAGATATTCGCCGACCTTGGGCATCAGCGCGATTTGCGCCGTCTCGGGGCCGCCGAGCTGCTGCATGCCGAGTGAGAAGCGCACGATCATCGGCCACACCGCAAAATAGACCAGCATGGCGCCGAGGACGAAGAAGACGGGGGTCGCTATCAAGTAGGGTAGGAAAGCATTGCGTTCGTGGCGATACAGCCCCGGCGCCACGAACTTGTAGATCTGCGTCGCGATGATCGGGAACGAGATGAAACCGGCGCCGAACATCGCGAGCTTGAGCTGCGTGATGAAATATTCGAGCAGCTGGGTGTAGATGAACTTGCTGTTCTCGGCCCCTGCCACCCAGACGAACGGCAGCACCAGGATGTTGTAGATCTGTTTGGCGAAAAAGAAGCAGAAGATGAAGGCCACGCCGAAGCCGAGCAGTGCCTTGATCAGCCGCGACCGCAGCTCGATCAGGTGATCCATCAACGGGGCCTTGCTGGCCTCGATATCTTCGACGGTCATGACGCTTTGGCGTCCTTCAGACGTTCAGCTTCTGCTGACGCAGACATTTCAGGCTGCGGCTCGGGCTTGATTTCACGCACGATCGCCAGCGGCTCGCCCACGGCTTGATGGACTTCAGCCTCCACGAAGGTCTCGGCCACTGGAGGTTCGGGGGTGGTCGGGGTCATCACGGCAGGCTCAGGCGAAGCAGCAGCCACGTCCGATGCTGGTGCCGGCTCGGCGGACTTGTCGATCCCCTCGATATCGAGAGCCTTGTCGACGTCGCGCTGCAACGAGGAGATCACGCCGGTCGGGGTGAAACCGCTGGCCGCCTCGCGGACCTCATCGAAACTCTTCTTGAGGTCGGCCATCTCCGCTTCGCGCATCGCCTCCTGGAACTGGCCCTGGAACTCCGAGGCCATCCGGCGCGCCTTGCCGATCCATTGCCCGACCATGCGCAGGACGCCCGGAAGCTCCTTGGGGCCGATCGCGATCAACGCGACGACCCCAATGACGAGCAGCTCACTCCAGCCGATATCGAACATGAAACAATCCGCCTACGCGACGACGCCTCTGATCCCGCCTGCCCGGGTCTGTCCGAACAGGTCCCGGTGCCGTCTCTGCGGGAGCGCGCCGCCCGCGCCTTTCACGCGCAGATCAAACGGCTTTGCTGCCGACATCCGTGCGGGTGGCCGAAGGTGTCGCGCCGTGGTCGATCGACTTGACTGGCTCGGTCTTCTCCGGCGCCTTGTCGTCGTCCTGCATGCCCTTCTTGAAGGCCTTGATGCCCTGCGCGACGTCGCCCATCAGATCGGAAATCTTGCCGCGCCCGAACAACAGCAGGACGACCGCGATCACGACGATCCAGTGCCAAATGCTAAGCGAACCCATCCTGCAACCCTCCAAACACCGGCGAAGCCTTCACCCGACTGCCCGTCGACGCTACCGCCGAAACCGCGCCATATCCATGGACTTGACCGCGACACTTCGCTTCTAGCATTCGATTGCGAAACAGCAACACGAACGCGGCCTGTCACTGGCCAAAATAGCGCGCGGACAGCCCGATCTGGCCGGAAGGTAGGCGCCAATGCCTCCAAAAACAAGCACTTAAGGTCCGACAAATCGCGGCCGGACCTACGCAATAACGCGAGTGTTAACAGCCCCGGCCGCTAGTTTTAGTGCGGCGAGCCGTTGTCGTCGGTATCGCGGTCGTGCGCGTCATCGGCCGCGTCGATCTCCTCATCCGCCGCGTCGACCTCTGCCTCTGCCTCTGCCTCGTCGTCTACCTGAGCGTCAGCGTCGGCAGACAGCTCGACGAGCTCGATAACGGCCCCGTCGTCCGGCCCGACCTCGATCTCCTCGACGGCCAAGTCCACCTCGGTGATCTCGGTTTCCGCATCGGCGCCCGGCAGTTCCAGATCGCCAATAGCGACCTGCGACGAGGTGTCGTCCCGAACAGCGGCCTCGGCGGTCGCAATCTGGCCTTCGGCGACCTCGGCCGCAGCCGTGTCGGCTGCGACCGTTTCCATCTCGGCCGTTTCGTCTTCCGCAGCTTCGGCTTCGCCAGGTTCGGCCTCGACCGCCGGCGCAAGCGCCAGATCGAGATCGCCCGGATCCAGCGGCTCCTCGTCCTCCCGGAGCGTCGGATCGTCCGATGGCGTCGGGACGGTGAAGCCGGTCGGCAGGCGGGAATCCAGCAGGCCCGTGCCCTTCAGCTCTTCCAGGCCTGGCAGATCGCCCAGGGTCTCCAGGCTGAACTGGGCCAGGAACGCATCGGTGGTGCCGAAGGTCAGCGGACGGCCAGGGGTCTTGCGGCGCCCGCGTGGCTTGATCCAGCCGGTCTCCAACAGAACGTCCAACGTTCCCTTGGAGGTGACGACGCCGCGGATCTCTTCGATCTCGGCACGCGTCACCGGCTGGTGATAGGCAACGATGGCCAGAACTTCGATCGCCGCGCGTGACAGCTTGCGCGTTTCGGTGCTCTCGCGCGTCATCAGCCAGGCGAGATCACCGGCGGTACGGAAGGTCCACTTGTTGGCGACGCGCACGAGGTTGACGCCGCGATTGGCGTATTCCGCCTGCAGTTGCGCCAACGCAGCCTTGATATCGACACCTTCAGGCATACGCTTGGCAAGCGTGGCCTGCTCGAGCGGCTCGGCCGAGGCGAACAAGAGTGCCTCGAGGATGCGCAACTCTTCGGGGCGCACCTCGGGCTCGCTCGCCGCGATCTCGTCGGGCTCTTCCATGCGCAGTTCCGCCAAGCTTGCCATGGCAGGGTCTCCTTCTTCGTTACTCAACCGTCAAGTCCGGCGCAGCCATGGCGCCGGGCTGGATCGGTGGACGCTTACGAAAATACAGCGGCGCGAACGCCTGCTTCTGGTTCAGCTCGAGCTGCCCTTCGCGGACCAGCTCCAGCACGGCCGCAAAGCTCGATGCGAAGACGGTAGCCTTTTGGGCCGGCTCGGCGACGTAGCTCAGGAGATAGTCGTCGAGACATCCCCAGTCGTCCGACACCTCGGTCATACCGACGAGCCGTTCGAGCGACGCGCGCGCCTCAGCGAGCGACCAGACGGTGCGCTTGGCCATATGAACGGATGTCACGACACGTGCCTGCCGTTGAATGGCGTAGGCCGACAGCAGGTCGAACAGGGTGGCTGTGAACTTCGGGCGGCGGACTTCCGCGATCTCTTCCGGATTGCCGCGGGGAAACACGTCGCGCTGGAACTGCGGACGATTCATCAGACGATTGGCGGCCTCGCGGATCGCCTCCAGGCGGCGCAGCCGGTTGGCGAGCGCGGTCGCCATCTCCTCGGCGCTCGGCCCTTCCTGCGCTGGCGGCTCGGGCAACAGGAGACGCGACTTCAGGAATGCCAGCCACGCCGCCATCACGAGGTAGTCGGCGGCGAGCTCGAGCCGGATCTTGCGCGCGGCCTCGATGAACTGGAGATACTGGTCGGCCAACGCAAGGATCGAGATCTTGGCGAGGTCGACCTTCTGCTGCCGCGCCAGCGCGAGCAGCAGATCGAGCGGGCCCTCGTAGCCCTCGACGTCGACGACCAACGCCGGTTCGGCCTCGGCCAGCTCCGTGGTGGGCCGGCCGGTTTCAAACGACAGAATTTCAGCGGTCATGCGCTCGCGGATCCCAGCCGGTTGATCAAGGCGTCGAGCTCGCCGCGCGCGGCGTCACGATCGAAGCCTGTAGGTGCCTTGCGCGCCGCAAGCGCGCGATCGGCGCGAACCAGAGCCTGGCCGGCCAGCTCCGGCGTCTCGGCCGCGACCGCCTGCATCTCGTCCAGTCGGCCGTTGCAGTGAAGAACCATGTCGCAGCCGGCCGCCACGATCGCACGCGTGCGCTCGGCGATCGATCCGGCCAATGCGTTCATGGAAACGTCATCACTCATCAACAAACCCTGGAACCCGATCCGTTTGCGAATCACCCGTTCGATCATTGTCGCAGAAGTCGTGGCCGGATGGGCGGCGTCGATCGCGCTAAACACAACATGTGCAGTCATCGCCATCGGGAGGTCGGCCAGCGGCCGGAAGGCGGCGAAATCGGTTGCGTCGAGTTCCGCTTCTGGCGTGTCCACGGTCGGCAGCCGGAAATGGGTGTCGGCGGCGGCCCGGCCATGCCCCGGAATGTGCTTCAGCACCGGCAGCACGCCGCCCTGCTCCAGCCCCTCCGTCACCGCCCGGGCGATCGCCGCCACCTTTTCTGGCGTCGTGCCATAAGCCCGATCCCCGATCACGGCATCAGCGCCGGCGACGGGGACGTCGGCGAGCGGCAGGCAATCCACGGTGATGCCGAGCTTGAGCAGGTCGTCGGCGATCAGGCGGGCGCTGAGCCAAGCGGCACGGAGGCCTGCGGCCGAATCAAGATCGTAGAGACGGTCGAACACCACGCCGGCGGGATAGGCCGGCCAATGCGGCGGCCCCAGCCGCTGCACCCGGCCCCCCTCTTGGTCGATCAGGACTGGAGCGTCGGCGCGGCCGACGCAGGCCCTTAATTCCTCAACCAGTGCAGTCACTTGGGTGGGTGACTGGACGTTGCGTTTGAACAGGATGAAACCCCAGGGGCTGAACTCGCGGATGAACGCGCGCTCGGCGTCGGTGAGATCAGGCCCGGAGATGCCGGTAATGAAAGCCCGCATGGTCATGCGGGCCGCATAGACCCCGCCTCGGGGGCGGTCAAGCAGGCCTTAATTGTTGCTAAACGGGAAACACTGTCCGCCGGCGGTTTTCAACGATCCGCACATCTTGTTGGCCTCTTCCTTCGTCGCGAAGGGCCCGACGGCTGCGCGGTACCTGACACCGCCCTTCTCACCCAGATCCATCCGCCTGATGATCGGCTCATATTTGCCCAGCACGGCGCCGTATTTGTCCTGCACCGCCTTGTAGGACGACATCGCCTCCGCCTCGCTGGCCTGCGACGAGATCGAGACCAGATAGCCGCCGGTGCGATCATTCTGGGTCTGCTCGGTGACCGGCACGGCCGCGGCGATGCGCGCCGGTGCGGCGGCCTGCGGTGTCAGCGGCATCGGGCTGTCATTGGCGGCCGACGCGTTGGCGTTGGCCGGCGATTTGCGGCCCTTCGGCGTCGCCGCCGGCTTGGTTGCAGGCGTCGCCGGCATCGGCGGATCGGCCGCTGCGGCCTGATTGCCCCCCGTCACGGACAGCGTCTTGATCGGACGCGGATCACTGTTGGGCAAAATGCCATTGGCGTTGGCCATTTGCGACATCGGGGCCGCCCCGGCGCTGACCGGCGGCGGAGCCGCATTCTGGTTCATTTGCGGGAACACCACGCGCGGATTGCCGCCGCGGGCGTTCAGATCCATCGGCGTCTCCTCGCGTGACACCAGCTTCTCGCCGCCGTCATTGCCGAGCAGGCGATCCGGCACCTTCGGCGTCGGATCCTGCTGGGCCATGATCTTGGTCGGACTGTTGTCGGCGCGAATGATCGGCGGCTCGCCAGTGCGGCCGGACGAGATGTAGGTCTTGTAGCCGTAGGCGCCGCCGGTGCCGACCACTGCAAGGGTCAACACCGCGAGCACGGTGCTCATGCCGCTGCGCCGCCGCGGCCGCTCCTCTTCCTCGCCCTCGTCGTAGCCGTCCTGATAGCCGTATTGGCCGTCCTGGAAATCGTTGTCGCCCTGAAACCCCTGCTGTCCCGAGCCCATCTGCCCGAACAGCGCATCGTCATAGCGCGAGGAGTCCGGCTCGTTGTCATCGAAGCCGTTGTCGCGGTTGTAGTCGCGGTCGTTCTCGGCGAACCCGTGGCGCGACTCCCCGACGCTGTAGTCGAGCTTGGACAGCTGGTCGGCGAACTCCGCGTTCGGATAACCCTGCTGCTGCCGGGGCGCGGGCGCGAAATCCTGGTCCGGGAAGCCCGGCTGGCCGCGCGGATCCTGATAGCCCGCCGGAAAGGCCGGCGGTGCCGGCGCCGGCTGCGGCGGCTCGCGGCCGATGTCGGCGAAGGGATTGGCGGCGGCAGGCTGGGCACGTTGCATCCAGGCCGGAGCGCCGGCAGGAGGCATGCCGGGAACCGGCTGTTCTGGCGCGGGCGCGGCGGGGCGCACCATCGGACGCGACTGAGGTTGCGGAGTTGCCCGACCCGACGCGGCAAAAGGATCGTTCTGCCCGATCAGGCGAGCGAGTTCGGCGAGCGGATCGGCATCGGCCTGCTGGTTTCCACCACGGCCAAAACCATCAGCGGGAAAGGGTCTGTCCTGGTAACGATCAGCCATCGTGATGAAGCGTCCCTGCGGGTGAGCCGCATATGCGTCCTAAGGCGGACCCTGCCAGATTGAGGCCCCCAACTGAAGTCGTGTGTTTCCCCCAATCAGCGCATTGCATCAGGAGCATTAACGCCCAAGATCGCAAGTCCCGACGCCAGAACCGAGACGACGCCCTGAACCATGGCCAAACGTGCCTTGGTCAATTCTGCATCATCATCGATAATGAAGCGTAAATAGGGCAAATCCCGCCCCCGCGTCCAGAGGGCGTGAAATTCGCTTGCAAGTTCATATAGGTAGAAGGCGATCCGGTGCGGCTCATGCGCTACGGCCGCGCTCTCAACCGTACGTGGGTACAGCGCCAGCCGTTTCAAGAGGTCGTGTTCAGCCGGGTCGGATAGTTTTTCGAGATTCGCCTGCGCCAGGAACGCGAGTCGCGCGCCCTCCGCCTCCGGCAATTCGGGCAGGCCTTCCCGGGCATTGCGGAAGATCGAATGCCCTCGCGCGTGGCCGTACTGGACGTAGAACACGGGATTGTCGCGCGACTGCTCGATCACCTTGGCAAGGTCGAAATCGAGCACGGCGTCGTTCTTGCGGTAGAGCATCATGAAACGGACCGCATCGCGCCCCACTTCATCAACAACTTCCCGCAAGGTGACGAAGTCGCCGGAGCGCTTCGACATCTTCACCGGCTCGCCATTGCGCAACAGCTTGACGAGCTGCACGACCTTGACGTCGAGCACTGCCTGCGCAGCCGTGACGGCCTTCACCGCCGCCTGCATGCGCTTGATGTAGCCGCCGTGATCAGCGCCGAATACGTCGATCAGGTCGGCGAAGCCGCGCTCGAACTTGTGCCGGTGGTTGGCAATGTCGGAGGCGAAATAGGTGTAGCTGCCGTCCGACTTGATCAGTGGACGATCGACGTCGTCGCCATAGGCGGTGGCGCGGAACAGGAGCTGCTCGCGATCCTCCCAATCCTCCACCGGCGCGCCCTTTGGCGGCGGCAGACGGCCTTCATACACGTCGCCCCGCTCGCGCAGGAACTCGATCGTGTCGGCAACCTTGTTGGTGCTACCTGCAATCAGCGAGCGCTCCGAAAAGAACACGTCATGACGGATGTTCAACGCGGCGAGATCGTCCTTGATCTCGGCCATCATCATCGCGATCGCCTTGTCGCGTACGATCGGCAGCCACTCGGTCTCAGCGAGCGCCTTGAGCTTGTCGCCGTACTCGCTCGCGAGCGCCTGCCCGACCGGCTTGAGATAGTCGCCGGGATAGAGCCCATCCGGAATCGCGCCGATATCCTCGCCGAGCGCCTCGCGATATCGGAGGAAGGCGGAGCGCGCGAGCACGTCGACCTGCGCGCCGGCGTCGTTGATGTAGTACTCGCGCGTGACGTCGCGCCCGGCGAACTGCAGCAGGCTGCATAGCGCATCGCCGAACACGGCGCCGCGGCAGTGTCCGACATGCATCGGCCCGGTCGGATTGGCCGACACGTACTCGACGTTCACCTTCGGCGCGCCGGGCACCGGCGCGACGCAGCCGTAGGCAGCGCCTTCGCGCAGGATCGTGCCGAGCGCTTGCGCCCAGACCACCGGCTGAAGCGTCAGATTGATAAAGCCGGGACCGGCGACGTCGACCTTGGCGACGAGTTCGTCGGCCCGCAGCCGCTCGGCGATCTGCTCGGCGAGATCGCGCGGCTTGGCCTTCGCCTCCTTGGCGAGCACCATCGCCGCATTGGTGGCCATGTCGCCGTGACTCGGATCGCGCGGCGGCTCGACCACCACGCGCGAAAAATCGATGCCCTCGGGCCAGCCGCCATCCTTGGCGAGCGCGGCGCAGATGGCGTGGACACGCGCGAGCATGTCGGCAAAAAGGTAAGGGGTGGAAGCTTGTTCGACCATGCCGCCGCCTAACGCAAATCCGGAGTCGAGTCAAAAAGCCGGTGGTGCTCCGTTAAGGCGAAACGGTCCGTCATTCCGGCGATAAAGTGGCCGATGCGGCGAGCCCGATCGCCCTCGCCCTCGCAACCGTCCAGCCAGCCTGCGGGCAGCGTCGAACCGTCCTCATGGTAGCGGCCATACAGGTCGGCGACGATGCGCTCTGCGTCGCGCATCACCCGCATCACCCGCTCATGGCGGTACATCCGCTGCCAGAGAAACCCCTTGATGGTCGCCTCATGCTCGGCCACATCGGCCGGAAATGCCACCAGCGGCCCGCTGTGCCGCCTGATGTCGTGAGGCGACATCGGCTGTGCCCGCGCGATCCGGCGCTCGGCCTCGGCCGCCACGGCTGCGATCAGGTAGGAGATCAGCTCGCGCACCAGCTCGGCGCCGCGCCGGATCGGATCGAGCGCCGGATATTGGCGGTCGATCTCGGCGATCATCGCGGCCAGCAGCGGAATCTCCTTGAGGTCGTCGACCGTGAACAGGCCGGCCCGCAGCCCGTCGTCGATGTCGTGGGCATCATAGGCGATGTCGTCCGCCAGCGCCGCGACCTGGGCCTCGAGCGAGGCGTAGCTCCACAGCTCCAGGTCGAACCGGGCGTTGAACTCGGTAATTCCCGGCGGGATCGGCGCCTGCAACGGCCCGTTGTGCTTGACGATGCCCTCGAGCGATTCCCAGGTCAGGTTGAGACCGTCGAAATCCGGGTAGCGCTGCTCGAACGACGTGACGATGCGCAATGTCTGGGCATTGTGGTCGAAGCCGCCATGGTCCGCCATGCAGCGGTTCAGCGCGCGCTCGCCGGCATGGCCGAACGGCGGATGGCCGAGATCATGCGCCAGGGCCAGCGTCTCCGTCAGGTCCTCGTCGAGGCCGAACTGGCGGGCGAGCGCGCGGGCGATCTGGGCGACTTCCAAAGAATGGGTCAGACGGGTGCGGTAGTGGTCGCCTTCGTGGAAGACGAACACCTGGGTCTTGTGCTTGAGCCGTCGGAAGGCGGTCGAATGGATCACCCGGTCGCAATCGCGGCGAAAGGGGCTGCGGGTGCGGGACGGCGGCTCGGCGAACAGGCGGCCCCGGCTGCGATCGGGATCGCAGGAATAGGGAGCGCGGGGGGCAGCCATTCCGACCGACACGGGCGATTGTTCCTTTTGCGGTTTGATTCCTCGACGGAGCCCACTTAACTATGGGGCGTGCCCGGCACCAAATGAATAGGGCATGACGCGCCTCCCGGAGACCCATTGCCATGACTGATGCCTCGACCGGCCCCGTCACCATCAGCGAACGCGCCGCCCGCCGCATCGGAGAGATCCTCGGCAAGGAGAGCGCCGGCGCGATGCTGCGCATCTCGGTCGAAGGCGGTGGCTGCTCCGGCTTCCAGTACAAGTTCGACATCGACCGCGCCAAGGCGGACGACGATCTCGTCATCGAGCGCGATCGCGCGGTGGTGCTGGTCGATCCGGCCTCGGTGCCGTTCCTCGCCGGCTCGGAGGTCGATTTCGTCGACGACCTGATGGGCGCCTCGTTCCGGGTCAATAATCCCAACGCCACCGCCTCCTGCGGCTGCGGCACCAGCTTCTCGGTCTAGCCTCCGTCGTATCGGTCAGACCTCCGCGATGACGGCAGGGCCGTCGGACGGCGCAAGCGTTGGCCCTTCAACGCTCGGTGCGGGCGTTCCGATTGCCTTCAGCATCGCCGACACCATGGCCGGCTTGCGCAACGGCTTGGCCAAAAAGTCGGTCATGCCGGCCTCGCGGCACTGCTTGATGTCGTCCGGGAAGGCATTCGCGGTCAGCGCGATGATCGGCAGCCCGGCGAGCCGCCCGCCCCTCGCCCGGATGGTCCGGGTCGCGGTGATGCCGTCCATCTCCGGCATGCGGACATCCATCAGCACCAGATCGAACTCCTGTTCGTCGGCCGCCTTCACCGCCTGCAAGCCATCCGGAACGATGCATTTCTCGACCGCGAACTCCTGCAGCATCTTCGACACCACCATGCGGTTGGTGGCGTCGTCCTCGGCGATCAGGACGCGCAACGGACGGCCGAGCGCCCCGATCCGCGCCTTGAGGTCGCCGGCGCCGACACGGTCGGCGCGCTGACCCGACACCTGCTTGTCGCTCCACGGCAAGGTCAGGCTGAAGCGGAAGGTCGAGCCTTCGCCCTGTACCGACGACACCGCGATGACCCCGCCCATCTGCTCGATGATGCGCCGGGAGATCGCAAGCCCCAGCCCGGTGCCGCCGAAGCGGCGGTTGATCGAGGCATCGGCCTGGGCGAAATCCGTGAACAGCTTGCCGACCCGATCGGCGGGAATGCCGATGCCGGTGTCGGAGACCCGCCATTCGATCGTCGCCTTGTGGTCGTCGCGCGTGCGGCAGGCCACGGCGATGGTGATGCCGCCGCGCTCGGTGAACTTCACCGCGTTCGATGCAAGATTGATCAGGACCTGGCGAATGCGCGCCACGTCGCCCTTCAGAGCCGGCGGCAGCTTCGGATCGATGTCCGCGTTGACCAGCAGGCTCTTCGATTTCGCATTGACCCCCATGATGGCGGTGACCGCCTCGACCAGGGCTGCCGGCGAAAAATCCACCGTCTCGAATTCGAGCTTGCCGGCATTGAGCTTGGACAGATCGAGGATGTCGTTGAGGATGCGCTGCAGATTGTCGCCGGACTCGCGGATCGTCATGACCGCGTGGCGCTGCTCATCGTCGAGCTTTGTCTCCAGCAGGGTCGAGGCGAGCCCGAGCACGCCGTTCATGGGCGTGCGGATCTCGTGGCTCATCATCGCCAGGAAGTCCGACTTGGCACGGCTCTCGGCCTCCGCCTGCTCGGCCCGCCAGCGCTCGGTGACGTCGCGGCCGAAGCCGCGATAGCCCGCGAACTTGCCCTCATGGTCGCGCGCCGGCCGCGCCGTCAGCGCCCAGCGGCGGCGCTCGCCGCCCGCGACCACGACATGGATCAGGATCTCCGGGATCGACAGCCGCTTTGCCATGCGGTCGGCGAGAGTCGAAAGCGTCGCCGTATCCGTCGGGCAGAGATATTTCAGCGTATCGATCAGCCGCTCGCCCTTGAGCTGATCGAGCGGAAGCTGCGCCACGTCGGCGAAGCGCTGCGGCGCGTCGATCAGACGGCCCTCGGCATCGGTCTGCCACAGCCAGCTCGCGGCGTTCTCCTGGAATTCCTTCAGCAGCAGCGAGATCGTCTCGTTCTGGCGCTCATGCCGGATCTGCGCCTTCAGGTTCTCCAGGAACACGTTGCCGTGCGACACCAGGTGACGCACCATGAACGAGGTGTAGAGCAGCAGGAACACGACGAGCACGAGATAGGTCGCGCCGCCGCACAGAAACAGCGACCCCACCGAGGCGAGCATCAGGGTCCAGGTGTAGGCGAGGCCGGCCCGCGGCACGCTCGACATCGCGAACGCGCCACCGGAGATCATCCCGGTCATCAGCGAGCCCACGATGATCTGCAGATGCGGATCGACCTGCGGCATCACGATCAGCGGCAGCGATCCCCAGATGGTCGCCAAGAAAAACGCCTGGAGCGTCATCCGGGAGATGGCGCGTTCGGACGCCTCCTGCGGCCGCGACTTGCGCGCGCGCCACCAGCCGCGCAGCGCCATG
Source organism: Bradyrhizobium sp. SZCCHNR1053 (assembly GCF_032381235.1). Lineage (NCBI taxonomy): Bacteria > Pseudomonadati > Pseudomonadota > Alphaproteobacteria > Hyphomicrobiales > Nitrobacteraceae > Bradyrhizobium > Bradyrhizobium sp. SZCCHNR1053. The sequence continues at coordinate 608,385 of NZ_JAUHJM010000001.1, forward strand.
CCGCCGGCCACGGCGATCGCGGCGCCCCACGCGATGAGGAAGAGATTGGAGACGGTGTTCCAGAACACGCCGAGAATGATCGCCGCGTTGGCGAAATTGATGCCGATGGTCACGGGGACGAGGCGCGCGACGGCATCGACCTGCTGCGCCCGGATGCGCCGGCGATCGCGCTCGGTCAGCGCTTCATCGTCGAGACCTTCGATGGCGCCGAAGCCGCCGATCCAAAGGAAGAAGGCACCCAGCGGGCTGCCACCGGCCGTTCGCTTCGAGCGCGTGGGATCCCCAGGCCAATTCATGAGCGCGCAGAACCTTCCTTGTGATCCCTTGCCATGCCTGACCGGCTGCTTCAGCCGCGTTAATTGTCCCGCCCGTAGAATTACGGAAGCTCCGAACGCGCGCGCTGACAGGGCTGGATGCAACTCGTCGTTCTCGCGGCACGATATGCCCGAGTCATGATCGTCGATTTCACCCTCGTTGAGGTCGAGGGCGCAGGGAATGCCGGGTGCTGGCCGCAACCCATGGCCCGCCTGCAGAAAAAAAGCAGGCGGCAGTCACCACAGGTCCAGCCGGTCAACCGGCATTCCCTGCGCGACGGCTCTACGCCTTATACGCACTCTCCCCGGGGACCGGCTTGATTGCCCCCGTGACCGGCGGATCATCGTCCCCACCGGCTTGGCCTCAGCATCGGGAGACCAGGACCATGCGATTTCGGCGTGCGCCAGGACTGTTCGTCCGCACGGCATCATCCGTGCTGCAGTCCACAGCGCCCGTCGCATCCCACCCCGCGTGTCGTGACGATCGCGATACGCCCCTCGTGCCGGGGCGGGACGACCTGAACGAAGCATGATTTCTGATAAAAAGAAACAACGAAATTTTTCGACGCGGGACTGGACAGGGCAAATCAGCTTGAAGCGACTGACGAAAATCCTTTCGGCGCGCAGACGGATTCGACGCCGGCCGCACCGGCTGACGCTCGAAGAATACACAAGGCCGCGCCACCGATTTGCCCGACGGGCACGCGCGAGGGCCAGTGTCGCGCCGCGCTCGGACCGATCCCTCAGATCACCGCGCCGGATGCGTAGGCGCTGGCCCAACGCGGAAACCCGTTCTCCATGGCGCGCGCCGCGGCGCGATCCCAGTCGTAGGTGAGCGCGAACAACTCCGCCTGCCAATGTCCGCGCCGCTCCGTCAGAACGGCATAGCGCGCGTGCGGCGAGCGATATTCGAGCTGGGCAGCGACGGGGATGTCGCCGAATACGGGGCAGCCGACGCTGCCGGGATTGACCACCAGGGGACCGCGCGGCACCTGCACCATCGCCTGCCGATGGCTGTGGCCACACAGCACCAGCGTGGCGCCGCCGAGATTGACGAGACGCGCGGCCAGCACGTCGCGACGCGCCGAGACGTAGCGGCCGTCGTCGAGCATCTCTTCGAGGAGGCAGGTGCTGTCGTCATCCGGCGTGCCGTGGACGGCAAGAATGCCCTGCTCCAACGCGATCCGCGCCGGCAAGGCATGCAACTGGCGTCGCTGCTCAGGCGTGAGCGCCGCACGCGCGAAGCGGCCGGCCGGCGACAGCTTCTCCTCCGGCCATTCCTCGATCCAGCGGTCATGATTGCCGCGCACCGTCGGCAGCGCCAGCGACTGCAGCAGCTCGAAGGTTTCCTGCGGCCATAGCGGGCTGGTGACGCAGTCGCCGAGATTGACGGTGGCATCGACGCTGCGGGTCGCGATGTCGGCGAGCACAGCCTCCAGTGCCGGAAGATTGCCATGCACATCGGAAATCACGGCCAGTCGCATTGTCGTTTCCTCGCGTCGCAATTCGTAGTGATCACTTGAGACAGAGCCATAGCATGATCGTCATTGCGAGCGAAGCGAAGCAACCCAGGGCGACCCAGGAACTATGGATTACTTCGCTTCGCTCGCAATGACGGCGCAAACGTAGGGTGGGCAAAGCGGCGCCGAAGGCGGCGCGTGCCCACCATCGCGATCATGTTGTGGAACGGTGGGCACGGTGCTCGCGACGCTGGCGCGTCGCTGTGCGCCTTTGCCACCCTACGATTCTCTCATTGCGGCGCATTGATCGCGAACACATCGGCGCGCTCGATGATCAGGTCGCGAAACAGACGCGCCCTATGCGACATCCATTGCGGATCGGGATAGACGACGTGCAGCGGCAGCGACGGGACGTCGTAGTCGGGCAGCAAGTGGATCAGCTTGCCCGACGCGATATGCTCCACCGCGCACCAGTCCGGCAGCACGGCAGCGCCGAGCCCTTCCAGCGCGGCCAGGGTCATGATGTCGGCGTCGTCGCACGTGAGCGATGGCGTGATGCCGACGACGTGGCGGCCGGTCTCGGACTCGAAGCTCCATTCGTTCTTTGGCGACAGCCGCGAATAGGTCACGCAGGGGAGCTCGCGCAGATCGTTCGGCAGCCGCGGCTGACGGTGCCGGGCGAGCAGCGTGGGCGCCGCGACCAGCAGCCGCTTCACGGTGCCGACGCGCCGCGCGACCAGCGAGCTCGAGCTGAGCACGCCAATGCGGATGGCGAGCTCGGTGCCGGTCTCGACGAGATCGACGAACTGCTCGGTGAAGCGGATGTCGAGCCGCACCTCGGGATAGCGTCGGCCGTACTCGGCGAAGATGTCGGCGAAGAAGAAGCGGCCGAACGAGGTCGGCACCGTCATCCGCAAGGTGCCCGAGGGCGCGCCGACGCGCTTCGGCGACGGCATGCCCGCGCTCTCGAACAAGGTGACGATGTCCTTGGCGAGCTTGAGGACGCGATCGGCCTCGGTGGTCGGACGCAGCTTGCGCGTGGTGCGGACGAACAGGCGGCAGCCGAACTGCTCCTCCAAGAGCGCGATGCGCTTGGTGATCGCCGGTTGTCCCAAGCCGAGATCGGCCGCGGCCTGGGTGAAGCTGCCGGCCTCCATGACGCGGATGAAGGTCTGCAGCGCGTCGATCCGGTCCATCCATTCCTCCCCGGAATGAGTTTTATTCTCCTCATTCCGTATACGTCAGGAGGCGGCCTGGTCTAGCCTCTCAAAAAATCAAACGGAGGGAGACCATGGAGAAGTCGATTGGCATTGTCGGAGCCGGCATCGGCGGGCTGCATCTCGCGCTCTATCTGCAAAAGCATGGCGTCCGGGTGACGGTCCTGACCGACCGCGAGCCCGAGCAGTATGCTGCAACGCGGCTGATGAACACGGTAGCGCACCACGGCGTCACGGTCGCACGCGAGAACGAGCTCGGCGTGAATCATTGGGACGATCCTGATGTCGTCTATCACCACCACGATCACTTCTTCAATTTTCCGGGCAGCCCCCTGCTCTTCCGCGGCGCGTTCAAGCAGCCGAGCCGGGCCGTCGACTATCGGATCTATTTGCCGGCGCTGATGAAGGATTTCGAGGATCGCGGCGGCGCGATCGAATATGCCAGCATTCAGGACGACGACATTCCGGCGCTGGTGGCGCGCTTCGACCTGCTCGTGGTGTCGACCGGCAAGGGCGCGCTGGGGCGGATGTTCAGCCACCGGCCGGAGCTGTCGCCCTACAACCAGCCGCAGCGCCTGCTCTGCGTCGGCCTCTATGACGGCGTCGACCACGGCAGCCCCGACGGCGACGATCCGCGCGGCGTGACGCTGTCGGTCTCGCCGGGGCATGGCGAGATGATCGTGATCCCGACGCTCACCTTCGGCGGCATGAAGACGGCGCTGCTGATGGAGAACATTCCCGGCGGCGACATGGCCGAGCTGGTGTCGCTCAACTACGACGCCGATCCCTCGGGCTTCCGGCGGACGCTGCTCGACAAGCTGGAGAAGCACCATCCGCACACCTACAACCGGATCGACACGCACCGCTTCGATCTGCAGCCGCTGGACCTCTTGCAGGGCGCCGTGGTGCCGACCGTGCGGCGCTCCTCGGTCAGCTTCGACGACGGCAAGATCGCGATCGCGCTCGGCGACGTGCATTCCGTGGTCGATCCGATGATGGGCCAGGGTGCCAACATGGCCTCCTATGCCGCGTTCGAGCTTGGCAAGGCGATCACCGAGGCGGTGGCGTTCGACGACCGCTTCGTCGAGACGGTCGATCGCGCGCGCGAGAACCGCGTGCTCGCCGCCGCGCGCTGGACCAATCTGATGCTGCAGCCGCCGTCGGAGGCGATGGGCCGGCTGATCTTCACCATGGCGCAGGATCGCGGGCTCTGCGACGAGTTCACCGACAATTTCAACTATCCGGAGCGGCAGTGGGACCGGCTGGCGAGCGAGCGGCGGATTCATGCCTGGATCGATGACAGGACCAGGCTCGCAGCGTGACCGCGCGGAGCAGCCGATGAGCCAGCATCCCGATCCGGCCGGCTTCCGCGCGGCGGCGTCGCGCTTCTCCACTGGCGTCACCGTGGTCACCAGCAGCGGTGACGACGGCGTGCCGGCCGGGATGACCGCCAACAGCTTCACGACGGTCTCGATGCAGCCACCCACGGTTCTGGTCTCGCTGAAGCGCGGCCGGACCTGGCAGGCGGTGAGCGAGTCCGGCCGCTATGCCGTCAACGTGCTCGGCGCTGATGACGTTGCGATCTGCCGGCATTTTGCGGGAGCTCCGCTGGCGCAAGGCGCGCCGTCGATGGACGAGCGCAACGGGTTCTTCCTGCTGCCGCAGGCGATCGCGCAGTTCGGCTGCGAGGTGGTGAACGCAGTCGAGATCGCCGACCACACCCTGTTCATCGGCGAGGTCCGCTGGTGTCAGCACCAGGACGGCCTGCCGCTGGCGTTCTATGCGAGCCGGTTTCGCAATGGGGTGGGCGCGGAGATCTCGCCAAATGATGCGCTGGCGTATCCGGCGGAGGGATGGACGGTCTGATCGAGCAACATGGTGGGCACGGCCCGACGCGCCCTCCGCTCCCCTCGCGCCGCCAGCGTGTTGTGCAATACAGTGCCCTCTCCCCTTGCGGGAGAGGGCAGCTCCGGCCCATCCGCGAACGCGGTTGGGTGAGGGGTATGTCTCTGCGAGCGACGCTCGTGGAAAGATACCCCTCACCCAACCGAGCCCGCCGCGCTGTCCTACTTGCCCTCTCCCGCAAGGGGAGAGGGCTCAATCATTGGCATCGCGCTCATCTTCCGCACTAGCGGGTGCGATGGTTGCTACACGCCAAAAAAATTTGAAGCGGTCCGCCGGGACGACTTAGTGAGCCAAACATCGTCACATTGAAGACTGCGGGTCCGGCACAGTCGTGAGGCTCAACCGCCGATCGGTCCGGGGTCGATGCCCCCCGTTGTGGCGGCTCCAGGATGACCGGAGCGCGGCCACGTGACGATCGAACCTAAATTTTACCGCCCACCCCGCCTCGCCGTCAAATGGATCGGCACCGCAGGCGCCAGCCCTGCGGCCGGTGGTCCACAGGAGTTGCGCGCGTCGTCGGCTAGCGGCGCTCGTTCAGCCTGTGATTCCACGCCATTCGCCTTGACCGGGGTGGTCGCGGCTTGATCTAACCGGGGCCGTTTCTCCTTCCCCCGGGAACCTCAGGCCATGCGCATCGCCACCTGGAACGTCAATTCGGTCCGGCAGCGGATCGATCACCTCCTCACCTGGCTGAAGGAGTGCGCGCCGGACATCGTCTGCCTGCAGGAGATCAAGTGCACCGATGACGCATTCCCGCGGCTGGAGATCGAGGCGCTCGGCTACAACGTGGTGACGCACGGCCAGAAGACCTTCAACGGCGTGGCGCTGTTGTCGAAGCTGCCGTTCGACGAGACGAAGTCAGGGCTCGACGGCGATGCCGAGGATGTGCATGCGCGCTTCCTGGAAGGCGTGGTCAGCCTGAAGCACGGCGTCGTCCGCATCGCCTGCCTCTATCTGCCCAACGGCAATCCGCCGAACACGGAAAAATATCCCTACAAGCTCAAATGGATGTCGCGGCTTCGTGACTATGCGCGTGAACGGCTGAAGACCGAGGAGCCGCTGATCCTCGCCGGCGACTTCAACGTCATCCCCACGGCGGCCGACGTCTCCAATCCGGAAGCCTGGGTCGAGGACGCGCTGTTCCGCCCGCAGACGCGCGAGAGCTTCCAGGCGCTGCTCGGCCTCGGGCTCACCGACGCGCTGCGCGCGGTGACCGATGCGCCCGGGCAATACACGTTCTGGGACTATCAGGCCGGCGCCTGGCAGAAGAACATGGGGATCCGAATCGATCATCTGCTGCTGTCGCCGCAGGCCAGCGACAGGCTGGTCGAGGTCGGCATCGACAGTTATGTCCGCGCCTGGGAGAAGCCGTCCGACCACGTGCCGGTGTGGGCCGATTTCGATCTCGAGACGGCGTAGACTCGAGGACGGTTCCCGTGATGCGTTACTCACGGCGGCAATTGTTTCCGCTCGCGCTCGTGCCCCTGCTGATGAAGCCCGCGCTCGCAGCCGACCTCCAAGAGACAATTGCGGGCATCGAGGCCGACAGCGGCGGGCGGCTCGGCGTCGCGCTGCTGGACACCGCGAGCGGCGCCCTCAACGGTCATCGGCTCGACGAGCGGTTCCCGATGTGCAGCACCTTCAAGGCGGTGTTGGCGGCCGCGATCCTGACCAAGGTCGATGCCGGCGCCGAGCAGCTCTCGCGGCGGCTTCCGATCACGCAAGCCGACATCCTGTCCTATGCGCCGGTGACCAAGGCCTATGTGGGGACGTCGGGCCTCTCGGTCGGTGAATTGTGCGAGGCCACCGTGACGCTCAGCGACAACACCGCGGCGAACCTGCTGCTGGCGTCGCTCGGCGGTCCGACCGGACTGACCCGCGCCATCCGCGGCTTCGGCGACGCCATCACCCGGCTCGACCGCATCGAGCCCGAGCTCAATGAAAGCGTGCCGGGCGATCCCAGGGACACCACGACGCCGGCGGCGATGGCGCAGACCTTGGCGAAGCTGACGACCGGCAACGCGTTGTCGGCCGCGTCGCGCGATGTCCTGAACGGCTGGCTGATCGGCTGCAAGACGGGCGCCGCCAAGCTGCGCGCCGGCCTGCCCGGCGAATGGCGCATCGGCGACAAGACCGGCGCGGGTGAGCGCGGCAGCAGCAACGACGTTGCGGTGATCTGGCCGACGGGACGCGCTCCGGTGATCGTGACGAGCTATCTCACGGAGACCAAGGCCAGCGACGACAAGCGCAACGCGGTTCACGCGGCGGTCGGCCGAGCCGTCGCCAGCACGCTCGGGGCCTGAGCCGCCGCCTCGCGATAGATCGCGGCGATCGCGTCGAATCCGGTGCGCAGCTGGCGCATCTCGCGGCCGGCGAGGCGCACGCCGAGACCGGCGCTATCCGGCAGCAGGCTCGCCGCAGCGTAGAGGGCGCCGATGCAGGACAGCGCGTCGGCGAGACGCTGGCGGAGCGCGGTGAGATCGTGCGTCGGGGGCAGCATCAGCACGGCCGAGCCGAACGCGCGACGGCCCTTGAAGACGGCGACATCAGGATCGCGCAGCTGCATGCGGTCGATCAGGAGCGGCTCCTCGCCCGTCCGGCGCACGACGAGCGTGGAGTCGAGCTCGCGGAACAAGCGCCCCTGCCCGTCCGGGTCATGCATCGTGAAGGCGTCGGTCACGAGCGCCGATGCATCGGCGGCGCAGTCCAGGTCGAGCACTTGGCACAAGGCCGCCTCGGGAAACAGGATGCGCGGCTCGGGTCGGTAGTCGAGCGACGCGCCGGCCGCGACGCGCAGCAGCACCTGCTCCACCGCCCGCGCGCCCGGCTCGGCGCGATGCACTGACGTTGCGCCCTGCGTCGTCAAGCAGGCCGCCGCACCCGGGCCAAGCGTGAAGCGTTGCGTCAGCCGGTCCTCGCCATGCACCGCGCCACTGCCGGTCTGCAGGATCACGCTGAGGAGATCAGGCCGCTCGGCATCGGTATGGAAGCTGCGCGTCAACACGAACGGCCAGGCGAACAACCGGCGATCGATCACCGTACGGCCGCCGCGGCGAACGAAGGAGAGATCGAGCCGCGGCGGCTCTGGGGCTGAAGCGCTCACGTGCGGAACAGCACCTCGCGCTCGAGCAGGTCGACGATCGCCTCGATGCCCTCGCCGCGCCGGCAGTTGGTCAGCAGCACCGGCCGGCCGCCGCGGACTTCCGTTGCCTCGCGCTGCATGCGGGCGAGATCGACGCCGACATGCGGGGCGAGATCGACCTTGTTGATGACGAGCAGATCGGCGCGGATCACGCCGGGACCGCGCTTGCGCGGGATGTCGTCGCCGCCGGCGACGTCGATCACGAACATCCAGAAATCGGTGAGGTCGCGCGAGAACGTCGAAGCGAGGTTGTCGCCGCCGCTCTCCAGCAGGATCAGCTCGACGCCGGGAAAGCGCCGCTCCAATTCGTCGGCGGCCTCGATGTTGAGCGTCGGGTCCTCGCGGATCACGGTGTGCGGACAGGCGCCGGCCTCGACCGCCGAGACTCGTTCGGGATCGATCAGGCCGGAGCGGCGGACGCGCTCGGCATCCTCGGCGGTGACGAGATCGTTGGTGATGACCGCGATGTCGATGCCGCGCGCCTGCAGCGCCGGGATCAGGCGCTCGACCAGCGCCGTCTTGCCGGAGCCGACGGGGCCGCCGATGCCGACGCGCGCCGCGGTCATGGGCTGATCGACGCGGGTGAGAGCGAGCCGGCTCATCGCAGCATGAACCTCCTTGCGAGCGGCACCGTGGTGGCCGGCGGGCACATCAGCAGCTTGCCGTCGGCGCGCACCTCGAACGTCTGCGGATCGACCTCGACATGCGGCATCGCCGCGTTTCTGATCATGTCGGTCTTGCGCAAACGGCGGACGTTCTTGATCTGCACGGTCTCACGTCCAAGCCCGAGCTTGCGGCGAATGTCGGCCTCGACCGCGAGCTTTGACATGAAGTTGACGCCGAGCCGCTGGGGCGCCGCGCCGAGCGCGCCCCACATCCGCTTCTGGATCATCGGCTCCGACAGCCCGAGGCTGCCATTGCCATCGCCCATCGCCGCCCACACCGGAAAGCCGTTCTTGATCACCATATAGGGCTTGAGGCCGAACGAGGCGCGCGGCCACAGCACGAGATCCGCCATCTTGCCGACCTCGATCGAGCCGACGACGTGATCGATGCCAACGGCGATCGCCGGGTTGATCGTGAGCTTGGCGATGTAGCGCTTGATGCGCTCATTGTCGGCGCGATCAGTCGCCTCCTCCGGCAGCCGGCCGATGCGGTCCTTCATGACGCTGGCGAGCTGCCAGCATTTGGCGACGTTCTCGGCGAGCCGGCCCATCCCCTGCGTGTCCGTGCCGAAGATCGAGATCGCGCCCATGTCGTGGAGGAAATCCTCCGCCGCCATCGACTGCGCCCGCACCCGCGCCTCGCCGAACATGACGTCCTCGGGCGCATTGTAGTTGAGCTGATGACAGATCATCGTCATCGGCACGCCCTCCTCCATGCCATAGGAGGTGTAGGGATTGGTCGGGTTGGTCGAGGACGGGATGACGTTCGGCCACGACACGACCTTGAGCAGGTCGGGCGCATGGCCGCCACCGGCGCCCTCGACGTGGTACATGTGGATGGTGCGGCCATCGACCGCGGCCATCGTGTCCTCGCAGAAGCCGTATTCATTGATCGAGTCGGTATGCAGATGGACGGCGAAATCGTTGCGGTCGGCGGCGATCAGGCTCTTGTCGATCACGTCGGGCGCGGCGCCGAAATCCTCGTGGATCTTGACGGACATGCCGCCGGCCGCGACCGCCTCCTCGACCGCTTCGGGGTTCGAGCCGCCGCGGCCGAACAGCGCGTAGTTCAGCGGCGAGAACTCGATCGATTTGAGGAAATGGCCGAAGTTCGGCCCCGAGCCGCTGCCGACGTCGAAGACAGGCCCCGAGCCGTTGCCAACCAGGGTCGTGGTGCCGCCGGCCAGGGCATGATCGGATTGTTCTGGCGAGATCAGATGCGCGTGGGATTCGATCGCGCCCGCCGTGACGATGAACGGGCCGCCGGCGATCGGCGCGGTGGTGTGTCCCACCACCATGTCCGGATGCACGTCCGGCATCACGTCGGGATTGCCGGCCTTGCCGATGCCGACGATGCGACCGTCGCGAATGCCGATGTCGGCCTTCACGATCCCGGCGACAGCATCGATGATGGTGGCGTTCTTGATGACGACGTCGAGCACCGTGTGCTGACAGGTGCGATGGCCGGCGATGGCTTCGCCGTCGCGCAAATTCTTGCCGGCGCCGACCAAAAGCTCATGACCGTAGGTGGTGTAGTCGTGCTCGATCTCGGCGAGCAGGCTGGTGTCGGCGAGCCTGACGAGATCGCCCTTGGTCGGGCCGTAGAGCTCGGCATAGGCGCGGCGGGTCAGTGTGGCCATGATCTCAGGCTCCCAGGTAGCCGCGCGACTGCGCGAGCTTCAACGCGGCTTCGCGCGCGCCGGCTGCATCGAGTGGGCCGTTGACGAGGCCGGCCTGGCCGCGCACGATCCGGTCGCCGGTGATCGGCACCAGCCGCACCGACTTGGTGACACCCGGCTCGAAGCGGACGCCGAGTCCCGCAGGACGATCGATCTTCATGCCCCAGGCCGCGGCGCGGTCGAACAACAGCGCGCGATTGACCTCGAAGAAATGGGTGTGGCTGCGCACCTGGATGTCGCGGTCGCCGGTGTTGACGACGTCGAGCGTGACCGCCGGCAGCGTGGTGAACATTTCGATGTCGCCGGAGCCTTCGATGATCTCGCCTGGCACGATGTCATCGGCGACGGCGCCCTCCGCCGGCTGGATCGGCTCGAACAGCGCCATCACCTTGGTGCCCTCGGCGAACATCAGCTCGACATACAGCATCGGAATCATCTGGGCGACGCCGGGCTCGACGTCGTCGGTCGTGAGCAGCCGCCCCGCCATGTCACGGATCTCGGCATAGGGCAGATTGCGGCGCGCCGCGGTCATCACTTCGTCGGTGATGTAGGCCACCGCCTCGGGATGGCTAAGCCTGATGCCGAGCAAGCGATTGCGCCGTGCCATCTGCGCGGCGTTGAAGATCTCGAGACGATCCATCTCGGTCGGCGACAGGTTCATCATGGCGCAACCTCTCAGGTCGTGAACATGCGCACGTGCCGCAGCGGACCGCGCGACACGGCGATGTCGATGAAGGGCGTGAAGCTCGATGGCATGGCGTCGTCGTCGGGTGTATCAGCCAGCAAATCGGAGAGCAGCGCGCGGGCGCGCGCGAGGCTGCGTTGAGATTCGATGTGGCCGATCAGGCCGAGCCGCACGGCGGCGCTGACGAGACCGGTGATGAGCGTCCAGCCGGAGACGAGCTCGGCGGCGGCAAGGCCGAGACCGGCATCGCGGCCGGTGATGGCCTGCACGACAGGCAGATGGCCGAGACGCACATCGGTCGAGACCTGGGCGCGATAGGCGACCGACAAGGGACCGGCGAGCTTGACCCAGACGCCGAGCAGCGCCCTGCCCGCGCGCCGCGAGCCGTCGCGCATCTCGGCCGACGGTGTGGTCGCCTCCGCGAGGCGATCCACGGCGGCGATGTCGTTCGCATGCCATGCTCTTCGCAGCAGGATGCGATCCATGCTTGCCCAGCGCTGCGCAAGGTGATCGGCAATGACGTCGTCGAGATCATCGCGATCGGACAACAGGCCGTCGGCGGCGAGGCCTTCGATGCCCCAGGAGAACGCAAAGCCGCCGGCAGGAAAAGCGCTGTCGCCGAGCTGCAGCAGCACGAGCGCCTCGCCGCGGTCAAACATGATCGCGCTCCACGACCTCGCCGGCATCGAGCAGCGGCTGTACGCGGGCGCGATAGGTGTCGAGCGGGGCATCGAGCAGCACGATCAGATGATCGTCTTCGAAGCGAACCCGCCAATGCAGGTTGCCGGCGTGCCAGCCGAGCTTGAGCGCGCTGGCCGGATCGCGCGGCGTGAGGTGCCAGACCCTCTGCTCGCCGAAACGGGCGATGATGGCGCGATCGGATTCGAGATAGAGCAGCGCGCCGTCGACCAGTTCCTCGTCACGATCGAGGCTGACGGCACAGTCGGTTCCGCGATCGGTCGTCAGCCGGAAGCGCTTGCGGCCGGCATCGGCCGGCGGCACGAACAACAGCTCGATGCCGCCGCGGTGCTCCAGCGCGTGCAGCCGGCCGGCATAGGCCTTGTCTTCGGCGCGTCCTAGGATGCCGTGAAGACGCAGCATCGGCGTAGGTCCTCCTTATTCGTCAGTTCTCGGCATTGGGGCCTCATGGTTCGAGACGCCCGCCAAGTGGCGGGCTCCTCACCATGAGGGTTGAGAGTTTCGCGGTGGGTTAGCTTCGCTGTGAGTTTTCTCCCGCCACAGCCACCGTCCTCGTCCTGAGGAGCCCGCCGCAAGGCGGGCGTCTCGAAGGACGATTGGTTTGCTCAAGTACCTCCGCGCCCTACCGCAGCGTCGCCGAGACCTCCTGCGAGGTCACGAGAATGACCTCGCCGTCGAGGATCGGCTTGGCGATGCCGAAGAAGGTCGCCACCGCGGCGGAGCCGTTGTGGCGGTCCATCGCGGCCTTGTCGGCGAAGCGCTCGTAGGTCGTGAACAGACCGGGCTCGGTCTCGCTCTGCGAGATGAAGAACCCGATCGTCTCCGGCTCGCTCTCCGCGACATGGGCCGCGACGGCGACGAGAGCGTCGCGCATCGTGGCCTCGTGTCCCGCCTTGGCCCTGATGACCGCGGTGATGGTGATCATCAGAAGGTCTTCCAGTCGCCGTCGGCCTCGAACGCGCTCGCCGCCTGGTAGATCGTGGACTCGCCATAGTCCTTGCCGATCAGCATCAGGCCGACCGGCAGGCCGTCCGACAAGCCGCACGGCAAGGTCATCGCCGGATGACCTGTGACGTCGAACGGGCTCGTCGTCGCGGTCATCTCGAAGGCGCGCTGCACGACCTCGGCGAGCGGCGCATCCTTGGCCGGGATCGGCGTCGCGACGCAGGGCAAGGTCGGCATCAGCAACAGGTCATAGGAGCCGAACATGGCATCATAGGCCGCCTTGGCCTGGATCGCGATGTTGCGCGACTTCGCGTAGTAGCGGCCGCGATAGTGCTCGAGGCCCCACTGCCCGACCAGCATGGTCAACTTCAAAGTCACCGACAGATCGTCGGCGCGCGTGCGCCAGCCGGAATGCGCGTCGAGCAGACCGACGTCGTAGAGCCCCTTCCAGTTGAAGCCCATGCCATTGCCGAGCATCATCTGCACCAGGAAGCCTTCGAGCGTGATCGGATTCCACGCCGCCAGCGCATGCATGTGTTCGGGGATCGAGACCTCGGACACCGAGGCGCCGAGCTTGGCGAAGCGCTCCGCGCCGGCCTTGACCTTGGAGATCACGCCCTCTTCCATGTTCGGCGCGCTGAAACCTTCCTTGAGCACGCCGATCTTGAGCCCCTTGACGCCCTTGCCGAGCGACTCGGTGTAGGCTGAAACCTTGGGCGCATATTGCCGGGGATCGAGCCCGTCGGCACCGGCCAGCACTTCGAGCAGCAGCGCATTGTCGGCCACCGACTTGGTCATCGGCCCGGTATGGTCGATCGTCGACTCGATCGGCATCACGCCGGTGTAGGGCACGAGGCCGTGGGTCGCCTTCATGCCGTAGATGCCGCAATACGACGCGGGGATACGGATCGAGCCGCCCTGGTCGCCGCCGATCGACATATCGACCTCGCCCGCCGCCACCAGCGCCGCGCTGCCCGACGACGAGCCGCCGGCCGAATAGCCCATCTTCCAGGGATTGTGCACCGGCGCGGGATTGGAAGTGTGGCTGCCGCCGGACAGGCAGAAGTGCTCGCACACGGCCTTGCCGACGATGGTGCCGCCGGCATCGAGGATGCGGGCGACGATGGTGGCATCGGCGGCGGGAATGAACCCCTCAAGCGTGGTCGAGCCGTTCATCATGGGAACGCCGGCGAGCGCGACGTTGTCCTTGAGCACAACGGTGCGGCCTGCGAGCTTGCCGCCCGATGCGCCCTTGACCTCGGTCTTGATCGCCCAGGCGTTGTACTTGTTCTCCTTCGCCGGCGGCTTGGCGCCGGGCGTGCGCGGATATTTCACCGGCGGCAGCGGGTTCGGCAGCTCATCGATGATGTCGTACTGATCGAACATGCCGCCCATCAGCGACAGATATTCGGCGGCCTCCTCGACCGTCATGTTCATGTGCAGGCTGGCGGCGAGATCGGCGACTTCCTCGGCATTCGGGCGTTTGATGGACATGAGTCATCCTTTCTTGTGAGGACAAGCTGGGCAGAGACAGCAAATTGTCAGTTCAATGGGCCGGCGCAGCGCGCCGGTAGATTCTAGCTCGGGACCATCTGAGCTTCCCGGGCCAGCAGAGTCTCACGGTCGAGCTCCTCGGTGATGCGCCCCTTCTGGATGTGCAGGATGCGATCCGACAACGACGTGATGAATTCGAGGTTCTGCTCGACCACGATCAAAGACATCTTCCAGCGCATCTTCAGCGCCAGCAGGGTCTCGATGATCTCCTCGATGATCGACGGCTGGATACCCTCGGTCGGTTCGTCCAGCAGGATCAGCCTCGGCTTGGTGCAGAGGCAGCGCGCCAGCGCCAGCAATTGCTGCTCCCCGCCGGACAGCGCGCCGCCGCGACGATCGAGCAGCCGGACCAGCCGCGGGAAATCCTGGAGCACGGCATCAATGACGCTGCGATCTTCCTTGGGCGCGGATGCGAGGCCCATGCGCAGATTTTCCATGACCGACAGGTCCGGGAAGATCTCGCGGCCCTGGGGCACAAGGCCGATGCCGAGCCGCGAGCGCTCATGCGGCTTCAGATGCGTGATGGTCTTGCCGGCGAACACGACCGAGCCGTCGGTGGTCGGCAGATGCCCCATCAGCGTGCGCAGCGCGGTGGTCTTGCCCATGCCGTTGTGACCGAGAATGCCGAGATACTCGCCATCGGCCACCGTCATGTCGATGCCGAATAGGATCGGGATCCGGCCGTAGCCGGATTTGAGCCCCTTGACCTCGAGGAGCGTGCTCATGCGGCCACCTTCTTGCCGAGATAGACGTCGCGCACGCGCTGGTCGGCGAGCACCTTGTCGACGGTGTCCTCGACCAGCACGCGGCCCTGGTGGAACACGGTCACGCGCTTGGCGATCTGCTTGATGAACTCCATGTCGTGCTCGACCACGACAATGGCGCGGGTCTGGTTGATCTCGCGGATGATCGCCGCGGTGTGGAAGGTCTCTTCGTCGGTCATGCCCGCCGCGGGCTCGTCGAGCAGGATCAGCTCAGGCTCGGCGGCGAGCACCATGCCGATCTCGACCCATTGCCGCTGGCCGTGCGACAGGGTGGCGACGATGTTGTCGGCGTAGTCCGTCAGCCGGATCATCTCGAGCACGGCATTGACCGCCGGACCCTGCTGGCGCGGCGTCGCCTTGCGGCGCACCGCCATCCAGATGTTCTCGCGCACCGACAGGCCGTTGAACACATTCGGGACCTGGGTCTTGATGCCGATGCCCATGCGCGCGATCTCGTGCGACAGCTTGCCCGCGATCGGCATGCCGCGGAATGCGATGCTGCCCGAAGTCGGCACCAGTTGTCCGGTCAACGTCTTGAAGAACGTGCTCTTGCCGGCGCCGTTCGGGCCAATCAGGCAGCGCAGCTCCATCTCCTGAAGCGTGAAGGTGATGTCGTCATTGGCGACCACGCCGCCGAAGCGCATCGTCAGGTGCTCGGCCTTGAGCAGAGGAACCAGGTCCGCCATGTCATTCGGCTCCTGCGGGATGCGGCGCCGCCGCTGGCTGCATCGGGGGACCGTCGGTCTTCTTCCTGCCCGGCATCAGCCGCATCACGAGATCGCGGGCGGTCGGCACCATGCCCTTCGGCAACAGCAGCACGAAGATCACCAGCACGCCGCCGAGCACGAGGTTGGAGTTCAAGAGCTGCTGCGAGCCGATATAGGCGACGATGTATTCGATCACGACGCAGCCGATGATCGGACCGAGCAAGGTGCCGAGACCGCCGACCGTGATCCAGATGATGATCTCGGCCGACAGCGACAGGCTGAAGATGGTGGGGCTGACAAAGGCGCCCCAGTTGACGTAGAGCGCGCCGGCAAGACCGGCGATCGCGCCGCCGAGGATGAAGGTCAGGCACTTCACGAGCCGCGGGTCATAGCCGAGCAGCGAGGCCCGCACCTCGTTCTCACGCACCGCGACGATGATGCGTCCGGCCGGCAGCGCCAGCAGCAGACGCAGCAGCAGGAACACGCCGAGCAGCACATAGGCCGTGGTCCACCATGACTGCTCCGGCGACAGCACGGTCGACGGATCGAACGGCATATTGAACGTCGGCACCGCCGGCATGCCGTTGAAGCCGCCGAGCAGCGCCTTGCCGATCTTGTAGGCATCGCCCGAGGTCGAGTTGACCGAGTTGAACAGGATCAGGGTGACCGTGAGCGTGATGACGCCGAGATAGACGTCGGAGATGCGGCCGAAGAAGATGAAGTAGCCGAGGATCGCTGCGAACAGCGCCGGAATCACGATGGCCAGCAGGATCGCAGGCGTCGAATCCTGGAAATTGATGGCCGCGATGGCATAGGCATAGCCGCCGAGCCCGAAGAACGCGGTCTGCCCGAACGACAGGATGCCGCCATAGCCCCAGATGAAGGCGAGGCTCAGCGCCAGCACCGACATCGCGGCAAACAGCGTCAGCTGCATCAGGGCGAACAGCTCGATCACGCTCGGCACGATCGCAATCGCTACGATGGCAAGGACGATCGCACCCATCTGGCCCGCAAGACGGGAGTGCTTGGGCATCACAGGTTCCCCTTGAAGAAGCGCCCGGAGATGCCCTGCGGCAGCAAGCGGATCAGCACGATCGCGGTGGTGAAGACGATGACCTCGCCATAGACAGGCGTGGTGACGTAGGCGCCGATCTGGTTGACCGAGCCGAACAGGCTTGCCGCGGACAGCGTGCCGGAGAGGATCGCCGCGCCGCCCCCGACCACGGTCATGAAGGCTTTTGCGACATAGGCCCCGCCCATCACCGGGGTGATGCCTGACACCGGCGCCAGCAGGCCGCCGGCGAGGCCCGTCACGGCCGCACCGAGCGCGAAGGTGCTCATGTAGACGCGGGCCGGATTGACCCCGAGCGTGGCCGCCATCGCCGGGTTCTGCATCGTCGCCCGCGCCACCAGGCCGAAGCGGGTGTAGCGCATCACGCCGTAGATGATCGCCATCATGACGGCCGCCATCAACGCAAGGAACAGCGTGTAGTAGCTCGACTGGTAGGATCCGATCGAGAAGCCGCCGAGCGGCGTCGGCACGCCCTGCTGGGTGTTGCCATAGATCGTCGTGATGATCCCGATGATCAGGAGGCTGAGGCCCCAGGTCGCGAGCATCGAATCGACGAGGCGGCCATAGAGAAAGCGGATCAGGCAGCGCTCGATGACGAGGCCGACGATGCCGACGAACAACGGCGCGATGATCAGCATCGCGATCCAGATGTTCACCCCGGCATTGGCGGAGATCACCGTCGCATAGGCCCCCAACATGATGAACTCGCCATGGGCGAGATTGATGATCTTCATCATGCCGAAGATGATCGCCAGTCCCAGGCACAGCAGGAACAGCGAGGAGATTCCATTGAGGACGTCGAGCGCGAGGATGACGTAGATCGCCATGCGTCAGGTCTTTCAGGGCAGTCCAATGAAACCGGGTCCCGCCGGATGGCGGGACCCGGCAAGCGTCAGAGATTGATGATGTACTGCTTGACGTCGTTCGGGTTCTTGACGAGGTCGCAGACACCAGCGGTGTCGGCCGGCTTGGCGTCGGTGTAGGTTTCCAGCACCGACCATTTGCGTTCCTTCACCTCGGCAAGGAACGCATTGCGGACCGTGTGATGCGTCGGCTTGTCCAGCGAGACCTTGCCGCTGGGACCATCGAAGACGAGGCCGCTTTCGAGCGCCTCGATCACCTTCATCCGGTCGATGCTGCCGGCCTTCTTGACGCCTTCGGCCCAGAGCATCACCCCTTCATAGGTGCACGAGGCGAGCTCGCTGATATAAGGCGAATCCGGATGCGCCTTCTTGATCTTCTCGACGAAGCTCTTGGAGGCCGGCGTGGTGAGTTCCTCGAAATAGCCGTAGGCGCCGATGATGGCGTCGCTCTCGGCGGCATCGAGCGTCGAGGGCTCGTTGACGAGGCCGAAGGTGGTCGAGGCGATCGGGATCTTCCCCTTCATGCCGGCCGCGGTCCACTGCCGGTAGAACGCCGTGTGGTTGCCGCCGACCAGCGCCGACAGGATGAGGTCGGGCTTGGCCGCCTGGATCTTCGAGATGGTGGAGCCGAAATTGGTGACGTCGAGCGGGAAAAAGTCGGTCGAGAGGATCTCGCCGCCATTGTCCTTGCAGTATTTGGTCATCCACTTCGCGGTAATCTGACCGTAATTGTAGTCGGCCGCGATGATGTAGGCCTTCTTGCCGGACTTCTTCATCGCGCTCGGCACAAGCTTCTCCACCGTCTGCGCCGGCGTCGTGCCGGTGCAGAAGGTGTTGCGGTCGCAGACGCCGCCTTCGTACAACGTGTTGTAGAAATACAGCACCTTGAAGCGGTCGAAGGTCGGCCGGATCGCCTCGCGCGAGGCCGAGGTGATTCCGCCGTGAACGACGTCGACCTTGTCCTTCACCGCCAGTTGCTGGGCGTATTGCGAGTACATCTGGATGTTGGACTGGGTGTCGTAGTGGATCACCTTCAAGGGACGTCCGAGCAGGCCGCCCGCGGCGTTGATCTCCTCAACAGCAAGCTGCAGCGCATAGACCATCGGCGCGCCGGAGGTGCCGATGGGACCGGACTGGTCGTGCAGGCTGCCGACCGTGATCGGGTTCTCGGCCGCGAGCGCACCCGAGCGCAGCACGGCGGGTGCCGCGATCAATGTCGAGGTCGCGATGGCCGAGCGTTGCAGGAAACGACGTCGGGAGAGAGTCATAAAGGTCCCCATGGGTTGATGATGCCGGTTCATGATCCGCGATAAGTTTAAAATGACAATATTTGAAAAGGCAAGTGTTTTTAGGAAGCGCCCTGCGCGCTAGCGCGACGCGACGACCGCGAAGTCGTAGCCGTCCAGCTCGGCGAGATGGATCGGGTGGCGTCCGCCAACCACCGGCTGCGCCTCGTTGCCGCGCGCCGTGCGCCGCTGCAGCGTGCGTCCGTAGAAGCGCCTGAGGTTGCGGGCGTCGAAGCTCTCGGCGCGCTCGATCAGCGCGGCGAGCGCGTGAATCCCTTCGTAGCAGGATTCGCCGTAGCCGTTGGGCGGCGGCGGATTGTCGCCGAATGCCGTGTAGTAGCGCTCGAGGAACGCGCCGTTGTTGCGCGACCGCAGCGAGGCGAAATAGCTCGACGCCACGTAGACGTTCTCGGTCTCGCCGCTGTCGAGTCCGTAAACGATGGTCTCGTCGAAGGCGGACGAGAATCGCAGAACGTGGCGGCTGAGGCCGGCGGCGCAGAAGGCGCGGCTGAAGGCGATGCAGTCGAAGCCGAGAAAGACCGGCAGCACCACGTCGCTGCGCGTCGTCTTGATGCGGTCGAGCATCTCGTCGAAATCGTGGACGCCGACCGGCACGTAGCATTCGCCGGTCACGGTCCCGCCGAAGCGCGCAATCAGACGCCTGGCGATCTGCAGCGACGAGCGCGGCCAGATGTAGTCGTTGCCGCAGAGGAAGAACCGCCTGGCGCGCTTGACCTCGGAGAGCCACTGCACCGCCGGCCCCAGCAATTCGCCGGCGGTCTCGCCCGTGGTCATCACGTCGCTGTTCGCCGACAGGCCTTCGAACTGGGGCGTGTAGACGAACGGCACGCGGCCGCGCGCGGCTTGCGCGACAGGATCGCGCGCGTAGCTCGGCATCATGCCGACGAGGCCGTCGACGGCGAGTTCGTCGACCGCCTCGACCGCAGCCCGGCCCGCGCTGGCGGCGGTCGCGCCGGCGTCGATGACGATCAGCTCGACCTGTCGGCGGCGGATGCCGGCGGCCTGGTTCAGCTCGGTCACGGCCAGCCGCCCGCAGGCTTCGGCGGAGGGCGCCCACAACCCTGCCGAGCCGCGCTGAGGAATGATCAGGCCGATCCGAACGCTGCGCAAACGTGCCGCCTCTGCTGTTGCAGAGGAATTGCACTCACGAATCGTGCCAAGCGCGTTTTGGCGTCATCGGGGTCGTTCGTGTACCAAAGATCGCCGATTTTGGTTCTGGAACCTGACGCTGGTCAAAACACCGGCGCGTCATCGCCCACTCCTTGGGCAGCCGCTGCCGTGGCCTTGATGTCTCACCGTGGCCCGCGACTCACGGCGCGGTGGCGAGCGTCTTGCTCATTGGATAGGAGGCCGCGGTGCCGAACTTGCCGGCGGGCACGCCGACATCGGCGTAGCCGCGGGCAAGATAGAATCGGTGCGCCGTTTCGGTGCTGAGCAGCGCGACGTCGCGGGCGCCCAGTGCCATCGCCCGGCGCTCCAGCTCCGCCAACAGCGCCGAACTGATTCCACGAAAGCGCGCCTGCGGCGACACGTAGTTGGCCGTGATCTCGCCGGGGTGCGCGAGCCCGCCGACGGCGAGAATCGCCCCCTCCTCGACCGCCACCAACAGCGACCGGCCTTGCCCGTCGGCCCAGGTCGCGACGTTGTCCGGCGTCTTGTTGGCGAGCCAGCGGCCAAGGATGTCGGGATCGCCGCGGTGATCAGCCACGCACAGTTGGATGATGGATGCCCGCAGCATCTCGCAGGCCGCCGTTGCGTCTTCCGGTGTCGCATCGCGAATGACCATTCAATCCCTCTCTCGAACGGAGGGAACGCGACGCATTCCGCTCCTGCTACTCGCGCTTGCCCTGCACCCAGCTTTCGAGCATCTGCAGCGCCGAGGCGCGGTCATCGTCGGAGGCCTTGGCGAAGGCGCGGTTGTAGCTCTCCTTGATCCAGGCTTCGTCCGCACCGGCGCTGTCGCGCGCCAAGGTGAGCCACATCAGGCCGCGCGCCGGCTGGCGCGGCAGCCGGTCGCCGTTGAACAGCATCTGGCCGAGCAGCGCCTGGGCCTGATGCTGGCCCTTCTGCGCGGCGAGGCCAAGCCAGCGCGCGCCATAGCGGAAGTCGTCGCGCGAGGCATCCGCCGTCTTCAGGTACATCCGCGCCAGGTCGTATTGGGCGTCGGCATTGCCGAAGTAGGACGCCGCATAGGAGAACATCTCCCGCGCGCGATCCGGATCCGCCTTCACCTTCGTGTTGGGGATGCCGCTCAGGTAATAGCGGCCAAGCGCGACGAAGGCGTTGGCGACGATCTGCGCCTGCGGCGCCGACGGACTGTCCTCCGCATGCGCATTGGCGATGCGGCTGAAATAGTCGAAGGCGCGCATGTCATCCCGCGCAACGCCATCGCCAGCCGCATACATGCGGCCGAGCTTGAACTGCGCAACCGGGTGACCTTCCTCCGCCGCGTATTGCAGCGCCGTCAGCGACTGCGTGGGCGACGTGGAGGACGTGGTCGCAGGCAACGCCTTGCGCAGCGCGCCGGCGCCGGCCTGAGCTCCAGCCACGGGGATCGCCGGCTCCTGGTTGACCGGAGCGCCATCGAACGCGAACGATGACGTCGGCAACGCGAGCGGGGCAACCCCCAGCATCAATGCGAAAATGATCCGATCAGATGTCCGCATAGCAATACTTCTCTTGCGCACCACCTGGGTGAGTCACGGCGCCCGCCACGGCCGGCCCCACCTGCTGGGCATATTTCCAAAGTGCACCTGACGTGTGATGCGTCTCACGCGGCGTCCACTTGGTCTTGCGTGTCGCCAGCTCGGCATCGCTCAACTTCACGTTAAGGATACCCGCCTCGGCGTCGATCTCGATGATGTCGCCATCCTCGACCAGAGCGATCGTTCCGCCGACCGCCGCCTCTGGTCCGATGTGGCCGATGCAGAAGCCGCGGGTCGCGCCCGAGAACCGGCCATCGGTGATGAGCGCGATCTTGCCGCCCATGCCCTGCCCGGTCAGCGCCGCCGTCGTCTGCAGCATTTCCCGCATGCCCGGACCGCCGCGCGGCCCCTCGTAGCGAATGACGATCACCTCGCCTTCGCGATAGGTGCGCTTCTGGACGGCGTCAAAGGCGTCCTCTTCCCGATCAAAGCAGCGGGCCGGCCCAGAGAATTTCAAGTTCGACATGCCCGCGACTTTCACGATCGCGCCCTCCGGCGCGAGATTGCCTTTCAGACCGACGACACCCCCGGTTGCAGTGATCGGCTGGTCGGCCGGCCTCACCACGTCCTGGTGCGGATTCCACTTCACGCCTTTGAGGTTTTCGGCGATCGTCCGGCCGGTGACTGTGAGGCAGTCGCCGTTCAAATAGCCATGGTCGAGCAACGTCTTCATCAAGAGCGGAATGCCACCAGCCTCGAACATGTCTTTGGCGACATAGCGGCCACCCGGCTTCAAATCCGCGATATAAGGTGTCTTTTTGAAGATTTCGGCGACGTCGAATAAGTCGAATTTGATGCCCGCCTCGTGCGCAATCGCAGGTAGATGCAGCGCAGCATTGGTCGACCCGCCGGACGCCGCCACAACCGCAGCGGCATTCTCCAGGGATTTTCGCGTGACGATGTCGCGCGGGCGGATATTGGCGGCGATCAGCTCCATGACCTGTTCGCCAGCCGTCATGCAGAACGAATCGCGGATTTCGTAAGGCGCCGGGGCGCCGGCCGAATAAGGCAGCGCCAGCCCGATCGCCTCGGAGACCGTCGCCATCGTATTGGCCGTGAACTGGGCGCCGCAGGCGCCGGCGGATGGACAGGCGACGCGCTCGAGCTCGTCGAGGTCCTCGTCCGACATCGCACCCACCGAATGCTTGCCGACGGCCTCGAACATGTCCTGCACCGTGACCTGCTGGCCGCGAAAATTGCCCGGCAGAATCGAGCCGCCATAGATGAAGATCGAAGGCACGTTGAGCCGGACCATCGCCATCATCATGCCCGGCAGCGATTTGTCGCAGCCGGCGAGCCCGACCAGCGCATCGTAGGAATGGCCGCGAATCGTCAGCTCGACGGAATCGGCGATCGCCTCGCGCGACGGCAGCGACGAGCGCATGCCGTCATGGCCCATCGCGATGCCGTCGGTCACGGTGATGGTGCAGAATTCGCGCGGCGTGCCGCCCGCATGCGCCACGCCCTTCTTGACCGCCTGGGCCTGCCGCATCAGCGCGATGTTGCAGGGCGCGGCCTCGTTCCAGCACGAGGCGACGCCGACGAAGGGCTGGTGGATCTGGGCCGTGGTCAGGCCCATCGCGTAGAGGTAGGACCGATGCGGCGCACGCTCGGGCCCTTCCGTCACATGACGGCTGGGCAGCCTGCGCTTGATGTCGGTCTTCGCGTCCATCGCTGTTCTGGCCTCCCGGTGCTGAGGAGAACGCTAAAATCCTAGAAATGGATTTTCGGCAGCCTCACACGCACTGGTTATGTTCTGATCAAAGTATTTCACGACCAGGTGTGGCTAAAAAGCGGCGCGTTTGCGGAGCGCCGGAGATTGTTACCAAAACTTCGTAAACTGTGGCGACGTCGCAACATTCGTGGCCGACACGCAACCATCCGCGGTTAGCATGGAGAGCGAAAGCTACTCGGGCACCACCCCGGAGGCTCGGATCATCGGCCACCATTTATGGATCTCGGCGCGCTGCAGGGTTCCAAGGGCGGCCGGACTGCGCTGGTCCGCCGCCGGCATCTGCAACCCCAGGTTTTTCAACTGATTTTTCACATCCGGCTCATCCAGCGCAGCCACGGCGGCCGCATTGAGCGTGTCGACGATCTCCTTGCTGACGCCCTTCGGGAGCCAGAGTCCAGACCACAGGGTCATGTGGAAGCCCGGCAGGCCGGCTTCATCGGTGGTCGGGATCTCGGGCGCGGAATCGAGGCGCTTGGCGTCCGTGACGGCGTAGGCGCGGATCGTGCCGGCGCGGACCTGGTTGATGGCATTGGAGGTCTGGTCGACGATCAGATCGATCTGGCCGGCGACGAGATCGTTCATCGCCGGCCCCGTGCCGCGATAGGGCACGTATTGCAGCTTGAGGCCGGTGACCTGCTCGAAATAGAGGCCTGCGATGTGGCTGCCGGAGCCGTTGCCCGCCGTGCCGGCCGATACGGGGTTCGGCTGCGACTTCACCCAGGCGAGAAACTCCGGCAGCGTTTTGGCCGGGATGTTGTTCCTGCTGACGATGATCATCGGATTGCTCGGCAGCAGCACGACCGGCTCGAGATCGGCCTCGAGGTCATAGCCGAGCCGGTAGACGGCGCCGTTCGCGACGTGGGTGCCGAGATGGCCGAAGCTCACGGTGTAGCCGTCGGGCTTCGAGCGCACCGCGCGTCCCACGCCGATCGAGCCGCCCGCGCCCGTCACGTTCTCGACCAGCACGGGCTGGCCGAGCGTCCGTTTCATGTGCTCGGCGAGGATGCGCATCATCGCATCCGATGGGCCGCCGGCGGCGAACGGCACGATCACGGTGATCGCGCGCGAGGGGTAGGTGTCGGCGCGCGCTGGCACCGCCAGAGCCAGGCACGCAAACAGCACGGCGCAAAGAGCTCGTCGCATCACGTCCTCCCTTGTGTCGCACGCGCCGGTCACAGACGCGAATGCGTCTGCGCCGGAGCATATGCTCGAGGCCGCGGTGCTGTTTTGTTAGTTAGAACTGCCCGAAGTCGATCGGCTGGTGACGATCGAGCGTCCGGGTGACCGGCGGCAGCGGATATTTAAGTCCTGTCGCGCAATTGAACAGCATGACGCGATCGTTTTTCGTCACGCGTCCGTCGGCCAGGCTCTGCTTGTAGGCGGCATAGGTCGCCGCGCCTTCCGGGCACAACAGCAGCCCCTCCTCGCGCGCGACTTCGCTGAGCGCAGATGAAATCTTCTCGTCATCGACCGCGATGGCGAAACCTTTGCTCTCGCGGACGGCGCGCAGGATAAGGAAATCACCGACCGCCTGGGGCACACGGATGCCGGACGCGATGGTGTGGGCATCCTCCCAGCGCGTCGCATGCTCGACGCCCTGCTCGAAGGCGCGCACCATCGGCGCGCAGCCGGAGGCCTGCACCGCCACCATGCGCGGGCGCTTCGCGCCGATGAATCCAATTCTCTCCAATTCGTCGAACGCCTTCCACATGCCGATCAGGCCGGTGCCGCCGCCGGTCGGATAGAAGATCACGTCGGGCACGTCCCAGCCGAGCTGCTCGGCGAGCTCCAGGCCCATCGTCTTCTTGCCCTCGATGCGATAGGGCTCCTTCAGGGTCGAGGTATCGAACCAGCCGACCTTGGCCTTGCCCTCGCCGACGATCTTGCCGCAATCATCGATCAGGCCGTTGACGCGATAGACGGTGGCGCCCTGCAGCTCGATCTCGCTGACATTCACCTCGGGCGTATCGGCCGGACAGAAGATCGTGGTCTTGATGCCGCAGGAAGTCGCGTAGGCCGCGAGCGCCGCGCCGGCATTTCCGTTGGTCGGCATCGCCATGTGGGTGATGCCGAGCGCCTTGCCCATCGACACCGCCATGACCAGGCCGCGCGCCTTGAACGAGCCGGTCGGCAGCCGACCTTCGTCTTTCACAATGATCTCGCCGCCGCCGAGCTTCTTCGACAGCTTCGGCAGATTGATCAGCGGCGTCATCACCTCGCCAAGGCTGACGATGTCCCGGCACTTGCGCACCGGCAGCAGCTCGCGATAGCGCCACATGTCGGCGGGCCGCTGCGCCAGCGCGTCCTTGGTCAGCGCCTGCTTCACACCGGCGAGATCGTAGCGCACCAGCAGCGGCTTGCCGGCCTTGGACAGGTTGTGGACCTGATCCGCCGGATAGTGGTCGCCGACCATCGCGCATTCGAGATGGGTGACGAAGGTCGGACGCTCGGTGGTGAGGTTGTCGCTGGATTTCACGGATCGTGGCCTCTCAGTTAATTCTGACTTCAACTCACGCCTCAATGAAACTGGCGTTTGAGCCAGGACACACGCTGTCGCGCTTCGGTTTCGGCTGTGTCCGCGGAATCGTAGATTCCACAATCAGGACCTGGCGGTCCCCACCCTTCCTCGTCGCCGTAGGTAAACTGCCAGGCATCCTGACGCCATTGCCTACGATAAGTATAGTGGCCATCAGCACGCTGCAAAATCAGCACGCGCTCATTTCCGTCAGGACTCTCGAGAGTCTTGATGCCGATGCTCCTACCTCGTCGCAACCTACATATTCAACACACGCCCGTAGGCGTCGAGCACGGCTTCCTTCATCATCTCCGACAGCGTCGGGTGCGGGAACACCGTGTGCATCAGCTCTTCCTCTGTCGTTTCGAGGTTCATCGCCACGACATAGCCCTGGATCAGCTCGGTGACCTCGGCGCCGACCATGTGGGCGCCGATCAGCTGTCCCGTCTTCTTGTCGAAGATCACCTTGACGAGACCCTGGTCCTCGCCGAGCGCGATCGCCTTGCCATTGCCGACGAAGGGGAAGCGGCCGACGCGGATGTCGCGGCCCTGCTCCTTGGCCTTGGCCTCGGTGAGCCCGACGGAGGCGACCTGCGGATGGCAATAGGTGCAGCCGGGAATGAGGTTCTTGTCCATCGGGTGCGGATGCAGGCCTTTGATCGCCTCGATGCAGACCACGCCCTCGTGCTCGGCCTTGTGCGCCAGCATCGGCGGACCGGCGACGTCGCCGATCGCGTAGAGGCCGGGCACATTGGTCTTGCCGTAGCCATCGATGACGATGCAGCCGCGATCGGTCTTCACGCCCAGCTTCTCGAGCCCGAGATTCTCGATGTTGCCGACAACGCCGACCGCCGAGATCACGCGATCGAACTCGACCGACTCGGTCTTGCCCTTGCCGTCGTCGATCGTCGCCACCACGCTGTCGCTCTTCTTGTCGAGCTTGGTGACCTTGGCCCCGGTCATGATCTTGAGGCCCTGCTTCTCCAGCTGCTTGCGCGCGATGCCAGCGATCTCGGCGTCCTCCACGGGGAGGATCTGCGGCAGCACCTCGACCACGGTGACCTCGGAGCCCATGGTGCGGAAGAACGAGGCGAACTCGATGCCGATCGCGCCGGAGCCGACCACCAGCAGCGACTTCGGCATCTTGTCCGGCACCATCGCCTCGAAATAGGTCCAGACCAGCTTCTTGTCCGGCTCGAGGCCCGGCAGCACGCGCGGCCGCGCGCCGGTCGCGACGATGATATGCTTGGCCTGATAGGTCCCCTCGCCCAGCGCGCCCTTGGGCGCCTCGACATCCGACTTGGTCACCGTGATCTTGCCGGGTGCATCGATCGCGGCGCGCCCCCAGATCACCTGGACCTTGTTCTTCTTCATCAGGAAGCCGACGCCGTCGTTCAGCCGCTTGGAGACGCCGCGCGAGCGCTGCACCACCGCTTTCGGATCGTAGGAGATCTTCTCGGCAGAGAGGCCGTAATCCTTGGCGTGCTGCATGTAGTGATAGATCTCGGCCGAGCGTAAGAGCGCCTTGGTCGGGATGCAGCCCCAGTTCAGGCAGATACCACCGAGGTAGGATTTCTCGATGATCGCGGTCTTGAACCCGAGTTGGGCTGCGCGGATCGCGGCGACGTAGCCGCCCGGGCCGGAGCCGATGATGATGACGTCGAAGGATGTGTCGGCCATTACGGCTCCCATTCAACTGAAGCAGTTGGAAATCAGATGGTCGTGGTGCTGCCGACGGAACGTCGCCAGATCAAGGCTCGAACAATTGCCTCCAGCAGCATCAGCACAGCGCAGATCGCGAATCCGGCGAGCACGATTGGCGCCCAGATGCCGCGCGACAGCGCCTCGCCGGAGAAGAAAGCAGAATGGATGACGTCGATCCCGAGCGGGTTGGCGAGCAGCGCGACGCTTACCAGTGCCGTGATCCAGGGCCACCGCGTTCTGATCCGCATGCGCTGGCCCCGTTTGCCATCCCGCTCCGGAAAGCAACATCACACCATCATCATCACGGGATTCTCGATCAGCTGCTTGAACGCGCCGATCAGCTCGGCGCCGAGCGCGCCATCGATGGCGCGGTGGTCGCACGACAGGGTCACACTCATCATGCTGGCGATCTCGATCTTGCCGTTGCGCACCACGGGCCGCTCCTCCGAGGTGCCGACCGCGAGGATCGTCGCATGCGGCGGGTTGATCACCGCCGTGAAGTGATTAATGCCGTACATGCCGAGGTTGGACACGGCGGTGGTGCCGCCCTGATACTCCTCCGGCTTCAGCTTGCGCGAGCGGGCACGCGCGGCGAAGTCCTTCATCTCGCCCGAGATCGCCGACAGGGTCTTGGTCTCGGCCTTGCGGATGATCGGCGTGATCAGGCCGCCCGGCATCGCCACGGCGACGCCGACGTCGGAATGCTTGTGCTTGACCATGCCGCCTTCGGTCCAGCTGACATTGCAGTTCGGGATCTTCTGCAGCGCCACCGCCATCGCCTTGATGACGAAGTCGTTGACCGAGAGCTTGTAGAGCGGCTTCTTCTCCTTGTCCTTCGGCGCCGCCGCATTGATCTCCTCGCGCGCGGCCAA
The DNA here is from genome assembly GCF_032381235.1 of Bradyrhizobium sp. SZCCHNR1053. NCBI lineage: Bacteria > Pseudomonadati > Pseudomonadota > Alphaproteobacteria > Hyphomicrobiales > Nitrobacteraceae > Bradyrhizobium > Bradyrhizobium sp. SZCCHNR1053. The sequence continues at coordinate 636,894 of NZ_JAUHJM010000001.1, forward strand.
GAGCTTGCCGATGTCGCAGTCGATCGTCAGGTAGAAGTGCGGGACGTTCTGCACCGATGCGGTCAGGCGCTGCGCAATGGTGCGGCGCATGCCGTCATGCGGGATGACCTCGTAGGAGCCCGGCTCGAACAGCGCCAGGATCTGCTTGTCGGACATCGAGGGCGCGAGCGCGGGCGCCCCTGCAGCGGCGGGCGCTGCTGACGGCGCGGCCTTGAGGCCCTTGCCCGACTTCGCCTCCTCGACGTCGCGGGCGACGACGCGGCCATGCGGACCGGTGCCGGTGATGCGGGCGAGATCGATGCCGGCATCCTTGGCAAGCCGCCGTGCCAGCGGCGAGGAGAAGACGCGCGCGTGGCCGTTGACCTGGGGCGCAGCCGCAGACGCGGCTGGCGCAGGAGCCGCGGCCGGCTTGGGCGTGGGCGCAGCGGCAGGCGCAGGCGTGGCGGCAGGCGCCGCAGATGCCGTCGGCTTGGCTTCGGCCTTCGGAGCCGCTGCAGCCGGCGCGCTGCCGGCCGCCTTGACGTCCTCGCCCTCGCCGGCGAGCACCGCGATCACGTCGTTGACGGGCACATCCTGCGTGCCTTCCGGCACCAGGATCTTGGCGAGGGTGCCTTCGTCGACCGCCTCGACTTCCATCGTGGCCTTGTCGGTCTCGATCTCGGCGATGACCTCGCCGGACTTGACCTGGTCGCCTTCCTTCTTGAGCCAACGAGCAAGGTTGCCCTTCTCCATCGTCGGCGACAGCGCGGGCATGAGAATGTTGATCGGCATGATCAGTGACCTTGTTTCGACCTGGGGCTGGTGGTGCCGGTGTCGGTCGGCCGAGCCAGCTCGGCTTCGAACATCTCGACGATGCGCTGCAGCGCCTCGTCTTCGGAATAATCGCTCTCGCGCGCATAGGCGCGCGCAGCATGGCGGGCGACGTCGACCAGGAGCAGCCCCCACACGTCGGGCTCCTCGAAGGCGCGCTGGAAGGCGATCGAGAGCCCGCCATCGAGCACGAAGGCGCGCAACACTTCGGTGGCGTCCTCGCGGCCGATGACGTCCGGCGGCAATGGCTGCTCCTTGGGTCCGGCCATCTGGGCTTTCCCTTAGCGGTAGCAGACGGATTTGGCGGCCTGCACGACCTCCGCCGCCGACGGCAGCGCGAGCTTCTCGAGGTTGGCCGCATACGGCATCGGCACGTCCTTTCCGGACACGCGGACGACCGGCGCATCGAGATAGTCGAAGGCGTGCTCCATGATGCGTGCAGCGATCTCGGCACCAACGCCGCTCTGCGCCCAGCCCTCTTCCACCGTGACAGCGCGGCCGGTCTTCTTGACCGAGGCGATGATGGTGTCGGTATCCATCGGACGCAGGGTGCGCAGGTCGATCACCTCGGCCTCGATGCCCTCCTTGGCGAGCTCGTCGGCGGCCTTGAGCGCATAGGTCATGCCGTTCGACCACGCGATGATCGTCACGTCCTTTCCGGCGCGCGCGATGCGCGCCTTGCCGATCGGGATCACGTAGTCGTCGAGCTTCGGCACCTCGCCGGAATGACCGTACAGCACCTCGTTCTCGAGGAAGATCACCGGATTCGGATCGCGGATCGCGGCCTTCAACAGGCCCTTGGCATCGGCCGCAGAATACGGCGCGACAACCTTCAAGCCGGGCACGTGCGAGTACCAGGACGAGTAGTCCTGGCTGTGCTGGGCGGCAACGCGCGCCGCCGCGCCGTTCGGGCCGCGGAACACGATCGAGCAGCCCATCTGGCCACCGGACATGTAGAGCGTCTTGGCTGCGGAGTTGATGATCTGGTCGATCGCCTGCATGGCGAAGTTGAAGGTCATGAACTCGACGATCGGCTTGAGGCCAGCCATCGCCGCACCGACACCGATGCCGGCGAAGCCGTGCTCGGTGATCGGCGTGTCCATGACGCGGCGGGCGCCGAACTCCTGCAGCAGGCCCTGGGTGACCTTGTAGGCGCCCTGATATTCGGCGACCTCCTCGCCCATGATGAAGACGTCGCCGTCGCGGCGCATCTCCTCGGCCATCGCGTCGCGCAGCGCCTCGCGGATGGTCTGCGTGACCATCTCGGTGCCCGCGGGCACCTCGGGATCGGGCTGAGCGATGCTCTGCGGCGCAGCCACGCCGGTCGGCGCGGGCGCGGCCGGCGTGGCTGCGGCAGGCTCGGACGGCGGCGCCGATTGCGCAGCCTTCGTCTCGGCCGCAGGTGCTGCGGCCTTGCCGAGATCGGCCGCGGTCTCGCCGTCCGCGAGGATGGTCGCAATCGGCGTATTGACCGCGACGTCGGCGGTGCCTTCGGGGATCAGGATCTTGCCGAGCGTGCCCTCGTCGGTCGCCTCGACCTCCATCGTGGCCTTGTCGGTCTCGATCTCGGCGATCACGTCACCCGACTTGATCGCCTCGCCTTCCTTTTTCAGCCATTTGGAGAGATTGCCCTTCTCCATCGTGGGCGACAGCGCAGGCATCAAAACTTGAATTGGCATATCAGCTCCGGACAAAACAGCGTCTGCGCTTAACGGTAAACGTCGGTGTAGAGCTCGGCGACATCCGGCTCGGGATCGGCCTGGGCGAAATCGGCGGCCTCGTTGACGATCTTGCGCACGTCGGCATCGATCGCCTTGAGATCCTGCTCCGTGACCTTGGCCGCCAGCAGGCGGTTGCGCACCTGCTCGATCGGATCCTGGTCGTGACGCACCTTCTCGACTTCCTCGCGGGTACGATACTTGGCCGGGTCGGACATCGAGTGGCCGCGATAGCGATAGGTCTGCATTTCCAGAATGTACGGACCCTTGCCCTCGCGGCACCACGCGACGGCCTTCTCACCGGCAGCCTTCACGGCGCGGACGTCCATGCCGTCGACCTGCTCACCCGGGATGTTGAAGGAGATGCCGCGCTTGGAGAAGTCGGTCTGCGCCGAGGCGCGCGACACGGCCGTGCCCATCGCATAGCGGTTGTTCTCGATAACGTAGATCACCGGCAGCTTCCAGAGCTCCGCCATGTTGAAGCTCTCATAGACCTGCCCCTGATTTGCCGCGCCGTCGCCGAAATAGGCAATGCTGACCGAGTCGTTGCCGCGGTAGCGATTGGCGAGCGCGAGGCCGGTGCCGAGCGAGACCTGGGCACCGACGATGCCGTGGCCGCCGAAGAAATTCTTCTCCATGCTGAACATGTGCATGGAGCCGCCCTTGCCCTTGGAGTACCCACCGCGGCGCCCGGTGAGCTCGGCCATGACGCCCTTGGCATCCATCCCGGTCGCCAGCATGTGGCCATGATCGCGATAGCCGGTGATGACCTGATCGCCCGGCTTCAGCGCCATCTGCATGCCGACGACCACAGCCTCCTGCCCGATGTAGAGGTGACAGAAACCGCCGATCGCACCCATGCCATAAAGCTGACCCGCCTTCTCCTCAAAGCGACGGATCAGCAGCATGTCGCGCAGTGCAGCCAATTCCTGTTCTCTGGTGAATTCCGGCGGCGGGCCGTTGTCTCTGTCCTGCCCTTGTTCCTTTGCGGCGGTCTTCTTGGGTGCGGCCATGGCAATTCCGGATGAGAGAAAAAGTAGCTCTCTCTAGCTCAACTCCAAGGCACGTAAAAGGACTGCGTGAATTGCGGTTCATTTTGCTTTGCCGCACTGCAAACGAGCGCGAAATAAACGAATGCTGATGAGCGCGTTTTTGAAATTCCTGACGCCACGGCCTGCTAAAGTTTAGGCAGGGCGGCGAAGGGACACGCGTCACTGCGGCCGATTGATCCGGATCAGATCACGCGGGTTGGCATAGCCGAGCTGAAAACGGGCGCGTTCATCGAGCATGTCGGGATCGACCCGGTCGGAGCGCAGCAGCAATACGCGCTTCTCACCCTCCGCCCGCTCCTGCTTCAACCGGGCGAGCTCGGAGGTGAGCGCAATGATCTCCTGGTCGAGCTCCTGACGCGCGGTCAGGCCGTACCGGCCGGTATAGGCGTTGATGCCGAAATAGCCGATGATGGCGGCCGCCATCGTGTAGAGGGCTAGCCCGGTCAGGAAGGATTTGAGGCGCGCGCGGGAGACCATGGCCCGAGAATGCGGCGCCCCGGTTAAGGAAACGCTAACCCTGAGCCCCCGCCCCGCTGCCCGCTCAAGTCCGATAGGCGGGCTCCTCGGCGTCGAGCGTCCGCTTGATCGCTTCGAGATGCAGCCGCGCCGATTCCGCATCTCCCTCCCGCATCTGGCGATAGGCGGCCTCGGCGATGTCGGGCGCCACTGGCACCACCTTGCGCCCGGTCGACAGCGCCAGGCACTGAACCTGGCAGGCGCGCTCGAGATAATAGAGATCGTCCCAGGCTTCGGCGATGGTCGGCGCCAGGACCATGACGCCGTGATGCTTCATGAAGACGATGTCGGCATCACCGACAGCCCCGGCGATGCGGTCCCCCTCGCGCGCGTCGAGCGCCAGCCCGTTGTAGTTCGCGTCGACGGCGGTTCGTCCATAGAATTTCAGCGCCGTCTGCCCGGCGAAGATCAGCGGATCGCCTTCGGTCATCGAGAGCGCGGTGGCATACGGCATATGCGTATGGAACGCGACCTTGGCGCGCGGCAGCGCCTTGTGGATGCGGGCGTGGATATAGAACGCGGTCGCCTCCGGGCGGCCGTCGCCGGCAATGACGTTGCCGTCGAAATCGCAAACCAACAGCTTCGAGGCCGTCAGCTCACGAAAGGCATAGCCGTAGGGATTGACGATGAAGAGGTCGTCATAGCCGGGCACCAGCGCCGAGAAGTGGTTGCAGATGCCCTCCTCGAGCCCGTGCCGCGCCGCCATCCGGAAACAGGCCGCAAGGTCGATCCGCGCCTGCCAGACGGCCTCCGAGTCGAGATCCGGCTGGTTCGGGCCGGGCTTCGCCGACGACGCGGGTGTGAACGAATGGGCCATCGTGCTTCCTTGGCAATGCGCATCCTTGCGCAGGTCCGGCGTTGCCTTGAAACGGATCGGGCAAGGCGCGTCAACGCCCTGCCCGCATCATACCCGTCATGCAGTTGCCGACCGCCGCAGGTGGACGCGGCGGCGGCGAACGCGATCAGCCGTTCTGCTTGGCCACGAAGGCGGCGAACGCATCCAGATATTGCTGCAGCACCGTCTTGAGCGAATCCTTGACCAGCTCACCCTGGACGTCGAAGGCGTCGCCGACCCCATTCAGGTAGATCTCCGGCTGCCCCATGACCGGACCCGAGATGCCCGGCATGATGTTCTGCAGGTGCTTGGCCGCCGCGACGCCGCCGAGCGGACCCGGCGAGTTGGCGATGAGGCCGACCGGCTTGCCCAGGAACGAACTCTGCCCATAGGGACGCGAGGCGATGTCGATCGCATTCTTCAGCACGCCGGGAATCGAGCGGTTGTATTCAGGCGTCAAGATGAGCACGCCGTTCGATGCCTTGAGCTTCTCCCGCAGCGCGAGCCAGTCGGCCGGCGGATTGGCTTCGAGATCCTGGTTGAAGAACGACAGTCCTTCGAGCGTGACCACCTCGATCTTCAGGCTGGCCGGAGCCAGCTTGGCCATGGCTTTGGCGATCTTGAGCGTGAAGCTCTCCTTGCGGAGGCTGCCGACGAGGGCGACGATCGAATAAGGTGCGGGCATGGGGGGATCCTTTGCAGAGCAACGTGTGAGCGGCACTTAAAGCGCGCCGGCATGAACATGCAAGTGCATGAAAACAGCACACGGTGAAACACAACGTTTCGCGGCAAGAAACGCTCGCGTCGTCCACCGCCCCGCCCTGTTCCGCGACGTCACTCCCTGCCTTTGATGCAGCGGGCGAATTCGGCCACCGCCTGATGCGTGAGCCAGATCGATTGCCCCTCGACCGGCTGCGCCCATGTCGACAGCTTTGCGATCACGATTCCGTTGGCGGCGTCGACGAACAGGTTCTGGCCGTGAATGCCCATCGCGAACATCAGCTGCGGCTGGTCGTTGATGACGTACCAGCCGCTGCGATAGTGCATGTTCTTGCTGATGGCGGCAAAGCTGTCGCGCCACTGCCCGTCGCGCCACGCCTGGGCGTCGCCACTGTGCCTGATGTCGTCGAGCCAGCCCTCGGGGATGATCGTGTGCGAGCCGCGCCGGCCGCCTGACAGCACGAGCTGGCCGAGCCGCGCAACGTCGCGCAGCGTGGCGCAGAACCCGCCGGTGCAGCGCGGCGCGCCCTTGCGGTCGAGAGTGATGAAGGCCTCGCCGCTCGCCCCCATCGGCTTCCACAACAGTGTGCTGACGAGGCTCGCGAAGCTGCGGCCGGTGGCCCGCTCGATCGCCCAGCCGAGCAGATCGGTGTTGGACGAGACATAGCTGAACGGGCCGCCATGCGGCTTCGCCTGCGCGCGCATCGTCGCGAAGAACTCGTGCAGGTTCGGCGACGTGCCGGGCGCAACCGGCTCCCAGCCGGCGGCATCGGCATAGGCCTGCAGGCCGCTGCCGTCGAACACGATGCCGGCGCGCATGTCGACGAGCTGGCGGATCGTGGCGCCTTGATAGGCGGTGGCCGCCACCTCCGGCACGTAGCGCGTGACCTCGGCGTCGACGTCGAGCTCGCCGCGGCCGGCCAAGATGCCAGCCATCAGCCCGGTGATCGACTTGGTCGCCGACATCAGGATGTGCGGCGTGTCGCGGTCGGTGCCACCGTCATAGTGCTCGAACACGATGCGGCCGTCGTGGAGGATCAGGAGCCCGTCCGTCGCCGTCGCTTTCAGGAAGCCGTCGAGATCGAGCGTGCCGCCCTTCGGCAGGCGCAGGCTGAACTGATCGAAGGAGATCGGACTTGCCGGCAGCGGCCACGCGCTGCCGGGCGCGCTCTCGATGTCGGCGACCGGGAGGATCGACCGGATGTTGTGGAAGGCCCAGCGGCTGAACGGCGCGGAGCGCCAGTTGGAAAGATCGGCGCTGGAAGCTGAGAGATCGGTCGACATGCAAGGCCCTGCGGACATCCCGGGAGGTTCGACATAGGCGCTCGCGCGAGCCGCGGAAAGCCCGACATTTCGCATATGCAAAAACGAGCAGGCCGCCCGAAGGCGGCCCCCTCTCTCCTCCGTCATTGCGAGCGAAGCAATCCAGGGCTCGGTTGTGACTCTGGATTGCTTCGTCGCGGAGCCTGTCCTCGGGCTCGCCGGAAGCGAGACCCGGGGGCTCCTCGCAATGACGCTAACCGATAATCAGATCACCGGATTCCATGGCGCCGGAATCAGCCGGTATTTGGCGCCGTCCTTCTCGACATAGCCCACCGAGGGGAACGAGAAGTGGAAGCCGATCACTCGGGCCTTCTCGGCGGCGGCCATGTCGTAGAACTTGTGCCGCGTCTCCTGCGCCATCGCGGCATCGGTGTCGAACATCACGTGCCAGTCCGGGTTGCGCAGGAACAGCTCGGGGACGTTGGTGACGTCGGCCTGGATCAGGACCCTGGCATTGCCGGACGCGACCGCGAACGAGGTGTGGCCCGGCGTGTGACCGGGCGTGCCGAGCGCGGTGATGCCGGGCGCGACCTCCTTGTCCCACTCGTACTGGGTGACCTTGCTCTCGAGCCCGCCGAACACCTTCTTGAAGTTGGCGAAATTGCCCTTCATCAAGTCGGTCTGCGCCTTGGCGGCATTCTCGTCGCTGGCCCAGAACGCCCACTCCTTGGCCGGCACCTTCAGCTCGGCGTTCGGAAACGCCAGCGAGCCGTCGGCGAGCTTGAGGCCGTTGATGTGGTCGCCGTGCATGTGGGAGAGCACGACGACGTCGATGGACTTCGGATCGACGCCGGCGGCAGCGAGGTTCTGCAGCGTGCGGCCAACCGCGCCCTTGCTGGCCTCGAAGGCGCCAGCGCCGTTGCCGGTGTCGATCAGGACCAGCTTTGAGCCGGTGTTGATCAGCTGCGGATTGAAGGGGATCGTGATCATGCCCTTCGGCATGTAGGCGCTTTCGGCCGCGGCGAGCGCGTCGTCCTTCGCCGTGTTGACGACGAACTTGTCGGGCATCGGAAAGGTGCGCGCGCCGTCATTGACGGAGGTGCATTCGTAGTCGCCGACCTTGTAGCGGTAGAAGCCGGGCGCCTGGGCGCCGGCGGGCGCAACCGCCGCGTGTGCCTGCCCGGCCAGCGGCGGCAGAGCGGTCGCAGCTCCGGCGAGGGCCGCACCGGCCAGAAATCGACGGCGATCCAATCGGGTCATGACAAATCTCTCCTCAGTGCTCCATGCGGCTGACACCGCCCCCAGACAAACGGGCGGATTTTCTCCGCATGCAGGCCAAACGCAAGCCCGTCAGCAACGTCCGAGGAGCGACGTTAGGTCACTTATCTTTGCTGGGGTCGATGAGGAATTTTTCGCCGGTGGCCCGTTTGGCGTACACGGCGAGGTTGGCCGGATCGAGCGCCTCGGACAAGGAAACGACCTTGGTGTAGTGGCTCGCAAAGGTCGTCTTCAGCTCATCGACGACGCGCTGGCGCAGCCGCTCGGTATCCGCCTTGCCGATCTTCATCAGGAAGGGAAACAGCAGCCAGCCGCCGACGCTCCAGGTCATGCCGAAGCCGCGCGTGATCTCGGTCGGGCGCGTGTCGAGGCTACCGTAGATGTAGACCTGCTTGTGCACGTTCGAGCCGTAGCGGCTGTAGGGATGCTTGCCGGACTTGTTGATCGCAGCTTCCATCGCGTTGAGGATCTGGCCGGCGAGCTTGCCGCCGCCGATCGCATCGAACGCGATGGTCGCGCCGGTCTCGACCAGCGCCGCGATCAGGTCGTCCATGAAAGTCGGCGCCGTCGAATCCACGATGTATTTCGCGCCGATGCCGCGCAACAGCTCGGCCTGATCAGCGCTGCGCACGATGTTGACGAGCGGGATGCCGTCCTTGAGGCAGATCTTGTTGAGCATCTGCCCGAGATTGGAGGCGGCCGCGGTGTGCACCAGCGCGGTATGGCCCTCGCGCCGCATCGTCTCGGTCATGCCGAGCGAGGTCAGCGGATTGACGAAGCAGGAGGCGCCCTCGGCCGGCGTGGTGCCGGCCGGCAGCGGCAGGCATTCGGAGACCTTCAGGCAGCGATACTGGCTGTACATCGCGCCGCCGATGGCAGCGACGGTGCGGCCCATCAGCGCCTTGGCGGCGTCCGACGGGCCGGTCTTGACCACGACGCCGGCGCCCTCATTGCCGATCGGCAGCGACTCGTCGAGCCGGCCGGCCATCGCCCGCATCCCCGCCTCCGGCACCTTGGCGGTGATCACGGGGCGGTCCGTGGTGCCGGACGCCTGCAGGGTCGACAGATCGGCCGCGCCGACGAGGAGGCCCAGATCGGACGGATTGATCGGCGCCGCCTCGATGCGCACCACCACCTCGTCCGGCCCCGGCTCGGGGGTCGGCACGTCGACCAGCGAGAGCTCGAGCTCGCCGCTGCGCCTGATCAACGTCCGCAGTTGCAGGCCCTGTGTCTCGACACCCATGCGTGCCTCCCTTTTTTCTTTGGTTAGCCTGGTCCAGACTCAGGCCAGCGCCTTCAGCGCCGCCCTGCCCGCATACTTGGCCTGCGCATCCAGCTCCTGCTCGATGCGCAGCAGCTGGTTGTATTTGGCGGTGCGGTCGGCGCGGGCCAGCGAGCCGGTCTTGATCTGCCCGCAATTGGTGGCGACCGCGAGATCGGCGATCGTCGAATCCTCGGTCTCGCCCGAGCGGTGCGACATCACGGCGGTGTAGCCGGCCTTGTAGGCCATCTCGACCGCGGCCAACGTCTCCGTCAGCGTGCCGATCTGGTTGACCTTGATCAGGATCGAATTGGCGCGCCCGTTGCGGATGCCGTCGGCAAGACGGTTGACGTTGGTGACGAACAGGTCGTCGCCGACGAGCTGGCACTTGTGGCCGATCAGGTCGGTCAGCTCCTTCCAGCCGTCCATGTCGTCCTCGGACATGCCGTCCTCGATCGAGGCGATCGGGTAGCGGGCGACCAGATCCGCAAGATACTTGGCCTGCTCGGAACGCGAGCGCGACTTGTTCTCGCCCTCGTAGACGTACTTGCCGTCCTTGAAGAACTCGGTGGCGGCGCAGTCGAGCGCCAGCATGACGTCCTCGCCGGCGGTGTAGCCGGCCTTGCCGATCGCGCTCATGACGAAGTCGAGGGCTGCGTCCGCCGACGGCAGGTTCGGCGCGAAGCCGCCCTCGTCGCCGACATTGGTGTTGTGGCCCGCCTTCTTCAGCTCGGCCTTGAGCGTGTGGAAGATCTCCGAGCCGCAGCGCAGCGCCTCCGCGAAGCTCGGCGCGCCCACCGGCATGATCATGAATTCCTGGAAGTCGATCGGGTTGTCGGCGTGGACGCCGCCATTGACGATGTTCATCATCGGCACCGGCAGGGTGCGGGCCGAGGTGCCGCCGACATAGCGGTACAGCGGCATGTCGTAGGAGATCGCCGCGGCCTTGGCGCAGGCGAGCGAGACGCCGAGAATGGCGTTGGCGCCGATCCGGCTCTTGTTCTCGGTGCCGTCGAGCTCGATCAGGATCTGGTCGATCTGGACCTGGTCCTGCACCGACATGTCGCTGAGCGCCTCATAGACCTCGTCGTTGATGGCTTCGACGGCCTTCAGCACGCCCTTGCCGAGATAGCGGTGCTTGTCGCCGTCGCGCAGCTCGACCGCCTCGTGGGCGCCGGTGGAGGCGCCGGACGGCACGGCAGCGCGGCCGACCGAGCCATCCTCCAGCACGACGTCGACCTCGACCGTGGGATTGCCGCGGCTGTCCAGGATTTCGCGGCCGATGATGTCGACGATGGCGGTCATGAGGTCCTCTTACGGGCTTCTGGTGGGCGTTGCTGCGCCGCTTCTACCGCAGGGACGGGTGGCCGAAAAGGCCAAGTCGCGCAGAAGTCGCGGCCAAATCACGAAGCGGGTGACGCGAGGCGAGCGATTGGCTAAAGGGGCGCCAACTGCGACAGGCGACACGAGATGGCTAAAAAATCCACCAAATCCGACACATCAACGGGACTTCAACTCGGCCGCGAGGTCGCTCAACCGGACAGCCCGGATGCGGCGACGCTGGACCGCGTGCCCAATCCGCAGAAGGATACGGATTATCTGGCCCGCTTCACCGTGCCGGAGTTCACCTCGCTATGCCCGGTAACGGGCCAGCCCGATTTCGCGCATCTCGTGATCGACTATGCGCCCGGCTCGTGGCTGGTCGAATCCAAATCGCTCAAGCTCTATCTGGCGAGCTTCCGCAACCATGGCGCATTCCACGAGGATTGCACGGTCGCGATCGGCAAGCGCCTCGCTTCAGAGATCAAGCCCAAATGGCTGCGCATCGGCGGCTACTGGTACCCCCGCGGCGGCATCCCGATCGACGTGTTCTGGCAAACGGGCAAGCTGCCGAAGGGCCTGTGGGTGCCGGACCAGGGCGTGGCGCCGTATCGCGGGCGGGGGTGATGACGATCGAGAAGCGGAAGGCGCGGTCGTGAACGGCGCAGTCGAATATGCCCGCCTGTCGGTGTTCTGTCCCAAGTGCACCACAACCGTCACGTGGCCGTCTTCGCTGTCAGCAACGGACAAGGCGAGAATTGCAGCCGAAATCCGCCGCAGCCAGATTGAGGGCCACAAACTGCTCGTCGCCCAGTTTGGCTTCTCGATGAGGGAAGCCAAAGCTCTGACGCTGCATGTCACGCTGACGGAAGGCACGTGCCACCGCTGCCGTCGTCCGCTTTCCCAAAAGGACGATGTGAGCGTCTGCGAGACGTGCCGCTCGGCCAACTTCGACTGGTAGTCGCCGATCGCGCGCTCCTGCCTCAATACGCGTAGTAGCCGTCGAACTTCGCCTTGTAGGCGGATGGACACAGGATCTGAAACGTACTCAGCATTGCGTCCGTCCTCGCCGCCGTGCTGTTGTCGACGATCTGCTCGTTGCGATGATCCTTCCAGTTGGTGCGGATCATCTTCTTTTTTTCGCCGCTCGACTGAGGCTCCCCGGTGCCGACCAGCGAGTAGTTGCCGAACTCGGTATAAACCGTGTTCTTGGAGCACATCGCCCGCCGCTTGGTCTGTTTGCCGGCGTTGAGATCCATGACCTGCTTGGCGCAACGCGCCACTTCCGCCGGCTTGATGTCGTCAGGCGGCGGCTCGCGCAGGCAGCTCTCGATCGCGTCGTCGAGCTCGATCCGGAACGTCACCGCGGCGGTGTCGCTATCCTGGTCGGAGATGGTCAGAATGGTCGCATCGCCCCTGTGGGCGCTGAGCAGGATCTTGGCAGGCGCCGTCGCAGCAACGCGTGGGCTCTCGGACTTGGCCGAGGGCTGCGCCAGCGCCTGATGGAATCCGCCCGCAACGATCGCGACATACAGCAACAAACGCCCCGCCCGCTTCACCGTCGTTCTCCCTTCACTCACCGCCAAGAATGTTAAATAGAACAAATCAGAAACACAAGTCAAAATACCTTCAGGTTGTATTGGCCGGCGCACGCATTTGCGGCGCAGCGCATGCAAAGTCCCGCATCAATGACCGTCCGTGGCGGCGAGTCGCCCGTCGGGCATGGTTGCTATCAGGCGAGGCCCTTCGCCATCGATTTCGACTGCTGAACCTCCTGCGCCTCAAAACTGAATTTTGTTGTCCGCTCAGGGCGATCACCCCTGTCCAGATCTTCCGCGAAAAACATTCTTCTTTCGCTTTATCGGAATTCGTGATTGATTGCTCCCGTCCCGTCTCGATCAGAGGGGCGCTTCGCGGTCGTCACGGACGTTGAGGCGGGATGCGGTGGGCGTGTCGGGGTCGCAGCGTGATCACTCATGCGGACGAGCGGTCCTGATGCGCCGGCGAAATCGTATGGGATTACGGTGACAGTGCTGGACTGCCCCCCTTAAGTGAGACACGATAATTTCTGTGACAGGCATTTCGAGGATGACCTGTGGCAGCAAGAGGGAAGAACCGTCAGTTTCCGACGGCTTACAAACTGAAGGCGATCAAGCGCGTCGAGCGAGGCGAAGGCGTTCTGCCTGTGGCTCGCGAGCTTGGGATATCTCGCAAGATCCTGCATGACTGGATCAAGGCCTGGAAGGCGCAAGGACCCGAGGGATTGAACCGCAAGCGAGGGCCGAAGCCCGGCCCCCGGAAGCTCAAAGCTACGGCAACCTATGACGACAAGCGGTCTGCGCTGACGCGCGCAAATGCTCGCATCGCCGAACTCGAACGGCTTGTCGGCCGTCAGCAGATGGATCTCGATTTTTTTCGGCAAGCCTTGCGCGCATTGGAGCGGCCGGCAGCGCAAGGCGGACCCGCACCCGCATCATCGAAGTCATCCAAGCCATGACATCGGAGGCAACGGAGTCCCACGCCGACGTGCAACGGCTCTGCGGTCTGGCCGGCCTGCCACGCGCGACCTATTACCGGCATCTCAACAAACGCAGTCGTGAGACTGCCGACTGCGAGCTGCGCGACCAGATCCAACGCATTTGCCTGAAGCATCCGTTCTACGGCTACCGGCGCGTGACGGCCACCATCCGACGTAAAGGCATGGTCGTTAATGCTAAGAAGGTGCTCAGGCTCATGCGCGAGGACAATCTTCTCGCACAGCGCAAGGCGCCATTCCTGAAGCCGCCTGCAGAGCGACCAAGGGACATTGTCGTGGTGCCCAATCTGGTGCGCGGCCTGGTGCCGTCCGCTCCCGATCAGATCTGGGTCGCAGACATCACCTACGTCCATCTCGCCACGACCTTCGCCTACCTCGCGGTCATCCTCGATGCCTTCTCGCGCAAGGCGGTTGGCTGGGCCTTCGAGAACACGCTCAATGCCTCGCTCGCGATTGCAGCATTGAACAAGGCCATCGAGGCCCGCAAGCCGCAACGCAGCAGCCTGATCCACCATTCCGACCGCGGCGTGCAATACGCGTCAATCGCCTATCGCCAAATATTAGCGGATCGCGACATCACGATCAGCATGAGCAGGCCGGGCAACCCCTTCGACAACGCCAAGGCTGAGAGCTTCATGAAGACGCTCAAGGCCGAGGAGGTCAACGGCAAGGCGTTCTCCGACATAAGAGACGCTCGCCGCCGGATCGATCGCTTCATCGCAGACGTCTACAACAAGCAACGCCTGCACTCGGCGCTCGGCTACCGATCGCCTCTTGAGTTCGAAGCCGCGTTCGCGCAAAACAAGGCACGATAGTCGTCGTGGCAACCCCACTGTCACAGAAATTATCGTGTCTCACTTAAGGGGTGCAGTCCAGTGCACTTAATTCACAATCCCAGGATTATGGTGACAGTGCACTTAATTCACAATCCGCCGCTCCGGGGCATTTAGTGCAATGTCACCGTATTTCGTAGCACCAGTAGAGCCACGTCGCAGGCGGAGTCGAGCTCGATGCGCCCGATCCGCTGGCCTCGGTTTGCATTCCCGGTGCAGGCGCGGCCCTTGATCTGGATACGAACGGGTCCGTTCGGACTTTGGCGAACGGCGTCATACCCAGCGGTACGCGCCAAGACCGAGGCATTCTGCGGCGGCGAACTCGGCGATCTCACCGGTGACGCCCAGGGGCTTACCTGTAGGGCATAGTACTCGGCCGCCAGGGGGCAGACGGCGGCCAGGATTGCACGAACGCATGCGGCAGCGTCTGCATTGCTGGGCGAGATATCGGCGGAAGAACAACCTTCGGTTGTCATTCCGCCATCCTGCAAGAAGATTTGGCAGGAGCAAAGACGTATTTCCGGCAGTTCTCTTCTAGAGCGACGATCAAACCCGTCTCAATTTTCTGCAAGCACCAGCTTCAGCCCTTCCTGCCACGACAGGTAGGTAGGCAAATTTCGGAGCTTGCCGTCCCGATCTATGAAGATGGGAGCGTTTCCGGCAAGCGAATACTGAAACTCGTCCGTCTCTTGATGCAACTTTGAGTCATAAAAGAAGACCCATCCTTGCTCCACATTTTTCGTGGCCTCTTCAAGAACCACCAACTCGCATCCAGCCACTTGCTCCAGTTCCGCGACGTGTCTGGCGGCCAACTCTCTCGCTTCGTCGAAAGAAACCATCCGTGAGTCCTCAAACACCATACAAACTGGCAGACTTATACCCGCTCGTTGTGGGCATTACGAACAAGTCAGACAGTGTTTCGGGAAAAGGTAGCCTGCGCCTGTGTGGCCTCACTGATACTCATCTATTTGGCTTGGTACTTTTCAGTTGAGCAGGCCTTCCTGGGTCTCAGCCCTGTACCGCACCACTGAATGAATCTTCTCCCGCCCGCGAGCCTATGGCCACTGAGTCGCCCGACGGGCACGCTCCCGTTCGACCTTCTCAGTCGACGCAACCATCAAACCGCTGCCCCGAAAGCCAGTTTGTGCCGCGCTTTCAAGCCGATCACCGCTCTCAGACATCCCGCTAAAAATATTCCACTTTCGCTTTATCGGAATTTGTGATTGACTATCACCATCCCGTCTCGATCAGAGGGGCGCTTCGCGGTCGTCACGGACGTTGAGGCGGGATGCGGTGGGCGTGTCGGGTTCGCAGCGTGATCACTCATGCGGACGAACGAGCCTGATGCGCCGGCGAAATCGTATGGTCCTGGCCTCCCGACGCTGAGGCTACGCTGGCGGTGATGATGATCCGCCGGTCACGGGGGCAAGACAGCCCGGTCCCCGGGGAGAGTACGTATAAGCCGCCCAACCATCGCGCGGGGAATGCCGGGATGTCTCGGCTGAACCTGTGGTTCCTGCCGCCAGCATTTTTTCTCGCTGGCGGGCCATGGGGGCGGCCAGCTCCCGGCATTCCCCGTGCCCTCTTCTCGGAAAAGGGCACTCTCAAAGGCAAAGCTCGGACGCCGATGCGCCGCGAGATCGGGGCGGTGCGTCCGTGTCAACGACAGCAACACGCCATGTCAGAGGCGCGCAGCATCAGCATCAACAGCGAGGAAAGGATGGCCGGCTCGCAAACGAGCGCGCCGTCACGTCGCCGCTGCATCCGCCGGCGGCCGCTGCCGC
The DNA here is from genome assembly GCF_032381235.1 of Bradyrhizobium sp. SZCCHNR1053. Classification (NCBI taxonomy): domain Bacteria; kingdom Pseudomonadati; phylum Pseudomonadota; class Alphaproteobacteria; order Hyphomicrobiales; family Nitrobacteraceae; genus Bradyrhizobium; species Bradyrhizobium sp. SZCCHNR1053. The sequence continues at coordinate 652,820 of NZ_JAUHJM010000001.1, forward strand.
AGCAGCGCGGCGCAGGCGAAGCCGAGCACGACCATCATGATGGCGGCGATCAGCAGCGTCGGCTGCTTGCCGCCATGGACCAGGCCGAAGCCATAGGCGATCGGGCCGACCGTCTGGCCCATGAAGAAGAAGAACGAGTGCAGCGACATCGCGGTCGCGCGCGCCCCGATCGACAGCTCGCTGGCGAACACCTGCAGGCAGCCATGGATCATGTAGAAGCCCCAGCCCATCAGCAGCATGCAGCCGAACTGCAGCTTCCAGCCCGGGCCGAAGGCGAGCGCGGCGAGCTGCAGCCCGACCAGGGCAGCGCCCGTGATCATCATGCCCTTGACGCCGAGCCGCGGCAGGAAGTTCGACACCGTGAACGTGTAGAACAGCCCGCCGACCGCGAAGCCTGCGATGACGATGCCCGCGATCGACAGCGAGGTCTCGCCGAGATCGAACAGGAACGAGGCGATGAACGGAAACAGCCCGAACACGCAGCAGCCTTCGACGAACACCGCCGAGAAGCAGAAGCGCGAATTGGGGTTGGTGAAGATGGTGCGGTAGCCCTTCCTCAGCGCGGCGAGATCGGTGGTCGGCGCATGCGTGACCTTGGCACCGCGAAAGCCTGCCGCCACCGCGAAGGAGGCGATCAGCCCGAGCGCGCCGAGGATTGCGAGCACGCCGCGCCAGCCGATGAAATCGCCGATGATGCCCGATGCCGTGGCGCCGAGCAGGTTGCCGGCCATCGAGCCCGCGAGCGTGCGGCCGATCGCAACCTGCCGCTTGTCGGGCGCGACGAGATCGCTGGTCAGCCCAAGCGCCACCGGAAACACGCCGCCCGAGGCGATGCCCGCGAGGATACGCGTCGCGAACAACAGCGGAAACGAGGTGGCGAGCGCGCCGAGCAGGCTGGCGACACCGAGCAGCGCCAGGCACAGCGTCATCAGCCGCGCCTTGCCGAACAGATCGGCGGCGGCGCCGATCGCTGGCTGGATCAATGCGTAGATCAGCGCATAGCCCGCGGCGATGCTCGCCGCCGTGGTGATGCTGATCGCGAAATCCTCGGCGACATGCGGCAGCACCGGATCGAGCGCCCGCGTCGACAGCGCCGCCGAGAAGCCGGCCAGCGCGATGATGTTGACGGCGGGAGGAAAGCGCTGCTGCGAGGGTTTTGCCACGGTCTGGTGCATCAGCGCGCAGCGGGCGCCGCCTGCACCTTGGCGAGCGCATCGAACGCCATCAGCGTGCGCAGCAGGCCTTCGAACTCGGCGAGCGGCACCATGTTCGGACCGTCGGAGGGCGCATGATCGGGATCCGGATGCGTCTCGATGAAGACGCCGGCGACGCCGACGGCCACTGCCGCCCGCGCCAGCACCGGCACGAATTCGCGCTCGCCGCCAGAGGATGTGCCCTTCCCGCCCGGCTGCTGCACCGAATGAGTTGCATCGAAGATCACGGGTGCGCCGGTCGTGCGCGCCATGATCGGCAGCGAACGCATGTCCGAGACCAGCGTGTTGTAACCGAACGACGCGCCGCGCTCGGTGACCAGCACGTTGGGATTGCCGGCGCTCGTGATCTTGGCGACCACATTGGCCATGTCCCATGGCGCCAGGAATTGGCCCTTCTTGACGTTGACGACCTTGCCGGTCGCGGCGGCCGCGAGCAGCAGGTCAGTCTGCCGGCACAGGAAGGCCGGGATCTGCAGCACGTCGACCGCCTGCGCCACCTCGGCGCACTGACTCGCATCGTGGACGTCAGTCAGCACGGGCAGGCCGAGCGACGCGCGGATCTCGGCGAAGATCGGCAGCGACTGCGAAAGCCCGAGGCCGCGCGCAGCCGAGCCGCTGCTGCGGTTGGCCTTGTCGAACGAGGTCTTGTAGACGAGCCCGATGTTCAGCCGCGTCGCGATCTCCTTCAGCGCCGAGGCGACCTCGAGCGCATGAGCCCGGCTCTCGAGCTGGCACGGGCCGGCGATGACCGCGAGCGGCAGCTGATTGCCAAACTTGACGGAGCCGAGGCTGACGACCGGCGCGGCAGAGATCGAAGCGTTCACGACATCATCCTCTTGTGGGCGCGCGACCATGGCCCAGCGCTGGCTGCCGGATCAACCCGGCGCGTGCCCGCGAATAGCAGGGTTGCGGGGATGAGGCCATCCGCGCATCCCGGCTCCCGTGCAAGGGCCCTATTTCAACGCCGAGAACGCCGTCGGCACCAGGAACTGGCTGGTGATGTTGGCGACGATCTGGCCGTCCTCCTCGCTCTTGGCGCGCGCCGTGATCCAATCGGGATCGGTCATGAACTTGGTCCACTTGATCTCGCGCTCGGCGAGCGATTCCCAGGCCAGGAAATAGGTCAGGTCCTGGTTGGATTCGCCGATCAGGGTCGTGAAGAATCCGACCGGCCGGATGCCGTGCTTCTCCCACAGCTTCAGCGTCGTGGTCTCGAAGCGCTTCAGCAGCGCCGGCAGCCGGCCTGGAATGCAGCGATAGATGCGGCTCTCGTAGATCATTGGTCACTCCCTGATCTGTTGGATCGGGAGCGTTCTCGCAATATTCGGCCACACCGTCAAAGACGGTCGTCAGACCAGCCGCGACTGCACCATCGCCGCCTGGATGAAGGACGCAAACAGCGGATGCGGCTCGAATGGCCGCGATTTCAGCTCGGGGTGGAACTGGACGCCGATGAACCAGGGATGGTCCTCATATTCCACGATCTCCGGCAGCACGCCGTCCGGCGACAGGCCGGAGAACTTCAGACCGTGCTGCTCGAGCCGGTCCTTGTAGGCGGTGTTGACCTCGTAGCGGTGGCGATGGCGCTCGGATATCTCGGTGGCACCGCCATAGACCTCGGAGACGCGGCTGCCGCGCTTGAGCGCCGCAGGATAGGCGCCGAGCCGCATCGTGCCGCCGAGATCGCCGCTCTTGGAGCGCTTCTCCAGTTCGTTGCCGCGCAGCCATTCCGTCATCAGGCCGACGAGCGGCTCCGGCGTCGGGCCGAACTCGGTCGAGTTGGCCTCGGTGATGCCGACGAGATTGCGCGCCGCTTCGATCACCGCCATCTGCATGCCGAAGCAGATGCCGAAATACGGCACGTCACGCTCCCGGGCGAACCGCGCCGCGCGGATCTTGCCCTCGGCGCCGCGCTGGCCGAAGCCGCCGGGCACCAGGATGCCGTTGACGTGCTCGAGGAACGGCGCGGGGTCCTCGTTCTCGAACACCTCGCTCTCGATCCAGTCGAGCTTGACGCGGACCTTGTTGGCGATGCCGCCATGCGACAGCGCCTCGATCAGCGATTTGTAGGCGTCCTTCATGCCGGTGTACTTGCCGACGATCGCGATCGTGACGTCGCCTTCCGGATTGCGGACGCGCTCATTGATCGTGTGCCAGCTCGCCAGCGCCGGCGGCACCCGCGGCTCGATGCCGAACGCGGCCAGCACCTCGTCGTCGAGGCCGGCGGCATGATAGGCCTCCGGCACGGCATAGATGTTGTCGACGTCACGCGCCTCGATGACGGCGCTTTCACGCACGTTGCAGAACAGGCCGAGCTTGCGCCGCTCCTCCTTCGGGATCGGACGGTCGGTGCGGCACAGCAGGATGTCCGGCTGGATGCCGATCGAGCGCAGCTCCTTCACCGAATGCTGCGTCGGCTTGGTCTTCAACTCGCCGGCGCTCGGAATGTAAGGCAGCAGCGTGAGATGGATGTAGATCGCGTGATGGCGCGGCAGCTCGTTGCCGAGCTGCCGGATCGCCTCAAAGAACGGCAGGCCCTCGATGTCGCCGACGGTGCCGCCGATCTCGACCAGCACGAAATCGTACTCGTCATTCCCGGACAGGACGAAATCCTTGATCGCATTCGTCACGTGCGGGACGACCTGGATGGTCGCGCCGAGATAGTCGCCGCGCCGCTCCTTGGTCAGTATGTCCTGATAGATCCGGCCCGTGGTGATGTTGTCGGCCTTGGTCGCCGGCCGGCCGGTAAAGCGTTCGTAATGACCGAGATCGAGATCGGTCTCGGCACCGTCATCGGTCACGAACACTTCGCCGTGCTGATACGGCGACATCGTGCCGGGATCGAGGTTGAGATAGGGGTCGAGCTTGCGAAGCCGGACCTTGTAGCCGCGGGCCTGCAGCAGCGCGCCTAACGCGGCTGAAGCCAGACCCTTTCCGAGCGAGGAAACCACGCCGCCGGTGATGAAGATGTACCGCGCCATGGGACCCTACCTTTAATGCCGCGCGCTCGATTCGCCAAAACGAATCGCTTGCAGCCCGCAACCATGTCGCGGGCCTGTGGGTTACTTCAAAATATTAATGGTCTCAGTTACTTGAGACCGCCTCCTGACGCAGGACGCCAATTGCGTTCCTGCATGGCTTGCCCGCGTTATTGCGACTGCGGGGCCTGCGGCGCAGCCGGAGCCGCGGGTGCCTGCTGCTCGTCGGCCTTCTTGAGCTGGTCGAGCACGCCGCCCGCGGTCGGCGCCACTGGGGTCGCTCCGCCTGACTGGGTCTGCCCCGGCAGGTTGTTGAGAATCGAGGTCGGCTTGCGATCCAGACCCGCGAGCCAAGTCAGCGCCAGGCTGGTTAGGAAGAAGAGGAGTGCCAGGATCGCGGTCGTGCGCGTTAGCAGGTTGGCCGTGCCGCGGCTCGACATGAAACCGGCGCCGCCGCCCATGCCAAGGCCACCGCCCTCGGATTTCTGCAACAGCACCGTACCGATCAGGACGGCGACAATCATGAGGTGGATGACGATCAAGACAGTCTGCATGGTGACCTTCCGTCACAAGCCCTCGCAGGCCCCGACCGGGGGCCGGGATCGCGAGAGCTTCGCGGGCTATTCGGAAATTTGCGCGGTGTTACACGATCATGTCGAGCAACGCCACCCCGCAGATAATCCCAACCGCGCTTCGCACAAGCGCCGACGTCGCCCTCCGGGTCGACACTTGCCGGCCGCTTCAATATCCACTATTAGAGACGAATGGATCAAATAATAGACAACTTCAGCCAGAGGCTCGCCCGTCGCCTGCTGCTGGAACGGGACGGCCGTGGGTGGTCGCTGGCCGACCTCGCCGAACGCTCGGGCGTGTCAAAGGCCACCATCAGCAAGATCGAGCGCGCCGAGGTCAGCCCGACCGCGGTCATTCTGGTCAAGCTCGCGAGCGCGTTCGATCTCACGCTGGCCGGCCTGATGCTCCGCGCCGAAGCCCAGTCGGAGCGCCTGTCCAAGGCCGCCGAGCAGCCGGTCTGGCGCGACCCGGACACGGGCTACGTCAGGCGCCAGGTCTTTCTCAGGCCGGATCATCCGATCGAATTGGTGACCGTCGAGATGCCGGCGCACCGCAGCGTGACCTTGCCGGCCTCCTCCTACATCCACATCCGCCAGCTCCTCTGGGTTCAGAACGGGCACCTCACCATCACGGAAGGCGCGGAACGTCACGTGCTCGGGCCGGGCGACTGCCTCGGCTTCGGCCCACCGATCGACACCACCTTTGCCAATGAGACCGACGCGCCCTGCGTCTACGTCGTCGCCCTTGCCAGGAGTTGAGAATGTCCCCGCCCCGAATCGCGGCCCTGTCAGATACGCCGGCAATCCGGGCTGCGCTTCGCGCAATGCTGATCGAAACGGTCGCCCATGGTGGCTCGGTCAGCTTCATGCACCCGCTTCGCGAGGAGGATGCCGACGCGTTCTGGCGGGAATCGCTTTCGGCCGCGGCGCGCGGCGAACGAGCCGTTCTTGGTGCCTTCGACGGCGAGGATGTGATCGCGACAGTGACGTTGCAGCTGAAGCTGCCGCCGAACCAGCCGCACCGCGCCGAGATCGCAAAGATGATGACGCGCATCAGCCACCGCAAACGCGGAATCGCGACCGCGCTGCTGCGCGCGGCCGAAAACCTCGCCCGCGCGCATGGGCGGACGATGCTGGTCCTCGATACCGCCGAGGATGGGGGCGCCTCACAGCTCTATGAAAGCGTCGGCTTCCAGCTGAGCGGAACCATTCCGGACTATGCCTTGAAGCCGCATGGCGGCCTCACCGGCACGAAGATCTATTGGAAGCGAATCGAACAGGCGGACTGAAACGCTTGGCGCGTTTTCGCTCACGTCGCTTCTCAACAGCCCTTCGCAATGGCGAGAAAGTCCGAGGCTTTCAGGCTGGCGCCGCCGACCAGCGCGCCGTTGACATTCGCGACCGCCATCAGCTCGGCCGCATTGGAGGGCTTCACTGAGCCGCCATAGAGGATGCGCGTCCGCGCTCCCTCCTGCTTGAAGCGATCGATCAGCAGCTCTCTGATAAAGGCATGAATCTGCTCGACATCCTTGGCGGTCGGGGTCAGGCCGGTGCCGATCGCCCAGACCGGCTCATAGGCCACGACCAGGTTGTCGGCCCGTGAGCCCTGCGGCAGACTGAGGTTGAGCTGGCCGCGCAGGATGTCGAGCGTTTGCCCGGCATCGCGCTGCTGCTGGGTTTCGCCGACGCAAACGATCGCGACCAATCCGGCGCGCCACACCGCCTCAGTCTTCTGGTGCACCACAACATCGGTTTCGCCATGATCGGCGCGCCGTTCGGAATGGCCGACGATGATGGCGCTGGCGCCGGCATCGGCCAGCATCTCCGCCGAGATGTCCCCGGTATGGGCTCCCGACGCCTTGGGGTGGCAATCCTGGGCCCCGACCGCGATCGCGTGGGTGCCGCGTGCCCTCTCGGCAAAGCCTGCCACCAGAGTGGCGGGCGGACAGACCAGCAGATCGGCCTTGCCGGTGACCTCGGCGGCTCCGGCCAGCATGGCGTCGAACTCGGCGGTCGAGGCCTTCAGGCCGTTCATTTTCCAGTTGCCGGCGATCAGCGGCCGGATGCGGTCGGTCATGGCGGGATTCCAGCAAATGTTGTGACGGACATCGGCTAGCAGAGCCCTTCGACGAGCACCAGAGCGGGAGCCGTCTTCCCACCGCTTCAATCGGCCTCAGGGCCGAGGTTGCGACCGGGCGGCGGCCTCTTTATAAGCCGTTTCAACTCGGTGACGGCCTTTTGCGGAATCTGCTTTAAGGCGCGGCCTCTTCATCCTTTTTCCTGCAGACAGACTGGACCCATGCTTCGAGGATTACGCAAGGCCTCATCAAACTGGCTCGGCAAGACCATCATGGCGGTGGTCATGGGCGTTTTGATCGTCAGTTTCGGCATCTGGGGCATCGCCGACATCTTCCGCGGCTTCGGGCAGTCGACGGCTGCAACCGTGGGACGCACGGAGATCTCGGTCAACGAGTTCCGGCAGATCTATACCGACCGGCTGCAGCAGATCGGCCGCCAGCTCGGCCGTCCGCTGACCACCGAGCAGGCCCGCATGTTCGGGCTCGACCGCTCCGTTCTGCAGCAGACGATTGCGGAAGCCGCCCTCGACGAGCAGGCCCGCCGTCTCGGTCTCGCCCAGTCCGATGCGGAGACCATGCGGGTGATCCTCAGCGATCCCAACTTCAAGGGCCCGAACGGGGCGTTCGACCCGCAGCGTTTCCAGGCCATCATCCGCAATTTCGGCTTCACCGAGCAGCGCTATCTGGCTGACCAGCGCCGACAGTCGCTGCGGCGGCAGATCACCGGCACGATCGCGGCCGGGCTGGAGCCGTCCAACACGATGCTCGAGGCGCTCGGCCGCTTCCAGAACGAGCAGCGCTCGATCGATTACATCAAGCTCGACGCGGCGCAGGCCGGCACCATCGATGCGCCCTCGCCCGAGGTTCTCGCGTCCTATTTCGAAGAGCACAAAGCCCAGTTCAAGGCGCCGGAATATCGCAAGATCTCCTTCGTCGTGGTGACGCCCGAAGAGATCGGCAAGTGGACCGACGTATCTGACGAGGACGCCAGGAAGCTGTTCGACCAGCGCAAGGCGCTGATGGGCACGCCGGAGAAGCGCCAGGCCCAGCAGATGACCTTCCCCACCATGGAGGAGGCACAAGCGGCGCGCGCCCGGATCGCCGCGGGTGAAGTCACGTTCGACGAGCTCGCCAAGGAGCGCAACCTCAACCCAGCCGATCTCGATCTCGGTCTGGTGACGAAATCGGCGATTCTCGACCCTGTCGTTGCCGATACCGCCTTCTCGCTGCCGACCGGCGAGGTCAGCCAGCCGGTCAAGGGCGCGTTCAACGTGGCGCTGGTCAAGGTCAGCGCGATTCAGCCGGGCCAACAGCCGGAATATGAGAGCGTCGCTGCCGACATCAAGAAAGAGATCGCAGCCGACCGCGCCAAGTCGCAAGTCGCCAATCTTCGCGACAAGATGGAAGACGAGCGCGGCGGTGGCGCCAGCGTGTCAGAGGCCGCCAAGAAGCTCGGTCTCAATGCCGTCACGCTCGAAGCGGTCGACAGGTCCGGCAAGCAACCCAACGGCCAGCCCGTTTCGAACATCCCGCTTGGCCTGGATGTCGTTGCGCAGGCCTTCAACAGCGACGTCGGTGTCGACAACGAGCCGATCTCGTTCCGCGGCGGCTATGTCTGGTTCGAGGTTCTCGGCATCACCCCGCCGCGCGATCGCCCCCTCGACGAGGTCAAGGATCAGGTCGCCGCGCGCTGGCGCGACGACGAGGTCGCAGCCAAGCTGCGCGCGAAGGCCACCGAGCTGGTCAAGAAGCTCAACGAGGGCGGCAAGCTCGCCGACGAGGCGGCATCGCTCGGCGTGAAGGTCGAGACGGCCAGCGCGTTCAAGCGCGACGCCTCGGTTCCCGGCGTCCCCACCGGAGCGATCACCGCCGCATTCCGCACGGCGAAGGACGGCGTCGGCCAGACCGAGGCTGATGGCGGCCGGCAGTGGATTGTGTTCCGTGTCACCGACATCATCGAGCCGAAGGTCGACCTCGCGTCCGAAGACACCAAGAAGCTGAAGGACCAGTTGCAGCGCGCGCTCGCCGACGAGCAAGGCACGGCCTATGTCATGAAGCTCGAGAAGGACATCGGGACGACGATCAACGAGGCTGCCGTGGCCCAGGTGGTCGGCGGCGGCAGCAGCAACCAATGACGGATCGCTAGGGGCACGCGATGGACGATCTCAAGTCGATCATTGGCAAGTTGGCGACCGGCGCGCCGCTGTCCCGCGAGGAGGCGGCGTCCGCCTTCGACAGCATGATGTCGGGCGAGGCGACGCCGTCGCAGATGGGCGCGCTGCTGATGGCGCTGCGTGTGCGCGGCGAGACGGTCGAGGAGATCACCGGCGCCGTCAGCGTGATGCGGGCGAAGATGCTGCGCGTCGACGCGCCGGCGAGCGCGGTCGACATCGTCGGCACCGGCGGTGACGGCTCTGGCTCGGTCAACGTCTCGACCTGCGCCTCCTTCATCGTGGCCGGCGCCGGCGTGCCGGTCGCCAAGCACGGCAACCGCGCGCTGTCGTCGCGCTCGGGCGCAGCCGACGTGCTCGCCGCGCTCGGCGTCAAGATCGATCTGAAGCCCGACCAGGTCGGACGCTGCGTGCGTGAGGCCGGCATCGGCTTCATGTTCGCGCCCGCGCATCATCCGGCGATGAAGAACGTCGGTCCGACCCGGGTCGAGCTCGCCACTCGCACGATCTTCAATCTGCTCGGTCCCCTGTCCAATCCGGCCGGCGTCAGGCGCCAGATGGTCGGCGTGTTTTCGCGGCAATGGGTGGAGCCGTTGGCACAGGTGCTGAAGAATCTTGGCTCGGAAGCCGCCTGGGTCGTGCACGGCTCCGACGGGCTCGACGAGATCACCTTGACCGGCCCGACCTTCGTCGCCGCCCTGGAGAACGGCCATATCCGTACCTTCGAGGTCTCGCCCGAGGAGGCCGGGCTTGGCCTGTGCGGCAGCGATGGTCTGAAGGGCGGTGACGCGGCGGCCAACGCCGTGGCGCTGCAGAGTGTGCTCGATGGCCTGCCGAGTCCCTATCGCGATGTGGCCCTGCTGAACGCCGCGGCGGCGCTGGTTGTCTCCGGCCGCGCCAAGACGCTGAAGGAAGGCGTCGCAATCGGCCGGGATTCGCTCGACAGCGGCGCCGCAGCAGCGCGGCTGAAGCAGCTGATCGACGTCTCGAACGACTGATCTGCGGAGCGCGCCATGTCGGATATCCTGGCCAAGATCGAAGCCTATAAGCGCGAGGAGATCGCGGCCGCCAAGCGGGCGTGCCCGCTGTCGGATCTCGAGGCGCGAGCGCGTGATGCCTCAGCGCCGCGCGGCTTCGTCGCGGCGATCCGAGCCAAGCATGCGAACCGCGACTACGCGCTGATCGCGGAGGTGAAGAAGGCTTCGCCGTCGAAGGGGTTGATCCGCGCCGATTTCGATCCGCCTGTTCTCGCCAGGGCCTATGAGGCCGGCGGCGCGGCCTGCCTCTCGGTGCTGACCGACACGCCGTCGTTCCAGGGCCATCTGGACTTCATGGTCGCCGCACGCGCCGCGACCGCCCTGCCCGTGCTGCGCAAGGACTTCATGTTCGACACCTATCAGGTGGTCGAGGCTCGCGCTCATGGCGCCGACTGCATCCTGATCATCATGGCCGCGCTCGATGACGCCGCGGCTGCGGAGATCGAGGCCGCCGCGCTCGCCCACGGCATGGATGTGCTGATCGAGATCCATGATCGCGCCGAGCTCGATCGCGCGCTGAAGCTGCGCTCGCCGATGATCGGCATCAACAACCGCAACCTGCGCACCTTCGAGACCACGCTGGCGACCTCCGAGACGCTGGCGCCGCTGGTCCCGAAGGAGCGTCTGCTGGTCGGCGAGAGCGGCATCTTCACGCCGGCCGATCTCGCGCGCCTGGCGCGCGTCGGCATCCAGACCTTCCTGGTCGGCGAGAGCCTGATGCGGCAGGCGGACGTCACGGCGGCGACCCGCGCGTTGCTCGCGCGCGATGCCGCCTCCGCCAGCGCGGCTGAGTGACAATGTCCGACAAGTCACCCGGCGCTCCCGCCCTCACCCACATCGATGCTCGTGGCGAAGCCCGCATGGTCGACGTGTCGGACAAGGCTGCAACGGAGCGCACGGCAACAGCCGAAGGCCGCGTGGTGATGAGTCCCGCGACGCTCGAGCTCATCATCTCCGGCAACGCCAAGAAGGGCGACGTACTCGGCACGGCTCGCATTGCCGGCATCATGGCCGCCAAGCGCACATCCGAGCTCATCCCGCTGTGCCACCCGCTGGCGCTCTCCAAGGTCACCGTCGACATCACCCCCGACGCTGCGCTGCCCGGCTGCATCGTCAGTGCAACCGTCAAGGTCACCGGGCCGACCGGCGTCGAGATGGAAGCCCTAACGGCCGTGTCCGTCACCTGCCTGACGATCTACGACATGATCAAGGCCGCCGAGCGCGGCGTGCGCATCGAAGGTATCCGTTTGACCGAGAAGATCGGCGGCAAGTCCGGGCGTTATCGCGCCTGAAGGTATTGGAAAACCAAATACAACTTCGAATTAATTGTTCGCTAACTCAACTTCCTAACCTCACTTCCATAGCGGGCCTATAGCAATGGTTGTGGGAGGGACATCGTAGCGGTTCCATCCCGAAGCGCCTATCGCAAGCGTATTCAGGACCGATGACGACCAACGCTAGTCCACGGAATGCCCTCAGAGCTTCGACCGACCGCGGTGGACCGATCCGCTGGCTGGTCGGCGGAGGCCTCGTGCTGATTGCAGCCATCGCGATCGGCACGACCATCATGGCCGACAGTTTCCGGGAACGCGCGCTGAACAGCGCGACGCGCGAGCTGGAGAACACCGTCCTTCTACTGGCGCGTCATTTCGATCAGCAGATGGAGGATCTCGGCGCGATCCAGCGCGATCTCGCCAACTACGTCCGACAGAACCATATCGACACCGGCGCCCGCTTCAAGGAGCAGATGGGAAGCGCCGCCGTCAATGCCATGCTGAAGGACAAGCTGAGCGCGGTGACCTATGTCGGCGGTCTGAACATCTTCGACTCCGACGGCAACCTGATCAACTCCGGAGCGGCCTGGCCGGTGCCGCCCGTCAATATTGCCGATCGCACCTTTTTCAAGCGGCTGAAAGCCGATCCGACCGCGCCGCAATTGCTGATCGAACCGGTCGTGGGCCGGATCACCGGCACATATGTCGCGGTCATCGCCCTGAAGCTGACCAGTCCCAACGGCGAGTTCCTGGGCATCATCGGCCGCAGCCTCGAACCCATCAATGTCGAGCGGTTCTTCGCCTCCGTCGCGCTCGGGCCCGACGCGGCGATCTCGATGATGCATCGCGACGGAACCCTTCTGGCCCGCCATCCACGCCACGAGGGCATGCAGAACCAGAACTACAAGAGCGCGCCGATCTTCCGCCAGATCCTGGCCGGCGATGGCAACACCACGGGCATTTTCAGCAGCCCCGTCGACGGCGAGCACCGCATCGGCGCATCGCACCGGCTGACGAGCTATCCCTTGATCGTGACCGCGACGACGACGGTCTCGGCGGCGCTCGCCGACTGGCGCGAGCAGATGCGCTTCCTGATCGCCGTCGGCGTGACCTCGGTGCTGCTGATCGCCGGCATGCTCTACGTCGTGGTGCGCCGGTTGATCAGCGACCACGACGCCTCCAGCCGCCGCTTGACGCTGGAGAAGGAACGGCTCGACAAGGCCGTCAACAACATGACCCAGGGCCTCCTGCTGTTCGACGCATCGGAGCGCCTGGTCATCAGCAACCAGCGCTACGTCGACATGTACGGCCTGTCTGCCGACGTCGTGAAACCAGGCTGCACGTTCCGCGAGTTGATCGCGCACCGCAAGGCGACCGGCTCGCTCGCGGGCGACGACGGCGAATATGCCGATGCGGTGCTGCGCGACATCGGCCGCAAGACCTCGCAGATCATCGAGACCACGGACGGTCGCTGGATCCAGATCGTCAACGAGCCGATCGCGGGCGGCGGCTGGCTCGCCACCCACGAGGACATTACCGAGCGCAAACGGTCCGAGGAGCAGATCACGCATCTGGCGCACTATGATGCCCTGACGGATCTGCCGAACCGCACCCTGTTTCACGAGCGCCTCAAGGAGGAGCTGACCGGCGTCCTCCAAGGCCGGCGCCTCGCGCTGCACTACATCGACATCGACGAGTTCAAGGGCGTCAACGATTCGCTCGGCCACCTCGTCGGCGACGAGCTGTTGAAATCCGTCGCGGCGAGCCTGAGCGCCTGTGTCGGCACCACGGGATTCGTCGCCCGCCTCGGCGGCGACGAGTTCGCCGTGGTTCAGACGGCCATCCGCAACCGCGAGGACGTCGAACAGCTGATCGAGGATATTCTCAGCGCGATCCGCGCCCCGCGCTACTGCCTCGGCCATCAGCTCACCGCCGACGCCTCGATCGGCGTGGCGCTGATCCCCGAGCACGGCACCGATCTCGACCAGATCATGAAAAATGCCGATCTGGCGATGTACGCCGCCAAGGCCGCGGGACGGCGCACCTGGCGCTTCTTCGAGCCCGAGATGGACGCCCAGGTCAAGGCGCGCCACCAGCTCGAGGTCGACCTGCGCCAGGCCATCGCCGACGATCGGCTCGAGGTCTACTACCAGCCTTGTCTGAGCCTGCAGGACGACCGCATCGTCGGCTGCGAGGCGCTGGTGCGCTGGAAGCATCCGACCCGCGGCACCGTCTCGCCAGCCGAGTTCATTCCGATCGCCGAGGACACGGGCCTCATCAACCTGCTCGGCGAACGCGTCCTTCAGGTCGCCTGTACCGAGGCTGTGAGCTGGCCGGACGACATCCGGCTCGCCGTCAACGTCTCGCCGGTGCAGTTCAAGAGCGGCACCCTGGCGCTCAAGGTCGCGAATGCGCTTGCGACCTCCGGCCTGCCGCCGCATCGGCTGGAGCTCGAGATCACGGAAGCGGTGCTGATCCGCGACGACGACGCGCTCGACACCCTGCACCAGTTGCGCGCGCTCGGCGTCCGTATCGCGCTCGACGATTTCGGCACCGGCTATTCGAGCCTCAGCTACCTCCAGCGCATTCCGTTCGACAAGATCAAGATCGACCGCTGCTTCGTCCAGGACATCACCGAGAGTGAGGGCTCCGCGGCGATCGTCCAGGCCGTGGTCAACATCGCCGCCATCCGCAAGATGTCGACGACCGCCGAGGGCGTCGAGACCGAGGCGCAGCGCCAGGTGCTGAAGCGGCTCGGCTGCTCGGAGATGCAGGGCTATCTGTTCAGCCCTCCGAAGCCCGCAGCCGACGTGGGGCAATTGTTCGCCGCGCAGCGCGCCAATCCCTCAACCGGCCGCCATTCGCGCCCCAACGCCGCGTGAGCCAGTTCCGAACCGATAAATACCGTTGCAATTTGAGGCTTTTCCACAAGCCAAACTCAAACCCTGCCAACCAGTCGTCCCGTCCGCCGCTTGAAGTCCACGGCTCCGCCATGATCTACGGGACACAGACGGACATACTCCGTGTCCGCTTGTACACGCTGGTCGAAAACCACGGCGGGACGGCCTCAGGGCCGCCCCGTCGGGTGTGAGCATCGGGCGCCGCAAGGCGCCACCCTTAAAGATCAGTTCGGCACCGCCGCCTTGGCACGGACGTCGGCATTCACGGTGACGCCGCGCAGCACGTTGAAGGCGGCGTGCAGCGCCTTGTCGTCCTTCTCGTCCGGCGGAACGTAGGACTGCGAGCCGGTCTGCTCGGTGCCGTCGGGCGCCGAGAGATGGCCGCGCATGCCGGCCTCACCCTTGAGATCGCCGCGATCCTTCAGCTCGTCCGGCACGTCCTGCTTGACCTCGATGTCCGGCGCGATGCCCTGCGCCTGGATCGAGCGGCCGGAGGGCGTGTAGTAGCGCGCCGTGGTCAGCGCCAGCGCGCCATTGCCGGCGCCGAGCGGAATGATGGTCTGCACGGAACCCTTGCCGAACGAGCGCGTGCCGACCAGGGTTGCACGCTTGTGATCGTGCAGCGCGCCCGCCACGATCTCCGATGCCGAGGCCGAGCCGCCATTGATCAGCACCACGAGCGGCTTGCCCTTGGTGAGATCGCCGCCGCGTGCGGTGAAGCGCTGCGTCTCCTCAGGATTGCGGCCGCGGGTCGAAACCACTTCGCCTCGCGAGAGGAACGTGCTGGAGACCGACACCGCCTGATCGAGCAGGCCGCCCGGATTGTTGCGCAGGTCGACCACATAGCCGGCGAGCTTCTCCTGCGGAATGTCCTTGGAGATGCTGGCGACGGCCTTGCGCAGGCTCTCGGTGGTCTGCTCGTTGAAGGATGTGATGCGGATATAGCCGATGTCGCCGCCTTCGGTGTGATAGCGGACCGGGCGCACCTTGATGATCTCGCGCGTCAGCGTAACGTCGAGCGGTGCGTCCTTGCCCTTGCGCATGATGGTGAGCTTGGTCTTGGTGTTGACGCCGCCCTTCATCTTGGCGACGGCCTGCTCGAGCGTCAGTCCCTGCACCGCCTCGCCGTCGATCTTGGCGATGAGATCGCCCGAGAGAACGCCGGCCTTGGACGCGGGCGTGTCATCGATCGGCGCGACGACCTTGACTAGGCCCTCCTCCATGGTGACCTCGAGACCGAGTCCGCCGAACTCGCCGGACGTGGTCTCCTGCATGTCGCGCCAGGACTTGTCGTTCATGTAGCGCGAATGCGGATCGAGCGAGGACACCATGCCGTTGATGGCGCCTTCGATCAGCGCGGGATCGCTCGGCTTCTCGACATAGTCGGCGCGAACACGCTCGAACACCGCGCCGAACAGATTGAGCTGCGAATAGGTGTCGGCCATGCCGGCCGCAGCCTTGGCCTTCGCAACGAGTTGCGCGCCGTCGGGACCCGTGACCATCAGGGTCAGCCCGACGCCGGTCATCGTGCCCGCCAAGAACAGCCAGTTTTTCCGCATTGTTTGCTTCCCGAGCGTTTGTTGGATGGCCGGCCGATCAAATGGTCCGCACGCATCGCCGGCGCGATTTGTGTTGCGAACACACACCACATTTCCGGTTTCTTCAAGGCCGATATTGCGCCGCCGTACCGGGGCCCGACCGCCGGCGCTCGCATCCGAAATGGACGTTCACAGGCTGAAATCAAGCTCAAGGCTGCGCCGGAGCCGGGCCCGGCTGAACATACCCCGTCTTTCACGGACACCCATGATCACAATTCGACGAGCCGTGTACCACGCCGCGATTTGATGGCCTGGGCCTGCGGGGCGCCGCTCCCTGCGCGCGCCCGGGAAGCTCGAGTTCGGAATGGCTTGCTCCCGGCCCGCTCGATGGGCAATGCTCCGCGGCAAAACCGCAAACATGACAGTCGCTGGGAGGCAAACATGAACCAACGGACCCCGATCGAGGCCGGGTGGCGGAACGTCGAACTCGGCTCGAGCGACGAGAAGTTCCAGAACCTGCACGAGCTCATCCGCAAGGCGCGCGCCCAGCTCAACCAGAACGCCTGGGACTACATCATCGGCGGGGCCGAAACCGAGACCACGCTGCGTCGGAACCGGATGGCGCTCGACGAGATCGCGTTCCGTCCGCGCGTGCTGCGCGACGTGTCCAGGGTCGATGCCTCGGTCGAAACTTTCGGACGCAAGCTGCGCCTGCCGGTGGTCATGGCCCCGGTCGGTGCGCTCGAAATCTTCGATCCGGCAGGGGCGGCCAGCGTGGCCCGTGGGGCGGGCCGATTCGGAGCGGCGCACATGCTGAGCTCGGTGTCGGAACCCGGGCTGGAGAAGACCGCCGAGGCCGCGCCCGACGCGCTGCGAATCTTCCAGCTCTATGTCCGCGGCGACGACGCCTTCGTCGAGGACTATGTGAGCCGGGCGGTCGCCAACAGCTACACCGCGTTCTGCCTGACCGTCGACACCGCCCATTACAGCCGGCGCGAGCGCGACATCGCCAAGCGCTACGTCCGCGAAAGCCGGCTGCGCGCGACCGGCGGCGACCACCAGAAGGCGCTGAGCTGGCACACCGTCAAGCTGATCAAGGACAAGTTCAAGCTGCCGCTGATCATCAAGGGCATCGCGACCGCCGAGGACGCGCAGATTGCGGTCGATCACGGCGTCGACTGGATCTACGTCTCCAACCATGGCGGCCGCCAGCTCGACCATGGCCGCGGAGCCATGCAAGTGCTGCCGGAGATCGTCGCCGCCGTGAGGAGCCGGGCAAAGATCATGGTCGACGGCGGCTTCTGCCGTGGCACCGACATCGTCAAGGCGATCGCCTCCGGCGCCGACCTCGTCGGCATCGGCCGGCTGCAATGCTGGGCGCTCGCCGCGGCCGGCGAGGACGGCATCCTGCGCATGCTCGAGCTGCTGGAGGACGAGGTCATCCGCGCGCTCGGCCTGCTCGGCGTCACCTCGTTCGCCGAGCTCAACGGCTCCTACCTGCATCCGGCAACCGCCACCAACCAGCCGAGCGTCGTCAGCGCGTTTCCGCTGGTCGACATCGAGCCCTACCGTTATTGAGGCGGAGGCCCTTCCGTTCAACGCCAGCCATCGACGCCCCCCTCCATGCCCTCCTCCGCTCTCCGCCCCGGCGACGCCGACGCGCTGCTGTTCGATCTCGGCCGCGTCGTCATCGACATCGATTTCGTCCAGATCGTCTCGCGCTGGGCCGCGCATGCCGGCTGCGCGCCGGAGCATCTCGCCGCGCGCTTCGTGCGCGACGAGATCTACCACGGCCATGAGCGCGGCACGGTCTCCGACGCCGACTTCTTCGCCAACCTGCGCCGGCAGCTCGGCATCGACATCACCGACGCGCAGTTTCTCGAGGGCTGGAACGCGATCTTCGTCGGTCCGATGCCCGGCATCGCCCCGCTGCTCGCACGCGCGGCGGAGAAACTGCCGCTCTATGCCTTCTCCAACACCAACCAGCCGCACATCGATCACTTCTCGCCGCGCTACGCCGACCTGCTTGGTCACTTTCGCGAGATCTTCCTGTCGTCGTCGATCGGCCTGCGAAAGCCGGATGCCGAGGCCTACGCGCATGTGGTCGATGCGATCGGCGTGCCCGCCGAGCGCATCGTATTCTTCGACGATCTCGCTGAAAACATCGACGGCGCGCGGGCCAGCGGGCTGCAGGCGGTGCTGGTGCGCTCGACGGACGACATCGCCGCGGCGCTGGAGGCGCTCGGGATCTGATCGCATCGCGCAAGGGTGCGTCATGGCCAGCGGCGTGACGTTCTGAAAGGCTGCGCTCGCAATGACGGTGCCCACTCATGCAAGATTGTTCTCGCGACACGATGTGCCCGAGCTTTGCTGCTCTCATCTCACCCTCCTCCAATCGGAGGGCGCAGGGAATGCCGGGCTGCTGGCCGCAACCCATGGCCCGCCTGCAGAAAAAAAGCAGGCGGCAGTCACCACAGGTCCAGCCGACATCCGGCATTCCCTGCGCGATGGTTTTCACGTTTATACGCGATCTCCCCGGTGCCCGGCTTGTTGGCCACCGTCGCCGTCGGGATCATCATCACCCGCCGGCTTGGCATCAGCTTCGGGATGCCAGGACCACGCGACTTCACGTCCGCGCCATGCCGTTCGTCCGCGTGCCATCCGAGCACGCTGCGGCACGTCGCGGCCACCGCATCCCGCGCTCCACGTCCGTGACGATCGCGAAGCGCCCCTCCTGTCGAGCACGGGACCAAATCAGCATAGCAGATTTTTCCGAAAAAGCGAATCCTAAATTCGACCGCCGGCAAGGGAGCGATCCGGCCCGTCTCCCGCCACATCCGCTGGTCGCAGACGGCCCGACCGCCTAAGCTGTCCGCTCTGCACGCCCCCGCGGCCCGGAAGAACCGAATGCCCCTCGACATCATCTGTTTGCGTGATCGGCCCGACCTGATCCCGCGCGTGTTCTCGCCCGAGCTGGATGCCATCTGGCCGGAGTTCATGCGGCAGGACCGGACGGCGACGTTGTACTATGATCCGCCAGTGTTCGACCAATATGCGGACTGCGCCTACGTGGCGCTCGCCGGTGACGAGGTGGTCGGGCGCGCCTTCGCCGTCCCCTTCACCTTCGGCATCGACGGCCGCCGCACGCTGCCGGATGCGGGCTGGGACGAGGTGATCCGCTGGGGTCACGAGGACCGCCTGCTGGGACGGCGGCCGACGACGATGAGCGCGCTGGAGATTGCGCTGCTGCCGAAGGCGCGCGTGCCCGGCAGCTCGCTCGCCATGCTCGCGGCTCTGAAAGGCTGCGCACGCGCCAAAGGTTTTGCCGAGCTGTATGCGCCGGTGCGACCGAACCAGAAACATCTGGCGCCGCGGACGCCGATGCGCGCCTATCTCGATCAGCGGCGCGAAGACGGCCGATTGGTCGATTCCTGGCTGCGCACGCACCTCGGCATCGGTGGCGAGATCGTCAAGATCGCGCCGTGCTCGATGACCATCGTCGGCACGCTCGCCGAGTGGTCGCAATGGACCGGCGTGACCTTCGATCGCTCGGGTGAGATCGAGGTCCCCGCTGCTCTCGTGCCCGTGCTCGCGTCGGTCGAGCACGACCATGCCGCCTATGTCGAGCCGAATGTCTGGATTCGGCATCCGCTCTAACGCGGTGCAGGCCGTCCGCGCGACGATCAACGCGCCGGCACGACGCGCTCGTCCAGAAATCCGATCACCGCATCGAACGCCTGCCGTCGATTCCGCTCCATCAGGATCATGTGCGTGCCCTGCCCGATCTCGACCAGGCGCTTGTACGGCGCGCTCACGAGACGAACGAACAGGTCGTGCGCCACGTCGAAGCGGACGTCCACATCCCATTCCGCCGAGAGCACGAGAACAGGGCAGTTGATCGTGCTGGGATCGTAGATCGGCTGGTCCACGGTCCAATGCTCGCGCACGTCCTGCACCGCGCCCGAAGGCGCACGGATCGCGCCGGGGTACGGCGAGTCCGGATCGGTCGCGAGCGTCGCCTCCGCCCAGGACTCGAACCAGCCGTCCGGAATCAGCTTGTCCCGCGCCTGCTCCGGAGCGGCGCCGCGCCACGCAGCCTCGAACGCGCGCGGGCTGACGATCCGATACGCGCCGAGCGGTCCGCCAGCGTCGATGCGCAGCGGCTCGCTGGACAGCCAGAGCGGCGTCACCAGGATCAGCTTCTCGAGCTTCGCGCTCGCCGCGCTCGCGAACATGCCCGCGACGGTGGCGCCCCAGGACATGCCGAGCACGTTGGCGCGCGGGACGTCGCGATGCCGGCAGATGAAGTCCACCGCCGCGCCGAAATCGTCCACGGCGGTCCGCGCATTGACCAATGGAGATCCCTCCTCGGCCGCCCGCGACATCTCCGGCGGCCGGCTGGAGCCGCCATAGCCGCGCGCATCGACGGCCCAGACATCGTAGCCGGCCTGCGCCAGGACATCCATGAAGGAGGCGCCACCAACCGCGACGTCGAACAGGCTGGCGGATGAAAAGGTGGCGCCGTGCATCATCACCAGCGTGCGCTCGGCCGAGAACCGTTGCACGTCATGCCGACGCTTGTTGATGAGCTGAAGCTGGACATCGGACACCGGGCCTTCGATCAGGCGGCGCTCGGAAACGATGCGCGGGGAGGACGTTGCGTTCTCGGTCATGGTCACCTCGGATCAGGCGAAGTGCCACGCGAACCGGTCGCCGTCGCGGCTGATCCGCCCGGCCGAGGACTCGGCGAAGTGGGTCGTGAACACGAGGGAGCCGGTCTCGGCGGCGTGGTTCAGCGCCCATTGGCGTGAGCTCCGCGCCGCGTCCGGAAATTCGCAATAGACCGAGTTCCAATCCGGACGCGCGACCTGCAGCGGATGATGCATCACATCGCCCCAGAACAGCGCGCGCTCGCCGCGCGAGGTGAGACTGATGCAGGCGTGATCGATGCTGTGACCAGGGCTCGGCAGATAGCGGAAGCCATCCACGACCTCGCTGCCATCGACCGTGATCTCACGCGCGAGGCCGGCCTCGACGATCGGCAGCACGCTGTCTTCGTAGACCCCTGGCAGCGGCGGATGCAGCATGCGACCGAGACCGGCCGCATCCCTGATCGCGGCATCCGAGCCGTCAGCGGCCGACAGTGCCGCCAGATAGGCGCGCTCGCGGCCTGAGAAAACGTACCGGGCGTTCGGAAACACCGGCGTCCAACGGCCATCGGCAAGCTGCGTATTCCACCCCACATGATCCGCGTGCAGATGCGTCATCAGGACGAGATCGACATCGCCAGGGGCGACGCCGGCCGCCCGCAGCCGGTCGAGAAACGGCTCGTTCAAGCGATGCAGAACTGCTGCGCCGGGCCGCTCCTTGTCATTGCCGGTGGCCGTGTCGATCAGGACCACCCGCTCCGGCGTCCGCACCAGCCAGCTATGGATGCTCAGGCGCAACGATCCCGTGTGCGGATCGACCGATCCCGCCCCCACCTGGCCTCGTTCCCGAACGATGCTGTCTGCTTCTACGCCCGGAAACAAAAACTCTCCCTCGACCGCATCGAGGCCGATCTCGAAGATCCTCGTGATGGTGGCGTCTCCGACGCGATAGGTCGTGATGTCCTGCATGTCTGGCGGCCTCGATCCGAACGGTGGTCTTGTCTGGGCCGAGATCTAGGACTAGGTCGTACATTCCTCAAATCGATCCAGCTCATGCAGTCCATCGATCACTTCGATCTTCGCTCCTTCGACCTCAATCTGCTGGTCGCGTTCGACGCGCTCATGCAGGAGCGCAGCGTGACGCGCGCGGCCGCACGCCTCAAGGTGGGTCAGCCTGCGATGAGCCATACGCTGTCGACGCTTCGCGTGCTGCTGCAGGACGAGCTGTTCGTCCGCGTCGGCGCC
Organism: Bradyrhizobium sp. SZCCHNR1053; assembly: GCF_032381235.1. Taxonomy (NCBI): domain Bacteria; kingdom Pseudomonadati; phylum Pseudomonadota; class Alphaproteobacteria; order Hyphomicrobiales; family Nitrobacteraceae; genus Bradyrhizobium; species Bradyrhizobium sp. SZCCHNR1053. The sequence continues at coordinate 674,476 of NZ_JAUHJM010000001.1, forward strand.
GTCATGCAGCCGACGCCAAAGGCTGCGGTGCTCGCCGGGCCGGTTCGGGCGGCGCTGGGGCAGATGCAGGCAGCGCTGCATGCCGCACCGGAGTTCGACCCGGCGACCGAGCAGCGCACCATCCGCCTGGGATTTTCAAGTGAGGTCGAGCTGCTGCTGATCCCCGAGCTCACCGCGGTGCTCCGTCGAACGGCGCCCGGCGTGCGGCTTCTCAGCCGGCCGACCGAGCGTAACGAAGTGCATCGCCTGCTCGACGACGGAGCCTTGGATGTCGCGGTCGGCTGCTTCGACGCCGTCGCACAGCGGCACAGATCCCAGCTCCTGTTCGAGCAGGCGCTGAGCTGCGTCTACAATCCAAAGCGCATCGCGATGAAAACGCCGATCAGCCTCGCCGACTATCTGTCGCTTCCGCACGCGCTGGTGACGCTGACCAACAGCCTGCAGGGCTGTCTGGAGGCGGCGCTGGATGAGATCGGGACCGAGCTCAACGTGGTCTCGGCCTCCTCGGAATTCCTCAGCGTGCTGGCGACGGTCGCCGCATCACCGGTGATCACGACGATACCGACCAGGATGGCAAAGCTCTACGGGCCGCGATTTGGGCTGACGCTCTGTCCCGCGCCGTTGAAGCTGCGGCTGCCGGCCGTCTCGATGGTCTGGCCGCTGCAGCTCGATCGTGATGCAGCATCGGTCTGGCTGCGGAACATGGTGGCGGATATCCTGCACACGACCGAGCGCGCCGCCTGTCGCGCAGCTGCTGGATAGAACGCGGGGCGGGAGCTAACCGGAACGGCGCATCGGCCAACGCCTTGGCACTGCGGTCGACCTTCTGCGCACTGATTGCAGGGTTTCTCGCGCGGTCGTGAGGCAGCGGCCCGGACGCGGCCAACATCAGACGATCAGAAGGCAGGAAGCGGCCTGAGCCCTTGGCCGAGCCGTGCGCGTTCGGTTAGAAGGCGACTCATTCGATCTGCCGTCTCCGTCCGAAGGAACTCTCATGGCCTTGATGCCGGTGTCCGATGCGTTGTCCGCCGTGCTCGCCGGCGCCGAGCCGCTGGCCGAGGAGCTGGTGACGCTGGACGAGGCCCATCACCGCATCCTGGCCCGCGACCTCGCGGCGCTGCGGACGCAGCCGCCCGAGGCGATGTCGGCGATGGACGGCTACGCCGTGCGCGCGGCGGACGCAGCCCAGGCCAAGGTGCGGCTGAGGGTGATCGGCGAGGTCGCGGCCGGCCGGCCGTTCGATCGCGTGGTCGGACCCGGCGAGGCGGCGCGCATCTTCACTGGTGGCGTTGTCCCTGAGGGCGCCGACTCGGTGGTGATCCAGGAGGACACGATCGCCGAAGATGGCCATGTCGTCATCAACGAGGCGGCCATCAAGGGCCGGCACATTCGGCCCGCTGGCGTCGACTTCCACCAGGGCATGGTGCTGCTGAAGGCGGGCCGCCGGCTCAGCGACCGCGACCTGTCGCTGGCGGCCAGCATGAATCATCCGGCACTGCCGGTGCGGCGCCGGCCGAAGGTGGCGCTGCTCGCCACCGGCGACGAGCTCGTGATGCCGGGCTCGACGCCCGGCCCGGGCCAGATCGTCTATTCCAACGGCTACGCCCTGCGGGCGCTGGTGCGCAGCGAGGGCGCGACACCGATCGATCTCGGCATCGCCGCGGATACGATGGAGGCCACGATCGCCGGGATCCGGCGGGCGCGCGAGGCCAAGGCCGACATCCTGATCACGACCGGCGGCGCCTCGGTCGGCGATCACGACCTCGTCAAGCAGGCGCTCGAAGCCGAGGGCGTCGAGATGGCGTTCTGGAAGATCGCGATGCGGCCGGGCAAGCCGATGATGCACGGACGGCTCGGCGACATGAGGGTGATCGGACTGCCCGGCAATCCGGTGTCGTCCTATGTCTGCGCCATCCTGTTCCTGGTGCCGCTGATTCGGCGGCTGCTCGGCCGCGACGAAGCTCGCATGCCACGCGAGACCGCCCTGCTCGGCCGCGAACTCGGGGCCAACGATTCGCGCGAGGACTATCTGCGGGCGCAGCTCGAGGAGCGCGCCGACGGCACCCTGATCGCAACGCCGGTGACCCAGCAGGATTCGTCGCTGCTCGGCAATCTCGCGCTCTCGCAGGCGCTGGTGATCCGGCGGGCGTTTGCGCCGAAGGCCGCCGCCGGCAGCCCGTGCGAGATCCTGCGCCTGCCGAGCTAGGCCGTTTCCCCCGGCAAAGCCCGGTCCGTTCACTACAATTTAAGGATTGCGGAACACACATCGAACATATAGTGTCCGTTCATGATTTGTTTTTAGTATGTTGCGGGCGACGCGATGATGGTCCGACTCCAAGGCGCTCTCAGCCGGTTTGTGCTCAAGGCGCAGCTCCTGGACTCGGACGACAACAAACTGGGGACCAGGTCGAGATGCTGACGCGCAAACAGTACGAACTTCTGCGGTTCATCAACGAGCGGCTCAAGGAAGCCGGCGTGCCGCCGTCCTTCGACGAGATGAAGGATGCGCTCGATCTGCGCTCGAAGTCCGGCATTCATCGCCTGATCACGGCGCTCGAGGAGCGCGGCTTTATCCGCCGGCTGCCCAACCGCGCCCGCGCGATCGAGGTGATCAAGCTGCCCGAGCTGTCACAGGCTGCCAACAACCGCCGCGGCTTCACCCCATCGGTGATCGAGGGCAATCTCGGCAAGGTGCGCACCAGCACTCCCGCGCTGGACGATGGCGAGCGCCCCGTCGCGGTGCCGGTGATGGGCCGCATCGCCGCCGGTACCCCGATCGAGGCGCTACAGACGCGCAGCCACACCATCAGCGTGCCTGCCGACATGCTCGGCAACGGCGATCACTATGCGCTCGAGGTGCGCGGCGACTCCATGGTCGATGCCGGCATCCTCGACGGCGACATGGCGCTGATCCAGCGCAACGAGACCGCCGATACCGGCGACATCGTGGTGGCGCTCATCGACGATGAGGAAGCGACGTTGAAGCGCTTCCGCCGCCGCGGCGCATCGATCGCGCTGGAGCCGGCCAACACCGCCTACGAGGTGCGCATCCTGCCGCCGAACCGGGTGAAGATCCAAGGCAAGCTGGTCGGGCTGTATCGCAAGTACTGATCGCGGACGCGATCGGTCGATCGGCGACGGGCGCACGCGCTTCGCCGCCGATCGAAATTGGTCACGCGCGAATGCACCTCAGGATGTGCAGCGCGGCATGCTCAAACGCTTGTGATCGCCCGCGGGCGCACGCGGTGCAGATCAGCGCAGAATTGCCGTGAAGCGCGCGCTAACATCACCATCGATGTCCACTCTGATAGAGGCCTGCGCCTGTCCGGGGGGAGCGTGGGTCGGCTATCTCTCAACGAGGAGCGATCCGATGTGTGACTACAGCCTCCATGCGGTTGCGTCCCGTCCCGCCAAGGTCGGCGAGACGTTGATCTCGACGACGTTTCGCGGCACCGCCACCCGCGGCTTCGCCCTCGAGAGCGAGCCGACCGTCGCCGTCTGCATGCTGCCCGGCACCGAGTTGGCATTTGTCGAGGACGTCCGCTACGACAGCCGCTGGCTCTGGACCCGGACGATCCGCGAGCGCGTCGCGAAGTTCAACAGCATCGAGACGCACATCCCCGATCGCCATCACGACGCGATCGAATTCGCCGACGGCCGCCACGTGCTGGTGACCCAGCTCTGCGAGGGCCAGCGCGTCACCGTGCTACAATTGCCGGTCAGCAAGCAGCCGGCCGAGCGCCGCCCGGGCATGGCGGAGGACGTTCCGGCTTCGCAGGCCACACCGATTCGCCGCATCAGCATCACCTGAGCGCCTGCGCGTCCGCATTTCTCTCGGTCATGAGCGAGCTTTCGGCCGGGGGAGATTTGGTTTCTGCAAGCGCAAGGTCCTTTCGGGCGAACCTCACGCTCCGGCATCGCATCGAATAGGAACGACATCCCTCGGCCGGCATTGTGTGCCGGGGGAGCTTGCCGCCGCGGTCAACAAGATCGATTGGAACAAGGCCGACCGGATCACCGAGCCCGGCCGCTACATGCTTCCGTTCGGATGGCTAACGGTCACGGTTGATGACATCGCCGTCTGGCAACGATATCCGGGCGCTGCGTTCACGCTGGTCGAAGGTCCCTCGCTGTTCGATGGACCCGACGACACCGAGTATCATCTCAGCACGTTGTATCATCTCAGCACGTTCGAGCTGTCCGGCGCTCAATCCTGCTCGCCCTGCTCCGTCTCCGGCGGCGTCGCGTCCTGAAGCCGCGACACCGGCGCACGCGGCGTCAGCGTCGTGTCGAACTCGCCGGCCTCGGCGGGCGCCGGCCACCACGGGCGGTCGGTGCCGCCGGCGCGCACCGGCGTGACGGAGAAGCCGGTGCCCCGCTGCACCAGCATCAAGGCGCCCTGCTGCTGCAGGCGCTGGCGATCGATGACGGCCGCCGCGCAGGATGACGGCGCGGCGCGCGCGGTGACGATCAGCGCGGCACGGGCGCAATCATCGTCGAGCGCCTCGGCGCGCAGGGTCAAGGCGGCGAATCGGCCGTCGACCATCGCGACCACGCAGCCCGCCTCGTCGCAGGAGACGCCATCGGCGAGCGATGAATCCGCCGGCAGCCGGGCATCGGCGTCGGCCGCGAGCCACTCCTTGGTGGCGAACACGTCCTTGCCGGTGCGCATCACATGCAGGCGTCCGTCACGACCGCGCACCGCCACCGCACGCCCATCGCCGGCGATCAGGACATCGGGCAGCGGCGTCGTGGCGGCCCACGCGGTGGCCACCACGAGCCCGACGGCACCCGACCAGCGCAGCGGTGTGCGCAGCAGGCCGATCAGGATGACGCCGAGGCTGGCCAGGATCAGCGGACCGATGCCGAAGCCCGGGATGCGCCCGACCGCGCCAGGCAGCGCCGCCACCCAGCGCGTCACCGCGATCATCCAGTCGATGCCGAGGCCCATCAGCGTCCACCAGGGACCGTCGAGCCCGAACGGCGCCGCCAGCAGGCCGAGCAGTCCGGCGGGCATCACCAGCACCGAAACCACCGGCATCGCCGCGAGATTGGCGAGCACGCCATAGGGCGTGACGCGATGGAAGTGGAACGCGGCATAGGGCGTGGTCGCAAGCCCCGCGATCAGCGAGGCCAGCAGCAGCATCGCAAGCTCGCGGCCGCCCCACAGCGCGATGCGCTGCGTCGTGGAGCTGTCCGGCGTCGCAAACAGTTTGGGCAGGCCGAACTGCACCAGCGCGACCAGGCCGAGCGTCGCCGCGAATGACATCTGGAAGCTCGGATGCACCAGCGCTTCGGGTGCCGCGATCAGCACGATCATCGCCGCGACCGCGAGCGTGCGGAAGGTGACGGCGCGGCGATCGACCATGACCGCGATCAGCACCACGGCCGTCATGAAGAACGATCTCTGCGTCGCGACCTCCGCGCCCGACAGCAGCAGGTAGAACGCCGCCGCGACCAGCGCCGCCGCGGCCGCCCATTTCTTGATCGGATGGCTGATGGTGAGGCCGGGGATCAGCGCAAGCAGCGCGCGCACGGCGAAGAACACGACGCCGGCGACGACGGCCATGTGATAGCCTGAGATCGACAGCACGTGGCCGAGGCCGGAGACGAACATCGCATCGTTGACATCGGGCGTGATGGCGTCGCGCCGGCCGGTCAGCAGCGCGGTGGCGATGGCGCGCTCATCGCCCGTCAGGCGGGCGCGGATGCGTGCGTCGATCGCATCGCGCAGGCCCTGCATGGCCGCCGCATAGCCCAGGCCGAAGCCGGCGGCCTGCGGCGGCGTCGCCGTCGTGATCGCGCCCATCACGAAGCCGGAGGCGCCGATGCCCTGGAAGAACATGTCGCGCGCGAAGTCGTAGGATCCCGGCCGCACCGGGGCCATCGGCGGCAGCAGCCGCGCCTTGAGCTGCACGAAGCTGCCGACCTCGGGCGCCGTGCCCTTACGCACCGCGAGCCTGACACGCGCGATGGTGACGGCGTTGCGCGGGCTCTCCATCGACGTCACCCGCAGCACGATCCGATCGCTGCGCTCGCGGACGTCGCGCGCCTCGACGAAGCCGGACAGCGCCACGGAGTACAGCGGCCGCGCCAGCACCGGATGTGCGACACGCGCGGTCTTGATGGTCGCCGCGGCAAAGCCGCACGCTGCAGCCGCGATCATCACGGCAGCCGGAAACATCCGATGCCGCCGCATCATGATGGCAACGATGCAGAGCAGCGCCGCGGTGGTGGCGGCGATCCAGAGCACCGGCTCGTGATCGGCGGTGAAGTACAGCGCGATGCCGGCCCCGAACGCCACCGGCACCCAGGGCAGCAGCCGGCCCGCCCCGGCCTCCTCGACCGCCCAGCTCTTCAGGCGGGCGGCGAATGCCGACGACGCGCCGGACCCGATCGCGGGCCAGCCGCCGGCCAGCGCGCCGCGCGGCGGCCAGACATCGGCCATCGCGCCCGCGATCCCGCGACGCCCTCCCGGCGGCCTGACCGGCTCCGCCATTGCCCACACCACCCGTTACTTCACGGGCATGGAGGCTAGCGAAACCACGGGGAATCCGACTAGCGGAACGGAACGAGAATCCAATCCCGGTGCCGGGAACGTCATTGGAACTTTCGGCACCGCACGGGCTTATGCGGGTATGGACCACCATGACAATGACGATCCCTTTGCCGACCTCGCGCTCGACACGGCGATCCACCTGCGCTGGACGTTGCGGGACATCAAGGCCCACCGGCTCACGCTCTCCCCCGTCGCCGACGATGATCTCTCGCTCCTCGCGGAGCGCGGCCTGGTGGAGGTCAGCGATGGCGTGCCAACGCTGACCGAGGCCGGCCTCGCAGCGATCAATTGAGCTGCGGCTGCGGTCCCCATCTCATCCCTTCGCGACCTCCTTCGCAAAGGTGTCGCGCAGGCCGATGGTGCGGTTGAACACGAGCTTGTCGGGCGTCGAATCCGGATCGCGGACGAAGTAGCCCTGGCGCTCGAATTGCATCGGCGCGTCCGAATTGCTCTCGGCGATCGCCGGCTCGATGCGCGCGTCGGTCAGGACCTCAAGCGAGTTGGGATTGAGATCGGCGGTGAAGTCGGCCGCATTGGGGCTCGGATTGGCGAACAGCTGGTTGTAGAGGCGGATCTCGGCGGTCAGCGACTGCGCAGCGGGCAGCCAGTGCATCGTCGCCTTGACCTTGCGTCCATCCGGTGCGTTGCCGCCCCTGGTCGCCGGATCATAGGTACAGCGCAGCTCGACGATCTCGCCGGCGTCGTTCTTGATGACGTCGCGGCACTTGACGAAATAGGCGTAGCGTAGCCGCACCTCGTTGCCCGGCGACAACCGGAAGAACTTCTTCGGCGGGTTCTCCATGAAGTCGTCCTGCTCGATATAGAGCTCGCGGCCGAAGGCGACTTTGCGCGTGCCGGCTGCGGGATCGTCGGGGTGGTTGATCGCCTCGAGCTCCTCGACCTGGCCTTCCGGATAATTCTCGATCACCACCTTCAGCGGCCGCAACACGGCCATCCGACGCAGCGCCGTGCGGTTCAGCTCCTCGCGGATGCAGAATTCGAGCATGCCGACATCGACGACGCTGTTGGCCTTGGCGATGCCGATGCGCTTGATGAACTCGCGCACCGCCGCCGGCGGCACGCCGCGCCGCTTCAGGCCGGCGATGGTCGGCATGCGTGGATCGTTCCAGCCTGAGACATGGCCGTCCTGCACCAGCCGCGTCAGCACGCGCTTCGACAGCAGCGTGTAGGTCAGGTTGAGCCGCGCGAACTCGTACTGGTGCGGATGCGACGGCACCGGCAGCTTGTCCAGGAACCAATCGTAGAGCGGCCGGTGGTCCTCGAACTCGAGCGTGCAGATCGAGTGCGTCACGCCCTCGATCGCGTCCGACTGCCCGTGGGCGTAGTCGTAACTCGGATAGATCTTCCAGGCGTCGCCGGTGCGCGGGTGATGGGCGTGCATGATCCGGTACAGCACGGGGTCGCGCAGGTTGATGTTGCCGGCGGCCATGTCGATCTTGGCGCGCAGCACGCGCGCGCCGTTCGGGAATTCGCCGGCCTTCATGCGCCGGAACAGGTCGAGATTCTCCTCGACCGTGCGGTCGCGGAACGGGCTGTTCTTGCCGGGCTCGGTGAGCGTGCCGCGCGACAGGCGGATCTCCTCCTGCGACTGGTCGTCGACATAGGCGAGCCCGGCCTTGATCAGCCCTTCCGCCCAATCGTAGAGCCGCTCGAAATAATCCGAAGCGAAGAACAGGTTGTCGCCCCAGTCATAGCCGAGCCAGCGCACGTCGGCCTGGATGGAATCGATATATTCCTGCTCTTCCTTGGTCGGATTGGTGTCATCGAAGCGCAGATTGCAGCGGCCGCCGAACTCCTGGGCAATGCCGAAGTTGAGACCGATCGACTTGGCATGGCCGATATGCAGGTAGCCGTTCGGCTCCGGCGGGAACCGGGTGACGATCGTCTTGTGCCTGCCGCTGTCGAGATCGGCCTGGACGATGTCGCGGATGAAGTCGCGCCCTGCCTCTGCCGTCGTCGCCATGTCTGTCGTCGTGGTCATCAAGAATATCCTGCTCCGGAATTTGGCAGCCTATCTGCCAAATCCGCTTCCCCCAAGGAAGGCTTTAGTTATGCGATAGGCCTGCTATACACCCCCCGCCCTTCATAGCCCCTGCCTGGATTTCGTGCTGCCGCCCATGACCTCCCCGATCGTCACGCGCTTTGCCCCCTCCCCGACCGGCTTTCTCCACATCGGAGGCGCCCGGACGGCCCTGTTCAACTGGCTGTATGCGCGGGGCCGCGGCGGCAAGATGCTGCTGCGGATCGAGGACACCGACCGTGAGCGCTCGACCACCGCGGCCATCGACGCCATCCTGGACGGCCTGAAATGGCTCGAGCTCGATTGGGACGGCGAGGTCATCTACCAATATAGCCGCGCCGCGCGCCATCGCGAGGTCGCCGAGCAACTGCTCGCCAGCGGCATGGCGTATCGCTGCTATGCCACCGCCGAGGAGCTGGCCGCGATGCGCGAGAAGGCGCGCGCGGAAGGCCGCACCCGGCTCTACGACGGCATGTGGCGCGACCGCGATCCAAAGGAGGCGCCCGAAGGCGTCAAGCCGACGATCCGGCTGCGCGCGCCGCTGACCGGCGAGACCGTGATCGAGGATCAGGTGCAGGGCCGCGTGGTCTGGCAGAACGAGAACCTCGACGACCTCGTGCTGCTGCGAGGCGATGGCAATCCGACCTACATGCTGGCGGTGGTCGTGGACGACCACGACATGGACGTCACCCACGTCATCCGCGGCGACGACCATCTGATCAACGCCGCGCGCCAGAAGCAGATCTACGATGCGCTCGGCTGGACGGTGCCGTCGATGTCGCACATCCCGCTGATTCACGGGCCGGACGGCTCGAAGCTGTCGAAGCGCCACGGCGCGCTCGGCGTCGACGCCTACCGTGCGATGGGATATCTGCCGTCGGCACTGCGCAATTACCTGGTGCGGCTCGGCTGGAGCCATGGCGACCAGGAGATCTTCTCCACCGAGGAGATGATCAAGGCGTTCGACCTGCCGGCGATCGGCCGCTCGGCGGCGCGGTTCGACTTCGCCAAGCTCGAAAACCTCAACGGCCACTATATCCGCCACAGCGACGATGCGGCGCTGGTGCGCCAGTTCGAGGACGTGCTGAATTACGTGCCGAACGGCGCGGCTCTCAAGGCCAAGCTCAACGACGCCACGCGCGCGCAGCTCACCCAGGCGATGCCGAGCCTCAAGGAGCGCGCCAAGACGCTCTTGGAGCTGATCGACGGCGCCGCCTTCATCTTTGCCGACCGGCCGCTTCCGATCGACGCCAAGGCCGCCGCCCTGCTGACGCCGGACAGCCGTGCCTTGATCGGCCGGCTGCATCAGGCGCTGGCCGTTGTCGAGTCCTGGAGCGGACCGGCCACGGAAGCCGCGCTGCGTGCGTTTGCTGAAGCCAACAATCTCAAGCTGGGCGCGGTGGCGCAGCCGCTGCGCGCGGCGCTCACCGGCCGAACCACCTCACCCGGTATTTTCGACGTTCTGGCGATCCTGGGGCGTGATGAATCCTTGGGCCGTCTGGAGGACCAGACCACCTCATAAGGTCGCATTGCTCCCCATCTTGCAGCGCACAGGGCAATACGATACGCATTTGCGCGGCACCCACTGGTTTTCCCGGCTCGGACATTCTTCATACGTTGCGGCGGGCTCGTTGACGGATGTTAGGGCCGAAGGACACTAGTAAGTATAAGATTCCAGTACGGTTTCGGATTTGACCCTCGCTTAAGCTGTTGGCAGCGACAGTGACGCGAATGTCAAAGCCACCGCACTAGATAAAGTCCACCTGCCCTGCCATCTCTCAAAAAGAACAAGGGCCAAGCCTAACGATCTCATCGGGGACAAACGATGGACGCAAAATCCGCAAGCAAGACCGCGACCCTCACCGTCGGCAACAAGAATTTCGATCTTCCGATCCTGAGCGGCACCGTGGGTCCCGACGTCATCGACATCGGCAAGCTCTACGCCCAGACCGGGATGTTCACCTATGATCCGGGCTTCACCTCGACCGGCAGCTGCCAGTCCAAGATCACCTATATCGACGGCGACGCCGGCGTCCTGGAATACCGCGGCTACCCGATCGAGCAGCTCGCCGAGAAGGGCGACTTCCTGGAAACCTGCTATCTGCTGCTGTACGGGGAGCTTCCAACCAAGGCCCAGAAGCAGGATTTCGACTATCGCGTGACCCATCACACGATGGTGCACGAGCAGATGTCGCGCTTCTTCCACGGCTTCCGCCGTGACGCGCATCCGATGGCGGTCATGGTCGCTTCGGTCGGCGCGCTCGCCGCGTTCTACCACGACTCCACCGACATCAACGATCCGAAGCAGCGCATGATCGCGTCGATGCGGATGATCGCGAAGATCCCGACCTTGGCGGCGATGGCCTACAAATACACCATCGGCCAGCCCTTCGTTTATCCGAAGAACTCGCTCTCCTTCGCCGAGAACTTCCTGAACATGTGCTTCGCGGTGCCGTGCGAGGAGTACAAGCCGAACCCGGTTCTCGCCGACGCGCTCGACAAGATCTTCATCCTGCACGCCGATCACGAGCAGAACGCCTCGACCTCGACGGTGCGCATCGCCGGCTCCTCGGGCGCCAACCCGTTTGCCTGCATCGCCGCCGGCATCGCCTGCCTGTGGGGTCCGGCACACGGCGGCGCCAACGAGGCGGCGCTGAACATGCTGGCCGAGATCGGCACCGTCGACAAGATTCCGGACTTCATCGCCAAGGTGAAGGACAAGAACAGCGACGTGCGCCTGATGGGCTTCGGCCATCGCGTCTACAAGAACTACGACCCGCGCGCCAAGATCATGCAGAAGATGTGTCACGCGGTGCTCAAGGAGACGGGCCACGCCGACGATCAGATGCTCAAGGTCGCGATGGAGCTCGAAAAGATCGCGCTCAGCGATCAGTACTTCATCGAGCGCAAGCTCTATCCGAACGTCGACTTCTACTCGGGCATCACCCTGAAGGCGATGGGCTTCCCGGTGTCGATGTTCACGGTGCTGTTCGCCGTCGCCCGCACCGTCGGCTGGATCAGCCAGTGGAGCGAGATGATCGAGGATCCGCAACAGAAGATCGGCCGTCCGCGCCAGCTCTACACCGGCGTCACGACGCGCAACTATGTCGACATGGACAAGCGCGGCTGAGCGCAGCGCAATTCCGCTCTCGAACGGCGCCGTCGATCCCGACGGCGCCGTTTCGTTTGTGAGGTCGCACCTTCCTGAGCACCTTTCTAACTCGCGGCACCAGTCGGGAGTGCATCAGGCCAGCGCCTCGAGATGAGACCTGAGCTGCTCGGCCAGATATGGCTTGGCAAGGAAGCGCGCGCCGGACGGCAATTCCGAAGGCGTCACCTGACCTGACGTCACCAGGAGCGCGACCGGAGGCCAGCGGTCCCTGATGACGGCGACCAGCCGCAGGCCATCCATCGACCCCGGCATTTGGACGTCCGTGAAGACCACCGATATGCGGTCATATCGTTCGAGAAGCGAAATGGCCTGATCGGCGTCAGCGGCCTCGATGACGTCGAAACCGAGGTCTTTGATCATGTCGACAGCGTTCGCGCGGATCAGACCCTCGTCCTCAACGACCAGAACTGTCTTTCTTGTGAGCCGAACGCGGGACACTCTGTCTCCTGTCCAATCTCATTCAATCGCACGACGATCATTTTGTTCCGGCGAACGTTCCGGGGCTCAATGCGTTGAACGGTGCAAATTGAAGACACGACTTGCATCCTGGAGCAGGGACCAGCTCGAGCATACGATGACGACCAATCCCAACCCGGACGTCGATGCTGTCCAGCAGCTCGACGCCGTTCCCAAAATTCTGGACTCGGTGAGCAGGATCACCGGGATGGGATTCGTTGCGGTCGCGCGCGTGACCTCGGATCGATGGGTCTGTTGTGCGGTCCGCGACGACATCAATTTCGGCCTGAAAGAGGGCGGCGAGCTGCGCGTCAAGACGACGATCTGCAGCGAGGTCCGGGAGCGAGGCGAAGCTGTCGTCATCGGTGACGTCGAGACGGATCGCATGTTTCGCGATCACCCGACGCCAAAGCTCTACGGCTTTCGCAGCTACATCTCCGCTCCGATCACCCTGTCCGACGGGACCATCTGGGGCACCCTGTGTGCGATCGATCCAGCGCCGCGCGAGCTGGACCGGCCCGAAATCGTCAGCACGTTTCAGCTGTTCGGGGAGTTGATCGCGGCCCAGCTGGAGCTTCATCAGCGCTTCGCGCTCAGTCAGGCCAGCCTCGGCCTCAGCGAGAAGAGCCGGTTTTCGACCGAGCAACGGCTCAAGATCACCGAGGCCAATCTGCTCGACGAGCGCCGGACCGCCGAGCTGAGAGAGCAATTCATCGGCGTTCTCGGCCATGACCTCCGCAATCCGCTGGCCTCGATCGACGCCGGAATGCGCGTGCTGCTGCGCAACCAGGACAGCGCCAGAGCGCCCGAGATCATTTCCATGATTCAGAAATCAGTCATGCGCATGGCCGGACTGGTCGACAACATCATGGATTTCGCCCGGGGGCGCCTCGGCGGCGGCCTGACGATCAAGCCCGACGCGCGGCAGCCGCTGGCGCCGGTGATCGAGCAGGTCGTCTCCGAGATCCGGCTGGCCTGGCCCGATCACGAGATCGAGACCCGGATCAACATCGCGGAGCCGGTCAAATGCGACCGCAGCAAGATCGGACAATTGTTCTCGAACCTGCTCGGCAATGCCATCTCCTACGGCGACAAGAACAAGCCGATCCAGGTCTCCGCAACGACGAGCGAGGGCTGTTTCGTGCTGGATGTCACCAATCACGGGCCGCCGATCTCGGACAAGGCGATGCAGAATCTGTTCAAGCCCTATATGCGCGGCGAGCGTCCAAGCCAGCATGGTCTCGGGCTTGGACTCTACATCGCTTCCGAGATCGCGCGAGCGCATGACGGCACGCTGCAGGCCACCTCGACCGAGGACAGAACGACCTTCGAATTCAAGATGCCGCTTCAGGCCTGATCAGCGCCGTCCGCTGCGCATCGTCGCCAGCACGATGTCGGCCGCGCGCACGCTCGGCGAGGCCGCGCCCGTGGACATGATCGCGTCGAGGCGATCGAATGCCTCGACCTGGCGCGCTCGTATCGGACCGTCGCCCAGGAGATCGGCGAGAACGGGCGCGAGATTGTCGGCGGTGCAGGCTTCCTGAAGGAATTCCGGAATGACGTTCTCGCCGATCACGAGATTGGCGAGAATGACCGATTGCACGTTGACGACTCGCCGGAGAATGAACGCCTCGATCTCGCCGACGCGATACGCGGTCACCATCGGCACGCCGGACAGCGCGAGCTCCAGGGTTACCGTGCCGGACTTGGCGAGCGCGGCGCGCGCGCGCCTGAAGGCTGCCCGCTTCTCGGACTCGCCCGTGACGATCTCCGGAACGAGCGGCCAGTTTGCGACTCCGGCCCGCACCGCGGCTTCGAGATGCGGGGTGGTGGGCAGCACGGCTTCGAAGGCCAGGTTTTGGGCGCGCAGCCGCGCCAATGTCTCGCCGAACACGGCGATGTGGCGAGCGACCTCGCTGCGCCGGCTGCCAGGAAGCACCAGCAGAACGGGAGGGTCGGCATCTCGGCGCGCCTGCTCTGCCGCATTGGGGCGCAGGCTGGCGAGCTGCTCGATCAGGGGATGGCCGACATAGGTGCAGGGCGGACCATTGAGCCTTCGGAACGCCTCCGGCTCGAATGGCAGCAGGCCCAGCACGTGATCGACGTAGCCGCGCATCGCGCGCGCCCGGCCCGGGCGCCACGCCCATACGGTCGGTGCGACGTAGTTCACGATCGGAATCTCGGGATCGCGCGCGTGAACCCGCTTCGCCACGCGCTGGGTGAAGTCGGGACTGTCGATGATGACAAGCACGTCGGGCTGGGCCGCAACGATCGCGTCAACCGTGCCGCGGATCAGGCCGAGGATCTTGGGCAGTTGCTTCAGCACCGCCGCGAAGCCGACGATCGAGAGCTCCTCGATCGGAAACAGCGAGGCGAGCCCCTCGCGTGTCATGCCGCGGCCGCCGACGCCGGAGAATTCGACGCCGTCGCCGAGCCGCTGGCGCAGCACCTTCATCAGGCTGGCGCCGAGGCGATCCCCGGACTCTTCGGTCGCGACCAGGCAGATCCTGCGCATGGCCGCGCCTGCCAGAGGCCGCGCCGTCACGCAATGACGCCCGTGATGAACACGCCTGCCCGATCGGCGGCAGCCACTGTCTCCTGGGGATCGGCGAGCAGCGTATAGGCGGCCGCGACGGCGACTCCGGCGAGACCCGCGGCTGAAAGCCCCTCGACGGTGCGCGGGCCGATGGTCGGCAGGTCGTAGCGAAGATCCTGGCCGGCCTTGGGCGCCTTCACCAGCACGCCGCGCCCGGCCGCAGCACGAATACGGCGATCGGCACGCAGCCGCGCCACGCGGGCCAGCAGCCCGTCGGTGCCCTCGATGTCCTCGAGCGCAACGACGTGGCCGTCGATCACGACCACCGCCTGCCCGACATCGAACGGCGCCATCGCGCGCAGCACGGCGAGCCCCTTGGCGATGTCACCGGTCACCAGATCGTTGGGCCCACTCCGCGTCAGCCGCCCTTCGGGCACGAGCAGATTGGGGGCGACGTCCTTGACGCCGATCATGTGAAAGCCGTGGCGCTCGAAGATGCGGCCAACGCCGGACAGCAGATGATCGTCGCCGCCGCGAAAGGCCGACCAGATGTAGGGCAGCTCGCGCAGCGTCCCCCAGTCGAAGCGGATCTCCGACACCGCCGGACGAACGAGGTTGCCGATGAACATCAGGTCACGGACACCCTCGGCCTTGAGCAGCTTCAGGGCATTGCCGAGCTGGCCGAGGCCGATCCAGTGATGCCGGAAACGCGCCAGCGGCTTCGGATCGCAGATGCCCTTCAGGGCGAACAGCACCGGCGTCCGGCCGCGCGCGACGATCTCGTCGGCGACCGCAAAGGGCAGCACCCCGCCCGCGGCGATCATGCCGATCGGCGGCGTGGTCTCGGCAGCCGGCGTCCCCATCGCGCTCAAGGCTCGATCGTCGGCCTGCCGATCTCGGGCAGGCACAAGGCGCGATGTCGGCCGCCGTCGATGAAGGCGAGGATCTCGGCAATGGCGGGATCCTCGCCGGCGAGCGGCCGCACCGCCGCGAGGCGGTCGGCGAGCACGCCGGGACCGTGGAACAGCTTCTGGTAGAAGGCACGCACCGTGGCGAGGCGCTCGCGGGTGAACTTGCGGCGCTTCATGCCGATGACGTTGAGACCTTCGAGCGCGGCATACTGGCCGTTGACCAGGCCATACGGAATGATATCGCCGCGCACGCCGCAGACGCCGCCGACCATCACGCCATGGCCGATGCGGGTGAACTGATGCACCGCCGAGAGACCGCCGATGTAGACGGAATCGCCGACCTCGACATGGCCGCCGAGTGTGGCCGAGGTCGCGAAGATCACGTTGTCGCCGACGACGCAATCGTGGGCGACATGGGCATTGTTCATGAAGAACCCGGCATTGCCGACCCTGGTCAGGCCGCCGCCCTTGGTGGTGCCGATGTTCATCGTCACGCCTTCGCGGAAGGTGCAGCCGGAGCCGATCTCAAGCCGATGCGGCTCGCCGCGATAGCTGAGATCCTGCGGCGCGCCGCCGAGCACGACGAAGGGCGAGATCACGTTGTCGTCGCCGAGCGTGGTGTGGCCCATGATCTGGACGTGGCTGATCAGTCTGCAGTTCGACCCGATCACGACGTTGGGGCCGACGATGCAGTAAGGACCGATCACGGTCCCCTCACCGATGACGGCGCCATCCTCGACGCGTGCGGTGGGATCAATCTTGCTCATGTCGACGCAATCAACTTTCTACCAGCCCGTCAGTCGGTCAGCATCGCGCCGACATCGGCCTCGGCGACGACGACGCCGTCGACCTTGGCATCGCCGTGGAACCACCACATCGTCTTGCGCCGGCCGATCGAGCGCATGTGGTACTCGATGGTCTGGCCGGGCAGCACCGGCTTGCGGAACTTGCACTTGTCGATGGTGAGGAAATACACCGCGCGCGGCTTTTCCGTGCCCTCGACCGACTTGATGCCGATCACGCCGGCGGTCTGGGCCATGCCCTCGATCATCAGCACGCCCGGATAGACCGGCCGCTCCGGAAAGTGTCCCTGGAAGCAGGGCTCGCCGATCGAGACGTTCTTGACACCGATGCCGCTGTAGTCGGCCCGGATGTTCTTCACGCGGTCGATCAGGAGAAATGGATAACGATGCGGCAGCGTCTTGAGAATCTCGTTGATGTCGACGTCCGCAAACTTGATGGGTGACTCCTCCATCACTCCCGTCCTTCGTCCCTGTTCATCGCGGTCGAATCCCGCACCAGCCGTTCCACCGCAACGATCTCGCGGAACCACTGCTTGGTCGGCTTGGCGAAGAAACCGCCCCACCGGCCGTTCGGCGGAATGTCGTCCTTGACGCCGCTCATCGCGGTCACCTGCGCACCATCGCCGATCGTCAGGTGATTGTTGATGCCAACCTTCGCCCCGAGCGCGACGTTGTCGCCGATCGTGAGACTTCCTGCCAGCCCGATCTGGGCCGCCAGCAGGCAATGCCGCCCGATTGTGACATTGTGGCCAATCTGCACCTGGTTGTCGATCTTGGTGCCTTCGCCGATGACCGTGTCGCGCAGGCTGCCCCGGTCGATCGTCGTGCCGGCGCCGACCTCGACATGGTTCTGGATCAGAACCCGCCCGGTCTGCGGCACCTTGGTGTGCCCGTCCGCGCCGAAGAAGATGAAGCCGTAGCCGTCCTGGCCGATGCTGCAGCCGGGATGGATCAGAACGTCATTGCCGATCAGCGCGCACTGGATGACGGTGCGGGCGCCGACATTGCAGTCGCGACCGATCTTGACGTGGGGGCCGATCACGGCACCCGCGCCAACGATCGTCCCCGAGCCGATCTCGACATGGGCGCCGATCACCGCCAGCGGCTCGACGATGACGCCGTCCTCCAGGCGCGCGGTGGGATCGATGATGGCTTGGGGCGAGATTCCGTCGTCGCCGAACCAAGGCTGCGGCCGCAGTGCGTCGGCATGGAACTCACGCGCGAGCTGCACGAAGGCGCGGAACGGCTGATTGGCGCGAAGCACTGCGACATGGGACGGCACGCGCGCCTCGAATCGCGGACTGACCAGGCAGGCGCCCGCTTTGGTCCCGGCGAGCTGGTCGGCGTATTTGAGGTTGTCGAAGAATGCCAGATGCATCGGACCGGCCTCGTCGAGCGACGCCAGTCCCTTGACGACCTGCTCGCCGCGGGATGGGTCGACCAGGGTGGCCTTGGCGGCGGCGGCGATCGCCGCCAGGGTCGTGGGCGGCGGCGATTGGAAGAAGGTCGGCTGGGCCATTCCGTCGTACTCTCAAGACAAAAAGTCAGAGCCCGGCTCCGGTGTCCCGGAACCGAGCTCCCATTTCTTACACCGGCGAGGTTGGTCGATGCCAACCCGGATTCGATCGGCCCAGGCTCAGAACGAGGTACCGCCGCCGAACCGGAATTCCTGCGTCCGGTCGAACTGACCCTTGGTGAGCGGGATCGCGTAGTCGAAGCGCAGCGGACCGAACGGCGACGCCCACACCAGACCCACGCCGACCGAGGTCCGAACCTTGTTCTGGTCATCGAACTGCAGACCAAGGCAGGTGCCGGCGTTGTTCGGGTTGCGCGTCGGCTTGATACAGCCGGGGGTATTAACCTCGCCCGTCGCAGCCCAGGACGTCGGCCCCTGATAGCCCCACAGGCCGCCAGCGTCGGCGTAAACGGCACCCTTCAGGCCCGTCTCCTTGGGCAGGAACCAGAACGGCATCTGCAGTTCGAGCGAAGCGCCCCAGTACTTGGTGCCGCCCAGCGCGTCCTGCGTGCCGAACGGATTGATATCGCGCGGACCAATGCCGTTCGGAGCGAAGCCGCGCACCAGGTTCGGACCCATCTGGAAGTGATCGAGCATGCGCAGCTGCGTATTGCCGATCTTGTTCAGGATGCCGCCCTGGAGGTGAACGATGCTGACGATGTCCGACACCAGCGGAGTGAAGTACTTCGCATCGAACGCGGTCTTCAGGTACGACACGTCGCCGCCGACGCCCGCGAAGTCCTGCTTGAAGTCGACCAGCAGGCCGTCGGTCGGGTTCTTGTTGTTGTCGAGCGTGTTGTAATTCAGCGTGTAGCCGAGCGCCGAGGTCAGCGTTGCGCCCTTCGCCAGCTCCTGACGGACCGGCAGCGACGCCTCGCCATTGGCGAAGCAGCCCAGGCCGTTATTGCCGGTCGGATCGACGCCGCCATTGGCGTTGATGAAGGCCGGGGTCGGGTTGAACGGCACGAAGCGGTTGCCGATCAGGGTGCCGGCGGCCAAGTTGTTACAGTCCGACAGCGTCGCCGGCAGTGAGATCTCCTGGCGGTAGATCGAATAGCGCAGCTGCAGCGACAGATCCTCACGCAGCTGGAAGCCGAGGCGCGGGCTGAAGCCGAGCGTCTTGGTGCCGTAGGAGATGAAGTTGTTGGCGAGCTGCTGGCGCTGGTAGAGGTCGAGGCCGAGCGCGACCCGGTAGTCGAGCAGATAGGGCTCGACGAAGGACAGCGAGTAGCCGCGGGCGAACTGGCCGTAGGTCACCGACGCCTTGGCGAACAGGCCGCGGCCGAGGAAGTTACGCTCGGAGATCGAGACCTCGGCAAGCGCACCGTCTGTGGTCGAATAACCGCCGGAGATCGAGAAGTCGCCGGTCGACTTCTCTTCCAGGATGACGTTCAGGACCACGCGGTCGCTCGAAGAGCCCGGCTCGGTCACGATCTTCACGTCCTTGAAGAAGTCGAGGTTCTTCAGGCGGCGCTCGGCACGGTCGACCAGGGCGCGATTGTAGGCGTCGCCCTCGGAGATGTCGAACTCGCGGCGAATGACGTAGTCACGGGTGCGGGTGTTGCCGCGAATGTTGATGCGCTCGATATAGGTGCGCGGGCCCTCGTCGACGGCGAAGACGACCGACACGGTGTGGGCCTCGAAGTTGCGATCGCCGCGCGGACGGACCACCGCGAACGCGTAGCCGCGCCGCGAGGCCTCGATCTGCATTTCCTCGACCGACTTCTCGATGTTCTCGACGTTGTAGAGCGAGCCGACGCTGACGCGCGAATAGCCGCGCAGCGTGGTGGCGTCGAGCGTTGCGATCGACGACTGGAAGTCGACCGAACCGACCCGGTACTGCTGGCCTTCCTCGATCTTGAAGGTCACGAGGAAGCCCTTGCGCTCCGGATCGTACTCGCTGAGCGCAGCCACAACCTGTACGTCGGCATAGCCATTCTTCAGGTAGAAGCGGCGAATGAGGTCGCGGTCGGCCTCGACACGGTCCGGATCGTAGACGTCGCCCGAGCCGAGGAAGCTCAGGAGGTTGGTCTCGCGGGTCTTGATGACGTCCTTGAGGCGATAGGACGAGAAGGCGTTGTTGCCGACGAACTCGATCGACTTCACGCCGGTCTTGGCACCTTCCTCGACCGTGAAGATCAGGTCGACGCGGTTGTTCGGCTGCTCGATCATTTCCGGCGTGACGCGCACGTCGTAACGGCCCGAGCGGCGGTAGATCTCCGCGATGCGCTGGGCGTCGGACTGCACCATCGGACGCGACAGCGTGCCGCGCGGCTTCGACTGCACTTCCGCCTGGAGCTGCTCGTCCTTGACCTTCTTGTTGCCCTCGAAAGCGACGCGGCCGATCACCGGGTTCTCGACGACCGTGACGATCAGGCGCCCACCCTGGCGATTGATCTTCACGTCGGAGAACAGGCCGGTCTCGATCAGCGCCTTGAGGCCGTCGTCGACCCGGCCGGCGTCGAGCGTCCCGCCGGGGCCCGGCTTGAAGTACGAGCGGATGGTCTCCAGCTCGACGCGGCGGTTACCGACCACTTCGATCGAGTTGACCGTCTGAGCCGCAGCTGGCGACGAAAGAACCACGCTCGCCAGCGGCAAAGCCACCGGTCCGGCGAACATGATAAAGGCGGCCGCCAAGCCCCCCCGCACCCGCAATCCGAACTTCATGCGCTACGCGCCCTTATATTCCGTTGCCGGTTCCGTACCCCTACGAACCCGACAGATTCCCATTTGTCGTTCGCTTGTAGCCAATTTGGACCCGACGGCAAACGCCGGATCTCTCTGAATTTTCAAATTCGTTTCAAAACGTTGCCCAACGGCCACGTCGTAAAAAAGCCGCGCTCAGGACCCGGCGAGGTGAAGGATATCGTTATAGGTTGCAAAGACCATGAGCATGAGGACCAGCCCGAGGCCGATTCGGAACCCCATCTCCTGCGCCCGCTCGGATAGCGGCCGACCGCGGACGGCCTCGACCCCATAGAACAACAGGTGCCCGCCATCGAGCAGCGGAACCGGGAACAGGTTCAGGAGCCCGATCGAGACCGAAAGCGTCGCGCACAGTTGCACAACGAACTGGAAGCCGAGGCTGGCCGCCTGCCCCGAGAGTTGTGCGATTCGGATCGGTCCGCCGACGTCGCCGGCACTCCCGGCGCCCGCGAACAGCGAGGCGATGAACTTGAAGGTCGTGGAGATGATGAACCAGACCTGCTCGAAGCCGATCTTGATCGATTCGAGGAACCCGACCGGGATCGACCGCGATTCGTCCGGCTTGGCGTTGTACTGGATGCCGAGCACGCCGATGCGGTGGCTGTTGCCGAACAGGTCCTTGACCTCCTTCAGCGCCGGCGTCGCCTTCAGGGTGAGTTCCGTGCCGTCACGCTTGATCAGGAAGGACAATTCCGTGCCTGCGCTGACCGAGACGACCCGCTGCATGTCGGCGAAGGTCTCGATCGCGCGGCCATCGATGGCGGCGATGACGTCACCGTCCTTGAAGCCGGCGGCGGCCGCGACGCTGTCCGGCTGCACCGCATCGACCCGCGGGGTCGTGTTCGGCTTGCCGAAATACAGCGCCATGCCAGCGAAGATGATGACCGCCAGGATGAAGTTGGCGATCGGGCCGGCCGCGACGATCGCAGCACGCTGGCCGACGGTCTTGTGGTGGAAGCTGTCGGCGCGCTCCTCGGCCGTCATCTTGGCGAGCACCTCGGCCGACGGCGTCGAGGCCTCGGATTCGTCGCCGAAGAACTTCACGTAGCCACCGAGCGGGATCGCCGAGATCTTCCAGCGGGTGTTGTGGCGGTCGTTGAAACCGATCAGTTCTGGGCCAAATCCGAGCGAAAACGTCAACACCTTCACGCCGGCCCAGCGCGCGATCAGGAAATGGCCGAGCTCATGGAAGAACACCACGATCGTCAGCACGAACAGGAACGGGACGATGTAGCCGAGAAGGCCATGGCTCAACGTATTGAAGATATGGTGGAAAAATTCCGACATCGATGACCTTCCCGATGGGCCAGTGGCCCGTCCAACCCTTTAAGATGCTTTTGCGGCGATTTGAGGCAAGAGGCCGGAGGCCCTTTTTCGCGCGTCATGGTCAATGGCGATGGCGTCGTCCGCCGAGGTCAACGGTGCCAGATTACCTGATCGGGCCCATGCTTCGAGGGTTGCCTCGACCAGTCGGGCAATAGCACCGAACCGGATATGACCAGCGATGAAGGCCGCGACGGCGACTTCGTTGGCCGCATTGAACACGGTCGTCGCGCCGCGGCCGGTGCGCAGCGAATCATAGGCCAGCCGCAGACCGGGGAACCGCTCGAAGTCCGGCGCCTCGAAAGTCAGGGTGCCGATCTTGGCGAGATCGAGCCGGGCCGACGGGCCCTTGATACGCTCCGGCCAGCCAAGGCAGTGGGCGATCGGAATGCGCATGTCGGGCGCGCCGAGCTGCGCCACCACCGAGCGATCCGAGAACTCGACCATGCCGTGGACGATGGACTGCGGGTGGACCAGGACGTCGATCTCGTCGGGCGACAGCGCGAACAGGTAGGACGCCTCGATCACCTCGAGGCCCTTGTTCATCATCGAGGCTGAATCGATCGTGATCTTCTGGCCCATGCTCCAGTTCGGATGCTTCAGCGCCTGCGCCAAGGTCGCCTGCTCGATGTCACCAGCCGCCCAGGTGCGGAACGGACCGCCGGAGGCGGTGATGATCACCCGCACCAGCTCCTCGCGATTGCCCGAGGACAGCGCCTGGAAAAGCGCGTTGTGTTCCGAATCGGCCGGCAGGATGCAGGCGCCGGCCCGGGCGGCCCGCTCCATGAAGAAGTCGCCAGCACAGACCAGGCATTCCTTGTTGGCGAGCGCCACGGTCGCGCCGCGGTCGACCGCGGCGAGCGCCGGCTTGAGGCCGGCGGCGCCGGAGACGGCGGCCATGACCCAGTCGGCGGGACGGGCTGCCGCCTCGATGATGGCGCTCTCCCCTGCCCCGCATTCGATCCCGGTGCCCGCCAGTGCGTCACGCAGCTCATCGAGCCCCGCCGGATCGGCCACCGCGACGAAGCGCGGGCTGAACTCCCGGGCCAGCTTCACCAGGCCCTGGACGTTGCTGTTGCCGGTCAGCGCCTCGACCCGGTAGCGCTCCGGCGCGCCGCGCACGAGATCCATGGTCGAATCGCCGATCGAGCCGGTGGCGCCGAGCACGGTGATGCTGCGCACCTCCGCGAGACCGGCCTTGTTGTTCCGCAATGGCACTGCGCTCATGTTCTCACCAAAACATTATCGACCGGTCAGCCGCGCTGCCGATCACCAAACCAGAAGACCGCGGCCGACGCCATCGAGGCCGCCGCGCAGCAAACCGAGCAATGCGGCGACAACGATTGCCGCGACGTAGCCGTCCAGGCGATCCATTAGGCCGCCATGGCCGGGAATGATGTGACTGGAGTCCTTGACCCCGAAGTGCCGCTTCACCGCAGATTCGAGCAGGTCACCGAGCTGCGAGACCACCGACAGCACTGCTGCCAGCACGAGAATCGTCACCAGTCCGCCGGCGCCCGCCAACGACCAGCCGGCCGCGGCAGCAAGGCTGGCCGCGAAGCCGCCGATCGCGCCGGCCCAGGTCTTGTTCGGGCTGATCCGCGGCGCGAGTTTCGGCCCGCCGATGCTGCGGCCCGCAACGTAGCCGCCGATGTCGCTGGCCCACACGACCAGAAACACCAGCACCAGCGCATGCCATCCCTCGGCGGCATCGAAGCGCACCAGCACCGAGCCGAGCTCGGCAGCGGCGGCGTAGGCGAAGCCGGCGGCCGCCCAGGCGCGGCGTCCCGCATCAGCCAGCGCCGTGACCACGACGAGGCCAAGGGCGAGCACGACGACGGCGAAGTCGATCAGGCCGAATGCGCAGCAAATGCCGGCAACGCCGATGGCCAGGGCTCCGGCCGTGCCGACGCTGGCCTTGCGGACCTCGCCCACCACCATCAGCCATTCGAGATACAGGCCGACCGCGACCACCGTGACCAGTGCGGTCCAGAATACGCCGCCGGCATAGGCGGCGCCGAGCGCCAGCGGCACCAGCACCAGCGCCGCCGCAACCCGCATCACCAGATTGCTGGGCGCAGCCTGCTTCGGCTGCCCGCCGGCGTCTCCCACGGCTGCGGTATCCGGTTTGGTCACGAGGCGGTTTTCGCCACGAGGCCGCCGAAGCGGCGTTCACGCCGGCCGAACTCGGCGATGGCGCCTTCGAGTGCGGCCTTGTCGAAATCGGGCCAATGGATCGGCACGAACACCAGCTCGCTATAGGCCGCCTGCCACATCAGGAAGTTCGACAGCCGCTGCTCGCCGCTGGTGCGGATGATGAGATCGGGATCGGGAACATCGGGCGCATCGAGATGGGCACCGATCGCGTCGGCATCGATCGAGGACGGATCGCGCCGGCCCTCGGCGACCTCGCGCGCCAGAAGCTGGGCCGCGCGCGCGATCTCCTGGCGCGAGCCGTAGTTGAACGCCACCACCAGCGTCAGCTTGGTGTTGCCCCGGGTCAGCTCCTCGGCTTCGCTCAGGAGCGCGCAGATATCGGGCTCCAGCCCATCGCGCTCGCCAATCACCCGGACCCGAACGCCATCGCGATGAAGCGTGGCAAGATCATTGCGGATGAAGCGGCGCAGCAGGCCGAACAGGTCGCCGATCTCGCTCGCCGGGCGCGACCAGTTCTCGGACGAGAACGAGAAGATGGTGAGATAGCGAATGCCGAGCTCGGGCGCCGCGCGCACCACGCGGCGCAAAGCCTCCACGCCGCGGCGATGCCCTTCCGCGCGCGGCAGCCCGCGCGCCGCAGCCCAGCGGCCGTTGCCATCCATGATGATGGCAACGTGGGCCGGGCCGTCGGAGCGTTCCGGCGCCTCCGTCACGGGGGCCGCGGCATTGGACATCAAAAACATCCTTCAGACGGTGAGGATTTCCTTTTCCTTCGCCGCCAGCAGCTGGTCGATCTCCGAAATCACGCTGTCGGTCGCCTTCTGCACGTCGGCAGCGAGGCGCTCCTGATCGTCCTCGGACATCTCGTGATTCTTCTCGAGCTTCTTGAGGGTATCGAGACCGTCGCGGCGGACATGGCGGACAGCGACGCGCGCGGCCTCGGCATATTTGTGCGCGACCTTCACCAGCTCCTTGCGGCGTTCCTGGTTGAGCTCGGGAATGCGAAGCCGGATCACCTGACCTTCGGTCGCCGGCGACAGGCCGAGATTGGAATCCACGATCGCCTTCTCGACCGCCTTCACCATCGACTTGTCCCAGACCTGCACCGACAGCAGACGCGGTTCGGGCACGGAGACGGTGGCGAGCTGGTTGAGCGGCATGTGCGAGCCATAGGCCTCGACCTGGACCGGCTCCACCATCGACGCCGAGGCGCGGCCGGTGCGCAGGCCGCCGAGCTCGTGCTTCAGCGCCTGGGTCGCGCCCTGCATGCGGCGCTTCAGTTCGTTGAGATCGAAATTGCCCGTGGACATCACGCTTTCCTTTCTGCAACCCGGTCGCTGCGGCCGTTCTGCCGGGCCTTGGAGGGCCGGCGGCGGGACTCGCGCAACTCCCGGACGAATTCCTGTTTCGCTTACGCTTCTACCGCAGGCTGGGGATCGGTCCAACACCGGCTGCCGACGGTGCCGGGCTCACCCCGCGACGATGGTGCCGCGCCCTTCGCCCCGCAGCATCGCACCGATCGAGCCGGGTTCGGCAATGGAGAAGACAATGATAGGCAGCGATGTTTCCCGGGCAAGCGCGAATGCAGTCGCGTCCATGACCTTGTAGCCGCCCTCGATGGCCTGCGAATGGGTCAGACGGTCGAAGCGCTTGGCAGCCGGATCCTTCTTGGGATCGGCACTATAGACGCCGTCGACATTGGTGGCCTTCAGCACGGCCTGCGCGCCGACCTCGGCCGCCCGCAACACGGCGGTGGTATCGGTGGTGAAATAGGGATTGCCGGTGCCGCCCCCGAGCACCACGATGCGCCCTTCGGCCAGCGACTTGTGCGCTGCAGCGCGCGTGAACAGCTCGCAAACCTCCGGCATCACGAAGGCCGAGAGCGCCTGCGCCGGGGTACCTTTGCGCTGAATCGCGGCTTCGAGCGCCAGGCAGTTCATGACCGTCGCGAGCATGCCCATCGTGTCGCCGGTCGGGCGCGATACGCCCTGCGACGAGACCTCGACCCCGCGCACCATGTTGCCGCCGCCGACGACGACGGCAATCTCGACGCCCAATTTCTGAGCCGCAATGAGGTCGTCGGCGATGCGGTCGATGGTCGGCTGGTCGATGCCGAAGGAATGAGGGCCCGCGAGATATTCGCCGGACAGCTTGACCACGACGCGACGATAGACCGGCTCAGCCATGTGCCAATGCTTCCCTGTCTCGCGCGTTGGGATCCGGCGCACGCATGCGCCGGATCGAACCAGGTTCAGTCGTTACTTCTTGCCGCTGGCGGCGGCGACTTCGGCAGCGAAGTCGGTCTCTTCCTTCTCGATGCCCTCGCCGAGGGCATAGCGGACGAAACCGGCGACCTTGATCGGACCACCGACCTTGCCTTCGGCTTCCTTCAGCGCCTGCGCGACGGACTTGCCGCTGTCGTGGATGAAGGCCTGCTCGAGCAGGGTGACTTCCTTGTAGTAGGTCTTCAGACCGGACTCGACGATCTTCTCGATCACGTTTTCCGGCTTGCCCTGCTGACGATATTTGTCGGCGAGCACGTCCTTCTCGCGCTTGACGAGTTCCGGATCGAGACCGGCCGCATCGATCGCCTGCGGATTGGCCGCGGCGACATGCATCGCGAGCTGGCGGCCGAGCACGGCGAGCTCGTCGGTCTTGCCGGGCGACTCCAGCGCCACGATCACGCCGAGCTTGCCGGCACCCTCGATGACGGCGCCATGGACGTAGCTCGACACGACGCCCTGGCTCACTTCGAGCGAAGCCGCACGCCGCAGCGTCTGGTTCTCACCGATGGTGGCGATCGAATCGGCAATCGCGGCCTCGACCGTGATGCTGCCCACCTTGGCGGCCTTGATCTTCTCCACGTCGGCACCGACGTCGAGCGCGACCTGGGCGATCATCTTGACCAGGCCCTGGAAGTGCTCGTTGCGGGCGACGAAGTCGGTCTCGGAGTTGACCTCGACGACCACGCCCTTCTTGCCCGAGGTCAGCGCGCCGATCAGGCCCTCGGCCGCAACGCGACCGGCCTTCTTGGCGGCCTTCGACAGGCCTTTCTTGCGCAGCCAATCCTGCGCGGCCTGCATGTCGCCGCCGTTCTCGGTGAGCGCGGCCTTGCAGTCCATCATGCCCGCGCCGGTCGACTCGCGCAGGTCCTTCACCATCGCTGCGGTGATGTTAGCCATTGTTGAACGTCCTTTTGCCTGTCCAAAGCGCGACGCAGCGGATGGCTGGTCGCCGCCCGCTGCCAGGAAAAACCTATCTCAGTCGCGATGGCCGGCGTGAGACGCCGGCCAGATTCTCTTGCGTCGTCTTAGGCGTCGGCGAGCGACTTGGCCTGGGCAACCCAGGCATCGGCCCGGCTCGGCAGACCCACTTCTTCGCCGATCTGGTGCGCCGTGTCGTGATCGAGCTCGGCGAGCTGCCAGTAGTGGAAGATGCCGAGGTCGTTCAGCTTCTTCTCGACGGCACCCGAAACGCCGGTGAGCTTCTTGAGATCGTCGGCGGTGCCACGCGGACCGGGCAGCCCCTGGAACTTCGAGGCGACCGATGCTGCCGGAAGCTCTTCCTCCAGCGGGGCGGCGGAAGCCCCGACGTCGATCCCGAGCTCGCCCTGCGCCCGCGAGATGCCGTCGATCGCGGCACGCGCGATCAGGTCGCAATACAGCGAGATCGCACGGCCCGCATCGTCATTGCCCGGCACGACATAGGTGATGCCCTTCGGGTCGCAATTGGTATCGACGATCGCGGCAACCGGGATCTTGAGGCGCTGGGCCTCCTGGATCGCGATGTCTTCCTTGTTGGTGTCGATCACGAAGATCATGTCGGGCAGACCGCCCATGTCCTTGATGCCGCCGAGCGAGCGATCGAGCTTGTCGCGCTCGCGCTGCAGGGTCAGCCGCTCCTTCTTGGTGTAGGAGTTGGCTTCGCCAGAGGACAGCACCTCGTCGAGATGACGCAGGCGCTTGATCGAGGCCGAGATCGTCTTCCAGTTGGTCAGCGTACCGCCGAGCCAGCGCGAATTGACGAAATACTGCGCGCAACGCTTGGCCGCATCGGCCACGTTGTCCTGCGCCTGGCGCTTGGTGCCGACGAACAGGATGCGGCCGCCCTTGGCGACGGTGTCGCTGACAGCCTGCAGCGCAGTGTGCAGCAGCGGCACGGTCTGGGCGAGATCGATGATGTGGATGTTGTTGCGGGCTCCGAAAATGAAATCGGCCATTTTCGGATTCCAGCGGTGAGACTGGTGACCAAAGTGCACGCCAGCTTCGAGCAGCTGACGCATCGTGAATTCAGGTAGCGCCATTGGATATTCTCCGGTTGATTCCTCCGGAAACGCGTGAGCAAAGACAGACCGTTAAGGCCCGGCTTGCCACCGGACGCCCTCTAGGAGAGCCAAGTTTCCGTGTGAGATGGCGCGCTATATAGCCGGATTTTGGCGCAACGCAAGGAAAATGGGCCTATTCGGCCTGCAGAAGCTCCGCCAGCGCCGCCCTCGCCTGCCCTTCCTGGAGCGGAACGAAGTCGACCGGGCCCTTGTTGCCGGCGCCCGACGAGGCCGCCGCCATCACGCCCATGCCCAGCAGGCCAAATGCCATGCCGCCGCCCTGCATGGCCCTGGACCGATCGCTGGGCCTGATCGAGAAGAAATAGGTCCGCCCCGGTTCGGTATTGAAATCGAGCACCGAGTCGCCCGGGAACAGGGTCTGGGTGGCGACGAGGTGGTGCGGACCGGCCGGCCGGTCGAGGTAGACGTAGGTACCGGGGATCAGGCGGCTCAGCGCGACGCCATCGACCTCGGCGTCGCAGGTGGTCCTGTCGAGCCAGGCATCCTTCAAACTCATGATGACGATGCGGGAGTGTCCGGAACGCGGCGCCCCGATCTTCTGTGACACCACCGCATACTCGGTGCCTTCTTTGCCTGTTAGGCACCCTGATACCATAAGTGCCGCCCCCAATCCCAGCAGCGCCCGCCTGTTCATTGCCCTCTCCCCGTAAAAACCCGGATAGAGGCTATGATGGGAACCGGGGAACTTTGAATCTGCTGGAGCAAAGACGGTGGAACTGTGCTCAGCGCTCCACACCGGCCGGCGTCAGCGCGGCCCGATCGGCGTCGAGATTTGCCCTCAGCCGCGCAGCGTCGTCGGAGAAGACCTGCTCGTCCTGTACTGGAACCAGGCGCAAGGACGGCGGCATCAGCACGTGGCTGACATTGGGACGGCCGGAATTCGCCAGCGCCTCCGACCGCTGCACGGTCTGGACCGCGATCGCGACCACGAGCAGCAGCCCGACTACCATGCCCTTGGCGACCATGTGGGTGCGCCCGACCTCGCGCAGATGCAGGAAGCATGTCGCCGCCAGAACGATCCACGACACGACATAACCGTAGGTGAAGACGGCGGTCCAGGTCAGGGCGAACGAGGCAATCTGGGCGAACTCGCTGTAGATCCAGAATGCGATCAGACCCGCCTGCGCGATCAGGAGGTGGCGCAGAAAATGCGAGCGACCGGAAAACAGCCGCGCCAGCAGCGCCCAGACGCCGACCCAGGCAACGACGACCCCGATCATGGTGAGGGTCGGCACGAGATAATCGGACAGATGCGCCTCGGTGGTCTGCGCAAACCAAGTCATCAGCGCATTGATCGCGAGCAGGACGACGCCGAGCGCGATCGCCGCAATGATCGGCAGCGCCCCGCGTTCGGAGCCCGCGAGCCGCTCCGGCTCGACGGCATGGCCGGCGTCGCGGATCCGAAGCAGTGTCTGGCCGATCCGGATCGGCTTGATGCCATCGAGGACGAGCTGCGGCTTCCGGCTCTTGCCGCGATCGAGAAAGAGACCGTTGGCGCTGCCGAGATCCTCGGCGACGAGGCGCCCCTCGCCGTCACGGAAAATCCGCACATGGCGCGCGGCGACATAGGGATCGTCAAGGATGACGTGATTGTCATAGCCACGGCCGATGCTGATCTCGGTGGCATCGACGCGGAAGCGGCCGGCGACGTCGCGATGCTTGGAGAGGATCTCGATCCAGATCATCGTGCGACCTGCAGGCGTTCGAGGAAGCTCTTGCCGAGGCGCAAGGCGTCGTCGTAGGCGATCGCTTGCAGGTTCAGCCGCGACACCAGCGCCTCGTCGGCGTGGTCCTGCGTGACCGCGACCAGCACGACGTCGTAGAGGCCGTCGAACTCACGATAGCCTTGCGCGCACCACAATACGCGCAGCGGCGGATGAGCGGCCGCCGGCGCGACGCCGACGAAATCCGCATGGCAATGCTGCGGCGTGTACCATTTGCGGAACGAGCCACCCATGGTCAGCCGCGGCTGCGCCAGTTGCGTCAACACGGTCGCGAACTGGAATTGATTGAGGTCGATCGATTTCGCGTAGGAGTGGCTGACCTCGACCACACCGGTGTTGAGGTCGGAGGCGACATACACGCTCGCCTCGGCCTTGCAACTGGTCGAATTGATGCTGGCGCGCGGCTTCGGCGACGCGCTGGCATTCGTGCTCGCCCAGCATTCGAACCAGCCCGCGCGCGTCTCCGGCGCCTGATAGGACCCAAATACGCGGTCGCGGAAGCCCTCCTCGCCCAAGGATTTGTAGAGCGCTCCGCGCCAGCTGGTGAGCTGCGCGACCACGTCCTTGCGCAGATCGGCCGCCGCCGGCCTGGCATCCTGACCGCGTGCCAGCAGCGCGGCGGCGAAGCGCGCCGGCACCAGGAAGCTGATGAGCTGGCCGCCGCGGCGGGTGGCGACGTTGACGCCCACCACCTGGCCTTGCGCATTGACCGCCGGCCCGCCGCTCATGCCGGGATTGAGCGCGCCGGTGAAGTGGATGTGATCGTTGTAGCTGTGCTCGACGAGACCGTTGTAGGTGCCCTCGATGATGGTGAAGCCGAGATCGAGCGGGTTGCCGAGCGAATACAGCCGCTCGCCTTTCGGCAGGCTGCCGTCGAGCGCGGCCTTGTCGAAGGAGAAGAACGGCGCGTTCTGCTTGTCGACGCGAACGAGCGCGAGATCGTTGGGCAGGTCGACGGCGAGCAGCGTCACGCCGCCTTGTGTGCCATCGGCTCCCGTATATTCGAGCCGGTAGGTCTTCGGCTCGAGCGCGGCGTCCGACACGACGTGATAGTTCGTGACCGCGAGCCCGTCGGCGGAGACCAGAAAGCCGGAACCGGTCGAGGTCTGGCGACCGGCATCGGCCACGAGCGTGCGGATCTGAAGCAGGCGCGGCGGCGCCGAGGCATATACGGCTTCGGCGCCCGGCAGCGCCTGCGCATTGGCATAGGACGGGACGCCCGCAACCCCAGCACTGCCAAGAGCTGCCATGATCGCGCCTCGCCACAGCAGCGCGCGCACGGTGCCAACAAACGCTGATATCAATGGTGCCCCCGCAACACGTCGTCGACTGCCGACGTCGCGCGCCCACGATCGATCAGTCCGGCGGTCCGGCCAATATCGAAAACGGGCCTGCGATGCAACCGGCGCGCCGCGGCTGCGCCGGCCGGCTCAGCAATGCGGCACGTTCGGCGGACACCGCTTGCCCGGGGCCTGCGGCGGAGCAGGTCGCGGCGGTGGTGCTGCCGGTCTTGCCATCGGCGGCGGTGCGGCGGGCCGCGCCATCGCGGCCACCGGCGGCGGGCTTGGACGTGCCATCTGCGGCGGCGGGCTCGGACGCGCCATTGGCGGCGGCGGAGCCGGCCGCATCATCGGCGGCGGAGCGGGCCGGGCCATCGGGGGCGGCGCCGGCCGGGCCATTTGTGGCGGAGGAGCTGGGCGCATCACAGGCGGCGGCGCGGGCCGCGCCGGCGCCGCTCGAAGCACGGGCGCAGCCGGCGGCCGTGGCGGCGGCGGACTCGGCCGCGCAGCCGTCGGCGGCGCTGCGCGATGCTGGATCTGGTCGGGCACGGCCGGCTGCAGCCGCGGTCGCGCGTCCGGTGCGTGTGGAATGGCCGCCGGCGCAACCGGGCGAGGAGCCACGGCCGCGGGAGGTGCGGCGGGTACGCCGGGCGGCGTGCGGTTCGCCCGCATGTCCGGCCGGATCGCAGGCGTCTGCACCGCAGCGGGAAGCCCCGGCGCGCCACGTTGGCCCGGCACCGGAAGCGCATTCGCGTTTGGCGGGCCCTGCCCCGGCCGGCCGGCCTGATTTGGAAGCGCAGCCTGCGGAACGCCAGCAGGCAACGGTCCGCCCGGTCCGGCGGGTCGCGCGGCAGGATTGGCGACCGGTGCGGGCGGCGGCACCTTGCCCTGCTGGATCAGGGTCGCGCGCTGCATCACCGCGGGCGGCAATGCCGGCGCCGTCGCCACGGCCGGCTGGGTTGCCGCAGCGGGACCGGTGGACATCGGACCGGCAGGTGCGGGACGATTGATCACGGTGTTGATGACCGCGGTGTTGTGGATGTTCTGGTAGATGATGTTGTTCGGCGGCGGCGCAACGAAAGCCGGCGGCCGGACATAGACCGGGATCGGCACGAACACCGGCCGCGGCAGGATGAACAGGCCGACCGGCGCGAACGGCGGCGGCAGCTCCACGAACTCCGGCGGAGGCGGCGGCAGGATGTAGACCGGCGGCGGGGGCGGCGGCACGAAATCGAATTCGGGATCCGAGAACAGCAGCACCGGACGTTCGACATAGATCACCTCGTCGAGCGGCGGCGGCGGCACGTCATATTCGATCATCGCGAAGGTCGGCGGCGGCGCCGGCGCTGCCGACAACATCGCCAGCCGCCGCCGGGCGTCCTCGGCATGCGCGCCATAGGGATAGCGCTTCAGATAGGACCAATAGGCTTCCGGGCTGTCGGTGCGAAACGTCCGCCGCCAGGTCAGCGCCTCGCGGCGAGCGGCGACCAGGGCGCGCACGCGCCGCGCCAGCGGATCGCTCGGATAGGCGGCGATGAAATCCTCATAGCCCTGCAGCGTGTCGCGCTCCAGCGCGGCGGCATAGGCCTCCTGCACCGGCAGTTCGCGGATCGGCCGCGCGCGCAGCGCCGCGGTCTGCTCGGGCGAATCCGGCGTGGCCGGCGCGTCCGGCGCCCGCTCGAAGAAGGTGAAGGCGGCCTGGATCTTCTGCGCATCCCACGGCACCTGCGCGCCCTTGGTCTCCTCGTTGACGCGCAGCCGCAGCCTATCGAACACCTCCGGCAGCGACAGGCCGCCGGTGCGGATCATCTCGGCGAGCGAGCGCGCGTAGATGCCATAGGCGCCGGTCTCGTTCGGCGCGATCGTGCCCGGCGCCGCATTGAAGGCGATCAGCATGTTGGCATCGGGCTCGACCAGCGCCAGGCCGCCGGCGATCGCCGGGCCGCCGGCAATGAAGGGCTGCTGGCGCGCGGCATCGAGCACCACGACGCTGGCCTTCACCGGCGTCGCCGCAAGCTGGCGGATGTAGTCGCTGAGGCGCAGGCCCTCGGTCGGAATGTCGACGTCGCTGCCGATGTTGGCGTCGACGGGAAGAAAATAGTTCTCGCCGGCGAGCTGCATGCCGTAGCCGGCGAGATAGACCATCGCGACGGTGTTGGTGTCGGCTGACTGGGCCTTGTGAATGAAATCGCGAAAGCTCTTGCGCAGCGTGTCGGCATCGAGGTCGCGGGCGCCCACCACGTCGAAGCCCGCCGCCTGCAGCGTCTGCGCAATCAGGCCAGCATCGTTGGCCGCCGTGGCCAGCGGACCCTTGGCATAGGCCCCGTTGCCGATCACCAAAGCGATGCGCTTTTCGGCGCCGGGCTGCTGCGCTGCAGCAAGCCACGGCAAGCCCGCCAAGGCGAGCAGGCAGAGCGAGACACTCAGGACGATCTTCGCGGTGATCTTGGCCAAGCGCATGGTTCAAGCCCCTTCGAGGCACCCGCCGCGGATTCAGCGGGAGAATGGCTGAACCGCGGTTGAACGGAGGCATGTCCGTACAGCCCACGCGCAGCTTTTTTGTTCCTCGTCCCCCCCGTTCGACCAGCAAGATCGCCGAACGCAGCCGTTCCAGCGGAACGATCGCCCCGATTATAGCTGCTGCACGTCGACCACGCCGGTCACCGCCTTGATGGCACCTGCGATTTGTGGCGAAACCTTGAAGCGCCCCGGCAGCTTCATCTCCACCTCGGTTTCGAGGTCCAGCATCATGACCAGCGACACCTCGCCTTCGCCTGCGGCGGTGCGGGGCGCCAACGGCGGCGCGGCGCTCTTGGCGATCGCCCCGTTGCCATTGGCCGCGACACCTTCCGGCCCCTGCAGGCGCTTGACGATGGAGTCGAGCGGCTTGGTGTCGCGCAGGAAGATGCGCAGGCCACGCTGCGTCTTGGCGGCGGCATCATCGAGCGGCTCGGCATGGAGCACGCGCGCGCGCACATCCTCGCCCTGCAGCTCGGCGCCGAGCTGCAGCAGCACCGCCGCGCCCGGCTCGAGCACGTCGCGATATTGTGCGAGGCCTTCGGAGAACAGCACCGCCTCGAAATGGCCTGTCGGATCCGACAGGCCCATGATGCCCATCTTGTTGCCGGTCTTGGTGCGCCGCTCCATGCGCGACACCACGGTGGCGGCGACCTTGCCCGCGGTCGCGCCGGTCTTCACCGCGCGCGAGAACTCGGCCCAGCTCTGAACGCGCAGGCGCTTCAGCGCCGCGGCGTAGTCGTCGAGCGGATGGCCCGACAGGAAGAAGCCGATCGCATCATATTCGCGCCGCAGACGCTCGGCCGGCAGCCAGTTCTCGATGTTGGGCAGGATGATCGCGGGCGCGTCGGCGGCGTTGCCGAACATGTCGTTCTGGCCCGAGGTCGCGGCCTCGTGGGCGCGCTGGCAGGCGGCGACGATGGCGTCGGCGCCGGCGAACACGCGCGCGCGGTTCTTGTCGAGCACGTCGAACGCACCGGCGGCAGCCAGCGTCTCGATGATGCGCTTGTTGATCGCGCGCGGATTGACGCGGGAGGCGAAGTCGGCGAGCGAGGTGAACGGCCCGCCCTTGTTGCGGGCCTCCACGATCATCTCGATCGCCTGCGGACCGACGCCCTTTAGGGCCGCCAACGCGTAGAAGATGGTGTTGCCGCTGACCTCGAAGGTCGGGCCCGAGCGATTGATCGACGGCGGCTCGACCTTGATGCCCAGGCGCTGCGCCTCGGTACGAAATTCCGAGAGCTTGTCGGTGTTGTTGAGATCGAGCGTCATCGACGCTGCGATGAACTCCACCGGATAATGCGCCTTCATGTAGGCGGTGTGGTAGGACACCAGCGCGTAGGCGGCCGCGTGCGACTTGTTGAAGCCGTAGTCGGCGAACTTGGCGAGCAGGTCGAAGATCGTGTCGGCCTGGTCCTTCGGCACGCCGTTCTGGGTGGCGCCCTCGACGAAGCGGACACGCTGCTTGTCCATCTCGGCGCGGATCTTCTTGCCCATGGCGCGGCGCAGGAGGTCGGCTTCGCCGAGCGAATAGCCGGACATCTGCTGCGCGACCTGCATCACCTGCTCCTGGTAGATGATGACGCCGAAGGTCTCCTTCAGGATCGGCTCCAGGATCGGGTGCAGATATTCCGGCTCCTCCTCGCCGTGCTTGCGGGCGCAGTAGGTCGGGATGTTGGCCATCGGACCGGGACGATACAGCGCCACCAGCGCGATGATGTCCTCGAAGCGGTCCGGGCGCATGTCAATCAGCGCCCGCCGCATGCCCTGGCTTTCAACCTGGAACACGCCGACCACGTCGCCTCGCGCCAGCATCTGATAGCTCGGCGCGTCGTCGATCGGCAGAGTCGCGAGATCGACGTGGACGTCGCGCTGCTTCAGAAGCTTCACGGCGACGTCGAGCACGGTCAGCGTCTTCA
The DNA here is from genome assembly GCF_032381235.1 of Bradyrhizobium sp. SZCCHNR1053. NCBI lineage: Bacteria > Pseudomonadati > Pseudomonadota > Alphaproteobacteria > Hyphomicrobiales > Nitrobacteraceae > Bradyrhizobium > Bradyrhizobium sp. SZCCHNR1053. Next base: position 710,441 of record NZ_JAUHJM010000001.1, read on the forward strand.
GGCCGAGGAAGTCGAACTTGACGAGGCCGGCGGGCTCGACCCACTTCATGTTGAACTGGGTAACCGGCATGTCCGATTTCGGATCGCGATACATCGGCACCAGCTCGCTCAGCGGCCGGTCGCCGATGACGATGCCGGCAGCGTGGGTCGAGGCGTGCCGCGTCAGGCCTTCGAGGCGCATCGCGATATCGAAGGCGCGGGCCACCACCGGATCCTCGTCGCGGAACGCCTGCAGCTTCGGCTCGCCCTCGATCGCGGCGGCGAGCGTCACCGGCGCGGCCGGATTCTGCGGCACCAGCTTGGTCAGCTTGTCGACCTGGCCGTAGGGCATCTGCAGCACACGGCCGACGTCGCGCAGCACGCCGCGCGCCTGCAGGGTGCCGAAGGTGATGATCTGCGCCACTTGGTCGCGGCCGTAGCGCTGCTGCACGTAGGAGATCACCTCGCCGCGGCGGTCCTGGCAGAAGTCGATGTCGAAGTCCGGCATCGAGACACGCTCGGGATTGAGGAAGCGCTCGAACAGCAGCGCGAACCGCATCGGATCGAGGTCGGTGATGGTCAAGACCCAGGCGACCAGGGAGCCGGCACCGGAGCCGCGCCCCGGTCCCACCGGGATGCCGTGTGCCTTGGCCCATTTGATGAAGTCCGACACGATCAGGAAGTAGCCCGCGTACTTCATGCGCATGATGACGTCGAGCTCGAAGGCGAGCCGCTTCTGATAGTCCTCCTCGGTCATGCCCGGCGCCATGCCGTGCACCTTGAGGCGCCGCTCCAGCCCCTCCTCCGCCTGTCGCTTCAGCTCGGCGGCCTCGGCGCTCGCGGCGTCCACGGCATCGCTGCCGGTGCCGGCGCCGACCGTGAAAAACGGCAGGATCGGCTTGCGCGTCCGCGGCCGGTACGAACAGCGCTCTGCGATCTCGACCGTCGAGGCCAAGGCCTCCGGAAGGTCGGCGAACAGCACCGCCATCTCGGCACGGGTCTTGAAACGATGATCAGGCGTCAGCTGCACGCGCTCGGTGTCGGCGACCAGATGGCCGCCGGCGATGCACAGCAGCGCATCATGCGCCTCGTAGTCGTCGGCGGTCGCGAAATACGGCTCGTTGGTCGCGACCAGCGGCAGGCCCTTGCCATAGGCGATATCGATCAGGCCGCCTTCGACGCGGCGCTCGCGGTCGACCCCGTGGCGCTGCAGCTCGATGTAGAGGCGGTCGCCGAACAGGCTTGCCAGCCGCTCGCAGCGCTGCGTCGCAAGTGCCGCCATGTCGTGCTGGATCGCGAGCGAGATCGGCCCATCGGGCCCGCCGGTGAGCGCAATCAGACCATCGACACCCTCGTTCAGCCACTCGAACTTGATGTGCGGCGCCTGATGCGTCGGCGTGTCCAGGAAGGCGCGCGAGTTCAGCCGCATCAGGTGACGGTAGCCCTCCTCGCGTGCGGCCAGCAGGACGATTCGCGAGGGCTGCGCGACCGCACCGGCATTGCGGGCATTCGGGTCCATGTCGCCGAAATCGATAGCGAGCTCGCAGCCGGCGATCGGCTGGATGCCATAGCTCGCCATCTTGTCGGAGAATTCGAGCGCACCGAACATGTTGTCGGTGTCGGTCAGCGCCAGCGCGGGCTGGCGATCGGCCTTGGCGAGCTCGCCGAGCTTGCCGATCTTGATCGAGCCCTTCAGCAGCGAATAGGCGGAGTGAACGTGGAGATGGACAAATCCGGCGCTGGACATGCTCGCTTTGCAACTTCCTGGGGCTTTTCCGAGATCGATCACGGTGTCGGGCCGGCTTCCGGGCTTGCTCGGGTCACGACCCGGCGCCATGCCCTATCTCCCGACCGACTCGCTCCGCATCATATCGGACGCCCTCCGGCGAGTCCGGCGCCCTCGCCTGCCTTGTCCCCAGCCGCTGCGCTCGGAAAACTAAAGCTGTGGAATGATTTGCGCCCAGAGCGCGATCATGCCGACGAACAGCGTGATCGACGCCAGCGCGGCGGCTTCTTGAACGAAAACCTTCAGCATCGGGACCTCCCTGAGTCAGAACATATGAAGAACAATGTTCCTTTTCTGTTCTCAGGTCAAGCGCGCTGATCGACCCGTTGCCGCGCCCGCGCCGCAGATGGTTAATCCGGCCCACAAACAAGAAGCCCCGGCGCGAACGCCGGGGCTTTGCAATCCGCCGATCGTGCGCGGAGCGACTCAGTACCGCGTCGCGACCGGGCCGCCGAAGCGGTAGTTCAGGCGGGCGGTGAACAGATCGACGTCCTGCTTGATGCTGTCGGAGCCGAGCGCGCCGAAGCTGACGGTCTGGCGATCCATGAACAGATGGTCGTACTCGACGCCCAGCGACCAGTTCGGCGCGAAGCCGTATTCGAGTCCGGCACCGACCACGCCGCCCCAGCGCGTGTCGTCGTTGGAGGCGAGGAACGCGCCGGTCGCCGCGTTGGTGATCGTGTACTTGTTGCTGGTCACGGCCGCGCCGCCCTTGGCGTAGAGCAGCACGTTGTTGATGGCATAGCCGACCTGGCCGGTGAACAGGCCGAACGCATCGGTCTTGGTGCGGTTACGCGTTCCGAACAGCGCGCTCTGATTGTCGCCGGTGAGGTCGGCCCAATTGCCCTGCGCCTCGACGCCGAACACGATCTGGCCCATCTGCCAGCGATAGCCGACCTGGCCACCGACGGTGCCGCCGGATGCATCATGCGAACCCTCGCGGCCGCCGCCGACCAGATCCCAGGTGTTCTCGCTCCAGCCGCCGCCACCGTTCACGCCGATGTAGAAGCCGCTCCAGTCATAGATCGCAGCCATCACCGGCGGCGGTGCCTTCGTGTAGGGACGCGCAGCGAGATCCGCGGCAAGCGCCGGCGAGGCCAGCACCACGAGCGCCGTCGTCGTCAACAGAAGTTTCTTCATCACAGGTCCAGTCTCGTCTCATTTGGCCCCCAGGCCAGCCGCATCTCTTAACGATCTGCGCCACAATTGCTGTAGCCGCTCGGTCACAGCTCGCTGCTGAAAGGCCACGAGACATGTTGGGAAATTAATCTTTAATCACAGTGTGTTGATGGAACTTTCCAGCTTGCAATCGAGGGCCGACCGACTACACACGCGTGAGGCCGTCGCGCCGGTGCTTCGCCATGAAGCGCGCGCGTTCTGGTCATCAAGGGATGAAGGGAGATCGTTGATGCGTGAGGTTTTATTTGCGGCCCTGGCTGCAGCCGGCCTCGTGGTCGCAACCCATGCGCCGGCTCACGCCGTCGGTGTCAGGCATGCGTTCTGTCTGCAGGGTGATGAGTTTCCGGGCTTGAGCCACTGCACCTTCGACACTTACGCGCAATGCCAGGCGACGGCGTCGGGACGCCTGCTCAACTGCATCGCGAATCCCTATTTCGCCGGCGTCAGCAATGACCCGCGCGCGACGCCTTATCCGTATCCGCACAGGCAACGGATCAAGCCGCGTCCGCCGGCGCCAAATCCCTACGCGCCGTTCCCCAACCCATTCGTGTTCGAAGAGGACTGACCCGTCCCCGCCTTCGACGCAGCGAGCTGTCGTCTCAGGCCATACCATCGAAGGTTCGTCGAAGCCGTGGCTCCGACGAACCGAAGCAATCGAAGATGTCGTTGCGTCAGCGCATCATCCCGAAACCCGGACCGAACTTGTAGTTCAGCTTCACGAGCCCGATGTCGACATCCTGCTTGATGCGATGAGTCATCGCGGGCGCGCCGGCCGCGGCGACGAAGTTCAGGTTCTTGTTGCCCAGGAAGATGTGGTCGTACTCGACGCCGACCGACCAGTTCGGCGCGAAGCCATATTCGAGGCCGGCACCGATCGTGCCACCCCAACGCGTGGTGTTGGCGCGATCGAGCATCACGTTGGTGCCCGTGGTGAAGGTGTCGTAGCGATCGCCGACGACCGCGGCACCGCCCTTGATATAGCCGAGAATGTTGTCGAAGGCATAGCCGACCTGGCCGGTGAACAGGCCGAAGCCGTTGGTGCGTGAACGGTCGCTGACATTGGGAAGAATCAGGTTGCGATTCGTGCCTTTGAAATTCGCCCAGTCGCCCTGCGCCTCGACGCCGAACACCCAATTGGCCATCTGATAGCGGTAGCCGACCTGGCCGCCGACGGCCGCGCCGCCGCCGCCGGAGCAGCCTTCGCGGTTGGCTGCCGGGTTCACCGCCACACCGGCGTTCGAAACCAGATTCCAGCAATCCCGACTGGAACCTCCGCCGGCGTTGAAGCCGACATAGAAGCCGCTCCAGTCGTACACCGTCGCCACGACGGCGGGCGGCGCCTTGGTGTACGGCCCCTTCTTCATTGGAAGATCAGCTGCGAATGCAGACGTCGCCGCGGCGATTGCGCCGAGCCCCACCGTTGCGCCGAAAAGCGTCTTCATCATCGAACTCCGTAGCTTCTGTCCCAAAGTCCCCAGGCCCTCTGGTTTCGTGCGAAAAACATGCAGCGCGACGAAGCGATCCTGCCACCCGCATTCGCTCCGCCGACATCAACCGATGTGCAGATCAGAACCATTCTTTCCGGCTTTTATGGGATTGGGCGCAAAGGCCTGTTTTCCAAGGCTTTGCCCGCAACATGAACAAACAACTAATAAGATGTAAGGAGGAGTCGTGGCCGGCGTCCATCCATGGCCACAATACGCGCGACGGCAAAATCGTGATCGGGAAACTCCCGGTCACGGAACGAACCCTGTCACGTCTCAGTCGTGAATTCTTCAGGGCAGCACGACGAGTCTTGCGAATGCGTAGCATCATCATGCGCAAAGCGGACGAATGTGTGGTGCTTCCCGGCCCATGCTGAACGCACGCTCGTCCGGAGCGGCATTGTCATCACGTGTAGTAGATCGCCAATTTCAGCGCGGGATCGTCATTGGACTGGAACGTCGCGTATCGCAGCCTCACGCGGCCCTTCTTCGGATGCTCGAGCAGCTTCTCGCCGGCAGCAAGCGCATTGACGTCGTGCGCCGCCCACAAGCCGTCGAACTCACGGCTGCCGCGCCGTAGCCGCACGATCAGATCGACGAAGGCGGGATCGCCCGCCCAAAGATCGTAGGTCGCGCGAAACTGCGCGACCATGCGTTGCGCCAGCTCCTTCCATTGCGCGCCGAACAGCCGGCGCACGCCGGGCTTGCACAGCATCAGCACCAACGTGTTGCGCTCATCGTCGGCGAGTTGAGAGAAGCCGAAGATCTCGTCCGCCGCGGCATTCCAGGCCAGCACATCCCATCGCCGTCCTGAGATGTAGGCCGGCTGGTTCAGACTCTGCACGAGCTCGCGCAGCCGGACCGGCACCTGCTCGCGCACGAACGGCTTGCGCGTAGGATCGCGCACCAGCGCCTTGAGATGAGCATGCTCGGTTCGGCTCAGGCGCAGGGCGCGCGCCAGCGCATCGATGGTCGAGGAGGACGGCTTCACGGCCCGGCCCTGCTCGATTCGGATGTACCAGTCGACGCCGATGCCAGCGAGCTCGGCCACTTCCTCCCGTCGCAGGCCTGCGGTGCGTCGCCGCCGCCCGGCCGCGAGTCCGACCGCTTGCGGCGTCAGCTTCTCGCGCCGCGAGCGCAGGAAGTTGCCGAGCTCGGCATGTCGCGGATCACTCATGTGCTGGATCCCTCATGGTTCGCTCCCGCGGGAGGTGTGGCCAGCGTGGGCTTGCCTAATCCCAGGATAATACCAGGCCTTCCTGCGCGGAGCATAGACCGGCAGGCTGGAGCCTCGCCACCGCGAAAATGGAGAAGGACCATGAGGGCCGCCGTGCTCAAACGATTTGGATCGCCGCTCGAGATCGAGCATGTCGAAGACCCCGTGCTCGGCACCGGCGAAATCATCGTCGACATCGCCGCGGCCGGCGTGCTGTCCTATGCGAATGAAGTGTTCAGCGGCGAACGGAAGTACCTGCTGGACCTGCCGGTGATCCCCGGCACCGGAGGGGTCGGCCGGGTCAGCGCCCTCGGCCCCGACGCGACGCATCTCGCCATCGGCGACTGGGTGTTCTGCGATCCAACCGTGCGCTCGCGTGACGCAGCCTTCGCCCCCGACATCACCCTGCAGGGCTTGAGCGCGCGCGGACCGGGCGGGCTGAGGCTGCAACAATATTTCCGGCACGGCTCGTTTGCCGAACGGATGCGCGTGCCGACGGAGAACGCCAAGCCGATCGGGGCCATCGACACTGATGACGCTGCGCGCTGGTGCGCGCTCGGCACCCTGCTCGTGCCCTATGGCGGCTTTATTGCCGCCAATCTGCACGCGGGCGAGACCGTCCTGGTCAGCGGCGCCACCGGCAGGTTCGGCAGCGCCGCGGTCGCGGTGGCGCTTGCCATGGGCGCCGCTGCGGTCGTGGCGCCCGGCCGCAACGAGGTCATGCTGGCGGAGCTGAAGCGCCGGTTCGGATCCCGCGTCCATCCGGTCAGGCTCTCGGGCGACGAGGGCGAGGACATCGCACGCATGAAGCGCGCGGCGCCGCGCCCGATCGACTGCGTGCTCGACATCATGCCGCCGTCGGTCACCGCCCAGGTCGTGCGGTCGGCCGTGATGACCGTGCGTCCCTATGGGCGCGTGGTGCTGATGGGCGGCGTCGGGATGCTGGGCGGAGCCGGGCTCGAGCTGCCCTATCCCTGGATCATGCGCGAGTGCGTCACGATCCACGGCGTCTGGATGTACCCGCCAAGCGCGACGGTCAGGATGGTGGAGCTGATCAGGGCCGGGCTGCTCGACCTTGCGCAGTTCGAGCCGACCTGTTTCGACCTCGATCATGCCAACGACGCGGTCGCCCATGCCGCCGCCCATCGCGAGCCGTTCAAGATGACGGTGATCAGGCCCTGACTGCGGCCGGACTCAGTCGAGCTCGACGACCTTGCCGCCGACGATGGAGACGCGCCGGTCCATGCGGCCCGCCAGCTCCATGTTGTGGGTCGCGATCAGCATCGCGACCCGCGTTGCCTTCACGAGCTGCATCAGCGCGTGAAAGACGTGATCGGCGGTGCCAGGATCGAGATTGCCGGTCGGCTCGTCCGCCAGCAGCGCACGCGGCGCATTGGCGACCGCACGCGCGATCGCGACGCGTTGCTGCTCGCCGCCGGAGAGCTCGGCCGGACGGTGCTTGATGCGCTCGCCGAGCCCGAGATAGGCCAGGATCTCGGTCGCCCGCTTCACGGTCTCCGACCGCTTGAGGCCGCGGATCATCTGCGGCAGCATCACGTTCTCCAGCGCCGTGAACTCCGGCAGCAGCCGGTGCGACTGGTAGACGAAACCGATATCGGTCCTGCGCATCTGGGTGCGCTCGATGTCAGTGAGCTGCGACGTCGGCACGCCCCCGACATAGACCTCGCCCTCGTCGGGGCTCTCGAGGAGGCCCGCGATGTGCAGCAATGTCGACTTGCCCGAGCCCGACGGCGCCACCAGCGCCACCGACTGCCCCGCCCACAACGCCAGCTTGGCGCCGTCCAGGATGGTCAGCTGCTGCTCGCCCTGCATGTACCGCCGCTTGATCTCGTGGAGATAAACGACCGGCACATCCTCTGCCCCCTGCTCTTCCATCAGCGCCTCACTCGTAGCGAAGCGCTTCGACCGGGTCTAATCGGGCCGCGCGCCATGATGGATAGAGCGTAGCCAGGAAAGACAGGGTCAAGGCCATGATCAGAACGGCCGCGGTCTCGCCGGCATCGATCTCAGCCGGCAGCTTCGACAGGAAATAGAGCTCATTGGGAAACAGATCGGTGCTCGTCAGCCAGGACAGAAACTTCCTGATCGAATCGATATTCATCGAGATCAGGAGGCCGACGACGAATCCGGTGAGCGTGCCGACCACCCCGATCGAGGCGCCGGTGATCAGGAATATCCGCATGATCGCCCCCTGCGAAGCCCCCATGGTGCGCAGCACGGCGATGTCCTGGCCCTTGTCCTTGACCAGCATGATCAGTCCCGAAACGATGTTGAGCGCCGCGACCAGGACGATCAAGGTCAGGATCAGGAACATCACGTTACGCTCGACCTGCAACGCATTGAAGAAGGTCGAGTTGCGCTGGCGCCAGTCGACGAGAAAGATGGGTCGGCCGGCCGCCTCGGTCACCGTCTTGCGAAACTCCTCCACCTTGTCGGGATTGCTGGTGAAGATCTCGATCGCGGTGACGTCGTTGTTGCGATTGAAATAGGCCTGCGCTTCGGCCAGCGGCATGAAGACGAAGCTGGCGTCGTATTCCGACATCCCGATCTCGAACACCGCCGCGATCTTGTAGGGCTTGATGCGCGGCGTGGTGCCCATCGGCGTCACGGCGCCCTTCGGGGCGACCAGGGTGATGCTGTCGCCGGCATGCAGCGACAGCTGGTCCGCGAGCCGGCGCCCGATCGCCACGCCCTGCCCCTCGTCGAAACCTTCCAGCGAGCCCTGCTTGATGTTCTTGGCGATCGACGTCAGGTTCGTGAGGTCCTGCGCGCGAATGCCGCGGATGAACACGCCTGACGCATTGAATGGCGACGAGCCCAGACCCTGTCCGTCAACCACCGGCGCGGCAAGGCGGATGCCCTGCACCTGCGCGATCCGCTCGGAGACGTCCTTCCAGTCGGTGAGCGGCGACTCCAGCGGCTGCACCAGCAAATGCCCGTTCAGACCGAGGATCTTGTCGAGCAGCTCCTTGCGGAAGCCATTCATCACCGCCATCACGATGATCAGGGTGGCAACGCCGAGCATGATGCCGAGGAAGGAGAACCCGGCGATGACGGAGATGAACCCCTCCCGGCGGCGCGCACGCAGATAGCGCCCCGACAGCATCCACTCGAAGGGAGCGAAGGGGGTGGTGGTCTGCACCGGTTCGGTCATGGCGTCATCCATTGTGCGATCATCCCATGATTCGGGCCGAATGTGGCCGGATTGGCCTGAAGGGACGGGCAGCCCCGGTGGATAATCCGATGATCGAACGCGCGTCTCAGCCAGCCAATGTTCCGCCGCCGAGCCGTGCCACGACGTCCGCGGGGGACATCATCTGGCGGGCGCCGTCGCTGCGGGTCTTCACCTCAACCTTGCCCTCGGCAAGGCCCTTGGGGCCGACCATGATCTGCCAGGGGACGCCGATGAGGTCGGCCGTGGCAAACTTGCCGCCGGCACGCTGCTCGGTGTCGTCGTAGAGCACGTCGACCCCCTTGGCGAGGAGATCGCGATAGAGCTGCTCGCAGGCAGCATCGGTGTCGGAGCCGCCCTGCTTCAGGTTGAGGATCACGGCGCGGAACGGAGCGACCTCCTCCGGCCATCTGATGCCGGCGTCGTCGTGACAGGCCTCGATGATCGCACCAGCCAGCCGTGACACGCCGACGCCATAGGAGCCGCCGTGGATGGCCAGCTCCGCCCCATCGGGGCCCGCGACCAGCGCCTTCATCGGCTCGGAATATTTGGTGCCGAAATAGAAGATCTGGCCGACCTCGATGCCGCGGGTATGGACCCGCCGCTCAGCCGGCACCTCGGCTTCGAAGCGGGCGGCGTCATGGACGTCCTCGGTCGCCGCATAGAGCGACGTCCATTGCTTGATGATCGGCGTCAGGTCGCCGTCATAATCGACGGAGGCCGGAGGGATCGGCAGGTCGAGCACATTGCGGTCGCAGTAGACGCCGGATTCACCGGTCTCCGCGAGCACGATGAACTCATGGCTGAGATCGCCCCCGATCGGACCGGTCTCGGCGCGCATCGGGATGCCCTTCAGGCCCATCCGCGCAAAGGTGCGCAGATAGGCGACGAACATCTTGTTGTAGGCGCGCCGCGCGCCGGCCTCGTCGAGGTCGAACGAATAGGCGTCCTTCATCAGGAATTCGCGGCCGCGCATCACGCCGAAGCGGGGACGCTGCTCGTCGCGGAATTTCCATTGGATATGATAGAGATTGAGCGGCAGGTTACGGTAGGACTTCACATAGGCACGGAAGATCTCCGTGATCATTTCCTCGTTGGTCGGCCCGTACAACAACTCACGCTTGTGGCGGTCGCTGATGCGCAGCATCTCCGGACCGTAGGCATCGTAGCGGCCACTCTCGCGCCAGAGATCGGCGAGTTGCAATGTCGGCATCAGCAGTTCCAGCGCGCCGGCGCGGTTCTGCTCCTCGCGCACGATCTGCTCGATCTTCTTCAGCACCTTGAAGCCCAGCGGCAGCCAGGCATAGATCCCGGCCGCCTCCTGCCGCAGCATGCCGGCGCGCAGCATCAACCGGTGCGAGACGATCTCGGCTTCCTTCGGATTTTCTTTCAGAATGGGCAGGAAAAACCGCGACAGACGCATGGGCGAGGCCTTCGAGATTCGGTTCGGGCTGGCGCAGTCAAACCGGATCAGGCGGCAAAACACAAGGCTGGGTTTGAGAAAAAGCGGCTAAGCCGCCGGATTCCCAATCAATTTACCGGTTTCCCTGAAGTGGAGGATGAACCCCGCCGCGGCGCCATCTCAAGGCTGGCCGCGGCGCGGCCAGCCTTGATCCCCTCGCCCGGACCGTCCTAGCGCGACCGTCCCTGCTCCGAGGACCATTTGTCGAGATCGCTGAGCTCGGCGCTGCCTTCGATGGTCGAGACGACGCCCTCGCGGGTCACGAGCATCGTGCGCGGAATGTCGCCCTGCCAGGACGGATCGATCTCGAACCGGAGGCGCTCCACATAGCCGTCGGCGAAAATGAAGTTCTCCGCCGTGGAGAGACCGGCCTTGTCCAGCATGGCCTGGGTCGCGGCATTCAGATTGGGCACGAGGTCGGCGCTGACCGTGACCACGTCGATCTCGGGATGATCGAACATGAACTTGCCGAGCTGCGGCAGCTCGATCTTGCAGGGGCCGCAGGTGACGCCCCAGAAATGGATCAGGGTCGGACGACCCGCATGGGCCCGCAGCACCTCGCGCCACGTGCCGCGCTCGAACGGCTTGAGCGATGGCGGCGCTGCGGTGCTCGACGCCGTCAAGGCGACGAGGCCAAAGATCGCAAGGGCAGCGAATGCGCGTTTCATGACTCATCTCCGATCGGCTGCAACCGATAGCCGTCCGACTTGGTCATCCAGGACAGGAATATCTGCTTGCCACGGGCGACCAGCAGCGGATGATCCGACGCATTGTCCGTGCTGGCAACGGCGCGCGGCTTCGACCACGTCTCGCCATCGTCCCGCGATTGCATTCCCATCACCGTGGTCCGCTCGCCGTCGAACTCCTTCCACACCAGCGTTGTGCTGTCCTGGGTCGCGAGCACATAGGGCCGCGTGGGATTGCGATCGGCCTGACCGATCGACATGGGCTCCGAGAACGTTCGGCCACCGTCGCGCGAATGCGCATAGAACAGCCCCTTGCGAGCCTTGCCGTTGGTGAACCAGGCGACGTGATAGGTGCCGGTCGGCGCCACGGCCAGGCTCGGCCCTTGATGCGGGCAGGCCTTGATCTGCCAATCGTCGGTGCTGACCCGGTAGACCTCGCCGGGCGTGCCGAGATCACTGAACGTGATCACGGCATGGTCGCGCACGCTGCCATCAAAAATGTTGCGGAACATCACGACCGGACGACCCGGCCCCGCGAACGCAAGCCCGAGCCGGCAACATTCGCAGGTGTTGTCCTGGGCGAGCGTCGCTTCGGCGTAGGTGGCACCGCCATCGCGCGACGACGAGAAGAACAGCCCTGCGCCCTCATAGGAACGCCCGGCGGCCTTCGCCGGCGCCCGGTTGCGCTTGTCGAGCCAGGCCACGAAGACGGTGCCGTCCTGGTCCAGCGCCAGCGCCTCGAAGCGTTGGCTTTCGTTGTTCGACGTGATGGGACGGAGTGCCGCGAAGCTTTTGCCGCCGTCCTCCGACCTGGAGTACAGCACCTGCCCGTTGAAGGCTTGGTCGCGGAAAATCGAGAACGCGACCGCAACCGCGCCCTTGCCATCGACCACCAGCTTCGGCCGAGCATCGGGCCCCCAGTCGAGGTTGAGCTGCTGCTCGGTGACCGGCACGGTGGCGGAATACGTTTTCCCGCCGTCGGACGAGCTCGCAACCGAGATCCGTCCCCCGGCCATCCAAACGAGCCAGAGCTTGCCGTCGCCAGCGAAGAACGGCGTCACCTTGGTTGCGCATCTGAGTTCGGTGCCCTCGCATGCGGCGTCCGATCCGTGCTGATGTGCCATCTGGGCCTGCACGGACAGCGGCCACATCAGGGCCATGGCGAGTCCGATGACGCAGCCTCGAAGCAATGGCGTCCTTGTCATGTTGTGCCTCATCGGAATGCCACCTTCATGCCAGCCACGAAGGCGCGCGGTGAGCCGGCGTAGATCGTTCCCGTGCCCGCCAGTCCCTGCACGCCGGCGCCCGTCACCGTATTCTGCAGGTTGTTTGCGGAGGCGATGTAGGTGCGGTCGAACACATTGCGGACCTCGAAGAAGACGTTCATCGACTTGAACGTGTCCGAGGCAAGCTCGGTCTTGTAGTGGACGTTCAGATTGACGAGCTCATAGCCCGGTGCCTTCAGCAGATTGGCGTTGTCCATATAGAAGGAATCCTTCCACTGGACCTCGACGAAGGCACCAAGCCCCGCGAGCCTCCCGCTATGGTGATCGTATCCGAGCCGTGCGGTCAGCTCGTTCGGCGAGATGCCGGGAATCTTGTTGCCAACGCGGTTGAAGCTGAACAGCTTCGAGCCGCCCGCAAGGTTCTCGGTATATTCAGTGTAGACTTGGTCGAGATAGGTGTAGGCAGTGGTGAACCGCCAGCCCGGCAGGAACCGCCAATCGGCCGCCAATTCGACGCCGCGATGCTCCGAGCGCGGTGCATTGAAGGTGTACGACGTGTTTTGCGTACCTGTGACGGCCTGGGTGACGATCTCGTTGCGAAAGAACTCATAGAAGCCCGTCGCACTGAAGGTCAGAGACCGGTTCGGCGTCCAGTCGAAACCGACGTCGTAGCCCAGATTGGTCTGCGACTTCAGCTGGGTGTTGTTGCCGAAATCGCCGGTTGGCAACACGAACAGGTTCGAGACCTGCGGCGTGCCATAGCCGGTGGCAACGCGGGCGCGCAGCAGCCAGTCGCTGTTCACGCGGTAGAGCAGCGCCAGCTCGGGAGCGAGATTGTCGAACTGCCGGTCCGCCGTCGTGATCGTCGTCGTTGTCGTCGCGCCGTAGGTATAGGCGGTGTTCACGCCGCGCAGATGGGTACGCTCCCAGCCGAGACCGGCCACCGCCGTCAGTGCCGCTGTCAGCTTGAGCTCCTCGCGCGCCCGCAGGCCGTAGTTGGTGGTCTCGCTCCAGGTGTTGGCCGAGAGGCCGCCGAGCGCCGCGTTGCCGCCGGGCACGACGAAGCGCGTATCTCCGGATGCGGTCAGCGTGTTGTAGAATGCGCCGAAGAAGGCGGTCGATTCCAGCCCGAAGATCTCACCCCGCCTGGTGATGTCGCTCATGTAGTTGTAGGACGGATAATCGCCGATCGCACTGGTCGAGCCGGTCGGCTGGCTGATGTTGCGGTCGTCGAACACGAACTGATTGCGCCAGCTCGTGTTGTTGTCGAAGTCGTGCTCCCAGCGCCCGCCCACGATGGTGCGGCGGTCGTTGCGGCCGAACCCGGCTTGCAGCGCGGTCTCCTGGTCCACCCCGCCGAGCGTATTGAGGCCGTTCTTGTTGAGCCCGACGGTCGCGCAGCCGGCTGCTCTGGACGCCCAGGTGGTGCAGCCCTGCTGGTACGGGTTTTGATAGTATTGGCTCAGCGTGTAACGGAGCGGCAGCCGCGTGACCAGGTCGTTGTTGATGATCTTGACCGTGAAGCGGTCGTCGGGCGTCGCCTTGTAGGTGCCGAGGAAGTTGACGGTCTGGGTGTTGAACCAGCTGTTGCCGAGATAGCCGTCGCCGCGGACGTCGCTGGTGAACAGCGAGCCCTCGAAATTGCCGACCTTCTTGCCGAACGTCATGTAGTTGCTGAGATAGCCGAAGCTGCCGCCTTCGCTGCCGATCTCCGCGCCGTCGATGCTGCCGCCCGGACGGGTGCGGAAATTGATCGCGCCTCCGGTCGCATAGTTGCCGTAGAGCGCCGAGGACGGCCCGCGGATCACGTCGACCGCACCGTAGGCGTGGGGATCGATCAGGTCGCTGCGCGACAGCCCGTCCGGCTGCGTGACGGGAAAGCCATCCTCGAACAGCGCGATGTTGCGGATGCCGAAGCCGTTGCGGGCATTGGAGCCGCGGATCGAGATGCCGAGATCGCGCGGTCCGTTGCCCTGCTTGAGCGAGACGCCGGGGCTTTCGCGCAGGATGTCGCCGACGGAAAACGCAGGCCGGTCATCGTAGCGGCTGCGGTCGATCGTGGTCGCGGTCTGGCCGGACGGCGACTGGCTGAGCTGGCTGCGAGCGGCGCCGGCACCCGAGGCTGGGTCGGACACCGCTCCTCCCTGCCCGGAGCTGCTGGCCACGGATGCGGCAGGCGGCTTCGGCACGTGAGTGCGGACGGATGTTGCCTGCGCGATCGGCTTGCGCACGGCCCGTTGTGGCGCGGCGCGCGGCGCGTCGACGGTGACGGACGGCAATTCCTTCTCGGTCTCGGCGCTCGCGATCGTGGCCGATTGCAGCAGCATGAGCTGCAGGGCGAGCACGCTCACACCACCAAGGGCATGACGACGGAACATGTTTGACTTCCCCGATGCCGGCTGCACGGCCGGTCTTCCTGGTTCAGAACGGATTGGCGCGCTGCTGCGGCGCCGATGACGATTTCTGTGCTCAGGAAAGGAAGGGAGGTCCTCTTGGTTGCGCCTGTGCCCGGGCGAGCAGATGAACGAGGCGGAGCTCGCGCGCAGTCCAGACGATGGACGCCGTCAGACGCAGCGGAGCCGCATCGAATGGCGCGGGCGGCGCATCGAGCGCCGCGGCAGCGTGCAGCACGCAGCACATGACGCAGTCGAGGCCGCAGGCGGTGCGGTCGGTATCGCCATTCGATGGCGCCGCATCCGTCTCGGCATGACAGATCACCACCCCGCCAAACGGATCGGCCGTCGCGATCGTCACAGCCGTCATGGCGGACGCCGCCACTGGCGCTAGCACCTGCAACAGCATTGCTAGCAGAGCGACCGGCAGATATCGGCCGAGCTTTCGACGGAAGCGGGCGGCAGGCCCCCGAGCACGGCCGACCGCCACCAGCCGGCTCGCGAGCGAACCGGCTGTCATGGCAGCGTTCACCACCCGTTGCATCGAGGCCGGCCTCTCCGTCGGAGTCGCAGTGCGCCCGGCCTACATCTTCATGCCGGAATGATCGTGCTGCTTCATCATGCTGCCGCCCTCGCCGCCCGGCCCCTTGGCGCCGACCGCCTGCACCTCGAGCGTCACGGCGACCTTGCCGGCCTTCTCGAACTCCAGCGTGACCGGCAGCTTGTCGCCCTGCTTCAGCGGGCTCTTCAGATCCATCAGCATCAGGTGATAGCCGCCCGGCGCCAGCGCGACGGTCTTGCCCGGCTCGATCGTGAGTCCCTTATCCAGCGGACGCATGGTCATGACGCCGTTGGTGACAGCCATCTCGTGAATCTCGACTCGCCCGGCGACGTCGCCCGTCACTGCGACGAGGCGGTCCGGCGCGCTGCCCTTGTTCTCGATGGTCAGATAGCCGGCGCCCGTCTTGGCGCCGCCCGGCGTGGCGCGGCTCCATGGCTGGGTGATGACGAGGTCACCGGCCTTCACGTCCGCGGCGAAGGCGGCAGAAGATCCGCCCAACAGGAGAGCGAATGCAAGCAGAGAGCGTCCGAGGAAGGTCATGTCGGTTATCCTTTTCTTGGCGGCAATGCGCCAGCAGCTCGATCGATTGGCACGTGTCCGCGCGCCAGTTACGGCCGAGCAGACAACGCACGGTGGTTATGCGATTTGGGAGATAACGGCCGCACAGCAGCCAGCGCGTCACGCTGCGGGCGGAGCCCTTGCCTGCGCGTTCGAGAAGGCCTTGGTGATCCGGCCGGCCGGATCACCGGCGCGCCACACGACCTCGCCCGATTCCCGTTGCGGCGTGGCGATGGCGGACAGCTCCGGCCCATCCAGGGTGACCGGCTGCGCCAGGCAGCACAGCGAACAGCCGTGGAGCGCGGGCTTCGCCGGCGACTCATCGTCCACCGACTGGGAACCAGACTGGCCGTGGCAGATTTCGAGGCCGCGCAGCGGATCAGCCGCGGCTGAAGCCGCCGCCCAGGCAGCACCGATCGGCGCCAGGATCTGCACCATCAGTGCGATCAGCATGATCGGGAGAAACGCCTGCAGCCGCTGCCGCATCAAAGCCTGCCAAATGAACTGAATTCTTGTGCCCGAGCGCACGCCAGGAGTCGAGGTCGCGCAAGGCACAGTCGGCACATTTCGCCAGCGGTCGTTGATTAAGAACAATCCCGCCGCAACCGATGGGCCGACCGCTTTCACGGTAATTCAGCACCCATCACGAGAAAACACGAAAATAAAACTCGTCAATTGCAAGCACTTACCGATCATTTCAGAGAGTGCGCGAATTTTGAACAATCGTTGCCGAAAAGGATGACAAACGCAAAAAGATCGTCTACGAATTTGGGCCTCAGGCTAACGCTTGCGGAAGTCTGGTGGTCCAAGTCTCGGGAGGAGCCCTGGCGCGCAACAAGCAGCGTCACCCCGCTTAACAAGATCAAATCTGAACTTGCGGGATATCTAAAGGGTCGACACAATTTCCGAGCAGGGCCCGCTGCCCTGCTCTATTTTTTTGCAGTCGTCGCAGCGCGCCACAATATTTCCCGTTAACGGTATCGCGGGCCGGATGAACGCCGCCTGAACACGCAATCACATCAGGCCACCGCAGCCGTCGCAAAGCGCGCCAATGGATCACGCCACCGCGCCTTGGCCGCTGGCCAGGGCAGCGTCACCGACAGCGGCTCGCGGCCGGTCACGGTCCAGCGCAGCACACCATCATCGATCGCGAGAATGCCCGCCGCCTCGGCCGGATCGCCCGAGATGAACGTCTCGGTCAACGACTGCAAGGTCAGATGCGGTGTGCCATCGACCGTCGTCAGGGTATTCCAATGAACATGGCCGGCGAGCGCGACGATCGGGCACGGCGCGTTCGCGATGGCCGTGCGGATTGCGTCGGTCTCGACATAGGCCGCGTGTCCCTGATTGGCTTCGAAGTAGTAGTTGCCGATCTGAGCATGCCCTGACAATGGCACGTGGCTGACGAGCAAGGTTGGACGATCATCCTGCGCGAGCAGTTCGACCAGCGCGTCGAGATCGCCCGCGGAGAGGCGAAGGCCGCGCGTCGGCGTGAGAGTCACGTCGGGTTGCCAGAACACGCATCTGACATCGCCGATGATCAGGGCGCGCGACCCGCTCGGACGATCCATGATCGCTTCATTGTCGGCGAGACTGAGCAATGCGACATCATGATTGCCGCTGACGTGATGATGCGTCGGCGCAAGCTTTGCAAAACACATCGCGACATCGCTTTGCAGCAGACGATCGCGCTCGGGATCTTCGTCAGAAATCCGGTCGCCGAGATCGATGACCGCATCGATGTTTTCGGCGTTCACCTCCGTGACGAAGCGCTCGAGCAATTGCAGCGCCACCGATCCCCGCTTCGTTGGTGTATCCCGGCCGTGATGGATGTCGGCGATCACGGCAATGCGTGTCGTGGCCAAAGGCTCTCTCCCAAAGCTGCGCTGCCGCGTACCACGAGCACATCACGGTTTTCTGACATCGCGCGTGCGGCGCGACAGTCGCTCGGTGCAACGCACAACATCCGGCTGTGGCGTGATCAATGGGGTTGTGAAACACTGCTGCTCTCGGCGGCGCGATCAATGACGCCGCCGGACAACGATGGGACAGGGAGCACGGGATGTCCGGCACTAAAAAAACGTCCACGACGAGGCGCGATCTTCTCCAGGCGGCAACGGCCGCGGGCTCTGCGGCGGCCCTTCTCGCCGGCTTCGGCATCAATCCGGCGATGGCCGCCGAGATGGGCCGCTCCGAAAAGCCCCTCAAGGCGGCCTTCTCCAATGCCGGCCTGCAGGCGACCTGGTGCGCCCAGGGCAAGCAGGCCGCGGAATGGTGGGGCAAGCTGCTCAATGTCGAGGTCACCTGGTTCGACGGCCAGCTCGATGCGGTGAAGCAGCGCGCCGCAATCGACAACATGGCGTCGCAGAAGTGGGATTTCGTCGCCATCCAGGCGTTCGGCATCGGAACGCTGACGCAGCCGGTGCAGAAGATGATCGATGCCGGCATTCCCGTGATCGACATGGACACGCTGATCGCGCCGCTGGATCAGATCAACGTCCATTCGTTCCTGGCACCCGACAACGAGTTCATGGGCGCATCGGTCACGCAGGCTCTGGCGACTGCGATGGGCGGCAAGGGCAAGATCATCATGACGCAGGGCGCGCTCGGCCACACCGGCGCGCAGGGCCGCGCCAAGGGCTTCAATTCGGTGATCAAGCAGTTCCCGAACATCGAGGTGCTGGACACGCAGCCGGCCGACTGGGACGTGTCGAAGGCGGCACGGCTGTGGGAGACTTATCTCACGAAATATCCGCAGATCGACGCGGCGTTCTTCCACAATGACGACATGGCGCTCGCCGCCTACAACATCATGAAGGCGCGCAACCGCACCAACATCCTGATCGGCGGCGTCGACGCCATGCCGCCGGCGATCCAGGCGGTCAGCGAGGGCCGCATGTTCGCGACCGTCCGCAATCCGTCCTGCCGTATTCATGGCGGCGCGATCGTCGCAGGCGTCGCCGCGGTCACCGCCGGCGAGAAGAGCGGCCAGGGCATTCCGAAGCACGTCATCACCGATGGGCCCGTCGTGACCAAGGCCAATGCCGCCGGCATGCAATGGATGGAGGATCACTTCCTGATCTGAAGTCCCTCCCCATGTCGAGCAGCCGCCCGCCTCTTCTGGAATTGCAGGACATCACCAAGTCGTTCGGCGGCGTCACCGCGTTGCGCGGCGTCGACTTCACGCTTCGCCCCGGCGAGATCCATGGTCTCGTCGGGGAGAACGGCGCCGGCAAGAGCACGCTGATGAAGATCATCGCCGGCGTGCACACCGGCTTCTCCGGCCGTTTCCTGCTCGACGGCCGCGAGGTTCATTTCAACTCCGTGCGGGACGCCCGTGCGGCCGGCATCGCCATGGTGCATCAGGAGCTCAGCGTCGCACCTGATCTCACGGTTGCCGAGAACGTGTTTCTCGGCAACCAGCCGACCAATGCCCTCGGTATCGTGCAGTGGCGCCGGATGGCGCGCGAGGCCGCCGAACAGCTCAAGAAGCTCGGGATCGACGCCGATCCGATGAGCCGGCTCGGCGATCTCCCGATCGGACTGCAGCAACTGATCGAGATCGCGCGTGTGCTGTTCTCCGGCGCGCGCATCATCATCCTGGACGAGCCGACCTCGGCGCTGTCACCGCCCGAGGTCGAACGGCTGTTCGCGACCTTGCGCGCGCTACGCGAGCAGGGCACCGGAATCATCTTCATCTCGCACTTCATCGAAGACATTCTGCTCATCTCCGATGAGGTGACCGTCTTCCGCAACGGTCGCAAGATCATGGAGACACCTGCGGCCGATACCAGCAAGGCGGCGCTGATCGAGGCCATGATCGGCAAGGGCCGCGATGCGCTGGAGGACAGCTACACCCACGACATCACCCTGCCCGCGCCGCCGGCCGACAAGCCGGTGGTGGTCGAGGCCGCGGGCTTGTCGCTGGCGCGCAATTTGAAGCGCGTCTCATTTTCGGTGCATGCCGGAGAGGTGCTCGGCATCTACGGCTTCATGGGCTGCGGCCAGCTCGAGCTGGCGCGGATCCTATTCGGCAAGCTCGCGCCCGACGCCGGCGAGCTGCGCGTCTCGGGCGAGCGCAACCGCTTCAAGAGCACGGCGGATGCGCGCCGCGCCGGCATCGCCTTCGTGCCGGAGAGCCGCCGCGACATGCTGTTCCTGCAGGAGCCCGTCTACAAGAACGTCTCGATCAGCATCCTCGACCGCATCAACGCGGTGCTGCTGAAGCCGGCCCGCGAGCGCGCGCTTGCGAAGCGCCAGGTCGAGCAGTTGCAGATCCGTCCCGCCGACGTCGAGATCGACCTTGGCCTGCTCTCGGGCGGCAACCAGCAGAAGGTCGCGCTGGCCAAATGGCTCAGCCACCCGCCCCGGCTCCTGGTGCTGTGCGAGCCGACCCGCGGCATGGATGTTGGCGCCAAGAGTGACGTGATCCAGATCGTGCGGAAACTACGCGACCAGGGCATTGCCGTCATCGTGCTCTCGACGGAGCCGGAGACTGTCCTGTCACTGGCCGATCGCGTCATTGTGCTCAAGCGCGGCGAGGTCGTGCGTGAATTCGCCGGCGAGACCATCAGCAAAGACCGTCTGCTCGAGGCGGCGTAGGGAGATTGTCATGGCGCATGGCGAGACCGTTCCGATGCCGGAGGCGCAACCGCGACGCGCCGGCGGGGTCGCAGCGCTGCTACGCTCGCAGATGCGCAACATCGCGCCGTTCCTGACGCTGATCTTCCTCACCGCGTTCTTCGCAATCGCGAGTCCATCCTTCGCCACGCTCGACAATGTCGGCAACATCCTGACCCAGGTGTCGGTGACCGGCATCATCGCGGTCGGACTGACCTTCGTGATCCTGTGCGCCGAGATCGACCTGTCGATCGCTGCCATCGCCAACGTGACCGGCATCGCCGTGGCCTATTTCACCTTGCAGGAGTCCTACGTCAACATCGCCAATTTGCCGATGCCCGGCTTTGCCGCCATCCTGCTCGCGCTGGCGCTGTGCGCGCTGCTTGGCGTGGTCAACGCCTTCGGCCTGACCGTGATCGGCATTCCCTCGTTCATCATGACGCTCGCGATGATGCAGATCGCCGCAGGCATTTCGGCCATGCTGGTGCGCGGCCAGATCGCCTACAAGGTGCCGCCCATCATCACGACGCTCGGCTCCGGCTCCTTGGCGGGGGTGCCCTGGATCGTGATCGTGGCCGCCCTCATGCTGCTGCTGGGGCACCTCGTGCTGACCTACACGCGGTTCGGCCGCTACGTCTACATGGTCGGTGGCAACCGCGAGGCAGCGGAGTATTCCGGCCTGAACGTCAAGCTGATCCTCGGCAGCGTCATGGTGATCTCGGCGGTGTGCTCGGGAATTGGCGGCATGCTCGGCGTGGCGCATTTCGGCAGCGCGCAGCAGAACGAGTTCGACACCTACCTGCTGGATTCGATCGCTGCCGTCGTGGTCGGCGGCACCAGCCTGTTCGGCGGCCGCGGCGGCATCGGCAACACCATCGTCGGCCTGTTCGTGCTCGGCGTGCTCAACAACGGCCTCGACCACGTCAACATCGACAGCTTCCTGAAGATTCTGATCCGCGGCCTGATCCTGCTCGCCGCGCTGGTGATCAACGTCTACGCGCAGCGGCTGCGCGCCAAGGCGGCGGATTGAGCGTGTGTCGTAGGGCGGTCGCGTGCCCACCATCGAGCTACGTGGCACGTGAGACATGGTGGGCACGGCGCGATCTGACAGTGCAAACGACGACAGACCGTCGCCGCGTGCCTTTGCCCACCCTACGCATCTGTTTCCGTCATTGCGAGCGAAGCGAAGCATTCCAGAGGCTTGCGAAGATTCTGGATTGCTTCGTCGCTTTGCTCCTCGCAATGACGTTGACCCCGTGAATCAAAAACCAGGCTGCCAGTGACGCAGCTCGCGCGCGGCGCGTGTCACGGCCTCGATCGACGTGAACGATGCCGTCTCCACCATCAGCGTTCGGGCCAAGCGCAATGCCCGCGCCTCGCAGGTCGCGCGCCGCTTCTCATCCTCGATCAGCTCGAAATCGATGTTGTGCGCCAGGCCGAGAATACGACGGATGATCTTCGCGGCTGCAAATCCGACGGCATCCTGGAACAGGCGCGCCATGAAGGCCTGACGTTCGGCCTCAAGCCGCGCAGTTCCTGCTTCACCGGGAAACAGCGAGAGCGGATAGGCATCGCCGATGGCCTCGCTGCGCCACAGCGCCAGGAACTTGCCCGAGAACGCGCTCCACACCTGGTCCACGGTGATCAGCACCCAGCTCTCGAATGCCGCCCTGTCGCCGGGCGCGCGCTCGTGTCCGGCCGATGCAAAATAGGCCATCAACAAGTTGGCCAGGACAGCACCGACGTCGAAGCCCATCGGGCCGTAGAAGGCGAATTCCGGATCGATCACCCGGGTCTCGGTGTCCGTGACCATGATCGATCCGGTGTGCAGGTCACCATGGATCAGCGCCTCGGCGCTCGACAAGAACTTCAGCTTCAGCCGGGAGACCGCGACATGAAGATCGAGATCGGCACGAATGTCGGCCGCGGTCGCGTCGAGCCATGGTGAGGTCCAGCGGTTCTGCTCAGCGATCCGATAGGGATCGGTGAAGATCAGGTCCTCCGTGATCTTGCACAGCGCGTGATTGCCGGCGAAGCTCGCGATCGCCTCCTTCTTCGCGGCGGCAGAGAGCGCGAGGTCGGACGAGAAGAACAGCGTCCGCGCCATGAAGGTCGTGATGTGATCGACGAAGGCCGGATAGATCGTGCCCGCGACCAGCCCCTTGCGCATGATGATGTGCGGCTCCAGCAGCTCCATCGCCGTCAGCGCCAGCGCCGGATCATGATGAACGATGGCCGGCACGAGGCCCGGGGCAAGGCGGTTCTGATGCGTCAGCGCCAGATGCTCATAGTGGGCGCGTGACAGCGGCAGCGGCCAGCTCTCGCCGACCAGCCGCACGTAAGGCAGCGCCTGCTTCACCGCGAGTCCGCCGGACGATCCCTTGACGATGAAGACTAGATTGAGGTTGCCATCGCCGACCTCGGTGATCGACCAGCGCTCGGCCGGTCCGCCGAGTTGCCCTGCAACTGAAGGGATCCCCGCGAGATAGTTTCGAAGATCAGTCTCGTTCAGAATGCGATAGCCCGATGGCGTCCCGTTCCGGGCCTCGGCCGATGTCGTCACGCGCAACCTCCCTATCGAACTTGTTTTGACCTCCTATAGCAAAAAAGCCGACGCGCGTCCGCGCATCGGCTTCGAGAGAACGTTGTGCGATGCGAGCGGCAGCTAGAACGGAATCCCCATCAGCCGCGACAGTCGCTCGATGCTGAGATACCCGGCCTGATAGGCCACGAGTGCCAGGCCGAACACGACCGCCGACAGCAGCGTCGTCCAGATCAGGCGGCGTCCCATCAGGCTGATGGTCGGCGCCCCGGGATCGGTGCCGGGCGAGCCGCCGCCCGTCTCGTGCTGGCTGCGCACGCCGAACGGCAGGGTCACGAACAGCATGACCCACCACAGCACGAAGTAGATCGCGAGCCAGGTAGAGATCGTATAGGCCATGATCGCCCCGCTGCCTCAGGCCTGCTCGATCTCGACGAGCGCGCCGGAAAAATCCTTCGGATGCAGGAACAGCACCGGCTTGCCATGGGCGCCGATCTTCGGCTGGCCGTCGCCGAGCACGCGGGCGCCCTCCTTGATCAGCGTGTCGCGCGAGGCGATGATGTCGGCCACCTCGTAGCAGACGTGATGGATGCCGCCATCCGCATTGCGCTCGAGAAACTTCGCGATCGGCGACGCTTCGCCCAGCGGCTGAATGAACTCGATCTTGGTATTGGGCAGGGTCACGAACACGGTGATCACGCCGTGCTCAGGCAACGGGACGGCTGGGGATATCTCGGCGCCGAACGCCGCGCCGTAGATCTTGGCGGCCTTTTCGGCGTCCTTGACCGCGATGGCGACGTGGTTGAGCCGGCCCAGCATGACATCCTCCACTTTTCTTTTGAACCGCCGTTTGATCGGCCTGCGTCAGACTTCCAGGACGTGAACCAGACAGATCGGCTTCTTGCCCCATTGCTCATTGACCGCCGAACGCACCGCCCGCCGCACGGATTCTGCCGCTGCGTCCGGATCGCGCCGACGCGCCCGCGGCAGACCTTCGAAGGTCGAGACGACAGCATCGAAGACGATGTCGTCCATCTCCTCGCCCGCCGCATTCTTCTCGGGGATGCCGACCATGTCGACTTCCGGATCGTCGGCCAGCTCGCCCTTCTCGGTGATGGCGAGCGCCACGAAGATGCAGCCGGCAAAGGCCATCTTGCGACGCTCGACCACGGCGCGCGACTTCGAATCCTCGACGATGCTGCCGTCCTTGTAGAGGCGCCCTGCCGGCAGCTGGTCGATGATTCCGGGATCGCCGGGACCGAGCTTGACGAGATCGCCGTTGCGGCAGGTGATCACCTTGGGCACGCCGCAGGCGCGCGCCAGCCTCGCATGCTCGTGGAGATGCAGCGCCTCGCCATGGACGGGGATCAGGAGCTGCGGCCGCGTCCACGCGATCATGTCGCGCAGCTCGTCGCGGCGCGGATGGCCGGAGACATGAACCAGATGATTGCGGTCGGTGATGATCTCGATACCCTGCTGCACCAGCCCGTTGATGACGGCGCCGACCGCCTTCTCGTTGCCGGGGATGGTGCGCGACGAGAAGATGACAGTGTCGCCCTTGTTCAAGGTGACCAGCGGATGATCGTCATTGGCGATGCGCGAGAGCGCGGCGCGCGGCTCGCCCTGGCTGCCCGTGCACAGCGCCAGCACCTTGTCGGCCGGAAAGTGCCCGTAGAGGTCCATGCCGCGGAAGTTCTGCACGCCATCGAGATAACCGGTCTCGCGCGCGACCTGGACCACGCGCTCCATGGCGCGGCCGACGATGACGACCTCGCGCTCGGCCGCGCGCGCCGCTTCGGCGACGGCGCGGATACGCGCGACGTTGGAGGCGAAGGTGGTCACGGCCACGCGGCCGCGCGCCTCCTTGACCAGGGTCGTAATCGTCTTGGCAACCTCGGCCTCCGACGGCGAGCGTCCCTCGCGCACCGCGTTGGTGGAATCCCCGATCAAGGCGAGAAGTCCGGCGTCGCCGAGCTCGCGCAGCCGCTTCTCATCCGTCGGCGCGCCCAACACCGGCGTCGGATCGATCTTCCAGTCACCGGTGTGCAGGACGGTGCCGACCTCGGTGTGGATCGCCAGCGCGTGCGATTCAGGGATCGAATGCGCGACCGGAATGAACTCGACGTTGAAAGGACCGATGTCGACGCGGCCGCCGGAGGGGATCACCTTGACCGGTATCTTGGCCGGGAGGCGCTCAGCCTCACACTTGGCCTCGAACAGCGCGGCGCTGAACTTGGTCGCGTAGATCGGGCATTTCAGCCGCGGCCACAGATCGATGATGGCGCCGAAATGGTCCTCATGCGCGTGGGTCAGCACGAGGCCGACCAGGTTGTTGCGCTCCTTCTCCAGGAAGGCGACGTCGGGCATGATCAGGTCGATGCCCGGCAGATGCTCCTCATCGCCGAAGGAGACGCCAAGATCGATCGCGAGCCACGAGCGCTGGTGGCGATTGCCGAGCCCGTAGATCGACAGGTTCATGCCGATCTCGCCGACACCTCCGAGCGGCGCAAATGTCAGTTCGTCGGGACGTGCCATCTAGACCGCTCCTTTGGATGCGACCGAGCCGAAATGAACATCACCGGCCGTGATCGGCTCCAATCGTCCCTCCGCGGTCCGCACCAGCATACAACCCTGTTCGTCGATCGTGTCGAAAATCCCCTCGATGATAGCATGTCCGGACCTGATGGCGACCGGCTGGCCGAGGCCTGCCGCCCGCTCCAGCCAGAGCCTGCGGATATCACCGAAGCCCCGCCCCTCGTTCCAGATGCCGAAATATTCGACCCAGGCATCCGACAGCGCCGAGAACAGATCCTCGGCGGTCACCTGGATGCCGAGGTCCGCCAACGATACCGCCGGAGTCGGGGTATCCGGCGGCGCCGCCACCACGTTGGTTCCGACGCCGACAACCACCGCCAATCCGCCAGCCACCTGCTCCGCCTCGAGCAGCATGCCGACGATCTTGCGGCCGTCAACGAGAACGTCGTTCGGCCATTTCAGCGCAAATGACGCGTGTGCTCCGGACCGCAGCGCAGCCTCGATGCTCACCTGGCGCAACGCGCTCTCGATGGAGAGGCCTGCGGCAAAGCCGAGTGTGGCTGCGATCGCAGGAGCCACGTTCAGCACTTCCAGCACGCTCGAGGCCAGATTGCCACGCGGGGCGATCCACGGACGCTGGCGCCGGCCGCGCCCGGCCGTCTGCTCCGATGTGACGAACCAGCAGGGCGCTCTGCCGCCCTCTCGGGCTGACTTCAGCGCCTCGACATTGGTCGAGCCGGTCTGGTCGAACGTGACGAGTCCGTAGCCAGCCTTGGCGGCCTGGGACCCTAGCGCAAACGTCATCTAGAACAGCGATTTCGCCGCGGCCGCCGCCGCGCTGACGAGCGGGCCGGGATAGGCGAAGAACAGGATGTTGAAGATGCCGGAGATCGCGAGCACGGTGCGCAGCTCGATCCTGACGGGATCGAGCGTAGGCAGCGGCTCGTCGAAATACATCGTCTTGACGATCAGCAGATAATAGTAGGCGCCGACCACGCTGGTAAGGACGCCGATCACCGACAGTGTGAACAGCCCGCCCTTGATCGCGGCGACGAACACGTACCATTTGGCGAAGAAGCCCGCGAGCGGAGGAACGCCGGCCAGCGAGAACAGCAGCATCGCGAAGAAGAAGGCGAGCAGCGGATTGGTGCGCGAAAGTCCCGAAAAATCGCTGATCTTCTCGAACGACTGGCCGTTGCGCTTGATCGCCATGATCACGGCGAAGGAGCCGAGCGTCATCGCGACGTAGATCGCGATGTAGGTCAGCACGCCCTGCGCGCCTTCCACCGTACCGGCGGCGAGACCGACCAGCGCGAAGCCCATGTGGCCGATCGACGAATAGGCCATCAGGCGCTTGATGTTGGTCTGGCCGATCGCGGCGAACGAGCCGAGCGCCATCGAGGCGATCGAGACAAACACGATGATCTGCTGCCACTGGAAGGTGATGCCGGGGAACGCGGTCAGCGCGACGCGCGCGAACACGGCCATCGCTGCGACCTTGGGCGCGGAGGCGAAGAACGCCGTCACCGGCGTCGGCGCGCCTTCATAGACGTCCGGCGTCCACATGTGGAACGGCACCGCCGAGATCTTGAAGCACATGCCGGCAAACAGGAACACCAGGCCAAATATGATGCCGACGCTGCCGGCCTTCGTGGCCGCCGCGATCCCGGCAAAGCTCACCGTTCCGGTAAAGCCGTAGATGAGCGATGCACCGTACAGCAGCATGCCGGAGGACAGCGCGCCCAGCACGAAATACTTCAGGCCGGCTTCCGTCGACTTGGCATTGTCGCGATGGCTCGCCGCGACGACATAGAGCGCGAGCGACATCAGCTCGAGGCCGAGATAGAGCGCAATCAGATCCCCGGCCGAGATCAGCACCAGCATGCCGAGCGTCGAAAGCAGCACCAGGATCGCATATTCGAAGATGCGGCGGTCCGGCGCCGACAGGAACTCCACCGACATCACCAGCGTCGCGATCGAGCCGATCAGCATCAGGATCTTCAGGAACCTCGCATAGCTGTCGGCGATGAAGCTGCCGCCGAAGGCCTGGCCCGCCGGCTGGCGCAGCACCAGGATGCCGACCACGATCAGCAGAACGATCGCAAGGCCGGTGACGATGCCCGTTGCCCCCTGCCCGCGGAACGCGCCCAGCATCAAGAGCGCCATGGCCCCCACGGCCAGCAGCAGCTCCGGCAACACCACCCAAAGCTGAGCCCCAAGATTCTCGATCATCGTCTTTGTCCCGACCTCTGGGGTCTCATTGGAGCAGCGCAGCGGCCTTCACGGCCGTCACGGCTGTATTGTAATTGGTCACGAGCTGCTGCACCGACGCCGCCGACATGTCGAGGATCGGCTTCGGATAGACGCCGAACAGGATGGTCAGCGCCACCAGCGGAAACAGGATGATGCCTTCACGGAAGGTCAGGTCCTTGATGCTAGCGAGCGATGGCTTGGTCAGCGCGCCGAACACCACCTTGCGGTACAGCCACAGCGCATAGCAGGCCGAAAGGATGACGCCAAAGGTCGCGAAGAACGCGGTCGGGATCGACACCTTGAAAGTGCCGAGCAGAGTCATGAACTCGCCGACGAAGCCGGAAGTGCCGGGCAACCCGACATTGGCCATCGTGAACACCATGAACACCAGCGCGTAGACCGGCATCCGGTTCACGAGGCCGCCATAAGCCGCGATCTCGCGGGTGTGCATGCGGTCATAGACCACGCCGACGCAGAGGAACAGCGCGCCCGAGACGATGCCGTGGGAGATCATCTGGAACACGCCGCCGGCCACACCCTGGATGGTCCCGGCGAAGATGCCCATCGTGACGAAGCCCATATGCGCGACAGAGGAGTACGCGATCAGCTTCTTTATATCCTCCTGCATCAGCGCCACCAGCGAGGTGTAGATGATCGCGATCGTCGACAGCGTGAAGATCAGCGGCGCGAAATCATGCGAGGCCAGCGGGAACATCGGCAGCGAGAAGCGCAGGAAGCCGTAGCCGCCCATCTTCAGCAGGATCGCGGCGAGAATCACCGAGCCCGCGGTGGGCGCCTCGACGTGCGCATCCGGCAGCCAGGTGTGAACCGGCCACATCGGCATCTTCACCGCGAAGGAGGCGAAGAAGGCAAGCCATGCCCAGGTCTGCAAGGAGCGCGGCACCGCCGTATGCATCAAGGTCGGAATGTCGGTCGTGCCGGCGTTCCAGTACAGCGCCATGATGGCGAGCAGCATCAGCACCGAGCCAAGCAGCGTGTAGAGGAAGAACTTGAACGAGGCGTAGACCCGGCGCGGACCGCCCCAGACCCCGATGATCAGGAACATCGGAATCAGGCCGCCCTCGAAGAACAGATAGAACAGAACGAGGTCGAGCGCGGAGAACGTGCCAACCATCAGCGTTTCCAGGATCAGGAACGCCATCATGTATTCGCGCAGCCGGTTGGTGACCGACTTCCAGCTCGCGATGATGCAGAACGGCATCAAAGCGGTGGTCAGGATCACGAACGGCAGCGAGATGCCGTCGACGCCCATGTGATAGCTGATGCCGGCCGCCAGCCAGTTCGACTTCTCGACGAATTGGAAGTCGGTCTGTGCCGGATCGAAGCGCAGCACCAGGATCACCGACACCGCGAAGGTGATCAGCGTGGTCCACAGCGCGATCCAGCGCGCGTTGCGCCGGGCCGCCTCGTCGTCGCCGCGCACCAGATAGATCAGCAGCGCGCCGACGATGGGCAGGAAGGTGACGACAGAGAGAATTGGCCAGGTGGTCATTGCTGGCCCCCCATGAACATGAACCAGGTGATCAGGCCGGCGACGCCGATCAGCATGGCAAAGGCATAATGATAGAGATATCCGGTCTGGATCTTGACGACGTTGCGCGTGATGTCGAGCACCCGCGCCGAGACACCATCCGGACCGAACCCGTCGATGACGAAGCCGTCGCCCTTCTTCCAGAGGAAGCGGCCGAGCCACTTCGCAGGACGGACGAAGATCACGTCATACAGCTCGTCGAAGTACCACTTGTTGAGCAGGAACTTGTAGAGCAGCGGCTGCTGGGCCGCCAGCTCCTCCGGGATGTCCGGACGACTAATGTAGAAGAAGTAGGAGACCGCAAAGCCCAGCACCATCATGATGAACGGCAGTTGAGCGAGCCAGAACGGCATATGCTCCATGTCCTCCAGGATGTGCGGGTTCATCTTCAGCGACTCGCCGAAGAAGTGCTCGACACCATGGGGATCGGTGAACACGCCCTTGAACGGGAGGCCGGCCAGGATCGAGCCTGCCGCGAGCACGCCGATCGGGATCAGCATCCAGATCGGGCTCTCATGTGCGGCATCGTAGTGGTGCTGGTCGTGCGGCGTACCGAAGAATGTCTTGAACACCAGGCGCCAGGAATAGAACGAGGTCAGGCCGGCGGCGACAATGGTGAGGAAATACGCGTAGGTCGCAAACGGATTGTGTGCGGCGTACGCAGCCTCGATGATCGCATCCTTGGAGAAGAAGCCTGCGAAGCCGGGGAAGCCGGTGAGCGCCAGGGTGCCGACCGTCATCACCGCGAAGGTGTATGGGATCTTGCGCCACAGGCCGCCCATGTTGCGGATGTCCTGCTCGTGGTGCATCGCGTAGATCACCGAGCCTGACCCTAAGAACAGCAGCGCCTTGAAGAAGGCGTGCGTGAACAGGTGGAACATGCCGACCGAGTAGGCCCCTGCTCCCATCGCCACGAACATGTAGCCGAGCTGTGAGCAGGTCGAGTACGCGACGATGCGCTTGATGTCGTTCTGCACCAGGCCGACAGTCGCGGCGAAGAACGCCGTGGTCGCGCCGAAGAACATCACCACGGCCTGCGCATTGGGCGCGAGCTCGAACAGCGGCGACAGGCGCGCCACCATGAACACGCCGGCGGTGACCATGGTCGCGGCGTGGATCAGCGCCGAGACCGGGGTCGGACCTTCCATCGCGTCCGGCAGCCAGGTGTGCAGCAGGAACTGCGCCGACTTGCCCATCGCACCCATGAACAGCAGCAGGCAGGTCAGCGTCAGTGCGTCGGCATTCCAGCCGAGGAAGTTGATGGTCTTGCCCGCGAAGCTCGGCGCGGCGTTGAAGATGGTCTCGAAGTCGGTCGACTTCGCCAGCAGGAACACGGCGAAGATGCCGAGCGCGAAGCCGAAATCGCCGACGCGGTTGACGACGAAGGCCTTGATCGCGGCAGCGTTGGCCGACGGCTTCTGGAACCAGAAGCCGATCAGCAGGTAGCTGGCGAGACCGACGCCCTCCCAGCCGAAGAACAGCTGCACGAGGTTGTTCGCCGTCACCAGCATCAGCATCGCGAAGGTGAACAGGCTGAGATAGGCGAAGAAGCGCGGACGGTTCGGATCCTCGTCCATGTAGCCGATCGAATAGAGATGCACGAGCGAGGACACGCTGGTCACGACGACGAGCATCACCGCCGTCAGCGTATCGACGCGCAGCGCCCAGGAGACCTGCAGCTCGCCGGAATTGATCCAGGGCAGCAGCTCCTTGACCCCGGCCTCATGATGCATGAAGCCGACGCTGATCAGCATCGCCCAGGATAGGCCGGCCGACACGAACAACAGCGCCGTCGTGATCACCTGCGCGGCCCAGGTGCCGGCCGCGGGCGGCTCGGCGACATGATGGTCATCGTGCCCATGACCGTGATCGTCATGTGCCTGCGCGTCGGCGGCGCCGTGGTGATGGCCGTCGTCGTGATGATGCTCGACCACATCGCCGCTCGGATGGCGTCCATGCGCCCCCAGCAGCGCGATCAGGCCGGCCAGGATCGCGCCGAGCAGCGGCAGAAAGACAATGGCCTGGATCATTCGCCCGTCCCCTTACGCATGACCTTGCCGGCAAGCCGGCCCCCATCTGTGCGGATCATGCGCCCTTAGCCCTTCATCAGATTGACGTCTTCAACCGCAATCGAGCCGCGGTTGCGGAAGTAGACCACCAGCACGGCGAGGCCGATCGCGG
The DNA here is from genome assembly GCF_032381235.1 of Bradyrhizobium sp. SZCCHNR1053. NCBI lineage: Bacteria > Pseudomonadati > Pseudomonadota > Alphaproteobacteria > Hyphomicrobiales > Nitrobacteraceae > Bradyrhizobium > Bradyrhizobium sp. SZCCHNR1053. The sequence goes on from NZ_JAUHJM010000001.1 coordinate 741,848, forward strand.
CTTCCGCCGCCGCAACGGTCAGAACCAGCAGCGCGAACACCTGCCCGACGATGTCGCCGAGGAAGGTGGAGAACGCCACCAGGTTGATGTTCACCGCGAGCAGGATCAGCTCGATCGACATCAGGATGACGATGATGTTCTTGCGGTTCAGGAAGATGCCGAGGATGCCGAGCGTGAACAGCATCGCGGCGACGGCGAGGTAATGTCCCAGTCCGATGGTCATTTCACCCACTCCGCGGCGTCCGTATCCTGCAGCCCCTGCCCGACCGCAACCTTGCGGACGGCCATCGCCATCTCGGGCGTGCGCGCGTTCTGGACGTTGATGTCCTGGCGCTTGACGCTCGCCTTGTGGCGCAGGGTCAGCACGATCGCGCCGATCATCGCCACCAGCAGGATCATGCCCGACAGCTGGAAGTAATGGATGTATTTCGTATAGAGCACGAGGCCGAGCGCCTCGGTGTTGGTGACGTTGGTCGGGATCGCCGCGGTGATCGCCTTCGGCGCCGTCGGGTTGATGACCCAATACGACACCGTCAGCAGCAGCTCGAACAGGAAGATGCCGCCGATGACGAGGCCAATCGGCATGTACTGCAGGAAGCCCTCGCGGAGCTCCGTGAAGTCGACGTCGAGCATCATGATCACGAACAGGAACAGCACCGCGACCGCGCCGACATAGACGACGACCAGGATCATCGCCAGGAATTCGGCTCCCATCAGCACGAACAGGCCGGAGGCGTTGACGAAGGCGAGGATCAGATAGAGCACCGAATGAACGGGGTTCTTCGAGACGATCACCATCACCGCGGAGGCCACGCAGACCGCCGCGAACAGGTAGAAGAAGAGCGCAGGAAGGATCATCGGACGGCCTCAGCGGTACGGCGCGTCGAGCGCGATGGCTTTGGAGATCTCGCGCTCCCAGCGGTCGCCGTTCGCGAGCAGCTTGGCCTTGTCATAGTAGAGCTCCTCGCGGGTCTCGGTCGCGAACTCGAAGTTCGGTCCTTCGACGATGGCGTCGACCGGACAGGCCTCCTGGCAGAGGCCGCAATAGATGCATTTCACCATGTCGATGTCGTAGCGCACCGTGCGGCGGGTGCCGTCGTTGCGACGCGGGCCGGCCTCGATCGTAATCGCCTGCGCAGGGCAGACGGCCTCGCAGAGCTTGCAGGCAATGCAGCGCTCCTCGCCATTGGGATAGCGGCGCAGCGCGTGCTCGCCGCGGAAGCGCGGCGAGATCGGGCCCTTCTCGAACGGATAGTTCAGGGTCGGCTTGGGCTGAAAGAAGTAACGCATCGCGAGGAAGAACGCGGAGACGAACTCCTGCAGCAGCAGCGACCGTGCGGTGGCGGAAATGTTCATGACAGCCTCATTTCGGCGCGATGCCGGCGAAGTGCAGCACGCCCGCGACGATCACCACCATGGCCAGCGACAGCGGCAGGAAGACTTTCCAGCCCAGACGCATCAACTGGTCGTAGCGGTAACGCGGCACGATCGCTTTCGCCATCGCGATCAGGAAGAACATGAAGAACAGCTTGAGCGAGAACCAGATGACGCCCGGCACCCAGTTGAACGGCGGCAGGTCGATCGGCGGTAGCCAGCCGCCCAGAAACAGGATCGTCGCCAGCGCGCACATCGTGGTGATCGCGACATACTCGCCGAGCATGAACAGCAGGTACGGCGTCGAGCCGTATTCCACCATGAAGCCGGCGACGAGTTCCGATTCCGCCTCAACGAGATCGAAGGGCGGACGGTTGGTCTCGGCCAGCGCCGAGACGTAGAACACCACGAACATCGGGAACAGCGGCCAGACGTACCAGTTCAGGATCGTCAGCTGCGGCAGGCCGATCAGGCTCGCAAGCCCGCGGGCATGCTGCGCCTCGACCACCGCCGAGAGGTTCAGAGTGCCGGCGCACAGCAGCACCGTGATGATCACGAAGCCGATCGAGACCTCGTAGGACACCATCTGCGCCGCCGAGCGCAGCGCCGCCAGGAACGGGTACTTCGAGTTCGACGACCAGCCGGCCATGATGATGCCGTAGATCGACAGCGACGAGATCGCGAAGATGAAGAGGATGCCGACATTGATGTCGGCGATCGCCCAGCCGAGATTGGTCGGGATCACCGCCCAGGCCGCCAGCGCCAAAACGCAGGAGACCAGCGGCGCCAGCAGGAACACGCCCTTGTTGGCGCCGGCCGGAATGATCGGCTCCTTGAGCACGAACTTCAGCAGGTCGGCGAAGGACTGAAACAGGCCCCAGGGCCCGACCACGTTGGGACCCCGGCGGATCTGCACCGCCGCCCAGATCTTGCGGTCGGCCAGCAGGATGTAGGCAATCGCGACCAGCAGGACGACGAGGAGCAGGACGCTCTGCGCGACCATGACGATCAGCGGCCAGAGGAAGCCGGTCCAGAACGAGCTTGCAAAGAAATCAGCCATCAGGTCACGCTCACTCCGCTGCCGTCAGCATCTGCCCGGAGGCCAGGCGGGAGCATTCCGCCATGACCGCCGATGCGCGCGCGATCGGGTTGGTGAGATAGAAGTCGTCGATCAGCGGCTTGAACGGCGCCTTCTCGAGGTTGCCGCCCTTGCCCGCCAGGGTCTTGATGTCGGCGATCTTGCCCGCCTCGATCTGGTCGATGCGGCCAAGATGCGGCACGGCCTTGATGATCGCAGCGCGCAGAGCGGCCAGCGAGTCGTAGCCAAGCTTCTTGCCGAGCACGTCGGACAGCGCGCGGATGATCGCCCAGTCCTCGCGCGCCTCACCCGGCGGGAACGAGGCGCGGCCGGCGACCTGAACCCGGCCCTCGGTGTTGACGTAGAGGCCGGACTTCTCGGTGTAGGCTGCGCCCGGCAGGATCACGTCGGCGCGATGCGCGCCACGGTCGCCGTGGGTGCCGATGTAGACGGTGAACACGCCCTCGGGCACCTCGACCTCGTCGGCGCCGAGCAGGAACATCACGTCCATCGTGCCGAAGGTGGTCATCTGGGCGCCGGTCAGTCCGGTGCCGTTGAAGCCGATGTCGAGCGCGCCGACCCGCGAGGCGGTGTCGTGCAGCACGGCAAAGCCGTTCCAGTCATCGCGCACGGCGTTGACGTCCATCGCGATCTTGGCCGCCAGCGACAGGATCGCCGCGCCGTCGTGGCGCGCTGCGGCGCCGGCGCCGACCAGCACGATCGGGTTCTTGGCGTTACGGAAGGTGGTCGCGAACGAATGCTTGCCGGCAGCGACGTCGCTCAGGGAGTCGGTGCCAGCGCCGATGTGCTCGTACGCATAGGTCAGATCGGCCTTGGGACCGACGACGCCGACCTTGAGCTGACCGGAGCGCCAACGCTTGCGGATGCGGGCGTTGAGCACAGCCGCTTCCTTGCGCGGATTGGCACCGACGATCAGGATCGCATCGGCCTGCTCGATGCCGGCGATGGTCGGATTGAACAGGTAGGACGCACGGCCGAGCTTGGCATCGAAGCTGTCCCCGCCCTGCACCCCGACATTGGTCGAGCCGAGCTTTGCGAGCAGATCCTTGAGCGCGTACATCTCCTCGACTGCGGCGAGATCGCCGGCAATCGCGCCGATGCGCTTGCCGTCGATGCGCGACAGCTTGGTCGCGATCGTCTTGAACGCCTCGGGCCAGGAGGCCGGGCGCAGCTTGCCATCCTCGCGGACATAAGGACGATCGAGCCGCTGCGTGCGCAGGCCGTCGACGACGTGCCGCGTCTTGTCCGAGATCCACTCCTCGTTCACGGCATCGTTGATGCGCGGCAGGATGCGCATCACCTCGCGGCCGCGGGTGTCGACCCGGATCGCCGAGCCGAGCCCATCCATGACGTCGATCGACTGCGTCTTGCCGAGCTCCCAAGGGCGTGCGGCGAAGGCGTAGGGCTTCGAGGTCAGCGCACCGACCGGGCAGATATCGACCAGATTGCCCTGCAGCTCCGAGCTCAACGCCTGCTCGAGATAGGTCGTGATCTCCATGTCCTCGCCACGGCCGATCGCGCCCATTTCCGGCACGCCGCAGACTTCCGCCGAAAAGCGCACGCAACGGGTGCACTGGATGCAGCGGTTCATCGAGGTCTTGACCAGCGCGCCGAGATACTTGTCCTCGACCGCGCGCTTGTTCTCGGCGAAGCGGCTGGTGTCGACACCATAGCCCATCGCCTGGTCCTGCAGATCGCACTCGCCACCCTGGTCGCAGATCGGGCAGTCCAGCGGATGGTTGATCAGAAGGAATTCCATCACGCCTTCGCGCGCCTTCTTGACCATCGGCGACCGCGTCGAGATCTCCGGCGGCTCGCCCTTCGGGCCCGGCCGGCAGTCGCGCACGCCCCAGGCGCAGCTCGCGACCGGCTTCGGTCCGCCCTTTACCTCGACGAGGCACATCCGGCAGTTGCCGGCGATCGACAGCCGCTCATGATAGCAGAAGCGCGGGATCTCGGCGCCAGCCGCCTCGCACGCCTGCAGCAGCGTGTACTCCGGCGGCACATCGATCTCTTTGCCATCGATGATGATCTTGGTCATTGCCTCACATCTCTCTCAAACCACGAACCACCGCGCCGTCGCGCACCGGAAAGGCGCGACAGGCGCGAAGGAAAACCTTGCTGGCAGGTCGGCCTGCCATCGCCTACTCCGCCGCCACCATATGCGCGGGATCGCGCACGCCGACGTCGTCGACATCGGCCTTGTGCGAATACTGGTCGATGCGCGCTTCGATCTCGTGACGGAAATGAGTGATCAGGCCCTGGATCGGCCACGCTGCGGCGTCACCCAGCGCGCAGATCGTGTGCCCCTCGATCTGCTTGGTGACCTCCAGCAGCATGTCGATCTCGCGCTTGTGCGCCCGGCCCTCGGCCATGCGGGTCAGCACGCGCCACATCCAGCCGGTGCCCTCGCGGCACGGCGTGCACTGGCCGCAGCTCTCGTGCTTGTAGAAATACGAGATGCGCGCGATCGCCCGGATCAGGTCGGTCGACTTGTCCATCACGATCACGGCCGCGGTGCCGAGGCCCGAGCGCAGCTTGGACAGGCTGTCGAAATCCATCGGCGTGTCGATGATCTGATCGGCCGGCACCATGCGCACCGACGAGCCGCCCGGAATCACCGCCTTCAGATTATCCCAGCCGCCACGGATGCCGCCGCAATGCTTCTCGATCAGCTCGCGGAACGGGATGCCCATCGCCTCTTCGACGTTGCAGGGCCGCTCGACGTGACCGGAGATGCAGAACAGTTTTGTGCCGACATTGTTCGGACGGCCGATGCCGGCAAACCACGCCGCGCCGCGACGCAGGATGGTCGGCGCCACCGCGATCGACTCGACGTTGTTGACCGTGGTCGGGCAGCCATAGAGGCCGACATTGGCCGGGAATGGCGGCTTCAGCCGCGGCTGGCCCTTCTTGCCCTCGAGGCTCTCCAGCAGCGCGGTCTCCTCGCCGCAGATATAGGCGCCGGCGCCGTGGGCGACGTAGACATCGAACGGCCAGCCGTGGATGTTGTTCTTGCCGATCAGGTTGGCCTCATAGGCCTGATCGATCGCCGCCTGCAGCCGCTCGCGCTCGCGGATGAACTCGCCGCGCACATAGATGTAGCAGGCATGCGCGTTCATCGCGAAGCTGGCGAGCAGACAGCCCTCGACGAGATGATGCGGATCATGCCGCATGATCTCGCGATCCTTGCAGGTGCCGGGCTCGGATTCGTCGGCGTTGACCACGAGATAGCTCGGCCGGCCGTCGGTCGATTCCTTCGGCATGAACGACCATTTCAGGCCGGTCGGGAAGCCGGCGCCGCCGCGGCCGCGCAGGCCCGACGCCTTCATCTCGTTGATGATCCAGTCGCGGCCCTTCTCGATCAGCGCCTTGGTGCCGTCCCAGCTGCCGCGCCGGCGTGCGCCTTCGAGGCCCCAATCGTGCAGGCCATAGAGGTTGGTGAAGATGCGGTCCTTGTCGTCGAGCATGATCAGACGGCTTCCTCGGATGTCAGCGGTTCGACTGCATGGTGGCGATGAAGGCGGCGCAGCCGCCGAACACCAGCGCCCACAGCAGACTGGACTCCAGCGTCGCGTTGAGCGCGAACCGCTGCAGCACGAAAATGAAAGCGGCGGCCGCGAGTGTATGCAGCGCCACGTAGCGCCAGTTCTTCATCGCGGCGCCCTCTTGGCTCAGGGCCGCAACGCGGGTGCGGTTGCGGCTCATGTCTTCTCCTTCAACGTGGTCGGACCGCCGGCGGGCGCCGAGAACTGGCGGCCGTTCTGCGGACCAGGCGTCGGCAGGTTGCCGGTCGCGAAGCCGTCGAGCACCTTGCCGAAGCTCTCCGGCGTCAGGTCCTCATACGTGTCCTTCCAGACCTGCACCATCGGCGCATTCACGCAGGCACCCAGGCACTCGACCTCTTCCCAGCTGAAGTCGCCATCCTTCGACAGATGGAAGGGGTCGTGATGAATGCGGTGCTTGCAGACCTCGATCAGCTCCTCGGCGCCGCGCAGCCGGCATGGCGTCGTGCCGCAGACCTGGACGTGGGCCTTCTTGCCGACCGGCTGCAGCTGGAACATGGTGTAGAAAGTCGCGACCTCGAGCACGCGGATGTAGGGCATGCCTAGCATGTCGGCGACGACGCGGATCGCAGCTTCGGACACCCAGCCCTCGTTCTGCTCCTGGGCGCGCCACAGGATCGCGATCACCGCCGAGGCCTGCCGGCCTTCCGGGTATTTCGCGATCTGAGCCTTGGCGAAGGCGAGGTTTTCCTCCGTGAACGCAAAGCTCGCGGGCTGGACTTCCTTCGGGGCAAGACGGCGGACGGACATGGCTCTTCAGTCTTTCATTGCATGCGGCGCGCGGCACTTGCATTGAGCGCTGCGACGCGATTCTGCCAGAAGGCACTTGCAGTTCCGAACACGTTGTAGCCGACGTGAGCGGACGCCTTGATGCGGTCGAGGATCGACAGCTCGGTCACGATCTCGAAGCGGCCGCTCGCGGGGTCGTAGACCATCAGTTGCATCGGCGTTTCATCGAGGATGTAGCGCGACACCGTATGATTGCGATCCTGGCCGTGCTCCTCGCACAGGACCATGCTGTCGGTCGCAAGCAGCCGCGCCCCACCCTTGATCGCCTCGATCTCGACGCCCTCGACGTCGAGCTTGATCAGGTACTTGCCGGAAGCGGCGACGTTGCCGTCGTCGATGAGATCGTCGAGCGCCATCACTGGCACCTGCTCACCGCCAGCGCTGTCGCCGGCGATACTGAAGGCCTCGTGCTTGGTACCGGTGAGATGCGCGACGCCGCGGCGTTCGCCGATGGCGCACTTGATCACTTCGAAGCGGCCGCCGTTGATCTGCGCATTGTTCGCAAGCTTGGCGAAGTTCGCCGAGGACGGCTCGATCGCGATCGCCTTGTGCGAGCCGTAGGGCGTGCTCGACACCAGCACCGACCAGTAGCCGTAATTGGCCCCGCCATCGATGAAGGTGTAGTCGACATCGACAGTGCCGAGGAACAGGAGCTCGAGCTCGTCCTCATAGTGATAGGCGCGGTTGAGCAGCTTGCTCCAGTAGCCGTCGCCATAGGGGAACTCGAACACGGCGTCCGGGTTGAGCTTCACCGCGATGTCCCGCTCGGGCAGCGCCAAGCGCAGCAGGTTGGCGCAGCGATTGTAACCGCGATGCGAGAAATGCGACGAGATCTTCGAGCCGGTCGACAGCGCCAATGCAGCCGTGCGCTCCCAGAGGTTCGCTCCTTCGAGCGCTCCAGAAGCACGATCGAACTGGATCGGCGCATGGCCCATCAACGGTCCACCTCTCCGAACACGATGTCGAGCGAGCCGAGAATGGCCGAGACGTCGGCGAGCAGATGGCCGCGGCAGATGAAGTCCATCGCCTGCAGATGCGCGAAGCCCGGCGCGCGGATCTTGCACTTGTAGGGCTTGTTGGTGCCGTCGGCCACCAGATAGACGCCGAACTCGCCCTTCGGCGCCTCGACCGCCGCATAGATCTCACCCGCGGGGACGTGCACGCCCTCAGTATAGAGCTTGAAGTGGTGAATCAGCGCTTCCATCGAGCGCTTCATCTCACCGCGGCGCGGCGGCGCGATCTTGTTGTCGGTGATCATCACCGGGCCCTGCCCGTCCGGTGCGCGCAGCTTCTGGATGCACTGCTTCATGATACGCACCGACTGGCGCATCTCTTCCATGCGGATCAGATAGCGGTCGTAGCAGTCGCCGTTCTTGCCGATCGGAACGTCGAACTCCATCTCGGCATAGACATCGTAGGGCTGCGACTTGCGCAGGTCCCAGGCCGCGCCCGAGCCGCGCACCATCACGCCGGAGAAGCCCCACTCCCAGGCCTGCTTCAGGGTCACGACGCCGATGTCGACGTTACGCTGCTTGAAGATGCGGTTGCCGGTGAGAAGCCGGTCGAGATCGTCGACCACCTTCAGGAACGGATCGCAGAATGCGTCGATGTCGTCGATCAGCTTCGGCGGCAGGTCCTGGTGGACGCCACCGATGCGGAAGTAGTTGGCGTGCATGCGCGAGCCGGAGGCCCGCTCATAGAACACCATCAGCTTCTCGCGCTCCTCGAAGCCCCACAGCGGCGGGGTCAGCGCGCCGACGTCCATCGCCTGGGTGGTGACGTTGAGCAAATGCGACAGCAGCCGTCCGATCTCGGAGTAGAGCACGCGGATCAGTTGGCCGCGGCGCGGCACCTCGATGCCGAGCAGGCGCTCGGCGGCGAGGCAGAAGGCATGCTCCTGGTTCATCGGCGCGACGTAGTCGAGCCGATCGAAATAGGGCATCGCCTGCATGTAGGTCTTGGTCTCGATCAGCTTCTCGGTGCCGCGATGCAGAAGGCCGATATGCGGATCGACGCGCTCGACCACCTCACCGTCCAGCTCCAGCACAAGGCGCAGCACGCCGTGTGCCGCCGGATGCTGCGGGCCAAAGTTGATCGTGAAGTTGCGGAGTGCCGGGCTCTGCTCGTTCATGCTCGCGCTCCCACTCACTTCGTCGCTTTCTCGTCGCCGGGCAGCGGATAGTCCGCGCCTTCCCAGGGCGACAGGAAATCGAACTTGCGGAATTCCTGGTTGAGCCTGACAGGCTCGTAGATCACCCGCTTCTCCTGGTCGTCGTAGCGCACCTCGACGAAGCCGGTGGTGGGGAAGTCCTTGCGCAGCGGGTGGCCGTCGAAGCCGTAATCCGTCAGCAGGCGGCGCATGTCGGGGTGACCGACGAAGATCACGCCGTAGAGGTCATAGGCCTCGCGCTCGAACCAATCCGCCCCCGGGAAGACGTCGATCAGCGACGGCACCTGCGTCGTCTCGTCGGCCTCGGCCTTGAGCCGGATGCGTGCGTTCAGGGTCGGAGACAGGAAGTGGTAGACGACGTCGAAGCGCTTGGCGCGCTCCGGGTAGTCTACCGCGGTGATGTCGGTGATGTTGACGAACCGGAGAGCCGGATCATCACGCAGATACTTCACAACCTCGACGATCCGACCCGGCTCCACGCTCACCGTGAGCTGATTGAAAGCGACCGAATGGCCGATCGCCGCGCCCGGAAGCGCGCTCACGATCGTCTGCCCAAGGGCGTCGAGCCTGCCGTCGTCCATAACGAAAAAACCTTCAGCGTTCGATGGTGCCGGTGCGCCGGATCTTCTTCTGCAGCAGCAGAACACCGTACAGCAGCGCTTCCGCGGTCGGCGGACAGCCGGGCACATAGATATCAATGGGAACGATGCGGTCGCAGCCGCGGACCACCGAATAGGAATAGTGATAGTAGCCGCCGCCATTGGCGCACGACCCCATCGAGATGACGTAACGCGGCTCCGGCATCTGGTCGTAGACCTTGCGCAGCGCCGGCGCCATCTTGTTGGTCAGGGTGCCGGCGACGATCATCACGTCCGACTGGCGCGGCGAGGCGCGCGGCGCGAAGCCGAAGCGCTCGACGTCGTAGCGCGGCATCGACACCTGCATCATCTCGACGGCGCAGCAGGCCAGGCCGAACGTCATCCACATCAGGGAGCCGGTGCGGGCCCAGGTGATGAGATCGTCAGCCGTGGCAACGAAAAATCCCTTGTCCGACAGCTCGTGCCTGACCTCGAGGAAATACGGGTCGTTGGCACCGATCGGCCTGCCGGTCGCGGGATCGAGAATGCCCTTCGGGGCCGGTGCGATTACCGGACCGGTCGAGGACGTAGTCGGGCTCAATCCCATTCAAGCGCGCCTTTCTTCCATTCGTAGGCAAACCCGACCGTCAGCACGGCCAGGAACACCAGCATCGACCAGAAGCCGGCCGCGCCGAGCTTGCCGAATGCCACTGCCCAGGGGAACAGGAAGGCGACTTCGAGGTCGAAGATGATGAAAAGGATGGCCACCAGATAGAAGCGGACGTCGAACTTCATGCGCGCGTCGTCGAACGCATTGAAGCCGCATTCGTACGCGGAGAGCTTCTCGGGATCGGGCTGCTGGTAGGCGACCAGGAAGGGCGCGATCAGCAGAACCACCCCGATGATGGCTGCGACACCTATGAACACGACGAGGGGGAGATAGTTCTGGAGGATGCCGGTCATCGGCGCCACTTTCCTCTGCGGTTTCGGTGCAAACCGCAGATTCGTTGCATTGGAATTGGTCGAAGCCTTAGCGCAGCGCACCAAGCCGCGCAAGACAAGCCGTCTCACCGGTGTCATCCCTCCCCACATTGCGGAAACCTGGACACACCGAGCCACGGATGACGCGTGCAGGAGCCGCATTGCAGACCCGCAGCATTACGGTGTCGCACGGACCGGCGCGGGATGCTGAGGTGGTCAGCGATCGCGAGCACGCACGCCGCCGTGCGCAGGCTGGGCGGGGTCGGAGACGGATGCGGATCAGCGTTCGATCGAGCGATCCAAGCAAGGCGACTGGACCGTCACCCGATAGGCGTCCGTTATCACATGAGATGGTCACGAAGGGCCGCCGGATCAAGATCACCCGCGGCGGCCGGCGCGGCCGCGGTCACCGCCGATGCCGGCATGGGTGCCGATCACGGGCTCCGGCCGCATACTCCCGATTGCCGGCGCGCCGACTGCAACCGATGAAACCATTTTGAGGAAACGAGGAAACCGGATCGAAACAAAGCGAAGGTACATGTCCAGGCAACAAAGTGGCGCTCTGAGACGCCGGGAGGCTGACATGAACCACTCGCTGCATTCCGCAGACCGATCGACTCACCTGAAGATCGTCGTCGTTGCCCTGATCGCAGGCATCGCGGTAACCGCTTTCGGTATCGCGACCCGCGCCAATGTGGATTACAGCCAGACGGCATCGCACGTCGTGAAGGCCGGCAAGCCTGTGACCGTGACGAGTTCCAGCGACTCGATGGTCCGCTGAGCCGTCGGTCCGCTGCTGACAGCGGTCGCAGGCCACCCGCTGGGTGGCCTTTTTCGTGCCCGATCGGAAAGATTAGCGACGGAGAGCCTGCAGTTCGGCGAAGCGTCGGATGGTGGCCGGGGAGAGATCACGCGGTCGCACGGCTTGCGGCGGCAAAGGATCAAATCGAAAGCTAAGCCATTGAAAACATGGCGCGAGAGACGGGGCTCGAACCCGCGACCTCCGGCGTGACAGGCCGGCGCTCTAACCAACTGAGCTACTCCCGCGTGATCGCGAAATCCGCGGAGGAGTGCGACTTAAAGGGGCGATGTTTCGAAGTCAAGGACAATGAACCGATAGCTGTGCGAAGTCCTTGATGAGCGGTCAATCGAGGACGCCGGAGCGCGGTCTCTCTGAGTGGCGTCGGGCATCCGCCGTAACTCGCGCATGATGATGGGCCAAGTCGATGATCCGTCTTTTTTCTTCGGGACCGCAACGGCACGACCGCAAAGGAAGATGAGTTTCGAATCGCCGGACTGGGTATCCTTTAGGTCCCATGCGCGCGCAGGAGCGCGCAATTCAGCCGCCGGCGGGCGGTACCGATCACAGCGGGTCGCGACGTCGCATTCCGCAGCAAAGGAGCCGGCGGATGCGCTTTGATCGGGGGAACCACTGATAGCCTGATGAACCCTGGTATCTGGCATGCAATAACTGATATATTAGTATACCGATGCATACGGTAACATATTGTTCCCTCTCCTGTCCTTGTGGTGCACATGTCCGATCCGCTTCGCAGCTACACCCACTCCGTCACCGAGCGTCTGCTCCGCTATGTCGTGATCGATACCCAGTCGGACCCGACATCGCCGACCTGCCCTTCGACGCTCAAACAGAAGAATCTCGGCCGGTTGCTCGCAGCCGAGCTGCAGGCGATGGGCCTCTCGGACGCCCATCTGGACGACCACGGCTACGTCTATGCGACCATCCCGGCCACCACCGACAAGGCCGTGCCGGTGATCTGCTTCTGCTCGCACATGGACACGTCGCCCGACTGCTCCGGAGCCGACGTGAAGCCGCAGATCGTGCGCAACTACCAGGGCGGCGACATCGTGCTGCCTAAGGACCCGAGCCAGATCATCCGTGCCGCCGAGCATCCGGCGTTGAGGGACCAGATCGGCAACGACATCGTCACCACGGACGGCACCACGCTGCTGGGGGCCGACAACAAGGCCGGCATCGCCGAGATCATGGACGCGGCGCAGTTCCTGATCAGCCATCCGCAGATCAAGCACGGCACCATCAAGATCCTGTTCACGCCGGACGAGGAGATCGGCCGCGGCGTCGACCGGGTCGACCTGAAGAAGCTCGGCGCCGATTTCGGCTACACGATGGATGGCGAGACCGCAGGCAACATCGAGGACGAGACCTTTGCCGCCGACGGTGCCACCATCCTCATCAACGGTGTCAGCGCCCATCCCGGCTTTGCCAAGGGCAAGATGGAGCATGCCATCAAGATCGCATCTGCGATCATCGAGCGGCTCCCGAAGGATAGCTGCTCGCCGGAAACGACGGAGGGCAAGGAAGGCTTCCTGCATCCGGTCGGGATCTCCGGCGCACTCGAACAGGCGCGACTCGACTTCATCGTGCGCGATTTCAGCGAGCAGGGCTTGCGGCAGAAGGAAGCGCTGCTCGAGGACATCGTCAGGGACGTCCTGAAGGACTATCCGCGATCAAACTATCGGATGGAGGTTCGGCAGCAATACCGCAACATGAAGGAGGTCATCGATCTGCATCCGGAGATCGTGACCTATGCCGAGGAGGCGATCCGCCGCGCCGGCCTGACGCCGGTCAGGACATCGATCCGCGGCGGGACCGATGGTTCGCGGCTGTCGTTCATGGGCCTGCCCTGCCCCAACATCTTCGCCGGCGAGCATGCCTTCCACTCGCGTCTCGAATGGGTCAGCGTTCAGGACATGGAGAAGGCGGTGCAGACCATCGTCCATCTGGCGATGATCTGGGAAGAGCAGTCCTGAGCGCCGTCAGGCGCGCGCCGTCACCAGCCAGATCGAGCCGGCGAGCGTCACGCTGTCGCCGCGTCCATACTGCGTCAGCAGCTCGCGGACCGACTGCCGCGCCGCATCGCGCGTCTCCTGGGGATGCCCCTCCAGCGCGCGGCTGGCGGGGCCGATCTCGAAGGCCGATTGTACGGCCGCATCGAGCCCCTTGCCGATCGCGACGTCGAGCGACAGCGCATGTGCCTCCAGCGCGACGTCGCTGAAGCCGGCCTCGCCCAGGATGCGCGTCACCCGCGCTTCCGATGCGAAGGCAAATGGACCGGGATCGTCGGGCGCCATCTCCGGCAGCTTCGGGACGTGGCGATAGACCGCCTGCAGCGGCGCGATCATCCAGGGATTGGCCTTCGGCTCGCGCCAGCAGGCGAATACGACCCGGCCGCCCGGCTTCAGCGCGCGGCGGATGTTGGCGAACGACGCCACCGGATCGGCGAAGAACATCACGCCGAACCGCGACACCAGCAGATCGAAGCTCGCCGGCGCGAACGGATGCACGGTCGCGTCGGCCAGCACGAACTCAGCGGGAAGCCCGGCCGGCGCCACCGCGCGCGCCCGCTCCAGCATCGGGGCGGAAATGTCGACCCCGAGCACATGCCCGCCAGGCGCCACCTGCCCGGCCAGCGCGATCGACAGGCCGCCACAACCGCAGCCGATATCGAGCACACGATCTCCCGGCTTGGCCGCAATGCGGTCGATCAGGATCTGCGACACCGGTGCGAGCAGGATGTCCTGCGCTTCCTGGCGATCGGACCAGCGCTGGCCGCCCGGCCCGTTCCAATAGGCGATCTGGTCGGCGTTGCGCTCGTCCCCTGCCGGCAATTGCATGATGTGCCCTGTCTGATTGAGGTCATCGCAAGAGCCGGCATGGCGCATGCAGCCGCCTGTCCTGTCAAGGCACGAGGCCGCGATGCGCTCGGGGAAGAAAGTGGGCCGGTTCTGACCACGGTTCGGAGAGACTTTCGCCGACGGCGAGAGCGCTCCAACGTCGGCTCAGCCGCGCGAACTCCTGTCGGATGGCGTCGCGCCGCACCGGCGTGTAGGCCGCGCGCTCCTCCGCTGACGTCCCACCCAGCAGGCTGCGCGCCGACGGTGCCATCTCGGCCCCGCGCGCCCGCAGCGCCGGATCGTCAGCCTGCTGCAGCCAGTCCTGCCAGCACACATAGGTGGCGCGCTCGGAGCGGGCATAGTCCTCGCTGCGTTCCGGCATCAGGCGCTGGTCCCTGGCCTCATGCCTGCGACGCAGCCGCGCGGTCTCGCGGGACGAGGTCGCATGCGGGACCAAATGAAAAGTCCCGGCCGTGCCGCCGGCCGCGAGCCGCCCGAACACGGCGCCGTCAATCCCGAGATGCTTCTCGACGATGAAGTGTTGCAGATCATGCGGCATCCAGGGATCGAAGCCTGGCGCCGGGCTCATTTCGAGGGTGCGTCCGTCGCCGAGCGTCGCGCGCACCGCGTAGCGGCGCTCGCCTGTGCGGACGAAGGAAACAGTCATGGGCGGTCGCGGACGACGAGACATGGGACACTCGCAATTAGCAGCTGCGGCTGAAAAACGGCCCCATCATACCGCCGCGGGCGAGGGATCGATAGATGCGCGCGGACCTGCTGGCGAGCGCAGCAGCGCAATGCAATAGCGGGACAGCCTCTGGTCTCGCTGGTTCTGGTCTCGCTCTTGCTTCGATCAGGCGCGTCAGGAGCCACATGCGCACTCTTATCGTTGCCGATCTTCATTACTCGCTGCCGCAGTTCGACTGGCTGGTGGCGGCTGCCGATCATTTTGATGCGGTGGTGTTCGCCGGCGATGCGCTCGATCTCGCCTCGATCGTCGACATTCGCGCCCAGATCGTGGTCGTGAAGACATATCTCGTGCTCCTGGCGGCCAAGACGCGGGTCATGATCTGCTCGGGCAATCATGACCTGGAGGAGCGCAGCCCGGATGGCGAGAAGATCGCGGCCTGGATCGGGACGGTCCGCGAGCTCGGCATCGCGGCCGACGGCGATGACGTCCTGATCGGCGATACGCTGTTCTCGCTTTGCCCGTGGTGGGACGGTCCGCTGGTCAAGGCCGCGATCGGACGCCAGCTCGATGCCGCCGCGACGCGCGACGCAGCCCGCT
The DNA here is from genome assembly GCF_032381235.1 of Bradyrhizobium sp. SZCCHNR1053. Lineage (NCBI taxonomy): Bacteria > Pseudomonadati > Pseudomonadota > Alphaproteobacteria > Hyphomicrobiales > Nitrobacteraceae > Bradyrhizobium > Bradyrhizobium sp. SZCCHNR1053. Next base: position 757,350 of record NZ_JAUHJM010000001.1, read on the forward strand.
GGATCTGGGTGCATCATGCGCCGCCGGCCAACTCGCCGGTGAGCTGGGGCGGCAAACGCTTCTTCGGCGACACCGAGCTCGAAGGCTTCATCGCGCGGCACCGCCCGGCAATGGTGATCTCCGGCCACGTGCACCAGTCGCCGTTCATCAAGGACGGCTCCTGGTTCGATCGCGTCGGTGAGACTTGGGTCTTCAACACCGGACGGCAGCCCGGGCGACCGCCGGCCTACATGGTGCTCGACACCGATGAAGGGCGCGCCTTCTGGCTGGCGGCGGGGCAAGCCGAATGGGTCGATCTCGCCGGTCCGCTGCAACGCCCGGCCCAGCCCGTGACGGCGGCGCCGGACTGGCTCAGAGTCGTGGATCGGATTCCAGATCCGTTCCTGGCGAAACCTGCTGCGGCGGCAGGTTGATCATGCTCTGCAGCACGTCGCCGACCATCGCCAGATGCGTGCCATGGCCGGCATATTGCCGCTTGAGGTCGGCGAGATAGCTGTTGGCGACGTTCAGGCGCTGCGCCAGCATGCGCGCAATCGCGAGCGTCGCCTCGGGATTTTCAGCCAGGAAGCGCCGAGCGTCGGGAATTTCGTAGATCAGGCAATCCGCGGCGGCGCGCACGGTCGCCGTGTGAGGCTGCTCAAGCAGCAGCGACATTTCACCGAACAGCGCGCCCGGCTCCGACACGACCGCCACCGTGGCACCGGCCTTGATCACCTCCAGCCGCCCCTCGAGCAGGATGTAGAGATGCCCGGTGCTATGCCCCTCCTCGAGCAGCATGGTGGCCGCCGGAATGGCGCGCTCATGTCCGCCGGTGCAGTGGCGCAGGAAGTCGGTCATCGGTTCGCCCGCGATGTTTCACTCCGCGCGCCAAGCTAGCCGAAGAACGGTTCATCGCCACGCGAAATCGTCCGGGCGCTTCGCACCAGCTGTCGCAAAGGATTTTAAACCCCTGTCCGAATTGAGCACTCGGCGGCGCCATCATCGTGATCGGGACGTGGGTTGGGCTCAGCCGCCGAGGCTCGATGGCAAGGTGGCTCAGCTCTACGAGAGCAGCAGATCGATGAAACCCGACGCACAAACGCGCTTCTGGAGAGCATCGCCATCAGCTTGGAAAATCGACACGCACGACAATAGCAGCGTCACCATTGCGAGGGTGCGTCCCAGCGGATGCTAATGGTAGGCGGCGAGAGATTCGAACTCCCGACCCTCTCGGTGTAAACGAGATGCTCTAACCAGCTGAGCTAGCCGCCCTCACGTCGCGCTTCTTTACCCCCTGCCCGATCCTCAATCAACGCCGGAACCACGCGGCGGCAGCGAGAAACCGCCGCAGCGAGAACGGTGGGGGCAGACCACGCACGCTCGAAGGGTCGGTGGTTCGATCTCCCAAACGAAAACGGCGCCCTTACGGGCGCCGTTTCCTTGCATCAGTTCGGACCTCAGTGGGCGGTCAGGCCGCCGGCGGCTTCGTCGCCGTCGGCCTTCACCGGCACCTTGGTGTCCTCTTCCCAGACGATCGGCACCGGCTTGCGGACCAGGGCCCGGGCGACGACGTCGTCGAGACGGGACACCGGGATGATGTCCATGCCGCCCTTGATCGCATCGGAGATCTCCGTGAGATCCTTGGCGTTGTCCTCGGGGATCAGCACCGTCTTGATGCCGCCGCGGGCCGCAGCCAGCAGCTTCTCCTTCAGACCGCCGATCGGCAGCACGCGACCACGCAAGGTGATCTCGCCGGTCATCGCCACGTCGTGACGGATCGGAATGCCCGTCATGACCGAGATGATTGCGGTTGCCATCGCGACGCCCGCCGACGGACCATCCTTCGGGGTCGCCCCCTCCGGAACGTGGACGTGGATGTCGCGGCGGTCGAACATCGGCGGCTCGATGCCATAGACGATCGCCCGCGAGCGGACGTAGGACGCCGCCGCCGAGATCGACTCCTTCATGACGTCGCGCAGATTGCCCGTCACCGTCATCTTGCCCTTGCCGGGCATCATGACGCCTTCAATGGTGAGCAGCTCACCGCCGACATCGGTCCATGCCAGACCCGTGACGATCCCGACCTGATCGTCGCTCTCAATCTCACCGAAGCGATACTTCGGCACACCCAAGAATTCCTCGACGGCCTTCTCGGTGACCTTCACCGACTTCTTCTTGGACATCATGAGCTCCTTCACGGCCTTGCGGGCCAGTGTGGAAATCTCACGCTCCAGGTTACGCACGCCCGCCTCGCGGGTGTAGCGCCGGATCACGAGCAGCAGCGCGTCATCGTCGATCGACCACTCCTTCGAATCCAGGCCGTGCTTCGACAGCGCGGACGGGATCAGATGCTTGCGGGCGATCTCGAGCTTTTCGGTCTCGGTGTAGCCCGCGATGCGGATGATCTCCATGCGGTCCATCAGCGGGCCGGGAATATTCAGCGTATTCGCGGTCGTGATGAACATCACGTTCGACAGGTCGTAGTCGACCTCCAGATAGTGGTCGTTGAACGTCGTGTTCTGCTCGGGGTCCAGAACCTCCAGCAGCGCCGACGACGGGTCACCCCGGAAGTCCGAGCCCATCTTGTCGATCTCGTCCAACAGGAAGAGCGGGTTCGAGGTCTTGGCCTTGCGCATCGACTGGATGATCTTGCCGGGCATCGAACCGATATAGGTCCGGCGATGACCGCGGATCTCCGCCTCGTCGCGCACGCCGCCCAGAGACACGCGAACGAACTCGCGGCCGGTGGCCTTCGCGATCGACTTGCCGAGCGAGGTCTTGCCGACGCCGGGAGGTCCGACCAGGCACAGGATCGGGCCGGTCAGCTTGTTGGCGCGCGACTGCACCGCCAGGTACTCGACGATGCGATCCTTGACCTTCTCCAGCCCATAGTGATCCGCATCCAGAACCGCCTGCGCGGCCTCCAGATCCTTCTTCACCTTGGACTTCTTGTTCCACGGGATCGACAGCAGCCAATCCAGATAGTTGCGCACGACGGTCGCTTCCGCAGACATCGGCGACATCTGGCGCAGCTTCTTCAGCTCGTGCTGCGCCTTCTCTCGCGCTTCCTTGGAGAGCTTGGTCTTGTTGATGCGCTCTTCCAGATCGGCGAGCTCGTCGCGGCCGTCCTCGTCACCCAGCTCCTTCTGAATGGCCTTCATCTGCTCATTCAGGTAGTACTCGCGCTGGGTCTTCTCCATCTGGCGCTTGACGCGCGAGCGGATGCGCTTCTCGACCTGCAGCACCGAGATCTCGCTCTCCATCAGGCCCAGCACCTTCTCCAGGCGCGTGGTGACGGACAGCGTCTCCAGGATGCCCTGGCGATCGGCGATCTTGACGGCGAGATGCGAGGCGACGGTGTCGGCCAGCTTGCCGAAATCGGTGATCGACTGAACGACGCCGACGACTTCGGCGGAGATCTTCTTATTCAGCTTCACGTAGCTTTCGAAGTCCGACACGACGGACCGCCCGAGCGCTTCGGCCTCGACCGACTTCGCATCGGTATCCTCGAGCGCAACGGCAGTGGCTTCGTAGTAGTCGGCACGATCGGTGTACTTCTCGACGCGCGCTCGCTCCAGACCCTCGACCAGCACCTTCACGGTGCCGTCGGGCAGCTTGAGGAGTTGCAGCACGCTGGCGAGCGTCCCGGTCTCGTAGATAGCATCCGCAGCTGGATCATCGTCGGACGCGTTCTTCTGCGTCGCCAGCATCACCAGCGCGTCGTTCTTCATCACCTCTTCGAGCGCGCGGATCGATTTCTCGCGGCCGACGAACAGCGGAACGATGTTGTGCGGGAAGACGACGATGTCGCGGAGCGGCAGAACCGGATACGCGTGGCTCTCGCCGTAGACGATGGTCGGCCGGGGTTTGGGGGTCGTCATGGCCTGTTCCTTTTGTTTAGCCCCCTTGCACGCAGTCCGCCATCGTGCGCAACCGCCACAAGGTGCGATCTGATCCGGACATCACTGACGCGTCGATATCGCCCGCTTGTTTCGGATCGTTTGTTGAGGCGAATCCCGGGATTGAGATTTGTATCGCCACGCGACATTAGGTGGCTATCGACCCGGGGGGTGTCAAGTATCGGTAAACACCCGCCAAAAATGGCTCTACGCGGCGGGACGCTGAAACGCTGCGATGCCGCGGACATGATGTCCGCAGCGATCGCCGATCTAACAAATCGAGGTCTTCTGTCTCTCGTGCCAGCGCGCCTCACGCGCTGGCGCTGCTTTCCACCGCACGATCGGACCGATCGGCGTAGATGTAGAGCGGACGGGCCGTGCCCTCGACCACTTCGCGCGAGATGACCACTTCCTCGACGCCCTCGAGACCCGGCAGGTCGAACATCGTCTCGAGCAGGATGCTCTCGAGGATCGACCGCAGGCCACGCGCGCCGGTCTTGCGTTCGATGGCCTTGCGCGCCACTGCGCCCAGCGCCTCGTCGGCGAAGGTGAGCTCGATGTTCTCCATCTCGAACAGCCGCTGATACTGCTTCACCAGCGCGTTCTTGGGCTCGGTCAGGATTTTCTTCAGCGAGTTCTCGTCGAGATCCTCGAGCGTCGCCACGACCGGCAGACGGCCGACGAACTCGGGGATCAGGCCGTACTTCAGGAGATCCTCAGGCTCGACGTGACGGAAGATCTCGCCGGTACGGCGGTCTTCCGGCGCCAGAACCTGGGCGGCGAAGCCGATCGAGGTCGACCGGCCGCGCGCCGAGATGATCTTCTCCAGTCCGGAGAACGCACCACCGCAGATGAAGAGGATGTTGGTGGTGTCGACCTGCAGGAACTCCTGCTGCGGGTGCTTGCGGCCGCCCTGCGGCGGAACCGACGCAACCGTGCCCTCCATGATCTTGAGCAGCGCCTGCTGGACGCCCTCGCCCGACACGTCGCGGGTGATCGAGGGATTGTCCGACTTGCGACTGATCTTGTCGATCTCGTCGATGTAGACAATGCCACGCTGCGCGCGCTCGACATTGTAGTCGGCCGCCTGCAAGAGCTTCAGGATGATGTTCTCGACGTCCTCACCGACATAGCCGGCCTCGGTCAAGGTCGTCGCATCCGCCATCGTGAACGGCACGTCGAGAATGCGCGCCAGCGTCTGCGCCAGCAGCGTCTTGCCCGAGCCGGTCGGACCGATAAGCAGGATGTTCGACTTCGCGAGCTCGACGTCCGAGTGCTTGGTCTGATGGTTCAGCCGCTTGTAGTGGTTGTGGACGGCGACCGAGAGCACCTTCTTCGCATGGTTCTGGCCGATGACGTAATCGTCCAGGACCTTGCAGATCTCCTTCGGGGTCGGAATCCCGTCGCGCGACTTCACCAGCGAGGACTTGTTCTCCTCGCGGATGATGTCCATGCAGAGTTCGACGCACTCGTCGCAGATGAAGACGGTTGGACCTGCGATCAGTTTGCGGACTTCGTGCTGGCTCTTGCCGCAGAACGAGCAATATAGCGTGTTCTTCGAGTCGCTCGTGCCGACCTTACTCATTCCTGTCTCCGTCCGCGGTTCGCTCTTGTCCGCTCGTTCGTTCCGATCCGGCACGGGCCGGACCAGACTGGTGAAAGAGCAAATTTCGTACCAAAATTAACACCTTGTTCTTCACCCGTCGTGCACCGACGACCTACGCGAATCCCCCACGATCCATAACTGGACACTCTAGCCAATCATGCTGTCATCCGACTATCAAGAATTCGCTAATCGGAGCACAGACCCTAGACCGTGACATTACCGTGATTTTGGGGCTTGACACGGTAAGAACACGCGAAATCAGCGAAGCGTTGCGTGTTTGCCACGCCTATTTGCCGGCCGCACGGCAGGGTTGCGGCCCTTTTGGGACCCCCACCTTGGTACCTTTGCCGACCCGAGCCGGCAAAGGCGATGCTGTTGCGTTCCGAGGCCCGTCAATCGGACCCCGCCTCGATCACGGACGGCTCACTTGCCCATCGCCGCCGGATCTTCCGGCCGCTTGTCGAGAACCTTGTCGATCAGGCCGAACTCCTGGGCCGCTTCCGCCGTGAGGAATTTGTCGCGCTCCAGGGCGTCCTCGATCGCCTTGTAAGACTGGCCGGTGTGCTTGACGTAGATCTCGTTCAGCCGCTTCTTCAGGTTCAGGATCTCCTGGGCGTGCAGCATGATGTCGGTCGCCTGGCCCTGGAACCCGCCGGACGGCTGATGCACCATGATGCGCGAGTTCGGCAGCGAGAAGCGCATGTCCTTGTGGCCGGCACAGAGCAGCAGCGAGCCCATCGAAGCCGCCTGGCCGGTGCACAGCGTCGACACCGCCGGACGGATGAACTGCATCGTGTCGTAGATCGCGAGGCCCGACGTCACCACGCCACCGGGCGAGTTGATGTACATCGCGATTTCCTTCTTCGGGTTCTCGGCCTCGAGGAACAGGAGCTGCGCGACGATCAGGGTCGCCATGCCGTCCTCCACCGGGCCGGTCACGAAGATGATGCGCTCCTTCAGGAGGCGCGAGAAGATGTCGTAGGCGCGCTCACCGCGGTTGGTCTGTTCGACCACCATGGGCACAAGGTTCATATAGGTTTCGACGGGATCGCGCATGAATCACCCAAGGGTTGGACCAGCAGTTGAGACGACCGGCCGCCGCAGGTGAGGCTCATTTCAACGAGCAGCGACGGACAGGTGTCCCGTGATGCAGAACTTCAAGACCAAACTCACAGATATGGACCAATTCGCCGGTGACAAGACCGGGTCCCCTGGCCAGCCGCGAGCAAGGTCATTGCGCTGTTCAAGCTGATTCCCGCGGCGGCGGCCAGCGCCTGAACCGGGCCGACCGGCGCTTTCGCCGGTCAACCTTAATCACGCGCTTATGTCGCGAACCCTACGATGGGCGACCTGTTCAGGCCGCCTTGTCGCTGTCGTCGTCCTTGAACAGCTCGTCCTTGGAGACCTTCTTCTCGGTCACGTTGGCGAGCTCGAGGATGAAGTCGACGACCTTGTCCTCGTAGATCGGCGCGCGCAGCTGCGCGAGCGCCTGCGGGTTGTTGCGATAGAAGTCCCAGACCTCCTTCTCGCGGCCCGGCATCGAGCGCGCGCGCTCCATCACGGCGCGGCCGACCTCGTCGTCGGTCACGGTGATCTTGTTCTTCTCGCCGATCTCCGACAGCACGAGGCCGAGACGGACGCGGCGGTCGGCGATGGTGCGGTACTCCTCCTTCGCCTTGTCCTCGGTGGTGTTCTCGTCGGCGAAGGTCTTGCCGCTGGAGTCCATCTCGGCCTTGACCGAGTTCCACATCAGGTTGAACTCCTCGTCGATCAGCGACGGCGGCGCATCGAACTTGTGGGTCTCGTCGAGACGGTCGAGCAGCGCGCGCTTGACACGTTGGCGGGTCGCCTGGCTGAACTCGCCGGCGAGGCGGTCGCGCATCAGCTGCTTCAGCTTGTCGAGCGACTCGAGGCCGAGCGTCTTGGCGAACTCATCGTCCACCACCTTGTCCTCCGGAGCCTCGACCGCGGTCGCCGTGGTCTCGAACTCCGCGGCCTTCCCCGCGAGCTCGTTGTTGAGATAGTTGGTCGGGAACGTCACCTTGAGCGTGCGGGTCTCACCGACGCCGATCCCGATCAGTTGGTCCTCGAAGCCGGGAATGAAGGTGTTCGAGCCGATCACGACATCGATGCCCTCACCGGTGCCGCCCTCGAAGGCGACGCCATCGATCGTGCCCTTGAAGTTGATCTTCACCCGGTCGCCGCTCTCGGCCTTCGCGCCCTCGGCCTTCGCGGCGTAGCTGCGGTTGGCATCGGCCAGGCGCTTGATCGCCTCGTCGACATCGGCGTCGGTGATGTCGGCCACGGGCTTCTCGACCGAGAAGGTCTTGAAGTCGGCGAGCGCAATCGCCGGCACGACCTCGACGGCCACGGTGTAGGTCAGGTCGGACTGGCCAGCGAGGATCTTCTCGACCTCGGCCTCCTCCGTCGGCATCGTCACCTTCGGCTCGGTGGCGAGGCGGAACCCGCGCTCGGTGAAGATCTGCGTGTTGGTGTCGCGGATGGTCTGGTCGATGGTCTCGGCCATGACCGACTTGCCATAGATCTTCTTCAGATGCGCCACCGGCACCTTGCCGGGGCGGAAGCCGTTGATGCGGACCTTGTCCTTGAGATCGACCAGCTTGGCATCCGCCTTGGCGTCGAGATCCGCCGCCGGAACGCTGATCTGGAACTCGTGCTTCAAGCCTTCCGACAAGGTTTCTGTGACCTGCATGGCGTCAATCTTCTTCCGCTTCGGTCCGAACCCTTGCGATCCGGACACATCTGACTCAATTGTGGACGACGCGCGGCAAAGGGCCTTGCGTCGGTGGGATCGGCGGCCCCGCTTCTCTGTCCGAGAGGGCGGGTCTGCCGGTAAAACTTGGGGCAAACGCCGGAGAAGCGCTTGGTGCGGGCGGAGGGACTCGAACCCCCACAACTTTCGTCACTGGAACCTAAATCCAGCGCGTCTACCAGTTCCGCCACGCCCGCGTGAACTGCATCGATAGCCCGGCCGCGGTGCCGCGGGCGGCGCGGCTTATACCACGCACGAAACCGTCCGCAGCAAAAAAATGGGCTGTCGAAAGCACCACCGGCAGGCCGATCGACCGTGTCGCACGCACAGATAAGGGAAAACAACATGATCCGCATCCCCCTCATCGCACGATGTTTTGTCGCATGACGGAACCGTCGGAGGGGCTCAGCCGCCGCGCCCTGCTCGGCGGCCTCGCCGCGGCCGGCGCGGCCTCGTTTGCTCGCCCGGCTCCGGCCGCTGGCCGAAACTCGGTTTCCTTGGACGCTCGCGGCGAATCTCTCGCGCTGAGCCCGGGACGTTCACCGAGCCCGCTATGGCGGCTGGCTGCACCGGCTCCGGTGGTCCGGCTCGCACGCGGCACGGCGCTCGATCTGGATCTTTCGAATGGCCTTTCGATCCCGGCCGCGCTGTCCAGCCGCGGCCTCACTTTGCCCGCCCCGCTGCTGGCGCAGCCGGAGATCGGCCCCGGCGGCCGGGCCACCATCCCAGCCTTGGCGTCGCGCGCCGGGACCGGCCTGCTCGACCTGCGGCTGCTCGCCGACGCCGTGCCGATCCGGCCGCTCCCTGTCATCGTCGACGAAGCTGCGACGGTAACTGTCGACCGCGACGAAATTTTCCTGGTCGAGGATTTCAGGCTCAAGGCGGACGGCACCGCGGTTGCGCCAGGAGCCGAAGCGCAAGACACCGAGCTCATCTACACCGTCAACGGGCACACCCAGCCCGAGATCGCGCTGCGAACCCATGCGCGGGTCAGGCTGCGGTTCATCAATGGCTGTCAACGCGCTGTGATCGCGATCAAAATCGCCGACCTCGACGCCGTCCGCGTGATGGCCATCGACGGCCAGCCGGCCGAGCCTTTCCTGGCTCGAAACGGCGCGGTGGTGCTGCCGCCCGGCGGCCGCACCGACGTCTTCCTCGACATGCCCGCCGCCAAGACAACGCTGGCCGTGCTGCTGCACGACGGCAGCAATGCGCGTCCCCTCGCCCGGCTGGTGGCGTCGAGCGAGCCGCCGCTCCGTGCCGCCCCGTTGCCGCCGGCGCCGCCTTTGCCTTCGAACGGTTTGCCGGAAAAGCTGGACCTGAGGACCGCCGCTCGGGCCGAGCTCACGCTCGACGGCGCCGGCTGGCAACCGCCCGCCGCGTTCAACGCCGCCGGCGCCCCCACCTTCCAGGCCAAGGCCGGCCAAGCGGTCGTGCTGGCATTGGCAAACAAGACCGCCGGCACCCATGTGGTCCACCTTCATGGCCAGCCGTTCCGGCTGCTCGACCGGCTCGACGATGGCTGGAAGCCCTATTGGCTCGACACGCTGGCGCTGGAGGCCGGCCAGGCCCAGCGCATTGCATTCCTTGCCGAGCAGTCCGGCCGGTTCCTGGTCGAAGGCATGGCGACGAACTGGGCGGCGCCGCGCCTGCTGCGGTGGTATGAGATCCGGTGAGGAAACGAACCTGAGGGAACAGTCCCCATGATCACTGCCGCCATCACCGGGGTCACGGCGCGTGCCGTGATCACGCCCATGAAGCGTCCCCTGCGCAACGCGTTCGGGATCATCGACTCCGGACCGCTGGTGCTGATCGACGTCGCAACCGATCAGGGGGTTACCGGCCATTCCTACCTGTTCGCTTACACCAGGCTCGCGTTGAAACCGCTGCTGCATCTGGTCGAGGAGATCGGCCGCGAGCTCAAAGGCCAAGCCCTGGTCCCGTTCGACCTGATGAAACTCATGGACGCCAAATTCCGCCTGCTCGGCTGGCAGGGTCTCGTCGGCATGGCCGTCTCGGGCCTCGACATGGCGTTCTGGGACGCGCTCGGTCGGCTCGCGGGCAAGCCCGTGGTCGAGCTGCTCGGCGGCACGGCGCGACCAATTCCGGCCTATGACAGCTATGGCGTGCTCGATGCCAAAGACGACGAGCGCACCTTGCGCACCGCGCGCGACGAGCACGGCTTCCGCGCCATCAAGACCAAGGGCGGTCATGGCGATCTCGCCACCGACGAAACGATGATCAAGGGCCTGCGCGCCCTGCTCGGCCCGGACATGGCGCTGATGCTCGACTTCAACCAGTCGCTCGATCCCACTGAAGCCACGCGCAGAATCACGCGCCTTGCTGCCTACGACCTGACCTGGATCGAGGAGCCGGTGCCGCAGGAAAACCTCTCCGGCCATGCCCGGGTGCGCGAGCGCTCGGAGATCCCGATCCAGGCCGGCGAGAACTGGTGGTTTCCGCGCGGCTTTGCCGAGGCGATCGCCGCCGGCGCCTCGGACTTCATCATGCCCGATTTGATGAAGGTCGGCGGCATCACCGGCTGGCTCAACGTCGCCGGGCAAGCCGATGCGGCCTCGATCCCGATGTCGAGCCACATCCTGCCAGAAGCGAGCGCGCATGTGCTGGCGGTGACGCCGACCGCGCATTGGCTCGAGGTGCTGGACTTTGCCGGCGCCATCCTCGCCGAGCCGCTGCAGGTCATCGACGGCAAGGTGACCGCGCGAGGTCCGGGTCTCGGCCTCGCCTGGAACGAGAACGCGGTCGCGAAGTATCAGGTGCAGTGAGCCCGAAACACGCGCTGCCGCCCTGCCCTGAGCCGTCATCGCCCGGCTCGACCGGGCGGTCCAGTACGCCGAGACGCTGATTGTCACGTCGATGGGCCGCGCAGTACTGGATGCCCGCCTCCGCGGGCATGACAATCTTTGCCGTCAATACTCGACGCCGAACCGGTCAAACAGCCGCCGGAACACCGCAGGCAAGGTCTCCGTCAGATCCTCCGCGATCAGCCCCGGCCCCGCCTCGTTGCCCGCCTCGCCATGCATCCAGACGCCGATGCAGGCGGCTTCGAACGCCGGCACGCCCTGCGCCAACATTCCGGCGATGATGCCGGCGAGCACGTCGCCGGCGCCGGCGGTGGCGAGCCAGGGCGGCGCATTGGCGGCGATCGCGGCGCGGCCGTCGGGCGCGGCCACTGTCGTGTCGGCCCCCTTCAGCAGCACCACGGCGCCACAGCGCGCGGCAGCCGCGCGCACGCGCTCCAGCTTGGAGCGGCCGGGATGCTTGTTGCTGAGATCCGAGAACAGGCGCGGGAATTCGCCCTCGTGCGGCGTCAGCACGATCTGCGCGTCGGCCATCGCCCTGATCTGCTCGAACAGCCGCTCCGGCGCATCGGCGAAGCTCGTCAATGCGTCTGCATCGAGCACGAGATGACGCTGCGCCGACAGCGCGGTGAAGACGAGGTCGCGCGTGCGCTCATTGACGCCCGTTCCGGGCCCGATGATGCAGGTGTTGTAACGCCTGTCGCCGAGCAGCTCGCCGAACTCGATCGCGGTGTCGGCGGCGCGCACCATCACCGCCGTCAGCGCCGCCGCATTGACCGCGAGCGCATCGCGCGGCGAGGCCAGCGTGACCAGACCGGCGCCGGCCCGCAACGCGGCGCGCGCGGCCATCCGCGCCGCGCCTGTCGCGGCGACGTCGCCAGACATCGCGAGCACATGGCCACGCGCGTATTTGTGGCCGTCGATAACAGGCACGGGAAAGCGGCCCTGCCAGAGTTCGGGTTCGTTCTCGAAGGCCTGCGGCCTGATCTCAGCGAGCACCTGGGGATCGATGCCGATGTCGGCGAGCCGGACGCGCCCGCAATGCTGGCGGCCCGGCAGCAGCAGGTGCGCTGGCTTCTTGCGGAAGAAGGTCACCGTCTCGGTGGCGCGGACCGCAATGCCCATCACCGCAGCCGTGGTGCCGTTGATGCCGCTCGGCAGGTCGACGGCGAGCACCGGCGCGCCATTGCCGTTGATCGCTGCGATGACGTCATGGGGCTCGCCGGTGACGGGCCGGCTAAGACCGGCGCCGAATAGCGCGTCGATGATCAGCGCCGGCTTGCCGATCGCCTGCGGCGTGAACGGCAGCACCGGAAACTTCCAGCCCTTGGCGGCGGAGGCCGCATCGCCATGCAGCGCGTCGCGCTCGCACATCAGGATGACCGACACGTCCCTGCCCTGCGCGGCGAGCTCGGCCGCGGCAACGAAGCCGTCGCCGCCATTGTTGCCCGGCCCGCACACGACCACGATCGGCCCGGTCTCGACCAGGTCCATGGCCGCCTCGGCCACCGCCTGTCCGGCACTCAGCATCAGCGAAAAGCCCGGCGTGCCGGCCGCGATCGTCAGCCGGTCGGCGCGCTCCATTTCGCTCGTGGTCAAGATTTCCATAAACCGCTCTCGTCTCCAGCCGCCGTCTTGCGCCGGCAGCCTGATGTCGTCCCCATGGCCTCGCAGGGGACGTCGGCGCCCCGTTCCTCGGAGCCGGTGCGCGCGAATCCCGCGCTTCCTATTGCCGCGCCGGCCCGCAACTTCCAAGGGCGCTGCACATCTGGCAAGGCGCGACGAAACCCGGCACGTCGCCTTTTCCCTGGGCATTTCGGACAGCGCCCGGCTCCGCCGTCAAGACCTGCACAACGTTTGATCTGTTTGCCTAATCTCAAGGCTCCGGTATTCTAGACGTTCCTTGAGGGAATCGTCGGGTGCTCGTGAAATGCCTGATTATCGGCTCGATTTGGGCCCGTTAACGACTTGGCATAGACCCTGCTTTTGTGGAGCCACTTCGGCACGGGGCAAGTCGGGCAGTCAATCACCGGGCCTCCGCCGGAGAGTGTCGGGCCCGGTAACGAAATGATCGAACGACCTGCGCGTGCGCGCAGCCTGACGATGACCCACCTGTTGTTTATAGCGGAATGCCCGGGAGGCGCTCAGTGAAGAAGATCGAAGCCATCATCAAGCCGTTCAAGCTCGACGAGGTGAAGGAGGCGCTTCAGGAAGTGGGACTTCAGGGCATCACCGTCACCGAAGCGAAGGGTTTCGGCCGGCAAAAAGGCCATGCCGAGCTCTACCGGGGCGCCGAATACATCGTCGATTTCCTGCCCAAGGTGAAGATCGAGATCGTGATCGGCGACGACCTGGTCGAGCGCGCGATCGAGGCAATCCGTCGCGCTGCCCAGACCGGCCGCATCGGCGACGGCAAGATCTTCGTGTCCAACATCGAGGAAGCCATCCGCATCCGAACCGGAGAATCCGGGCTGGACGCGATCTAGCCCGACCGCAGGCCTGGAACGGACCGTCCGCTCCAGGCCCCGCACGGAACGTTTGCTGCGCCAGCAGCCCCTATGGCAGCTCAAGTGTCCTCTGCGAGGCGCTTGCACGCGGCCGTTTTGCCGTTTCCGATGTTGTCTTGGCCCCCGCACGAGGCTATGGAGCATGACCCGCGGACGCCGTCCCGCGCCGGGCCGTGACGTTATAAGCCAAGAGGGGTATTCATGAAGACCGCCAAGGACGTCTTGAAAGCAATCAAAGACAACGACGTCAAATACGTCGACCTCCGCTTCACCGACCCGCGGGGCAAGTGGCAGCACGTCACCTTCGACGTCAGCATGATCGACGAAGACATTTTTGCCGAAGGCACGATGTTCGACGGCTCCTCGATCGCCGGCTGGAAGGCGATCAATGAATCCGACATGTGCCTGATGCCCGACCCGGTGACCGCGACGATCGATCCGTTCTTCGCCGAAACGACCATGATCATCACCTGCGACGTGCTCGAGCCGACCACCGGCGAGCCGTACAACCGTGATCCCCGCGGCATCGCCAAGAAGGCCGAGGCGATGGTGAAGTCGATGGGCGTGGGCGACAGCGTGTTCGTCGGTCCCGAAGCCGAGTTCTTCGTGTTCGACGACGTGCGCTACAGCTCCTCGCCCTACAACACCGGCTTCCGCCTCGACTCCTCGGAGCTGCCGACCAATTCCGACACCGAGTATGAGGGCGGCAATCTCGGCCACCGCATCCGCACCAAGGCCGGCTACTTCCCGGTGCCGCCGCAGGACTCGGTGCAGGACATGCGCTCGGAGATGCTCGGCGCCATGGCCCGCATGGGCGTCAAGGTCGAGAAGCACCACCACGAGGTCGCTTCCGCCCAGCACGAGCTCGGCATGAAGTTCGACACGCTGACCCTGATGGCCGACCAGATGCAGATCTACAAGTACTGCATCCACCAGGTCGCGCACATCTACGGCAAGACCGCCACCTTCATGCCGAAGCCGGTCTATGGCGACAACGGTTCGGGCATGCACGTCCACCAGTCGATCTGGAAGGACGGCAAGCCGGTGTTCGCGGGCAACAAGTATTCCGACCTGTCGGAGACCTGCCTGTCCTACATCGCCGGCATCATCAAGCACGCCAAGGCCATCAACGCCTTCACCAACCCGTCGACCAACTCCTACAAGCGTCTGGTCCCGGGCTATGAGGCGCCGGTGCTGCTCGCCTACTCCGCGCGCAACCGCTCGGCGTCCTGCCGCATCCCCTACACCTCCTCGCCGAAGGCCAAGCGCGTCGAGGTCCGTTTCCCCGATCCGCTCGCCAACCCCTATCTCGGCTTTGCCGCGATGCTGATGGCCGGTCTCGACGGCATCAAGAACAAGCTCGATCCGGGCCCGGCGATGGACAAGGACCTCTACGACCTGCCGAAGGAAGAGCTGAAGCAGATCCCGACCGTCTGCGGCTCGCTCCGTGAGGCGCTCGAGAACCTCGACAAGGACCGCGCCTTCCTGAAGGCCGGCGGCGTGTTCGACGACGACTTCATCGACAGCTACATCGCGCTGAAGATGACCGAGGTCGAGCGCTTCGAAATGACCCCGCACCCGGTCGAGTTCGACATGTACTACTCGGGCTAAGGCCCGATAAGATCGGCGGATGACGACACCAGGGCGCCCCTTGCGGGGCGCCCTTTTCGTTGGTGTCGCAGTGCCGTGCTGGCGAATGCCAAGGCCGGCATGAGCGCCAGAACGGCGGTACGACATTCCGCCCAATGACGAATAGGGACAGGCGCAAGGAATAGATCGGGCCGGAATGAGTTTCTATCCCTGTGATCCACATGCATTGGGAGATTTCGAATGACCAAGCTTTCGATCTCGCGCCTCTTCCTGACCGCCGCAATCTCACTCGCGGCGATCTCGTCCGCCAGCGCGGCGCCTCCAACCAAGAGCGGCAGCAGCACGAAGGGCGACATCCTCACCGACAACAAGGGCATGACGCTCTACACGTTCGACAAGGACGTCGACGGCAAATCAGCCTGCAACGGTCCCTGCGCGACCAACTGGCCGGTCCTGAAAGCCGAAGCCAGCGACAAGGCCGACGCCAACTACACCATCATCACCCGGGACGACGGCTCCAGGCAGTGGGCTTACAAGGGCAAGCCGCTCTACACCTTCGCCAAGGATCAGAAGCCCGGCGACATCACAGGCGACGGCTTCCTGAACAACGCCTGGCATCTCGCAAAGCCCTGATCGCAGCCGCGCTCTCGCCACGCGCGGGACGAGCTGTACGGATTGGGCTTGGCCGTAGGAGACGGCCACTCTCGGAGAATCCGCCGGACGCGCCTGCGACCGGCGCCCATTGACGAGCGCTGCGTTGTCGTGGCTATCGAGAAATGCGGCAAGCTTTCCTGATGGAGATCTTGCCGCACCACCCCTGCCCCCAGCGCCCTTCACCGGGCGCCTTTTGTTGGTGGCTGCTCATCTGCGATGATCCAACGGGACTCGTCCTTCGAGACGCTTGGCTATCGCCAAGCTCCTTAAGGATGAGGAGATGGAGGTCGCGCGCAAGGCCGCGGTTTCTCCTCGTGGTGAGGAGCGCCCGTGAGTCAATGAGATCATCCGACAGAAGTGCGCGCGCCGTCTCGAACCATGAGGCCCGAGGGCGCAACTCAGCCGCTATTTCTCGGGAAAGCTCACCACGATCTGCTCGACCACCGGTCCCCATTTGCGCAACTCCGCCTTGTCGGATGCGATGCGATCACCGATCGGATTTCCCTCGTGGTCGTCACTGCCGAAGCGAACGCTGACGGAGCATCCACCCGGCAAAGGACGGCTCAGCGTGCCGCCTTTCCAGTCGACAACGAAGCCGCCACCATCGGTGAAGAACTCGCGGATCAGAAACGGCCTGCCATTGATCTTCTGCACCTCGGCCAAGGTCGAGCCGAGCGTCACGCCGGCAACATTCCAGTGACTCGTCTTGGAGTCGATCAAGGTGAGACGTGACACCCGCTGCATCGTCTCGTCAGCAAAGCCGATCTCGATACGCCGGTCCGGCGCTTTTGGCGACAGCACGACGCCTTGATAAGTGATGTCCTCCACCCCGGTGAACAACTGGTCGTCTGTCACCGCCTCCTGGCCGTAGCGCTGCATCAGGCTCTTGGCGGAGTCCGTGACCGACACCGGCGAGGTGCAGGTGATCGGCCCATCGGCAGGCGGCGCGGTCTGTGCCGATGCCGGCGCAGCCAGAAGCATCAACAACAAGCTCGTTCGGCGCATGCTCGTCCCGGTCAGTCCTGCGACCATGAAGCCATCACTTCGCGGCGAAATTGATGCCGATCTCCGTGACGACGGGCGCGAATTTGACGAGCGCCGGATTGTCGGACGACACCTTCACACCATCGCCCGAAAGCGCCCGCGGCGCGTCCTTGTCCTTGCCGAACCGCACCGTGATCGAGCAGCCGCCCGGCAACATGCGCCCCAGCGTGCCGTTCTTGAAGTCGGTGACGAAGCCGCCATAGTCCCAGCCGAAGCCGCTCACGACGAACGGCTTGCCGTTGGCCTTCTGAACCGCGGCGAGGCTGGCGCCGATGCTGACGCCGCCGACGCTCCAGCGGCTGGTCTTTTCCGTATCGCGCAAGGTCAGCCCGGACACCGTCGCCAACTTGTCGTCGATGAAGCTGACCTCGATGCGGCGGTCCATCGCTCGCGGAAACAGCACGAGGCCCTTATAGGTCTCGCCTTCGGCGCCGGGCAGATCCTGCAGCACCGCCTCATCGCCATAGCGCTGCTTGAGACTCTTCACGGTGTCGGTGGCCGCCACCGGCAGCGTGCAGGTGATCGGTCCCTCGGTGGGCGCCGCATTCTGGGCCAGCGCAGGAGCGGCGAGGAGCAGAGCTGCAGCAGTCAGGACGTGGCGCATCCGGGCTTCCTTGTGACGAGCTCACGATGAGGCGTCTCTGCAGCTTCGTCTGCCGCGCCGGAAATCCGGTTCAGTCCCGGCCTTCAGGATGACAGATGGCGCTTCTTGACTGCCGCCCCGAACGCCTCGAACAGTTTGCGGTTGATCGGGTTCTTCTGCGGGTCATATTCGGCGTGCCATTGCACGCCCAGCGCAAAGCTCGGCGCGTCGGCGATGCGAATGGCCTCGATGGTGCCGTCCTCGGCGATGCCCTCGATCACGACGCGGGCGCCCGGCTCCAGGATGCCCTGACCATGCAGCGAATTGACCTTGATAATGTCGCAGCCGAGGATGCCGGCGAAGGCGCCGCCCGGCGTCAGCTTGACCTCGTGGCGATCGGCGAAGATGACGGTCGGATCGGGATGGATCTCGCCGTTCTCCAGCCGGGGCATGCGATGATTCATGCGGCCGGGAATCTCGCGGATCTCCGGATGCAGCGAGCCGCCGAAGGCGACGTTCATCTCCTGCAGGCCGCGGCAGATGCCGAACAGCGGAATGCCTCTGGAGACGCAGGCCTCCGACAGCTGCAGCGCGACCTCGTCGCGGTGGATGTCGTAGGGCTCGTGCTTGAGGCTCGGCTCGGTGTTGAAACGGGTCGGATGCACATTGGCGCGGGCGCCGGTCAGCACCACGCCATCGACGACATCGAGCAGTGCGGCGATGTCGGTGATCTCGGGAACGCCGGCAAACATCAGCGGCAGCGCGCCCGCGACCTCGGCCACGGCGCTCAGGTTGCGCTCGCCCACCATCTGCACGGTGAACCTATTCTCGACGCGATGGCTGTTGCCGATCACGCCGACCACCGGACGTTTCATTGCTTTCGTTTCTCTCCCTTTTGTCCGGCCTTCGGCTGCCGCATCCGCCAGTCCGGCAGGCACAAATCATGCCTGCGTCGCACGGCAGGATCAACATATGGCCACGCGGGTCCCCAATGCCAATTGCGGACACCCCCGCAAGCGTCCTGCAGCGCCCCACTTCCCCAAGCCTGCGCTTGATCCGCCAGCCGTTTTCGCCAATGTGTGGGGGCCGATCAGCACAGAGGATGCCTCATGACCGCCCCCGCCGACCCACGCCTCCAGGCCCGCAGCGACCTGGCCTGGGCCATTGCCGTGGGCGGCATCGGGGTAACCCTGTTCATGGCCGGCATGGCCTTCACCTGGTATTACGCGGCTGCGATCTTCCTGTTGTTCGCGGGCATGCTGCTCGGCGTCGCGCTCAACGCGATGACCAGCCTGCTCGGCCGCGTGCTGCCCTGGCCGCATCCGGCGCGGCTCGTCATCGTCTGCTTGGCGCTCGCGGCCGTGCTCGTCGGCATCGTCTTCCTCGGCGGCACCACCATCGCGGACCAGGCCAAGGTGCTGAGCGATACGATCAAGTCGCAGCTCGGCAACATCAAGGGCTTCCTCGACCGCAACGGCATCGACACCAGCTTCTTCGACTTCAACGCCGCGAACACGGCCACATCCGCGCCTGATGGCGGCTCGACCACACCGACCCAGACGCCGTCCCATGGCCTGCCGGGCGGCCTGCCCTCGCCGAGCGCGCTGGCCTCCTCCGGCGGCGCCATCGTCAGCCAGACCTTCAAGCTGCTGCTGGGCACCGTCAGCGCCGTCGGTAACTTCTTCATCGTGCTGTTCTTAGGGTTGGCCTTCGCGGCCCAGCCGGCCGTCTACCGCAGCGGATTGCTTTTCCTGGCGCCGGCGAAGTACCGCGACCAGGCCACCGTGATCGTGGACCGCATCAGCTATACGCTGGAGCGCTGGCTGATCGCCCAGATCACGACGATGTTCGCGGTCTTCCTCGTCACCTGGATCGGCCTCGCCATCATCGGCGTGCAGAGCTCGTTCATCCTCGGCATCCAGGCCGGCCTGCTGGCGTTCATTCCGACCGTCGGCGCCATCATCGCCGGCGTCATCGTGGTGCTGGCGAGCCTCGCCTCGGGCTGGGTCGCGGCCGTCTCTGCCTTCGTGCTGTTCCTCGGCGTGCACGCGATGGAGAGCTATGTGCTGACGCCCTTGATCCAGCGCCAGGCGCTGGACATCCCGCCGGCCACGCTGTTTGCGTTCCAGATCCTGCTCGGCATCGTGTTCGGCGTCTGGGGCCTGACCCTGGCGCTGCCGCTGATGGCGATCGCCAAGGTCATGATCGACTATTTCAAGAGCGACCGCCGCACCGAGGACGCCGCGGCCGCGATCTGAGAGATCGGTTGTGGCGGTTCAGCCGGCCGGCATCGCGGTCTCGACGAGCTTGGCCCAATAGCTGATCCCGTGCGGGATCACGTCGTCGTTGAAATCATACTCGGGGTGATGCACGCCGGCCCCATCGCCGATGCCCATGAAGACGAACGCGCCGGGCCGCGCCTGCAGCATGTAGGCGAAATCCTCGCCGCCGAGCCGGGGCGGCATATCGGTGATGACCTTTTCCGGCCCGACGACGCTGCGCGCCACGTCGGCTGCGAACGCGGTCTGCTCCGCGTGATTGATGACGACCGGATAGCCCCATTCATAGTCGATCTCCGCCTCGACGCCCATCCCGCTCGCGAGCGCCGTCACGAGGCCCTTGAAGCGCTCGTCCATCAAGCGGCGGATGTCCTCGTCGAGCGTGCGCACGGTGCCGCCGATGATTGCGGTCTGCGGAATGATGTTGTCGGCGGTCGTCCCCGCGTGAAAGCGCGTGATCGACAGCACCGCGCTTTCGACCGGATCGACGTTGCGCGCCACGATCGTCTGCAGCGCGGTCACGATCTGCGCGCCGGCGATGATCGGATCGACGCATTTGTTCGGCCGCGCGGCATGGCCGCCGAGGCCCTTCAGGCGCACCTCGAAGGTGTCGGCGGCGGCCATCACGGCGCCGGTGCGCGTCGCGACCGTCCCGAGCGGCAGGCCCGGCGCGTTGTGCAGGCCGTAGACCTCCTCGATGCCGAAGCGCTCCATCAGGCCGTCGTCGACCATCGCGCGGCCGCCGGCCCCGCCCTCCTCGGCCGGCTGAAAGATGACGATGGCCGTGCCGGCGAAGTTGCGCGTCTCGGCGAGATAGCGCGCCGCGCCCAGCAGCATCGCGGTGTGGCCGTCATGGCCGCAGGCGTGCATCCGGCCCGGAATGGTGGACTTGTGCGGGATGTCGCTGATCTCCTGCAGCGGCAGCGCGTCCATGTCGGCACGCAGGCCGATCACACGCTGCGACGGCTCGCGCCCGCGGATGACGCCGACGACGCCGGTCCTGCCGATACCGCTGACGACCTCGTCGACACCGAACGAGGCCAGCAGCTCGGCGACACGCGCGGCCGTCCGATGCACCTCGTAGAGCAGCTCGGGATGCTGGTGGAAATCGCGGCGCCAGACCTTGGCGTCTTCCGCCAGCTCGGCGGCGCGGTTGATGATCGGCATGACGGAGTTCCAGAAAATGAGGAGCACGCCATGGCGACGCGCATGTCATCTCATTGCATGTCGAGCCGCAGCAAAAGACAAGCCACATTCGCTCATGCGATGCTGCGCAGGCTGCATTGCCGCAGCGATGCGGCCGCTCGAAATGCCTGAGCTGATCCTGCCTATGATCGAAGACCGCTCAGCTCGCGCGCGAGGTTGGCCCGCGCCTTCTGGTCGAGGGCAGCGGCAAAGCCCGCATCCGGATAGATCACGGGGCGCCCCGCGAACCGCTCCAGCACGGCCGCGCGCCCGGCGCGGTAGGCGTCGTCCGGCACGTGCGCATATTCGCGCCGGATCGCATCCGCATAGGCGTCGTAGCCGGCCTCATCGGTGCCGAGAATGGCGAGATCGATCGAGACGAGCAGCGCGCCCAGCCGATCGCCGGGCGCGACATCGTGCGTCCGGGTCAGCCGGATCAGGCGTCCGACCTCGTCGCGCAGCTCGGGCGCGACGTGACGCTCGGCAAGGATGGCGCTCTGCTCCTCGTTGTCGGAGCGCGTGGGATCATACACGACGTCGTGCCACCAGATCGCGAGGGTCAGGATCTCGCGGTCGCGGACGCTGAGGTCCGCGACGCGATCGAGCTGGGCCAGGCAGTCCCGGACGTGGCGAAGATCATGGTAGTGCCGTCCGGCGGCAGCGTAGGCTTCGACCAGATCGTCATGCGTCATGATGGTGTTCCGCGGCGAGCAGCGCTGGCGCGGCCTCAGCCGGCCGAAGTCAGCACCGTCTCGGTGTGCTCGACATCCGGAGGATTGGCAAAATACTGCCCGACCAGGCCGCGCCATTCGGTGAAGTTCTCCGAGCCGCGGAAATCGACCGTGTGGTTTTCGAGCGTCTCCCACTTCACCATCAGGCGGTAGCGCTGCGGCTTCTCGATCGATTTGTGCAGCTCGAAGCCGTGAAAGCCCTTGGAGCGGCCGAAAGCAGCGCGTGCTTTCGCGACCGCGGCCTCGAAATCCTTCTCCGTGCCCGGCTTGACGTCGATCTGGGCGATTTCCGTGATCATGTTCTGTCGGCCTCCCCTGGTGTGGGCCGCTTGTCTAGCCCAGACCTCGGGAGAGCGAAAGCCGCGCCTCAGCTGGACAACACCGCCTGTCCCGACTGCGGCAGGCTGGCAGCGGCGCGCTGGCGGCGGTAGCGGTCGAGCGACAGTGGCAGCTCCGCCGACGCTTCGACCCGGTTGCGCCCGGAACGCTTGGCCTTGTAGAGGGCGGTATCGGCGGCCGCGAGCAGCACGTCGAGATCGGTCCCGCCCGGCCCGCCGGCGACACCGATGCTGACGGTGGTGTCGACCGGCTTGTCCTCGCACACCACGCCGGAGGCCGCGAACGCCTCACGGACACGCTCGGCGGCGACCATGGCCTCTTCGATCGAACAGGGCAAAAGTGCTGCGAACTCCTCGCCACCGATCCGCCCCGAGAGATCGGTGAGGCGCAGATTGTTGACCACGACGTTTGCGAACAGCTTCAGGACCTCGTCGCCCTCGGCGTGGCCGAAGCGGTCGTTGATCGACTTGAAATGATCGATGTCGAAGATCAGCACGCTGACCGGGCGCTGCTCGCGCGCCTCGCGCTCGATGAGCTGCGCGGAGGACTCGGCAAAGCCGCGGCGGTTGAGCAGGCCCGTCAGCGGGTCGGTGGTCGCCGCGCGCTTGTGGGCGCTGACGATGCGCTCTGACACCAGCATGAAGATCACGAACACGGTGCCGACCGCATAGAGCACGAGCTCGATCGAAAAGATCGTGACCCAGGCCGCGGCGAAGGCGCCGTCGGAATCGCGCAGCATGTTGCCGAGCAGGATCGGCAGCATCAGGACGAAGCCGTGCATCACCGGCACGATCAGCGCCGGCCAGCGCTTGTGCAAGGTCCGCCGCCGCTCCTGCCACAGCTCGGCCGCGGTCAGCATGGCGTAGATCACGACGATCGCGGCGCCGATCGTCAGCCGCAGCGCCTGCGCCGACGCATCGAGCAGCATGCCGCTGGCGATCCAGACCGTCGCGCCGAGCACGAGCCCAAGCACGCTCGGCGGCTTGCCGTGGAACACGCGCGCGGCATTCCACACCATGGCGGTGGCGATCAGACCGATGGAGCTCAGGAACAGCGACACCACCTCACCATAGAGCTCGCCGATCAGCGTCCACAGCGCGATCGCGACGGCGCCGAGAATATAGGCCGCCCCCCACCAGCGCAGCGCCGGCGTGTTCTCCTGTCGACCGAAATGGAGCAACATGGCGCCAAGCAGCGCCGCGACCATGGTCGCTACGATGTCGAGCGTCATGCTATCAAGCGCCATCGATCACCTCGGTTGCTGCGGCGGCGCGGGAAGTCAGGGTTAGCGCGGCCTTATCGCGATCAACCTAGCGGGCGGTTTGTTGGAAAGAGGTTTGCCTGGGATGCCAAGTTTTCTCGAAAAGCCCGGCGCAACTCGTCAACAAATTGCTGCGCAAGAAATCTGCAAACAGGATTCAAAAATGCCGAGGCAATCCGCGCGACCGCCCGCCCAGATTGCACACGGCACACACCCCTTCATTGATAGTTGTGCGCCCCCGCGTGCGGAATCAATGGTTTCCCGTCCTGCGGCGAACACTCATCGAAACGATAAGAAACCTTCTCAAATTTGAGATCATCTCTCCCTAACACGTCCCGACCGCGGCGCGATCCGCCGCTCGAGGTGGGGACGAGGATGTCTTTCGACGACGATTCATCGAACAACAAGCCGGCCGCAGGCCATCATCCGTCGCGCGGTCCGGAGCCGGTGCAGGGCGTGGACCGCCGCACGCTGCTGCGCAACGCGATGGGCGTTTCGGCGCTCGGCCTCGGCGCCAGCCTGCTGCCCGGCCAGGCGGCGCACGCGCATTGGCGCATGCATCATCACCATCGTCACGTGACGACCAGCTTCGCGCTCGCCGTCCTCCCCGATACGCAGTTCTACTCGCGCTATGCAACGTCGGAAGAAGGCCAGGCCTATCAGCGCCAGTATGGCAGCACGCCCTATCCGGCGCAGACGCAGTTCATCGTCGACAACGCCGCGAAGTATCACATCCCGTTCACGATCCATCTCGGCGACGTCGTCGACCAGTCCAAGCATCCGCAGCAATGGGCGGTCGCCGATGCCGCGATGAAGCTCTTGGAGAACGCCGGCCGGCCGTATTCGGTGCTCGCCGGCAATCACGACGTGCTGTCGGCGCTGGAGTTCGAAAGCGCGGCAAGCCAGAGCGCGGGCACCGATGCGCAGCGCGGCTCATCCGAGCCCTATCTCTCATGGTTTCCGACCAGCCGCGCGGCGAAGCAGCGGACCTTCCTGGAGCGCCATCCGACCGGCTGGCACGAGGCGCATGTGTTCCACGCCTGCGGCGTCAGCTTCATGGTGCTGTCGCTGTCCTGGCGCGCCTCGGATGATGCCATCGCCTGGGCGCGCAGCATGATCGCGCGCCATCCGATGCTGCCGGTCATCCTCGCCAATCACCAGTTGCTCAACATCGCCAATGACGGCACGAGCCCGCTCGAGGTCGCCTACGGCCAGTATCTCTGGGACAAGCTGATCCGCAGCAACGACCAGATCTTCATGACCCTCAACGGCCACTATCATGGCGGCGCGCTGCTGACGAAGATCAACGACTTCCACAATCCGGTCCACCAGATGGTGGTCGACTATCAGATGGCCTATCAGGGCGGCAACGGCCTGATGCGGCTCTACGAGTTCGACTTCACCCGCAACAAGATCGACGTCGCCTCGTTCTCACCGTGGGTGGTCGCGAAGCCGAAGGACAGCCTCAAGCAGTTCGACCGCGCCTGGCTGACCGAGGACAATCACGAGTTCACCATTCCCATCGACTTCCGCCGCCGCTTCGCCCGCTTCACCAATTTCTGCCATCTGCCGGCCTTCGCCGGCACGCCGATCCTGCCGCGCGTCAAGCAGGATCTCTACGCCAACTACACCGAGGCGCCCGAGCCGGTGGTGGTGCCGCCGGCGAACGAGCAGGACTATCCGCTGATCGCCGAGACGGTTGCGCATTGGCGGATCGCCTCGTCGGCGATCGGCAAGGCGGTGGCCGCCGGCACTGCACTGCCGGACCTCACCGCCGCCAACCCGATGCAGCGCGCCTCGCTCACGGGCGCAGCTCAAGTGGCTGACGTCGCCTTCACCGCCGACAAGCATCGCCTGTCCTCGGCGCCGGGCAGCATGCAGTTCCTCAACACGACCAAGCAGGGCGCCGGCCGCTTCAGCTGGTTCACGACCGCGGCCAACGCGCCGATCAACGCGGCAACGTTCGCATCCGGCTATACCGTCGAAGCCTTCATCAAGATCGATCCGAACTGGAAAGCCAGCGACCACGCCTGGTGCAACATCCTCACCCGCTTCGGCAACCGCGGCTGGCTGCCCGGCTATGCCGGCGGCGACCCGGAATCGCCGCCGATCCTGTTTGCGATCTCGAACCTGCGCGAGGTGCAGTGGGAGATCGTACCGTCGAGTGCGACGCTGCAGCCGCAGACCGACTGGTCCGGCGAGATCATGCTCGACACGTGGTACCACCTCGCCATCGTCAACGATCCCAAGGACAATTCGACCGTGCTCTACATCGAGGGCGCGCCGGTCGTGCGCAGCGTCATCGGCGGCAACGGCATCGCCTCGACGGCGGCGTCGCAGCCCTGGGCACTCGGCTGCGGCTGGTGGGATCGCGCACCGGCGGACGGCTTCATCGGCAGCATCGGCGAGGTCCGCGTGGTGTCGAAGCCGCTGGCACCGAACCAATGGCTGACGGCGCGCCGCGCCAGCGCCTGATCCGCACAGGCCTCACGCAAAACAAAACGGGCGCCCGCGAGGGCGCCCGTTCGTATTGGAGAGCAAGGGATCCGGCCGCAGCCGGAGCCAGGAGATCAGCGCTTCGAGAACTGGAAGGAGCGGCGGGCCTTGGCCTTGCCGTACTTCTTACGCTCGACGACGCGCGAGTCGCGGGTCAGGAAGCCGCCCTTCTTGAGGACGCCGCGCAGCTCCGGCTCGAA
The DNA here is from genome assembly GCF_032381235.1 of Bradyrhizobium sp. SZCCHNR1053. NCBI lineage: Bacteria > Pseudomonadati > Pseudomonadota > Alphaproteobacteria > Hyphomicrobiales > Nitrobacteraceae > Bradyrhizobium > Bradyrhizobium sp. SZCCHNR1053. The sequence goes on from NZ_JAUHJM010000001.1 coordinate 783,298, forward strand.
GTTCGTCAGCGCCTTGGACAGGCCGTGACGGACCGCACCGGCCTGGCCGGACAGGCCGCCGCCGGCGACCGTGCAGATCACGTCGTACTGGCCCTTGCGGGCGGCGACGACCATCGGCTGCTCGATCATCATGCGCAGCACCGGACGGGCGAAGTAGACCTCGATGTCGCGGGTGTTGACGGTGACCTTGCCGGAGCCCGGCTTGATCCAGACGCGGGCGACCGCGTCCTTGCGCTTGCCGGTGGCATAGGCGCGGCCGAACTTGTCGACCTTCTTCTCATACTTCGGAGCGTCGGGAGCCGTGACGGCGCCCTTGAGCTGCGACAGCTGATCGAGAGACTGGATGCTTTCGGCCATCTTATGCGGCCCTCGTGTTCTTGCGGTTCAACTTGGCGATGTCGATCTTCTCGGGGTTCTGCGCCTCGTGCGGATGATCGGGTCCGCCATAGACACGCAGATTGCCCATCTGCACGCGGCCGAGCGGCCCACGCGGGATCATGCGCTCGATGGCCTTCTCGATCACGCGCTCGGGGAAGCGACCCTCGAGGATCTGGCGCGCGGTGCGCTCCTTGACGTGACCGACATAGCCGGTGTGCTTGTAGTACACCTTCTGCTCGCGCTTGCGGCCGGTCAGGACGGCGTGCGCGGCATTGACGATGATGACGTTGTCGCCGCAGTCGACGTGCGGCGTGTAGATCGGGAGGTGCTTGCCGCGCAGCCGCATGGCGACCAGCGTAGCGAGACGGCCGACGACCAGACCCTTGGCGTCGATCACGACCCACTTCTTCTGGACCTCGGCCGGCTTTGCCGAAAAGGTTTTCATGAGAGATATCCGTGACAGGGAGAATGCGGCGCGGATGACGCGCCGAACTGGTCGCAGCTTCTAGAGAAGCGCCCCGCATTCGTCAACGCCATCGGCGCAAAATTACGCCAACGAAAACATGGGGTTATAAATATGGTGCAATAATACCCTCGAAAACCTCACGCATTCGGAATGGAATAGGTGGCCGTGACGTGGGCGATCGGATCAGGCGATTCCCCTGACAATAGCGTGACTTCGCCGACCGCGAGCCGCTTGCCGAGCTTGAGCAGCCGCGCCTCGGCCAGCACGTCGGCGCCGGCCGCGCCCTTGCGCAGGAAGTTGATGTTGAGATTCGTGGTCACGGCAAGACCGACCGGGCCGATCGCCGACAGCAGCACCACGTACATCGCGAAGTCGGCCAGCGCCATCAGGGTGGGCCCGGAGACCGTGCCGCCGGGACGCAGCATGCGCTCGTTGAAGCGCTGGCGCATCCGGCAGCTCCGGCCGTCGGCGCTCTCGATGCTGATGTCGCCGCCGGTGCGGAAAGCCTGGGGAAATTCCGCGTGCAGGAACGTTTCGAGTTCCGCGATGGTCATCTTCGCCGTCATGTCTCCCCCTGCTCTGTCGCGTTGCCTTCTGTTACATTAGCCGCGATCCAGCGCCCAAACGGAAATCGCCAACCGGAAATCGCAATGTCCGCCCCTGCCCCCGCCAATGCCGCCGACGCGCCGATCCTCGCGCGCGAGATGGCCGGCGCCGTCGCCGTGCTGACGCTGAACCGGCCGGCACAGCGTAACAGCCTGTCGGAGCCGCTGATCGCGGAGCTGCATCAGGCGCTGGCCGAGATCGGTGCCGACAAGGCCGTGCGCGCGGTGGTGATCGCGGCCAATGGTCCGGCATTCTGCGCAGGTCACGACCTCAAGGAGCTCACCGCCCGTCGCGGCGATGCCGACCGCGGCCGCGCCTTCTTCGCCAAGCTGATGAACGCCTGCAGCGCGATGATGCAGCGAATCGTGCATCTGCCGAAACCCGTCGTCGCCTCCGTGCAGGGCATCGCCACCGCAGCCGGCTGCCAGCTGGTCGCGAGCTGCGATCTCGCCGTCGCCTCCGAGCGCGCGTCGTTCGCGACGCCCGGCGTCGACATCGGCCTGTTCTGCTCGACGCCGATGGTGGCCTTGTCGCGCAACGTGCCCCGCAAGCAGGCGATGGAGATGCTGCTGACCGGCGAGCCGGTTCCGGCGGAACGCGCCCGCGACATCGGCCTCGTCAACCGCGTGGTCGCAGCCGGAACGGAACGCGACGCGGCGATTGCGCTGGCACAACAAGTGGCGCGCAAATCCGCCTATACAATCAAGCTCGGCAAGGAAGCATTCTACCGCCAGGCTGAGATGAGCCTTGCCGACGCCTATCGTTATGCGGCAGAGGTGATGACGCAGAACATGCTCGCCCGCGACGCGGAAGAAGGCATCGGCGCCTTCATCGAGAAGCGGACTCCGACCTGGCGGGATGAGTGACGCCCGCCGCTCTCTCCTCCGTCATTGCGAGCGCAGCGGCGTGTCGGCCGAAGCCTGCAAGGCGAAGGCGGACGCAATCCAGAGTTCCACCCGAGCCCCTGGATTGCTTCGTCGCGGAGCCTGTCATCGGGCCGCGCGTTCGCGCGGACCCGTTGGCTCCCTCGCAATGACGGCATCAATAACTTCGTCATTCCGGGGCGATGCGAAGCATCGAACCCGGAATCTCGAGATTGCTGAACTCAGCTCGGGATTCCGGGTTCGCCCTTCGGGCGCCCCGGAATGACGATGCCCGATATAACTAATAGAAACGTGCCCCCATGAATCACGACACCTATCCCGACGACTACATCCGCGGCATCCTCAACGGCGTGAAGGTCATCGCGATGGTCGGCGCCTCGCCGTCCGAGATCAGGCCGAGCTTCTTCGCCTTCAAATATCTGGTGCAGCGCGGCTACGACATGATCCCGGTCAATCCCGGCCATGTCGGCAAGAGCCTGATGGGCCGGCCGTTCGTCGCCTCGCTCGCCGACATCGGCCGTCCCATCGACATGGTCGACATCTTCCGCAGCTCGCAGCACATCATGCCCGTGGTCGACGAGGCGCTGAAGCTGCAGCCCTTGCCGAAGGTGATCTGGATGCAGCTCGGCGCGCGTGACGATGCGGCGGCCGAAAAGGCCGAGGCCGCTGGGCTGAAGGTCGTCATGAATCGCTGCCCCAAGATCGAATATGGCCGGCTGTCGTCGGAGATCTCCTGGATGGGTGTCAACTCGCGCACCATCAGCGCCAAGCGCGCGCCGATCCCGACCCAGGGCATGCGGCTGTCGCTAAACCGCACCAGCGTCGGCGGCGGCACGACGGCAGCGGCCGACCGCGCCGCGAAGGACAGAAGCGATCCCTCCTGACGCATCTGCGAAAGGATCGTGTCGCGACGACGGCGCGACACAGCAACGCATTTCAAATCCGACTGATTATCGCCGCCAGCCTTGACGGCATCCTGGCTGGTGGCAAATGTCCCCGCCGGGATGACGCGGAGGCGCACGACGGCGCGCTATCGACACCGTCTCCCATCATCCATCCCTGCATCAGCCGGCGCCGCTGCGCGAGGGATCAAGCCAAGAGGAAACATCATGACCGACCGTGCCCCGGGATTTGCCACCCTCGCCATTCACGCCGGCGCCCAGCCTGACCCCACCACCGGCGCGCGGGCGACGCCGATCTATCAGACCACGTCGTTCGTGTTCAACGATGCCGACCACGCCGCCTCGCTGTTCGGGCTGCAGGCGTTCGGCAACATCTATACCCGCATCGGCAACCCCACCAACGCCGTGCTCGAGGAGCGCGTCGCAGCTCTCGAGGGCGGCACCGCCGCGCTGGCCGTGGCCTCTGGCCATGCCGCGCAGGTCGTGGCGCTGCAGCAGCTGCTGTCCCCCGGCGACGAGTTCATCGCCGCGCGAAAACTCTACGGCGGCTCGATCAACCAGTTCACGCATGCGTTCAAGAGCTTTGGCTGGAACGTGGTGTGGGCCGACACCGATGACGTCGCGAGCTTCGAGGCGGCGGTGAGCCCACGCACCAAGGCTGTATTCATCGAGTCGATCGCCAATCCCGGCGGCACCATCACCGACATCGAGGCGGTCGCGCAGGTGGCGCGCAAGGCGGGCGTGCCGCTGATCGTCGACAACACGCTGGCCTCGCCCTATCTGATCCGCCCGATCGATCACGGCGCCGACATCGTGCTGCACTCGCTGACCAAGTTCTTAGGCGGCCACGGCAACTCGATCGGCGGCGTCATCGTCGATGCCGGCACCTTCGACTGGGCCGGCAGCGGCGACAAATATCCGATGCTGACGCAGCCGCGTCCCGAATATCACGGCATCCGGCTCCACGAGACGTTCGGCAATTTCGCCTTCGCCATTGCCTGCCGCGTGCTGGGCTTGCGTGATCTCGGACCGGCGCTGTCGCCATTCAACGCCTTCATGATCCTGACCGGCATCGAGACCCTGCCGCTGCGCATGCAGAAGCACTGCGACAACGCCAAGGCGGTCGCAGAATTTCTCAACCGCCATCCGGCGGTCGCCGCGGTGAACTATGCCGGCCTGCCCGAGAATAGATATCACACGCTCGCCCGCAAATACTGCCCGAAGGGCGCCGGCGCCGTGTTCACCTTCTCGCTCAAGGGCGGCTACGACGCCGGCGTCAAGCTGGTGTCGAACCTGAAGCTGTTCTCGCATCTCGCCAATGTCGGCGACACCCGCTCGCTGGTGATCCACCCGGCCTCGACCACGCACAGCCAGCTCGACGACGCAGCGAAGATCAAGGCCGGCGCCGGCCCCGACATCGTTCGCATCTCCGTCGGCATCGAGGACAAGGAAGACCTGATCGCCGACCTCGAGCAGGCGCTGAGCGCGTAAGGCGCGTTTCGCTCCACGGATCGCGCCGCGCGTCGACATGCGGCGTGACGAGCGCATCCCTCACCACGTCATGGCCGGGCTTGTCCCGGCCATTCATGTCTTTGCCCCGGCAATGACGACGTGGCTGCCCGGGCCGTCGCCGCGCCGAAGGGGCTTCGGCCCCGCAGGCGGGACAAGCCCGCGCATGACGAGTAACTGACGGCTGAGACAGCAAGCGGCCCCGAAAACAAAGAGAGCGCGGGCGGCCCCCTGGGCTTCCGCGCTCTCCTTCGTCCCACGGCCGGGCCGTTGCCGGCTTCTCGGACCGCGCCCTCGTTAACTCCAGGTGATCATCTCATCAGCCGCAACAGGCGCGCGTGCATCTGGCCGGCCAGTGGCAGCGCGGAGGCCGCGATCAGCCGGCTTGCCGACAGCGCCTGCAGTCCTGCGGCGCCCTCGTCGATGGCAGCGAGTTCAGCGTTGACTGAGCCGGTCCGTGATTGGAGATTTTGGCGCGCCGACGCCGAAAACATGATCACCGACATGCTCGAAACCTTCTGGTCTGAGACTCTGATGAAATGCAGCAGAGATTTTCGCGCCCGGACGCAGCGGCCGGGCTGCATTCGGCCGACCTTCAAAATCGCCGGCAGCAGTAAGCTTGCACCCGCAGAACTTAACAAAAGCTGAAAATGCCCGTCCTTCTACGGATGATTGCAGCCAACTGTCGGACGCCGGAAGGATTTCGTTAACCATACCCGGCTCATCCTGCCGCCCATGGAATCGCCTTCCGGACCCGCGTGAAAGCAGCGGTGGATGTATCGCGAAGCGCCGACGCCACCCGAACAGAAGTCGAGGAGAGCAGGATGCGAACGTTGGTGATCATGATGCTGCTGGCGGCCATCGCGGCGAACGGCGTCGTGCTCGCAGCCGACCTGCCGGCCGTCCACGACAAGATCGTCCACATCAAGGCCCGCCGCGCCGTGAGAGCGCCGCCGCCGACGGTCGTCGTCGTCAGGGACCAGGACTCGCTCATCTCCCCGATGTGGCCCTCGACGCCGCTGCTGTTCGGCCGCCAGGAGCTGCCCGGCTATTACGGCCGCGCCTTCTCCTACGACTACCAGGGCCCCTATTACGGCGGCGAAGGCTACACCAACTACATGTTCCGCCTGCCCTACGCGTGCGGCGTGTACGGGTATTGCTGAGCGAGGTGCCGTCGGCATGTAAGTAGTCCGGATGAGCGAAGCGACATCCGGGACGACAAGGACGAGGTCCCGCATACCGCCGAGGCTCGTGCGGACGACCGCAATGGACGCCTATTTTGCGTAGGCACCGGCATAGCGCCCTGCGCGGATGCTCGCCAGGATCTCTGCTTCACGCTGTTCCTGCGCGCGAGCGGACTCGAGCAGTTCGGATGCGATCGCCGGCGCGAAAGCGACCACTCCGTCGGCGTCGGCAACCACGAGATCGCCTGGCGTGACGATCATGCCGCCAATCGACACCGGCACGTTGATCGCACCCGGACCGTTCTTGTAGGGGCCCCGGTGATTGACCGCACGCGCGAACACGGGGAAGTCGGAATTCATCAGCACGCCGGAATCCCTGATCGCGCCGTCGACGACGATCCCGGCCGCGCCGCGTTCCCTCGCGATGGCGGCGATGATCTCGCCGACCAATGCCCGCGTCTCGTTGCCGCCGCCATTGACGACGAGGACGTCGCCAGGCGTGATGAGATCGAGCGCGCGATGAATGAAGAGATTATCCCCCGGCGCCGTATTCACGGTCAGCGCGATCCCGGCCATCGGCGAGCCCGTATAGAATGGCCGTAGACTGGCTGCACCAGGCAACCGCTGAAGGTTGTCACTGATCACGGCCGTGGAAACGCTCTTGAACGCGGCGACGACCGCCACATCGATCGGCGCACCAGGCTGCGCTTGTCCCTCACCCATTCTCGCTCCCCGTCTTGCACAGTCCAGATCGTCGCTCGATGGCGCCCCGCCTCGGCGGTGTAGGACTCGTCTTGAATTCAGAAAACCGATAAATGGAGATATCGATCCATCTCTTTTTTGAATGCGAACATGGTCACCCTGAAGCAGCTAGAAGCTTTGAACTGGATCGCGGAGCTCGGCACGTTCGAACGCGCCGCAGCCAAGCTGAACACGACGCAATCGGCGATCTCGAAGCGCATCCAGGAGCTCGAGGCCTCAGCGCGCGTTCCGCTGTTCGATCGCAGCCAGCGCGGGGCTCGTCTGACCGAACGTGGCGAGCAGATCCTTGCTCTTGGCCGACAGATGTTGGCGTTGCAGGACCAGATCCTGGAGTTGAAGGACGGCCGGCAGTCACCGGCGCGCCGTCTGCGGCTTGGGGCGACGGAGCTGTCAGCGCTGACATGGCTGCCGCGTCTGGTTTCGGCCATTCGCGAAGCCCATCCGGCGGTGATGATCGAGCCTGAAGTCGAAACCTCGCGAAGCCTCTACGATCGGCTGATCGAGGGCAGCCTCGATCTCGTCGTCATCCCGGACGTCTTCTCTGACCCGGAGGTGACGTCAGTGCGGCTTGCCGAAGTGCAGAACGTGTGGACGGCGCGCCCCGGCCTGGTCAGATCGCGCCGGAGCCTCGATTTCGACGAGCTTGGTCATCATACGATTCTGATGCAGGGCCGTCGCTCGGGCTCCGGCCTCTTCGTCAACAAATGGCTCGCGGCCAACGGCGTCTCCTTCAAGCGCGCCATCTCAGTCGACAATCTGACTGCGCTGGTCGGGCTCGCCGTGGCCGGCCTCGGCATCAGCTATCTTCCGCAACGCTGTTTTCGTCCTCTCTTCGAGCAGAAGAAGCTGGTCATCCTGCCCGTCAAGCCGACGCTGCCGGCCGTGCCCTATGCGGCCATGTATCGCAACGACAGACCCTCGGCCTTCGCGGCCGCCGTAGCGGATCTGGCGCGCCAGACCTGCGATTTCGGCCGTCAACTCGAAGGTTAGACAGGACAGGTGAACCCGGCGACGACGCCCGGCGCGGCGATCCATCACCTCCAGGAATGAGAAAGAAGGCGGTTTTATCCCTTTTCATCCAGGCCGGACGCAGCGAGGCTGCATAGTCGCTGCGCGTGCAACGCTGCACGCGCAAAGAGGATTGCTGCGAGGAGAGGTTTTGATGCGCATTTGGGGACTTCTGCTGACGGCAGCGCTCGCTGCAAACGCCGCCGGCGCCGAGGAACTGACGGGCACGCTCCAGAAGGTCAAGGAGACGAACAGGATATCGATCGGCTTCCAGGAATCGTCGGTGCCGTTCAGCTATCTCGACGGCAACCAGAAGCCGGTGGGCTACGCGCTCGACATCTGCGCCCGGATCGCGGATGCGGTCAAAAAGGAGCTTGGGCTTCCTAACCTCACGATCGAAACCGTTCCGGTGACGTCATCCAATCGCATCCCGCTGATGACCAACGGCACGATCGACCTCTTGTGCGCATCCACCACCAACAACGCCGAGCGCCAGAAGCTCGTGGCCTTTGCCAATACGCACTTTCTCAGCGCCACGCGCTATGCGGCCAAAAAATCGCTCGCGCTCCAGACGATCGACGACCTCAGGGGAAAGACGGCCGTCGCGATCGCCGGATCGACCAACATCGCACAGCTGAACAAGGTCAATGTCGAACGCAAGCTCGGCATCAACATCGTTCCGGCCAAGGACCAGGCCGAGGCGTTCCTGATGCTGGAGACCGACCGGGCTCAGGCCTATGTGCTCGATGACGTCCAGCTCGCGGTCGCCGTCGCGCGGTCGAAGGACCCGGCGGCGTACATGATCAGCAGCGACGCATTCTCCAAGCCCGAACCTTTCGGCATCATGCTGCGCAAGGACGATGCGCCGTTCAAGGCCATCGCCGATCGCGTCACGGCCGGGCTCTATCAGAGCCCCGCCATCGAGGCGCTCTACAAGAAGTGGTTCGAGTCACCCGTGCCGCCGACCGGGATCAACTTCAACTACCCGATGCCGGCCCCCTTACGCGCCGCGTTCAAGTCGCCCAGCAGCAGTCCCGACCCGGACGCGTATGCGCCCGATTGAAGCTCGCGATATCCGTGCCAACAGCAACGGCGGAGACTAGCCTCATCCGCCGCAGTCGCCTGCGACGGACGGCCCTCGGCTATTGCCAAGATCAGCGGCGGCGGCGCTCCTGATATCTATTTCGCCGCCTTGATCCGCGCGATCTCCTCCTTGAGGAGCGTCGCGACCAGTTCGTTCAACGACGAGCCGCACTCGGCGTTCGAGAAGTCGTATTCGTTCTTCATTGGTTGAGAGCAGCTGTGATCTTGTTGATCCGCGCGCCAGTAACTCACTCCGCGGCCACGACGCGCACGTCGAGCCGCACGCCTGTCTCTGCCTGCAACACGCCGATCACGCCAAGCAGGTTCTCGGCCGTGGGATTGCCGGATGGCCCTAACATGCGCATCAGGCTCTTCGACGGCCGCCCGAGCGCGTTGCTCAACGCCTCGAATCCGATCGTCGCGTTGATATACGCACGCAGGCCGGCGCGGCCGTCATCGACCTCTCCGCGCAGCAGCGCACTCACGGCTTCCTGGAACAACGCCTCGCGAAACGCCGGATCGCGGTCCGCGCGCGACCGAACCGTGTCGCGGAAGTCTGGTCGCGAAGGCATCATGAGGTGCTCGCAGAAACTCCCAAAGAGCTATTTCGCAGCCTCGATCCGCTCAATATCCTCCTTGAGAAGCGTGTTGACCAATTCGGTCAACGATACGCCCCGCGCGCTGGCCAGCCCGGTCAGGTGATCGAGCACATCAGGCTCGAGATGCACCGGAGGCAGCATTCGCGCGCCCTTGCGAAAGAACTTGCCGCGCTCAGCGTTCGAGAAGTCGTATTCGTTCTTCATCGTGTCATCCATTCTCATAGGAGCGGATTTCGCGCCGGGTCGGCCGACGAACAGAAATGATACGGATCGCTACGCGATCTGCCGCCAGCTCCATATAGGTATGAACGGCCAACAACAGCTCATGAGCAGCAATACGTCCCATGGTAACCCCTCGCCAGCGCCAGAGTCGTCGTCCAGCAGCGAAAGCGCCAGAGGGTCGCTGAAGATGCTCATCGCCCGCTCAAAGGCAACGCCGTGCTTGCGCAGATTGCTCTCTGCCTTGGCCGGATCCCAATCGAACTCGAATTGCATGGTCCGCCCCACCCGACGATGTCCGCGACACGCCACGCTTGCCAAACGACGCAAATCAGTTTATGTTCTCTTTTTGTTCCTGTCCAGCCGAGGGGCGCTTCCGGATCGTCCAGTTGCGTAGGGCAGGAATGCGGTGGACGTGGCGGGCCGTGCGCGGGCGTATGCTTGCGCGGACGAGCGACCTGTCACGGACGGCGAAGTCGCGTGGTCCTGGCATCAAGGCCATTTTCTCCGGGAAAATCGCATATCGGCGAGGCCGAGGCACCAAAGGAGGCACCATTTCGCGGATCAGGCCCCCCGGACTTCCTGGGTTCGCTTGGGACGGCTTGGGCGGCGCATGCGGTCGGCGCGGAGCCGATCTCCGGCTGATTGGCACACGCCGCGGAACGGCCGCGCCCGACGTCAAGTTGACGACCCGCTCGCTCCCATGATGACGGACACCGGCTGGGGCCGCCCCTTCGATGATCAGATAGTCCTGTCCGATGGCCGCATCCTCCGGACCCTGGGCGATGCCGGCCGCTATGTCGCCACGCTGCCTGCTAAGGTGCGGCACCGGTCCGAATGGGCTCTTCGGAGCACACTGCAATCGATAAAAAATAGTGTAATTTCAAAGTCTTAAAATGGTTTCGCAAGCATTGAAAAATCAAGAAACGCAAAGGTTGTCAACTTCACCTCGGTAGCAATAATGTGACAATGCGCCGCCATCGGTAACCATTGCATCCCCATGTTGTTGACTTAAATGGCAACACTTATAGAGTTATGTCATGCTCAGTTCCTGTTTAAGTTGGATCCCCAATTGGAACCGCAGGAACAGGAATGGCGCACGATATACCTCTCCCCGCGACTTCGGGATTGGTTACGAGATGTTCTTCCGACCCTCAAGGCGAGCTGGGCGTCCGAAATCGACTGTGCCCAACAGTTGGACGCACTCGTGGAAGTCTTCTGCTCTGGAGAGACACTTTACTACAGTTCGCAGTTTCACCCGATCGCCCATGTCAAGGACGGAATTTGGATGCTCAAAACACCCGACCTCCGCGTGTTCGGTTGGTTTCGTGTCCGGGATTGTTTCGTCGGCTGGAGGGCTGAGTTCGCGGATCACGTTAAGAAGCACGACTTGTATCACGGCCTTGCTGGCGAAACCGCCCACTTTCGAGACCAGTTGTCTTTAGATGAGCCGAAGTTCGTCCCAGGAGCAAACCCCAATGACGTCGTTTCAAATTACTCTTTCTCCTAGCAAGCGAGTTGCTGGGCGCTTTGTGAACTCCGTTCGGCGCAAACTACAAAGGGCTTTTGCCGAGGAAACTGCGAAGAGAGGACTTACGCAGACTGAAATTGCGAAGGAAATCGGTGTTCATCGTTCAGTTATCAATCGAGAACTCAAGGGACACAAGGACATTACGCTTGGCCGCGTTGCCGAACTGGCCTTGGCGATGGGCCGCAAAGCGATAATCGAACTTGTGGAGCTAGACCAGCAAGCTGCAGGGCAAAACATTAGCTCTGAGCAGTCGACGCTAAAAACCACGACAGACTATGCTCTAACTGATCAAGCCGCAGAGGCTTGCTCTGATGAAACCGACTATGAACTTGATCTAGAAGCGGCATGATTGAAGGCATAAGCGCATTCGCTCTGTTTTGTGAAGACGTCCGTAAAGAAGCAGCGGGGCGAACAACCATCATCGGCATGATGGGGGACACGATTCACGTTCCAGACTTCCCTTCTGTTTTTCCGAGGGTGACATGCTATTTTCGAGTGAAATTTGATGTGAATGGCAACTACGATAAGCCGCTGGTCATGGATTTGGAGGCTTCCGAAACCAATATTGTGCAGGAGATCAAGCGAGCTGCCCCGCGCGATCTAATTGATCGAGCTATCGCGAACGCAAGAAATAGAGGGCTGATCTACGGCAGTATTAGTGGACGTGTTCGCATGGATGAACCTCTAGAATTTCCTAAACCCACGGTGATCTATGCTGTTCTGCGCTACGGTGATGAAAAAATGATTTGCGGGGTGTTGAACGTCGCGAGGCCAAGTACGTCTCAGAACGCGCCCGAATAACCTTTACTCCAAGCACCGATGGAGTAGATAGTCGTCTCCTATGGCGAACCCGAGGATGGCCGCGCGCGAGTTGCATGAAGTTCATTGAACCTCGCACCCTACATCCGCTATGCCCTAAATGGCCGCCCGAAACGGCACCGGCAGGGCGCGAGGGGTGTCCAAAAACGGACTCATAGCTCGAAGGAATAGGCGATCACAGGCACCAAACCCGCATGCGAAAGCGTGCGGATTTTTCTGTGACACGAGGTTGCAAATTCCTTGGTCGTCGCATTGGAAATCATGCGCTCGCGACGGTCGACCTCGTGCAGCTCATAGCCGAGATCCCGCAATTTCTCCGGCAAATTCGAGCGTTCCGTGCATTCGATCGTGACAAGCGGCTCGCCAGGAATGCTTACAACCCATCCGCCGTCCTCTGTCACAAAGGTGTTGAGCGCCTCGAATTTTTCCTTGCGCGACTGGATCGCCTTACGCTTCGCGTCGAGCCTGTCATCCGGCCGCTCCCGGCGCAGCGCCAGCGGGACGTAGTCCGGCATCCCCCGGCTACGGTCGGTGCGCGTCATTGGCCGAACTCGTCGGCCAGCTTCATGACGAGGTCGACGGCGTCTTGCAGCTCCTGGCGCACCTTCGCGCGATAGCGCGGCCGATCGGCCGGCGCCGCGCGCTGCATGATCGAGAGCGTCAACAGCGGCGCCTGCAGCAGCCCGTCGGCCTTGGCGATGCCTGGGTGCTCCTGGCCCTGGTGCTGCGGCTTGAACGACACCATCAGTGCACCGTGATGTGGAGGCTCTGCCGCAGCTCGCACGCGGCCTCGGGGCCGAAGCGATCGACGGCCATGGCGACGATGTCCTCGATCCCGAGCGGTCGGCCGGTCGGATCGTAGGGATTTGCTTCGCCCAGGTAGCGCAGCCTGGAGCGCGTGAAGGTCCACAACTCGCGCTCGCGCTCCGTCATCGCTGCCTCTGCTGGTCATAGGTGCCATCGGCGACCATGCGGTGATACTTCTGCTTGTTCTTGGCGTACAGAAATTCCTTCTGCGCGTCGGTCAGCTTGGGCATGTCCGGCCGATCGGGGATGGCGGCTCGCGCCATGATCCGCTCCTCCTCGGTCAAGTGCATCTGGCCAGAGCCGGACGCTGGCTTGCCGCTCATGGTCGGCACCTCGCGCTGGACCGGCGCGGCCATCGGCATCGAGCGGCGCGGCACCTCCACTTCGGCGACCGGCATTGCCGCCGAAGTGGCCGCCGGCATCGGTGGCGACCGGAAGGCCTCCTGGCGGGCTAGCGGAGGCGCCGGAGAAGCCGCAGCGGCTCGGGCCTCCTCCAGGTGGTGGTCGCGCGCGGACTGCTCGAAGCGCACGCCACTAACGACGAAGCGGTCGAACTCCTCCTCGTCCACGATGCCGCGACGCTTGGCCATTCGCATGTAGTCCTGAACCGCCTCGGCGTTCTGCGGCGCCAGCAGGATGTCGCGATGTTCGAGCACGAACCTTTTGCGCCGGTCAGACCACGGCTGCGCCGCGACCTGCTCTTCCAGAGTCATCACCTGGGGCGCTGGTTCCGGCTGCTGCGTCGCTGATCGCAGCATCGCGTCGGCGTGCAATGCCTCGGCCCTGCGCTGCCCCTCGATCGCGGCCCGGATGGCGTCGGTGCTGTCCGATGCTGCCGGCGCCTTGGCCGCCGCTACCGGCTCCTCCAGCTCCCGGCCAAAGCCTGGCAGCGGGCCGTCGTCACGGATGGCGCCACCGCTCTTGTAACCTCGCACAACTTTTTGCGTGCGCCGCTTGGCCATGGCTCACCGACTGCCGCGCCGAACGCCCGGCATATAATTGCCGCCGCTACCTTTGTAGTTGAGATCCTCCTTCGCACGCTTGTAGGGATCACTGCCGTCGAACCCGCGCGGCGGGCTGCTGGTGCTGCGCAACTTCGGCTGACCGCCGGTTGACGGCAGCTTGACCGCTCCGTCCTTCGCCCTGGTCGCGGTCTGGCTGTGCTCGGACGCGATGTCGGACCACTCCTGCAGGTTTGACCGCTCGCGCGAAAACCCGTTGGGCTTCTGCGGTTTCAGAACGTCGCCCCTCATCAGGTAGCTGCTCATGGTGATTACCTCCTCGGCATGATGGTCGCGGCGCCCACGCGGCCGTTCTCATCGACGCTAACGACCCGGTCGCGCACGGGCGACGATCGGGTCGGCTGGCGGTCGAGGTCATGATCGCGCATCGCCTGTTGGGTCAGGTGCAGCGTGGCTTGCCACTTGTTGGAATTGGCGATGACGCCGGAGGCGACCAGTTCGCCGCCCTCATCGCGCCTGTCCCAGCGCCACTGGTTGCGGCCATTGCTGATCGCGTTGTAGCTGGTCTTGGAGCCATCGCGGTTCTGGAAGCTGTAGCTGATAACTTCAGGCGCACCGCTACCATAGCTGATCGGCATGGCTACCTCCGGACCGTGCCCTGGTCGTCGCGATAGGTTCCATCGCGCCGCATCTGGTGGTACCGCGCCTTATTCTGCGCATAGATTTGCTCGCGCTGCTCGTCGGTCAGATCCTGGCGCGTCTCGCCCAGCGTGCGCGCGATCGCAACCTCGTCATCGTTCAAGCCAAACTGGTTGCGCGGCATCTGCTGCTGCGCAGCCATGTTGTTGGCGTAGCGCGAGAGCTGGGCGTAGTCGCGATCTACGCGCAGGAGAGCATCGGAGGCCGTGTTCATGAGACTGACATCCTCATAAATTCGGGCGGCTTCCAATTCGGCCAGCGCCTGGGCGCGTTCGGCCTCCAGCCGCTGACCCTGGGTCGCCAAGATACTCTCATACGTCCATGCCATGGTGTTCTCTCCGTCTGACTCTGATGGGTGTTGCTGGTCTGGCTGTCCTTGCTGCCCACCGCAGCCTACTTGCCCGGAGCGATATAGAGGTTGTCGCCTGCGTTCGTCAGCTCCTGCTGCAGCCGCGCCATCCGGCGGTCACTCGCATTGATGCGCTTAGTGTTGCCGGTCTTGCGATAGTCGGCATAGGCGCGGTCGTGCTCCTCGCGCTCCGCATAAATTCTGTCTGCGATCGTCTGCCGTCGCGTGGTGCCCATTATCTGCCTCCATCATGAAGCTTTGAGCAGCTGGTCAGAACATGCTATCACTCGGCGGGCGACGCGCGCAATGAACACGCGAACTGCCAACTAATTGTCAGATAACAATCATTGATAAGGGCTCTGACGGAGACGGCACGATGGCACAGCCGATCACAGTCACGCTTTCATCGTCCGGCTCATCGCCGTGGAAGCTGACGAATTGGTGGAGTGTGCCGCCGCAGCAGGTCGGCTTTCGGGCCACACTGTCTGGCCTAAACGGTACCTGTCAGATCGACGTCACGCTGCAAGATCCCAGCTCGACCTTCTCCAGCTCGACCTTGACCGTGCTGCAGGCCTCCCAGGTCGGCGGACCGGCGGCCTCGTCGGTCTCGTTCGTCGGCGCGATCAGCACGGTGCCGATCGCGGCATGGCGGCTGACGCAGAACGCGAGCGGATTCTCCCAGCTGACAGCGCTGCAGCAGGGGGTCTGATGATGACCAGCTCGGTCCTGACCGTCATCTTTCGATCCGGCGTGACCCAGGAGATTCCGCACATCAACAGGCCAGACGCCGAGCGCACCATGGTCGACATCATCAACGCGATTGCGGCGCGGATGCCGTTCGTCGTGGTCGAGGACAACGACACATCGGCACTGGTCGTCCTAGGCGAAGTCGCAGGAATAACCCTGGGCGCGCCGCCTGTGGCCGTCCAGATTGAGCGGCCGAAGCCACGGCCTGTGCCGCTGCCGCAGCGTGCCGCGCGTCCGGAACTCGGCACGCTGATCGCGAACTGAGATCGGGAGCGCCGCATGAGTGAGCAGGCCACCATCGTCAGCGCAGGCCGCGCCGCGCTGGAGCGCATCAACGCCGGCACCAAGCGGTTATTCGAGGACTATCTCGCGGTTGGCGATGCGCTGCTCGTCGGCCGCAGCCAGTGTCTGAAGCTGGCGGGGAGCAACTCGCTGCAGACGCCGGCCTATCGGGCACACTGGCGGCAATGGCTCAACGCCAACGGCTTCAACATGGAGACCCACGAGCGGCTCAGTGCTATCTGGATCGCCGAGCACAAGGCCGAGGTCGTGCGATGGCGAGATGAATTAAGCGAGGCCGCGAAGCGTCACTGTAACCATCCCAACGTGATTGTCGCGCACATGAAGGCTGGGACCGAGCCGGCAGCGCGAGGGCCCAAGCCAAAGCAGCGCACTTCTGCTGATCGCGTTCGCGGCGATGCGCTGCGCGCTGGTTTTTACGGCCCGCGCCCGGCAAGGCCGGAGCAGGATTTGATCCGGCGAGTCGCGGACGCGATGCGTAGCTCTGGCAAACAGGACTGGCTGCAGCTCGCCTGCATCGCGATCGAGGCACTGACGGTCGAGGATCTGCGTGACCTGATGCCAGCTAAGGACGCCAGGACTGCGCCGGCCGTGGAGATACATGCAGCGTGATCGCGTCCCGCCTCATCTAGATTTGTTCGTGTCCGGCGGGAAGGCGACGGTCTCGTGCAAGGACGCGGGCGAGGCTCAGGCCATAGTGGCCGAGATTGCCGGGGCGCTGCAGCGGTAGCCCCCCTTCATCAAAAAGTGAGGCCCCCCTCAGCCAGCCGGCGATGTCGCCTTCTGGCCCAGTTCGGACCTACGGCAAAGTCCGCATTCTCGCTCCCGTCGGGAGCATAGCGGACAGCGAAGTCCGTGATCCGAGCCGGCCTCGACTTATGAGTACAATGCCCTAGTTTGGCGCCGCGCGCATTTTATATCCATCCGGGATTTTGTAGCCTCGCTTAACAATCTCTGGCTCAAATTCGAGTATCCTGGAGGATTTGATGCAGATGCCTAGGTTGTTGGGCAAATTGGTAAGTGTGATCGCTTGCTGCGTAGGAGCAGGAATGATCGCAATTTGCCCTGGCTGAGTGTGTAATCGAACACCCCAGACAATTCCCAGCAGCAGCGCTCTTGTACCAAACTGCACTTGGTTGTCACGGTTCAACCAAGCGCCCTGATTGTAGAGAAACACGGGCGAGCCGCTGGACCCAGGGAAAATAGCCGCATCGATCAAAAATTCCCGCTTCCCGTCGAAGTCCAAGAATGCGGGGGATGCGGTTATACCTTTTCGGAGCACCGGAATGTTATGCGCAGCATCAGAGATGCCATCCGGGTATCCGACGACAACGACGTCCTCCAGCGGCGACAGGCTACCAACCGCTTCGTCCGTCGGAATAATATTATCGGGAAGTGCGACATAGAAGATGGGACGTCCCTCGCTTTCTAGACGCTGCGCGATGTTAGAGAACGGGTAGATGATCAAGTCGACCGCCGGATCAGGGTGGGGCAGCCAATTCTGCATGTCCGATAGCTGTAGTAGTTCCGTTTGCTCCTGATCGGGAGAACCATCAGGTCTTCTGCGGGTCAATTTCAGAGTGACGGATACTGCTCCAGCCACAACATGTTTGTTGGTCAGTAGAACGTGGACTCCACGTTCCTGCTGAGTAAACAACTGGATTATCGATGCGGTGCCTGATCCCGTGTTTCCGTGAGCATCGACCGTGTTCAGCATTATCGTGGTGTAGAGCAATTGTTCGCTAATGCCATGCTTTGTCCAAAGAGGTGAAGAAGTCGGTGCTGGTGTCGGCGTAGGTGTCGTTGAATTTGGCTCGCCTTTGTCAGTTTGCGCTTCCACCGCCGCACTTCTGAAAGCGGCAGCGGCAATACCGCCAATTAGAACAGAACGTCGCCCAATTGTTTTCATTCGCAGATCCACGCCTCTAGGTTGCAGGAGGCTAGCGCGAGCACCAGTGTTCCGCAAGCACGCCAACTGCGCACCATGGGTCCCGATGAACGCGCTCGATCGCCACACCGGCGGCTCCCCACCCGCCGGACGGCTCCCCTGGGTGAAAAGGGGGCGGAGGGGCGCCGATCACAGCAGCGCCCGGTACATCGTCGGCTCAGAAACGCCATAGGCACGCGCCAGCTCGGCCTGCGTCTCGCCGGCAGCGTAGCGCTCGGCGGCCTTCCTGCGCTGCTCGGGCGACAGCTTGGCCTTCCGGCCGAACTTGGTCCCGAGCGACTTGGCGCGCTCAATGCCCTCCTCAGTCCTGGCGCGGATCAGGCCGCGCTCGAACTCAGCGATTCCTCCCATGATCGTGATCATCAGCCGGCCAATCTCGGTCGTGGTGTCGCACCAGGTCTCGCCCAGCGAGGTCAGGCCGCAGCCGAGTTGGTCGAGGTCGTGCAGGATGTTGGCCAAGTCGCGGGTCGAGCGGGCCAGGCGATCAAGCTTGGCAACGACCACCGTGTCGCCGGGCAGTAGGTCGTTCATCATGCGCTTGAACTGCGAGCGGCTGTCCGTGCTCTTGCCTGAGGCCTTCTCGGAGTAGACCCGCCCGCAGCCGGTGGCTCTAAGTTTCTCGACCTGGCCCGTGTAGTCCTGGCCTCGGCTCGAAACCCTCGCATACCCGACCTTCGCCATCGCTCATCTCTTTTTGAAAGCTAGCAATATGAAAGTTGTAAGCCTCTGCAGAACAAGGGGCAAGCGATTACTTTCAGTTCTGTTGCTTTCTGAAAGTTCAGGAGATGACCACGGCCTGCTCGGCCAGGCGATTCCGTGCGGCCTCAACGATGTGCTCGGCGATCTCGATCGCCTCGGTCGGGCCCAGCTCGTCGATGATCTGCTGCATGATCTCGGCCGACGTCGAGGCGCCGCCAAACTGCATCTCCTCTGCCCGGCCGCGCTCCTCGACCATGTCGATGATTTTCAGGATCAGGGCGTGGTTCTGCGCGACCGCGCCGTGCGCCCCGTCGGCCTGTGCGGCGGCGATGGCGGCCTCGATGCGGGTGATGAGATGCTCGATCGAAACGCCCGCTTTCTTGGCTACAGGCTTACCCAGCTCGGCGATGCGCATGCGGACCTCATCATTCTTCATCAACCTGGACGCTGCCATCTCGCTGCTGTGTCCCACCGCCTTGTATCCGGCCTCCTCGTAGCACCTGGCGAGAGACCAGCGGGTTTTCGTGCTCTGGAACACGTTGATGGCGAAGCGCTCCCACTTAGGGTTGTGAAGGGCCGGCATGAGTGGAGCTATAGCATGATGGGGGCTGCCGTTGGACTCCGACCACAGCGCACACAGCGCATGACAGCGCATTTTCCTATAGAGGGGTATAGATAGCTTCTCATACCCTTCCTAGGGAAAGTCCGCTGTTGTGCGCTGTGCGCTGTGGTTCCGAGGTGCGTTCCATGCCCGACGACGCCGAAATCCTGGTCTTTCCGCATCCGCTATATGAAGACGCTGGACCACGACCGCTCAACGAGGCCGAGCTGGCGCTGGTCTACGACTGGCTCGATGGCGCCGCCCGGAGCGAATCCGAGGACGGGCGCACCGCCAGCAGGCTGGTCTGGGCAGTGACCCAGGGTCTTAGGCGTGCACCGCGCGGGCTCTGGGTCCTGATCGGCAACATGATCAGGTGGGACAACCGCGACAGCCTGCCGTACCGCCTGGAGCGCGTGCGAAATAAGAAGCGGTCGCACCATCTCCGCGATCGAGACATTGCCGTGCACGTCTACAACAGCCTGCGCGCCCATCGGTCGAGGACCCAGGCGATCTTCGACGCAGCGGAAAAGTTCGGGGTCAGCGACAGCACCGTCGAGAAGGCCTGCTCGACCTGGCTGCACGCAGTCCAGACGATGAAGGCGTTTCGGCAACCGTAAAAAATCGCCCCCGAAAAGTTACACTTAAAAATCGGGCCCGATAGTCTGCATGGACGCGCGCTCGCGACAGGCGCAGGTTTCCGCACACCTCAATGGAATCCCGCCTGATGCTGCAGACCGCGTCGCCTCTCATCCAGAACTACTACAGCGAGTCCGAGCTGGCCGAGCATCTCGGCAAGACGACCCGCACGTTGTTCGAGTGGCGCCGTCGCGGTTACGGGCCGCCGGCAACGATGATCGGCCGCGTGCCGCATTACCGGAAGGCCGCCGTGCAGCAATGGCTCGATGAGATGGAGGAGAAGTAGCAGGCCCGCGAGGGGGCCTAACGGACCTGCCTGGCACATAGCGTGCGCGATCACCGTCCGCACATCTACAGCCAGCAAGGCGACGTTTCAACCCTCCTCCGCGCCGACATAGCAACCCGCGCAGCCATCTGCGCCGGGAACGAGGAGACGTGCGCCTATGGCAAGATTTAAACTTCCACCAGCACGCCGCGTGACAAGCGGCGTGACACGCAAGCATGCCGACCGCCATTTCAATCGTATCGGCCGTCGCCTGACCGCCGCCGAGGCCGCGATCGACAATGCGCGCGGCGCGCTTGATCACCTGCACAAGACCGCAACCGCCAACGCCAAGCAGACCGTGGCCTGGCTCGACTGGCAGCTCGGCCTGGTCGTCGATGATCTGCGCGACGCCAGCGCGGCGCATGGCCGCCTGATGCGCATCGCGGCCGGCGAAACCGAGCTGCAAGACCTCGATCAGCTGTGAGGGTGCGCGATGGCCGAGAAACACCTCACCTACCAGAAGGCGCTCAGCATGCTCTACGAGCCGAGGTCCTACCTGTTCGCCGCTATGCCGGGCGGCAAGGCCTGGACGGTCGTGCGCGACAACGGCCGCAAGCACGGCGGCTGGCTCAGTCACGGCGATGCCATGAGGCTGCTGAGTCACCCGAACATCAGACCGCAGCAGGACGGCATGTTCGGCACGTCACAGACCTTCATCCTGCGAACTACCAGCACCAGCACCAGCACCAGCACCTAGAGGGGGCCATGGCACGCGATGCACGCGACTACGACAACACGAACAGGGGCGCGCTGTTCAAGAACGAGCACAGGAACAGTGACCGATCGCCCGACTACACTGGCAAGCTCAACGTCGACGGCACGGAGTATTGGCTGTCGGCCTGGCTCCAGAAGGCGAAGGACGGCTCGCGCTACATGAGCGTTGCCGTGCGCCAGCAGGACAGCGAGGCCCGTGAGGCGAAGCAGGCCAAAGCCAGCAGCAAGAACGCCGACATCGACGATGAGATCCCCTTCTAGAGGTGATGCAGTGACGCCGCTCGAGTTCGCCCAGGTTTATGCCGCGCGCGGATGGAATCCGCTGCCGCTGCCGTTCAAGGCCAAGAAGGCCACTGACGCCGGCTGGCAGAACCGCGTCATCACCTCGGCCGAGGTGCCGCAGTTCTTCAACGCCAAGGCCATGAACATCGGCATCGTCCTGGGCGCGACCTCGGGCGGCCTCACCGACGTCGATCTCGACTGCGTCGAGGCCGTCTCGATCGCGCCCTATCTGCTGCCGAACACGGCCGCCATCTTCGGCCGCAAATCGGCGCCGGCCTCGCACCGGCTCTACGTGACAACGCTCGCTGGCAAGCTCGACAAGGCCGTGCTCAGCTTCGACGACAACACCGGCCAAGTGTCGAAGCAGCGCAAGCGCCTGATCGAGCTGCGCGCCGGTCCCGGCTGCCAGACCGTGTTTCCGGGGTCCGTGCATCTCTCCGGCGAATCGATCCGCTGGGATGAGCCTGGCGAGCCCGTCCAGGTCGATGACGACACGCTGGTGCAGCGGGTCAAGCTGCTGGCTGCGGCCTGCCTGTTCGCCCGCTATTGGCCGCAGGAAGGCGGTCGGCATGATGCCGCGCTGGCGCTCGGCGGCTTCCTGTGCCGCGCCAGGCTGCCGCTGGCCGTGGTCAAGCCCATGGTCGAGGGAATCGCCAGGGCCGCCAGCGATGCCGACTGGCGCGATCGGACGAAGGCCGCCGAGGACGCCTTCCGAGCGGCGCAGGACGGCAAGCACGCTTTCGGCTTCCCGCGCATCGCCGAAATCTTCGGCGAAAAGGCGGCCGACCAGGTCGCTGGCTGGCTGGACTATCAGGAGCACAACGCGACCGACCGCAGCGAGGACGTGGCGTGGCTGCAGGACTGTGTTTGCGACGACCGGGGCAATCCCTTGCCCGTTCTCGCGAGCGCGCTCGTTGGCCTCCGTGCGGTCTTCGCGGACCATTTCGCGCTCGATGAGATGGCGCGCGCGCCGGCACTGCTGGCGCCGCTCAATGATGAGCCTGGCTTCGTGCCGCACATCTGCAGCGACGTCGATGTCGGCATCGCGCAGACGACGCTGCAGCGGCTCGGCCTGAAGCGGCTCACAAAGGACGTCGTGCACCAGGCCGTCGCCATGATCGCCCATGAGCGCCGCTTCCACCCGGTCCGGACCTACCTCGACGGAATCACCTGGGACGGCAAGCCGCGCATCGCGGCGCTGTTCACCACCTATTTCGGCTCCGAGGCGTCGCCCTACGTGGCCGCGATCGGCAGGATGTTCCTGATCAGCATGGTGGCGCGGATCTATCAGCCGGGCTGCAAGGCCGACCATTTGCCCGTCATCGAGGGCGAGCAAGGCATCTTGAAATCATCAGCCTGCGCCGTGCTCGGCGGCGCCTGGTTCAGCGATCAGCTGCCCGACATCACCGACGCGAAAGACGCCAGCCAGCATCTGCGCGGCAAGTGGCTGATCGAGGTCGCCGAGATGCATGCGCTGTCGCGCGCCGAGGCGACACAGCTCAAAAGCTTCATCAGCAGACAGCAGGAGCGTTACAGGCCGAGCTACGGCCGCCTGGAGGTGATCGAAGACCGGCAGTGCGTCTTCGTCGGCACCACCAACCGCGACACCTACCTGCGCGACGAGACCGGCGGCCGGCGCTTCTGGCCGATCAAGGCCGGCAAGATCGACATCGAGGCGCTGAAGCGCGACCGGGATCAGCTGTTCGCCGAGGCCGTCGCGATGTTTCGGAAGGGCGAGCACTGGTGGCCCGATCGAGAATTCGAGCGCGAGCACATCGTGCCGCAGCAGGCCGCGCGATACGAGGGTGACGATGCCTGGGAGCACGCCATCATCGACTACCTGGCGCAGGAATCCAAAGTGACGGTCGGCCAGGTAGCCACGCGCGCACTGAGCATGGAAACGCCGCGCATCGGCACCAGCGACCAGCGCCGCATCACTGCGATCCTGCAGCAGCTCGGCTGGCGCCGGCTTCCAGTCGACTGGCAGGGCAAGCGATGGTGGGCCAGACCATGAGTCAGCGCCACAGCGGATATGTGCGCGAGAAAGGCGACCTCTACGTGACGCCCGACTGGGTCGTCGATGCGCTGGTGCCCTACGTGCCGAGGCGCATGCACGTCTGGGAGCCGGCCGCCGGTCGCGGCGACCTGGTGCGCGCTCTCGTCGCTGCAAGCCACAGCGTTCACGCGACCGACATCGACAGCGGCACGGACTTCCTGAAGACAACCACCGCGCCGATCGGCGTCGAGGCGATCATCACGAACCCGCCCTATGGTCGAAACCTGGCGCAGCGCTTCATCGAGCACGGGCTGCGCTTGATGAAGCCGGTCAACGGCCTGGTCGCGATGCTTCTGCGGGTCGACTTCGGCACCGCCCGCACCAGGCATCACCTGTTCCGTGACTGTCCGGTCTTCAGCACCAAGGTCGAGGTGATCGAGCGCATCGAGTGGTACCCGACCGCCAAGCTGGGGCGCCCCAGCTATAATCATGCTTGGTTCA
Source organism: Bradyrhizobium sp. SZCCHNR1053 (assembly GCF_032381235.1). Lineage (NCBI taxonomy): Bacteria > Pseudomonadati > Pseudomonadota > Alphaproteobacteria > Hyphomicrobiales > Nitrobacteraceae > Bradyrhizobium > Bradyrhizobium sp. SZCCHNR1053. Next base: position 806,814 of record NZ_JAUHJM010000001.1, read on the forward strand.
TCTGGGACCATCGTCATCGCGGCGAGCCCGTGATCCACTTTTGGGATCGACAGCCGCAGCCGCAGGAGGGCCGCTCCGGCATCTGGCGCGAGCCGTATGCCGCCAACGATCCTGTCGAAGTAGAAGGGTTGACACCATGAGCGACACCAAGAGCAAGACCAATCCGGTCAGGCCGGCAGAGTCGCCACCACCGCCGGTCCACAATGCGAGCGTCCCTATGGTTGAGGACCATGCGCGACCTCGGCGCATGCTCAGCGAAAAGCAGGTGCTGGGGATTGTCCCAGTCGGGCGCTCAACACTCTGGCGGATGGAGAAGGCCGGCAAGTTTCCGAAGGCGACGCCCATTGGGACGAACCGCAGGATGTGGTTTGAAGACCAGATCGTCACGTGGCAGAACGAACTCACGAAATGAAGAAGCCGCCCCGATGGGCGGCTCCATGTGCTCGCAATTGGTAGCTTGATCACGCCGCAAGGCGCTGCTCGGCTTCCTCCGGCTTCGCGTTGATGATCCGCCGTAGCTCATCTGCCCATGCTTCCATGATCCGCCGCTTCTGCGGCAACCGATGGCTATGGATGTAGCCGAGCGTCACGGCCGGCGCTCGCGGGCCTGCCGTCCGGACGCCTGGGGTTCGCTCGCCCTTGAACGTGTGTCCGAGCGCGATCGAGATGTCGCTGTCCATGAAGCCGCGCTCGACCAGCAACGTCGCCGCCGTGTGTCTGAAGTCGTGCGGCTTAAACACGTCATCGTCGAACTTGCCGTCAGCGTTGCGTTTGAAGCCCATCAGGTCCCAAAGGCTCTTTCGGCCGCGATCATTGCCACGGAGCGCGGCATTCATCGCCTTGCGATGCACTGGCTTCTCGGCATGGATCGGGCTCTTGAACACGAATTGCTGGCCGTCGTCCGTGAGCGCCGCCTTGATGATCTCGACCGCCAGTGTCGAAAGGGCCATGACGATCGGCTTGCCGTTTTTCACACGCTTGGCCGAGATGACCATGTGCGGGTTCTCACCGTCCAGGTCGACGATTTCATTGACGTGCAACGCCCGCACCTCGTCGGTGCGCCGTCCGGTCGCGAGCGCGAACTTGAAGAGCAGCCGGACATGAAGCGAAAGGGCGCCGAGCTGATCGCTACCGAGCAGATGCCAGAATGCCCTGATCTCGTCGGGGGTCATCGTCCGGTCGCGGCCGGGCTCCTTTTCGAGCGGCTCCAGCGTTGCGCACGGGTTGGCCGTCACATAGCCCTGCCTGGGATAGGCCCCCCATGTAAACAGGCTGCTCAAAGCCTTGCGCACATGCCGCGCGTTGCTGACGGACGGCTTGCCGAACGCGCCGGCCTTGATGTCATCTTCCAGCGTCGCGATGTCCTTCGCCGTGACCTCGCGCACCAGCTTGCGGCCGAGCGTCGGCTTGACGAACCGGCGAAGCTGGCTCTCCAGGTTGGCCCAAGTCTTGATCTTCGGCACCATGCCGACATGCTCTCGCTTCACCGGCCTTTTGATCTCGGCTATCCATTGGTCGATCATCCGGTTCATGGTGACGCCGCCGACGCGGGCCTCCTCGGCCCTGGCGGCTTCCTCGTCACGCAGGATCTGGCTCACATTGTCGCCGGCCTTAACGCGGTTGCGGAGCCGCAGGGCAGCGAGGCGCGCGTCGCCAACTGTGAAGGCGTCGGCATGATAGGTGCCGAGCGACACCTGATCGCGCTTGCGCGTCACGGGGTTGATGAAGCGGAAATAGAACAAGGTGCCTGCGGGCGTCCGGTCGATCATCAAACCGGGGACGGCGTGGCGGCCGAAGTCGGCCTTGCGGTCGCGCTTCTCGACCTTGGTCTCGCAGTGAAGAGTGACGGCGTCCGCTTTGGCTTCGCGGGCAACGGTGGTAGCGTTGGTCATGTGGCTGTTCCTGTGACAGACGCCTCGGCGATCCGGCCCGTTTTTTCCCTGCAAAAGATCGAACGGGTCGGGTGCCTTGGGCACCATTTTGGATGACACAAGCCGAAATTAGCTTGCGGCGCCTGGGACAGATTGAGAGGGAAACAGCTTATCTTTCAATACGCTGATTTATCCCGCACTATCCCGCGCAATGCCAATGATATGCCGCGTGGTCCTGGCGCCCCGACGCTGGCGCTAAGTTTCGTGTGGGTGCTCAACGCATCGCATGAGGTGACGGGGGCAAGACAGCCCGGTCCCCGGGGAGATCGCGTATAAGCGTTAAAACCATCGCGCGGGGAAGGCCGGGTGTTTTCGGCCGTACCTGTGGTGACCGCCGCGTGCTTTTTTCTTTGCACGCGGGCCATGGGTGCCGGCCAGGCATCCGGCCTTCCCCGCGCCCTCGCGTGTTTTCGAGGGTGAAACGATCGGCAAAGCTCGGCGCGATAGCGCGCGAGGATGAAAACTGATGTCTCCACGTCATTGCGAGCGAAGCGACTTGTCCGCCGAAGCTCGAAGAGCGAAGGCGGAAGCAATCCAGAGTCGCGCGCGGGACTCTGGATTGCGTCGTCGCCTTCGGCTCCTCGCAATGACGGAAGAGAAACTCTACCCCACCTGCCCCGCAGCCACGGCCGCCTGCGGCACGGCGACAACAGCGACACGTCGCGGCGACAGACGTTCGGCCTGCAGCACGGCGAAGGTCAGCACGATGATGGCCGTACCCTGATGCAGCAGCGCCAGCGAGATCGGCACCAGTGCGAGCAGAGTGAGAATGCCGAGCACGACCTGCACCAGGATGGCGGCGAGTAGCCGGTGGGCGCTGCGCACCACCGCCCGTCCGGCGCCCGCGCGCATCACGTCGAAGGCGTGCCACGCGGCCAGCGCCAGCAGCGTGTAGGCGGTCATGCGATGCATGAACTGCGCCGTCAAATCGTTCTCGAACAGGTTGATCCACCACGGCGACTGGATCCACAGATTGGCCGCCTTCGGGATCAGGCCGCCGTCGATCTCGGGCCAGGTGTTGTAGACGAGGCCGGCGCGCAGGCCGGCCACCAGCGCGCCGAGATAGAGCTGCACGAAGGTGACGCCGACCAGCAGCCAGGCTGTCAGCCGCAGCCGCGCCGGCACCTCGGCCTCCTCGCGCGGCGCGAGTCGGCGCAGGGTCCAGACGATCGACGCGTAGATCAGCAGCGCCAGCGCGAGATGGGTCGCCAGCCGGACCGGCGCCACCTCGGTGCGCTCGGTGAGGCCGGAGGCCACCATCCACCAGCCGACCGCGCCCTGCAGCGCGCCGAGGCCGAAGATCAGCCACAGCCTGCGGCCGAGCGGGCCGGACACGGCGCCGCGCCACAGGAACCACAGGAACGGCAGCAGATAGACCATGCCGATGACGCGGCCGAGCAGCCGGTGGCTCCACTCCCACCAGAAGATGGTCTTGAAGTCGTGCAGGGTCATGCCGGCGTTCATCTGCCGATACTGCGGAATAGTCTTGTAGGCCTCGAAGGCGTCGGTCCAGGCCTGCTCCGACAGCGGCGGCAGGGTGCCGGCGACCGGCTTCCATTCCACGATCGAGAGCCCGGATTCGGTCAGCCGCGTCGCCCCGCCGACCAGCACCATCAGCGCGATCAGGCCGGCCACGACGAGGAGCCAGATGCGGATCGCGGCGAGATCTCTTGTGCGGGGAACCGTGGTCATGGACGTTGAACGCTCGATTGAACCGGGGCTGACAGGCCCTTATAATCCCGAGGAAATCGCGCGCAAGCCGCGCCGCCCCCAGCCGAGGCTGACAATCCCGTCATGACGATCCGCACCCGCAAACTGATCGGCGCCGTCGCGCTGCTCCTGCTCGCTTTCGCCTGGTCGATGATGGGCATGGTGATGGCGCAATTCCCTCTGGTCGCCAACTCCGGCTGGCTGCAGGCGGTCTATTACGTCGTCGTCGGCATGGGCTGGGTGCTGCCGGCGATGCCGATCGTGAGCTGGATGCTGCGCCCGGATCCGGAGCGGCAGCAGGGCTGATCAGCCGAGATCGAGCTTCGGCTGCGGCGCGGATTTTTCCCGCGGCAGGGTGATGCCGGCCATCAGCACCTTCAAGGCGCGCAGCGAGCGCGAGCGGCCGTCCCAGGCGATCCGCGGCAGCATGTGCAGGCTGGTGCGGCCCTCGCTTTGCACGACGCCGCCGATGGCGGAAGCCGCACTGACGAAGCCCGCCTGCTCCGCGAGCACGACGTCGCTGCGGCGGAACGAATAGCGATCGCCGAACGGATACGCCATGTGCCGGACCGGTCGCCGCAGCGCCGTCTCCAGCACCGCCATGCCCATCGTGATCTCGCGCTGGGCGTCGGCATCCCGGAGATTGGCGAGGACGGGATAATGCACGGTGGCACTGCCGATCGTGACGTTGGGGTCGGCGGCGAGACGGGCAATGTCGGTCCAGTCCATCGAGGACTCGCGGCTCAGGGCGGCGAGATCGACCGAATGGCGCGCGCAGAGGTCGCGGATCGCGATCGACAGCTCGGCCGGAGGCAGCTTGCGCAGCCAGCCCGCGAGATGGGCGAACAGCTCGTATTTTTCAGCCGGCGTGACCACGTTGAAGCGCTGCTCCCGATGCTCGATCACGAGGCTGATGCGGGCCTCGCGCGCGATCACGGCCTCCAGCGCCAGCCACCAGGCCTCGCCGAGACCATCGGGGAAGGCCGGGGGCACGTAAACGGTGAACGGCACGCCGTGGCGGGCGAGCACGGGATAGGCATGCGTGATCACGTCCTTGGAGGCGCCGTCGAAGCTCAGGCAGGCGAAGCGACGGCTTTCGGGCAGTCGGACCGACCGGTGGCAGGCCTCGTCGAGCGAGACGATCTCATAGCCCCAGCGCTTCAGCGCCCGGATCACCTTGTCGAGAAAAACGGGCGTGATCTCCGCGCACTTCAGCGGCTGAAACGCCCCCTTGCGCCGCGGCCGCACCCGCTCGAACCGCAGCACGGCGCCGGCGCCGCCCGTGGCCCGCGACGCGAGCAGCGTGCGACCGCTGAAATAGGCCAGCTCGAGCCGGGCGCTGCGCAGCCACCTGTTGTCCGACGACAATTCCCGCGCCCCTTCCCCGAATCCCACTTGAAACCAGACCGTCCGCGCCCACCTGATGCCGTCAGACCATGGCGCGATCGCGTCATGATCACCGCCATCCGATGATAGCGATCGTCCGCCGTCAAGATCGCGTGGCCGCTGCCGATTTGAACAGGTCTTTGTTTGTGCCATTCCCGATTTGGGACGAAGTCATTGCCATTACCTTTTGTTGAGACTTCTTTGCGAGGGTCTCCCGACGTCAAGCAACAAAATTCCACGACAACGCGAGCTGCGCGATGACCATGGCCGCCGTGATCGAGAGCCGGACGGCGCAGGCGCCCGCGCGGCGACTGCCGTCGGGGCTCGCGCGGGTCGACATCGTGTCCGATCTGGCTGCCGCCGAGCCGGTCTGGCGCGCGCTCGAAGTCCCCGAACATGTCTCGACGCCCTACCAACGCTTCGACCTGCTCGGCGCATGGCAGCGCGACGTCGGCGCGCGCGAGCATGCGACGCCTTTCATCGTCATCGGGCGTGATGCCGAGCAACGCCCGCTGCTGCTGCTGCCGCTGACGTTGCGGCACGCCTGCGGCATGCGCATCGCCACCTTCATGGGCGGCAAGCATACGACCTTCAACATGCCGCTGATGGATCGCGAATTCGCCACGCGCGCCAGCGCCGGCGATCTCGACGTCCTGCTCGCAGGGTTGCGCGACCGCGGCGGTGTCGACGTGCTCGCCTTGACACAGCAGCCGCTGCACTGGCGCGATCTCGCCAATCCGCTGGCGCAATGGCCGCACCAGTCGTCGGTGAACGACTGTCCGGTACTGCTGATGCCGCCGGGGGCCGCACCGACGGCGCTGTTGTCGAATTCGTTCCGAAAGCGGCTGAAGAGCAAGGAAAAGAAGCTGCAGGCGCTGCCCGGCTATCGCTACATGGTCGCGAGCAGCGACGCCGAGATCGCCGAGCTGCTCGACTGGTTCTTCCGCACCAAGCCGGTCCGCATGGCCGAGCAGAGGCTTCCGAACGTGTTCGCGGAGCCCGGCATCGAGGCCTTCGTGCGAAGCGCCTGCATGGCAAAGCTCGACTGCGGGCATCGCGCCATCGATATCCACGCGCTGCGCTGCGATGCCGAGATCATCGCATTGTTTGCCGGCGTAGCCGACGAGGCGCGCTTCTCGATGATGTTCAACACCTACACGCTGTCGGAGAATGCGCGCTGGAGCCCCGGGCTGATCCTGATGCGCTCGATCATCGATCATTACGCGCAACAGGATTTTCGCGCCCTCGATCTCGGCATCGGATCTGACGACTACAAGCGGATGTTCTGCAAGGATGACGAGCCGATCTTCGACAGCTTCATGCCGTTGACCGCGCGGGGCCGCGTCGCCGCGACGACGATGGCTGCGGTTGGACGGGCCAAGCATGCCGTCAAGCACAGCCCTGCCCTGTTCCGTCTGGCACAGCAGCTGCGCGGCGCGCTGCGAGCGCGTGGCGGCGCCGCCAAGGTGGACGAAAAGGCCGACGAGAAGGCCCGAGACTAGGCGGCGACGCCGCGCGGCCCCGGCTGGTTGCGGTTGGCGCCTCCGACCGGTGCCTTCAGCATGGTGACGGCGCCGAAGCCGACCTCGCGCAGCTGCTCGCTCATCTGGCTGCGCGCCTCGGCAGGCATGTTGGGATCGGGCACGACGATGGCGCGCGCGCCTGCGGTCAAAAGCTCGGCCGGCAGGTCGGAGGCGTTGCCGGCGTCGAGCAGCACGTGGTCGTAGACTCGCAGCAGCGCATCGATCGCGAGCGCGAGCCGCGGCGATTGCAGTTGGCTGCGGTCGGCGCCGGGGCGGCCGGCGTTGACCAGATGCAGCCGCGAGGCCTGGTCCTTGGTGATGATGGACGCGAACGATGCCTCACCCAGCATCAGCTCGATGAGGCCGGGCGCGGCCGGATCGACCGACACGCCTGCAAGCAGTTGCGGGCTGCCGGCGAGGTCGACCAGCACCGCGCGCGCCTGCGCTGCCATGGTGCGCGCGATCGCGAGCGCGGTGGACGTGACGGCCTCGCCGCCGGCCGTACCGAGCACGGTGACCTTGCGGGCGCCCTCGCCCGCGGCGAGCAGATCGGATGCGAGCTGCTCGAACTCGTTCATCGGCGGCGGCTTGACCGGTTCGGGCGGGACGGCGGCCACCGCTGGCGGCACGACCGCGGCGGGACGCGCCGCTGCAGTCGATGCCGACGCGGCAACGGCCGGCGCTGCGGCGACCATGGGCGCCGCGATCATCGGCTCGACCCGGGCCGCGAGCACCATGACATCCGGCATCGCGTTCGCCGCTGGGATCTGGCTCGCTGGGCGCGGCGCGGTCAGACGCAGCAGCTCGCCGGTGATGACCACGCCCGAGGTCAGCATCAAGGTCGCCAATGTGGCGATCAGCACGATCGGCAGCTTCTTCGGGTACGCCGGCGTGTTGGACAGCACCGCCCGCGAGATGATCCGCCCATCCGCGGGCGGGGTGTCGAGCGACTCACGGGTGTTCGCCTCGCGGTACTTGGCGAGATACGATTCCAGCAGGTCGCGCTGCGACTTCGCATCGCGCTCCAGCGCCCGCAGCTGGACATCGAGGCCATTGGTGGAGGTGGCCTGCTTCTTGGCCTGATCGAGGCTCTGGCTCAGCATCTGCACCCGCCCGTCGGCGATGCGCGCGTCGCTGTCGAGCGAACGCGAGATCTTGCCGGCCTCGTCGCGGATCTGGCGGTCGAGATCAGCCAGTTGCGCTTTCAGCTCCTTGATGCGAGGGTGATTGTCGAGCAGCGTCGACGACTGCTCCGCGAGCTGCGCGCGCAGATTCACGCGCTGCTCGGACAGCCGGCGCATCAGCTCGGAGTTGACCACCTCGGACGCCTCGATCGGCTGGCCGCTCTGCAGCATCTCCCGGATCAGCCGTGCCTTGGTCTCGGCATCCGATTTCAAGGCGCGCGCATTGTTGAGCTGGGTGTTGACCTCGCCCATCTGCTGGTTGGACAGCGACGTGTTGTTGGTCCCCATGAACGAATTCGACTTGGCGCGGAACTCCTCGACCCGCGACTCCGCCTCCTCGACCTTCTTGCGCAGCCCCTGGATCTCCCCAGAGAGCCATTGGCTGGCCGATTTCGCCTGCGCCTGGCGGGCATTCTGCTGAACTACGAGATAGCCATCCGCGATCGAATTCGCGACTTGCGCCGCAAGCGCCGGATCCTGCGACTGGAACTCGACGACGAGCACCCGCGATTTGTCCACGGCGTAAACGGTCAAGCGCTCGTAATAGGCGTCCGTGACGCGCTCGTCCGGCGTCATGGCGAGCGGATCTTTCACGAGGCCGATCATCGCCGCGACCGACTTCAGCGGCGACACGCCCCGCAGCACGGGATCGAACTCTGGCAGCTCGCCCAGCTTGTTCTTCCTGATGATGTCGCGGGCCAGATCGCGCGACAGGACCAGTTGCACCTGGCTCGTGACCGCCTCGGCATCGAGTGCCGTCCGCTCTTCGGTGCGCTCCCCGTTCGGCCGCACGAATACGTTCTCGCGGCCGTCGATCAGAATCCGCGCTTCGGACTTGTAGCGCGGTGTGATCATGTTGACTGCGGCAATCGACAGAACGAGAGCGAGCAGCGTGGGCAGAAGGATGAAGCCACGCTTTCGCGCCAGGGCACGACCGACCAGCCGGATGTCGAGATCGCCGGCCGGACCGGGCTCCGCCGACGACGGCGAGCCTGTCACAGGTCGGGCGGAGGCTCCGTCAACCTGTGTCTTCTTGCCGGCACGCCAGAACGCCAACCGCATCATCCACTCCCGCGAGACCCGCGCCACGCCGCCACCATACGTGGTACAATTACACTCTATTAAGGTTGCTGACGGGTTAACCGGAGCGCCTGCAACCTCGCCCTATCGAACAATCGTCATCCTTCGCCATATGCTGCTCGCAACACGTGAGCTTGCGCCAGATCGTCACAATGCTGGTGCGAGCTTGCCTGGTAGTGACGACAAGTGAGACTTTGTTAACCATCAAGCCTCTATCGAGGTTGGAGCTATCGATATTCAGCGACGAGAGGCGCCCGTGCTTCCGCTATCCGCCAGTCGTCAGATCAGCTCGCGCAGCGGCGCCTGGCAAAACCAAGCGCAAGCCGAGGGCGCGGGCGAGTTCGACATGGCACCGTCGCAGAACAAACCTCTCAAAATCCTTCACGCGGTCAGAGCTCCCGTCGGCGGCATCTTTCGGCATATCCTCGACCTTGCCAACGGTCAGGTCGATCACGGGCACGACGTGGGCATCATCGCGGACAGCCTGACCGGCGGCGAACGCGCCGATGCCGCGCTGGCCCAGATCGCGCCTCGCCTGACACTCGGCGTGCACCGCATCCCCATTCATCGGGAGCCTTGGCCGAGCGACATTCTGGCACTGAGACGGTTTTATCGACTCGCCCGTACACTCGCCCCGAACGTTCTGCACGGCCACGGCGCCAAGGCCGGCGCATTCGTCCGCCTGCTGCCGCACCGGCCAGGAACGATCCGCATCTACACGCCTCACGGCGGTTCGCTGCACTACCCACGCGACACGTTCAAAGGCGCGCTGTATGGCCGGCTTGAACGTGCGCTGATGAACCGGACCGACCTCTTCCTGTTCGAGAGCGTATTCGCCCGCGATACCTATGAGCGCATGATCGGCCATCCTCAGGGACTGGTGAATTGCGTCTTCAACGGTGTCACTGCAGGCGAGTTCGACCCGATCGCGCCAGCCCGGGACCAGACCGACCTGGCGTATGTCGGCGAGTTCAGGCACATCAAGGGCACGGATCTGCTGATCGATGCCGTCGCGGAGCTGCGCTCCCGTGGCCGCCCGCTGACGCTGACTTTGGGCGGCGACGGCGAAGAGATGACGAAACTCAAGGCTCAGGTCGAACGCCTCGGTCTTGCGGCCGCGGTGCGTTTCATCGGCCACGTGAAGGCCCGCGACGGATTTTCCAAGGGACGACTGCTCGTCGTTCCCTCGCGTGGCGATTCCATGCCCTATGTCGTGATCGAGGCGGGAGCCGCCGGGGTTCCGATGATCGCGGCGAGGGTCGGCGGCATCCCTGAGATCTTCGGACCGCACGACGACGCGATGTTCATGCCGGGCAACGCGACCGCGCTTGCCGACGCAATCGCTGTTGCACTGGACGATCCGGCTACCACGCAACTGCGCGCCAAGGCGCTGCGCGAGCGGGTCTTCCAGCATTTCTCGCAGAAAGCGATGGTCGAGGGCGTGCTCGACAGCTACCGCGAGGCGTTTACCAAGACCTGACGTCATTTACCATCGCTAACCGTTTCTTCCGATTTGGCCCTTAATCCCGCCGGTGGGGAATTTCCCCCGGCGCCATGAGCGCTTACATGACCACAAATACTAACAAACATAATCCGGGCTTGTACGACTGTGGAACCGATCAACGCTCGCTCGATGTTGGATGCTGCTGCGGCGACGGCCGCATCGACCGCCGCGGCCGGACGGCCGGCCGTTGAACGGCGCCGCCGCCTGTCGCCGGCGGCCCTCGCGGTCGCCAATCAGAAGGTTCACCGCGCCTACTCTCCGATCGTCCTCGCCGGCATCGTTCGCATCATCGATTTCGTGCTGCTGAGCGTCGTCGGCAGCGTCATCTATTTCGGCTACGTGGTTCCGCTCAGCGGCTTCCATTGGGAGTATCTCGTTGCCATTCTCGGCCTGGCCGTGACCACGGTGGTGTGCTTCCAGGCCGCCGACATCTACCAAATCCAGGTCTTCCGCGCCCAGGTGCGGCAGATGACCCGGATGATCTCGTCCTACTGCTTCGTCTTCCTGCTGTTCATCGGACTCTCCTTCTTCGCCAAGATCGGCAACGAAGTCTCCCGTCTCTGGCTCGCCGCGTTCTTCTTCGTGGGGCTCGGCGCGTTGATCGCGAGCCGCGTCGTGCTGCGCAACCTCATCCGCAGCTGGGCCAGACAAGGACGCCTCGATCGCCGGACCATCATCGTCGGCGCCGACCAGAGCGGCGAGGACTTGGTGCGTGCCCTGAAGGCGCAGGACGACTCCGAGATCGAGATCCTCGGCGTGTTCGATGACCGCAACGACTCCCGCGCGCTCGAGACCTGCGCTGGCGCGCCGAAGCTCGGCAAGGTCGATGATATCGTCGAGTTCGCGCGCAGAACCCGCGTCGACCTGGTGCTGTTCGCGCTGCCGATCTCGGCGGAAACCCGCATCCTGGACATGCTGAAAAAGCTGTGGGTGCTGCCGGTCGACATTCGCCTTTCGGCCCATACCAACAAGCTGCGCTTCCGGCCGCGCTCCTACTCCTATCTGGGCGCGGTCCCGACGCTCGATGTGTTCGAGGCCCCGATCACCGACTGGGACCTGGTGATGAAGATGCTGTTCGACCGGCTGGTCGGCGGCCTCATCCTGCTGCTTGCGCTTCCGGTGATGGCGCTGGTCGCGCTCGCGATCAAGTTCGACAGCCCGGGGCCGGTGCTGTTCCGGCAGAAGCGGTTCGGCTTCAACAACGAGCGCATCGACGTCTTCAAGTTCCGTTCGCTCTATCACCACCAGGCCGACCCCACGGCGTCCAAGGTCGTCACCAAGAACGATCCGCGCGTGACCCGCGTCGGCCGCTTCATTCGCAAGACCAGCCTCGATGAGCTGCCGCAACTGTTCAACGTGGTGTTCAAGGGCAACCTCTCGCTGGTCGGTCCGCGGCCGCACGCCGTGCAGGGCAAATTGCAGAACCGGATGTTCGACGAGGCCGTCGACGGCTATTTCGCCCGCCACCGCGTCAAGCCCGGCATCACCGGCTGGGCGCAGATCAACGGCTGGCGCGGCGAGATCGACAACCAGGAGAAGATCCAGAAGCGCGTCGAGTTCGACCTCTACTACATCGAGAACTGGTCCGTGCTGTTCGACCTCTACATCCTGCTCAAGACGCCGCTGGCGCTGATGACCAAGAGCGAGAACGCCTATTGATATCGGGGATCCGGAGCGGGCACACGCCCGCTTCGCGCGTGTGTCTGGCCGATCCCGCCATGCGTTGCGTATGAGTGTGAGTTCGCGATGGCCATGACGGCGGCAGCCGGAGAGTTCGCATCGAGGCCGATCGCCCCTCCGGGCGTCGTCGCCCTGCAGCGTGCGCTGGTCTGGATGGTCGGGGTCTCCGGCGCCATCGTGTTCATCGAACCGAGCCCCTATGAGCTCGTCACGCTCGCCTCCGCCGCGGTGTTCTTCGCGACCGGCATGAGGCTGCGCCTCGTATTCCTGCCGCTCCTGCTGTTGCTGGTCCTGGTCAATCTCGGCTACACGATCAGCGCCATACCGCTGCTCGACGATTCCAAGATCGCGACCTGGATCGCTACCTCCTGGTACATGGCCTTCACGGCGATCTTCATCGCCATGCTGACGTCGGACGACACAGAAGCGCGGCTCGACATGCTCCGCCGCGGTCTCGTGATGGGCGGCGCGATCGCAGCCCTCGCGGGCGTCGCCGGCTATTTCCATCTGGTGCCGGGTGGATACGATCTCCTCACCCTGTATGGCCGTGCGCGCGGCACCTTCAAGGACCCGAACGTGCTCGGCGCGTTCCTGATCCTGCCGGCGCTGCTCGCGCTGCAGAACGCCGTGACCGCCCGCTTCGCCGCGACCTTGCGCGCCAGCTTTGCGCTCGGCGTGATGGCGCTCGCCATCCTGCTCGCCTTCTCGCGCGCGGCCTGGGGCGGCCTCGTCCTCACCGCCGCCTTCATGCTGGCGACGATGGTGCTCACCAGCCAGACGCGGGGCGAGCGCTCCCGCATCATCTTCATGACGTTGGCGGCCGCCGTGGCCGGCATCGTCCTGATCGGCGTTCTGCTCTCCATCGATTCCATCGCCGACATGTTCAAGCAGCGGGCAAGCTTCGACCAGAGCTATGACGAGGGCCGGTTCGGACGCTTCGGACGCCACATTCTCGGCGCCGACATGGCGCTCGACCTGCCGTTCGGGATCGGGCCGCTGCAGTTCCACAACTACTTCCCCGAGGACACCCACAACTCCTATCTGAACGCCTTCATGTCGGGCGGCTGGCTGTCCGGCATCTGCTATCCCGCGCTGGTGTTCACCACTGTCATTCTCGGCTTCCGCTATCTGTTCGTGCGCGTGCCCTGGCAGCGCACCTACATCGCAATCTTCGCAGCATTCCTCGGCACGGTCGGCGAAAGCTTCATCATCGACACCGACCACTGGCGGCACTTCTTCCTGATGCTCGGCACGATGTGGGGCATGATCGCCGCCACGCGCGCCCATCAGGCCGAAGCGAACCGATCCGCAGCGATCGGTGCGCACATCACCTCTTAATCCTCCACCGCAAACGTCAGCCCGGCATTATCCACCAGCCGCTTGATCAGGCTGTCGCGGAGCGCAGCGCCCGGGGTCCAGAATCCACCTTTCACGCCGGCGCCGTCGCGTAGCAGGCCGACGGCGCATTCACTGATCATCTTCGAGGTCGAACCGTAGCCGGGATCGCGGTTGCCCTTGACGGATGCGCGGACCTGGCGGCCGTCGGGGGCGATCGCGACGAAGAGAAGATTGTAGTAGCCGTTCTCGCGCTCCTCCTTCGAGGGACCCTCGCCCGGCTTCGGCGCGTTGGGGCCGGTTTTCTCGGCATTTGCCGCCATCACCTTCTTGGCGTTGGCCTCGCCCTTCTCGCCCGGGCCGGTCAGCACCATCTCGTCATAGACGAAGTCCTGCCCGTAGGGAAAACCCATCAGCATGTTGGAGCGGTGGACATTGCGGGTGTTGATCAGCGCCATCATGAACGGTGCCGTCCAGGACTGCAGATCTTCCTCATAGACGGGCTTGTTGCCCGACGGCTGCTTCGGGCCCTTGAAGCCGGGCGTCAGGGCGAACGAGTCCTTGAGGATCGCTACCAGGCTCAGATCCTTGGCGACCGCATCGAAGGTCGCCTTGGCGCTCGCCGCGGTGCCGCCCGAGAGCGTGCCGCTCATGCCGCGGACGCGGCCCTTCACGCGCGACGCTGCGGCGCCGAGCACCTTCTTGGCCTGCTGCTGCACGAAATAGACGCCGAGCTCGAACGGCACGGAATCGAAGCCGCAGGAGAACACGATGCGCGCGCCGCTGTTCTCGGCGGTGGCCTGATGCTTGTCGATCATCTGCCGCATCCACACCGGCTCGCCGCACAGATCGACATAGTCGGTGCCGGCTTCGGCGCAGGCCGCGACGAGCTCGTTGCCGTAGAGCTGATAAGGACCGACGGTGGTCAGCACCAGCCTGGTCTGCGCCACCATCGCCTGCAGTGACGCGGGATCTGAGGCATCGGCCGCGATCAGCGGCGTGTCCGCAGGCGCGCCGATCGCATCGCGCACGGCGGCAAGCTTGTCGAGGCTGCGGCCGGCCATCGCCCAGCGCAGCGAGCTGTCGCCGCGATATTGCGTGGTCAGGTATTCGGCGACGAGCTGACCGGTGAAGCCGGTGGCGCCGTAGACGACGAGGTCGAATTTGGAAGACGTCATTCTTGTTCCCTAGATCTGCTGCAAATGAGTTGCTCCGTCATTGCGAGGAGCGCTTGCGACGAAGCAATCCAGACTGTCTCTGCTGAAGGACTCTGGATTGCTTCGCTGCGCTCGCAATGACGATCACCTATTTCTTCCCATACGACACGCTCATGCCGGCGCGGACGTCGTTCTGGATGCCGTAGGGCGCGATCGGATAGCGCAGGCCGTTCCTGGCGAGCTGCTTCATGCCGGCGATCGCCTTGGCGAGATCGGACGGCTTCAGCGCCATCAGCATCTCTTCGTCCGGCACGCCGCCATAGCGGCGCTCAGCGAAGCATGGCAGCGACAGGCTCGGCTCGCCGGTTTTCAGCGCGCGTCCCCAGGAGTCGGCGCAGGCGGTCTCGCCGACGACGCCCCATTCGAACTTCTTGTAGCCTGTATATTGCAGGCCGTTGATCAGGATGATCATCTGTCCCGGCGTCGCATAAACGAGGCAGATGTCCGGCGGATCGAGCCGGCCGCTCGAAAGCGGGCTGACCGCCATGGCCTGGTAGCGGCCGAACGGCACGACGTCGAGCGCCTCCTGCCGCTTGCGCGCATCCTCGGCCGTGCCGTGCCAGACTCCGACATAGTTCTCGCCCTTGAGCCAGGTCTCGTCCTGCGGGCCGAGCCCGATCACGGCCCGGCATTGCGCGCCGACGAGATCGTCGCCGGTGATGCCGACGGTCCAGCCGAGCCGTGCGGCCATGCTGACGATCTGGTCGGTCGTGTGCACGGCGTTGGGACGGCGGATCTTCTCCACCGCCTCCATGTCGGCGACGCGGGCGAACATCTTGATGCCGATGACGGTCGTCTTCAGCCGCAGCAGGTTGTTGAGATCGGCGACCATGGCAACCAGATCCAGCCTGTCCGGCGCGCTCGGCTGTTGCATGTGGCGTTCCCCTCTGCCGCACCCATCGGATGGCGCGATCCGTGCGTTCGATGTCGGGCGCTTGTTAATGCCTTGCACCGGCCGAGGCCAGTATTTCTGCGCGACGCGCTCGCACGCCATACCATGATCCTTCTCGATGTCCCTAGAATCACTTATGAATTTTTGATCCTCGGACAGGGCCCCGCGATGAGCCAGCGCGACCGGAAAGATGGCGCGACAAGCGCGAAGGCCGGCCCCGGCGGAGCGCCGGTGCTGTCGCCGGCCGCGCTCTACGAGGCCGGGCTGCATCACCTCGGCGCCGGCCAGCTGCTCGATGCGCAGATGTGCTGCGAGCAGGCGCTGGCGGCCGACCCGAACCACGCCGACAGCCTCGCGCTGCTGGGCATCGTCGCGCTGCAGACCGGGCAGCACGACCACGCCGTGGCGTGGTTCTCGCGGGCCATCCGACAAACGCCGAAGATCGACTATCTCACCAGCCTCGGCTTCACCTTGAAGCAGATGGGCCGGCTCGACGATGCGCTCGCGGTGTTCGACAAGGCGATCCAGCTCAAGCCCGACGATGCCGAATTGTGGAAGCATATGGGCGGCGTACTGCTGGCGCTCGACCGCGGCGCCGAGGCGCTGCTGAGCTATCAGCACGCGCTGACGATCGATCCCGCCCACCGTGAGGCTGCGTTCCAGAGCGGCCTGCTGCTGCATCAGCAGCAGCGCTATGAGGAAGCCGCCCGAGCCTTCACGATATGCCTGACGCAGCGGCCGGACGACCTGCAGTCGCTGCAGATGCGCGCCCGGTGCCTCCGCGAGCTCAGACGCTACGACGCGTATCTGGCCGATTGCGAACGCGCGCATGCGCTGGCGCCGACAGAGCCGATGGTCTGCAACAATCTCGGTGATGCCTTTGTCTGTCTCGGCCGCAGCGCGGAGGCGCTGCCGTGGTTCGATCAGGCTCTGGCGTTGCGGCCGGACTTCGTCGAGGTGCTGCTCAACAAGGGTTTTGCGCTGCTGCAGCTGCTGCGTTTCGAGGATGCTGCTGCCGTCTACCGGCAGATTCTCGCGCTCGTCCCCGATCATCCCAAGGCGGCGTGGCAGCTCGCGCATATCGAGCTGCAGTGCGGCGACTTCGTCTCCGGCTGGGCCCGGCGCGAGGCCCGCTGGGCCATGCCGGATTTCTCGATCGACTATCCGCGCTTTGCCGAGTCCAAATGGCTGGGCCACGAGGACATCGCCGGCAAGACCCTCCTCATCGAGGAGGACGAGGGTTTCGGCGACACCATCCAGTTCGCCCGCTACGTGCCGATGGTCGCCGCGCGCGGCGCCAAGGTGATCCTGGTGGTGCGGGAGGCGCTGCGGCCGCTGATGGCCGGCATCGACGGCGTGACGCAATGCCTCGCCTACGCACCGGACCTGAAGCGGCCGGTCTTCGACATGCACTGCCCGGTGATGAGCCTGCCGCTGGCCTTCGGCACCACGCTCGATACCATTCCACCGCCAAGCTATCTCCCGCCACTGCCGGCCGAGCGCATCGCGGCCTGGGAGCGGCGGCTCCGAGCGCATGACCGGCTGCGGGTCGGTCTCGTCTGGTCCGGCAATCCGCATCAGGGCAACGATCGCAACCGCTCGATGCCGCTTGCGACCCTGCTGCCGCTGCTCGATCTCGGGGCGGATTTCATCAGCCTGCAAAAAGAGCTGCGGCCAGCCGACAAGGCCGTGCTGGCGCAGCAGAGCGGCATCCGCGACCTCACCGTCGAGTTGACCGACTTCGTCGAGACCGCGGCGCTGATCTCCTGCCTCGACGTCGTCGTCACCGTGTGCACCAGCGTCGCGCATCTCGCCGCCACGCTGGGACGTCCGACCTGGATCATGCTGCCCCATCTCGCCGACTGGCGCTGGCTCAGGGATCGCGACGACAGCCCGTGGTATCCGAGCGCGCGGCTGTTCCGGCAGGATTCGAGCTGCCGCTACGAGCCGGTCGTCGCGCGCGTGCGCGGCGAGCTGGCCGCGAAAGCGGCGAGCTTCAGCAAGACGATTGCCTAGGCCGGTCCCGGAAACAGATCGTCGATGCGGCCGCGCAGGCGGTAGGCCACGAGCCCGACCCATTCGCGCACCGCAATGTCGGCGCGACGCAGGCCGAGCAGCGAGATGCCGTCGAAGTCGAGCACGCGGCCGACGCGCCAGTCCACCGGATAGGGCTCGACCGGAAAGCCGGCCTTGCGGAACAGCCCGACCGACCGCGGCATGTGATAGGCCGAGGTCACCAGCAGCCAGCGCTCGCCCGGCTTCGGGGAGATCATCGCCTTGGAGAAGATCGCATTCTCGTAGGTGTTGCGCGACTGCCGCTCCAGCAACAGCCGCTCCCTGGGCACGCCGAGGCTGAGCAGGATCTCGGCGCCGACATCGGCCTCCTTGGCCTCTGTCGCGATCAGGTTGGCGCTGCCGCCGGTGAACAGGATGCGCGCATTCGGGTAGCGCCGCGCCAGCGCGGCGGCCTGGATCACCCGGTCGGCGCCCGCCACCGTCACCGGCATGCCGTACATGACCGACAGGTCGGAATCGACGGGACCGCCAAGCACGATGATGCCGTCCGGCGCGCCGCTCGCCGGGTCCCATTTCGGAAACCGGCTCTCCAGCGGATAGAGCATGAGGCTGCCGAGCGGCGTCAGGCCCACGATCGCCAGCAGCAGCATGGCAGAGACCACGAGCCTGCGGCCGAGCACGGCAAACCGGGTCAGCATGAGGATGGCGCCGAGCAGGCCCAGCGCGACCATGAAATTGGTCGGCAGTGCCAGCAGGCCGAGCGTCTTCGACAGGACAAAGAACATTGCGAGCTCCGGCGCGGGGTGAGGTGCCACGGCCGCCCTCATACACGACAGCCGCCATGCGTCGCCATCTCTCTGCGGCGGCCAGCAGATGCGCTATGCTCGGTCCCGAACCGGTACGAATGAGAGGACCATGGCCCATCACCATCTGCACGCGAGCCCCGAGACCTGCCATTGGGGCTTCTTCGAATCCCGGCTGAAGCCGGTGCTCACGATCGACAGCGGTGACGAGGTCACGATCGATTCGATCAGCGGCGGGCCCGACGTGGTGCCCGACACCAGCAAATTCCACGTGCCGCCGGAATTGTTCGACGTCCACGCCCGCAGCGAGCGCATGGTGCCCGGCCACATCCTGACCGGCCCGATCGCGGTCAAGGGCGCGGAGGTCGGCGACGTGCTCGAGGTCGACATCCTCGACGTCCAGCTGCGGCAGGACTGGGGCTACAATTTCATCCGGCCGCTGGCCGGCACCCTGCCCGACGATTTCCACGAGAGCCGGCTGATGAACATCCCACTCGACAAGACCAGGATGGTCGGCAAGATGCCGTGGGGGCTGGAGCTGCCGCTGGCGCCGTTCTTCGGCGTGATGGGCGTGGCGCCGCCGCCGGCCTGGGGCCGGATCACATCGCTGATCCCGCGGGCGATGGGCGGCAATCTCGACAACAAGGAGCTTAGGCCGGGCGCCAAGCTGTATCTGCCAGTGTTCGTGCCGGGCGCGCTGTTCTCCTGCGGAGACGGCCATGGCGTGCAGGGCGACGGCGAGGTCTGCGTCACCGCGATCGAGACCGCGCTGCAGGGCCGTTTCCGTCTCACTGTGCGCAAGGATCTCAAGTTCGACTATCCGCGCGCCGAGACGGCGACGCACTACATGACGATGGCGATGGACCCCGACCTCGACCAATGCGTGGTGCGGGCGCTGCGCGACATGATCGTGCTGCTGGGCGAGAAGCGCAATTTGTCGCGCGAGGACGCCTACACGCTGTGCAGCCTCGCCGCCGATCTGCGGGTGACCCAGACAGTCAATGGCTCCAAGGGCATTCATTGCATGATCGCGAAGGCCATCGTGCACGGGTGAAGATGGTCAGATCTGCGCAAACCAACTGCTCCCTGGGGTTATGGGTCCCGGGTCGGCGCCACGTCGCCGCTGACGCGTCGTGGCTTGCCCGGGACGACAACGGAGAATGAGGCGAGAGCGGAGCAACTCAGGGACAAGCGTCCGCATTCCCGCGGCAGGTCATGCCCGAGTTCTGCTGCAGCATCTCACCCTCTGAAAGGTCGGAGGGCGCAGGGAAGGCCAGGCGTCGGCTGACGCCCGCGGCCCGCCTGCGAGAAAAAATGCAGGCGGCAGGTACCACAGGTGCAGCCGAGAAACGCCCGGCCTTCCCTGCGCGATGGTCTTCACGCTTATACGCAGTCTGCCTGGTGCGCCGGGCTTGTTGGCCACCATACGCGATGATGCGCTTTCGCGTACCACCGCGGGGACACCAGCATCGGGGTGTCAGCACGCTGCGACTTCACGTCCGCGCCGAGCCGTTCGTCCGCGCGACCATAAGGACACGCTGCGGCTCCATCGCGGCCATCGCTCCCCGCCTCGCGTGTCGTGACGATCGCGCGCAACGCCCCTCCGGCTGAGGCGGGATGGCGACACTAAAGCACAATTTCCGGAAAAGCGAAAGAGATATTTCTGGAATGACGAATTTTCTCGCGGTGGCCGCGATGACCGTCCGCCTGCTCTGCAAAAATTTCAGCCAGGGTTCCCCAACCAGGCACCGTGGCACAACGGTGGTTGAAGAGACTGTCGGACACCGCGGCTCACGCGAATCTTCTCGACCCGTGCTTCGCCGTCTGATTCCGGCCCCGGACTCGCCGAGCGGGCGGAGAGTCACCGTCGCGACCGGCCCGGCCCGTCATATTTACATAAAATTCAATAACTTAACCAGTTATCCCCAAGTCGCTGTACAACCTATTAGATTCCTAATAGAGTCTAAAAAGTTACTTTTCTGTACACCGGTTACGGACTAGCTTTTAGGCATGGCGACGGAAAAAGCCGAAACTGACCGCATCCCCGTAACCCTAGCCCTGGCAACCATCGGCTATCTCGAAAAGCTCGTGAAACAGGGAACCCACGGCACCAGCGTTCCGGGTGTCTGCAGAACGTTGATTGAAGAAGGCATCCGGCTCGCCATCAAGGATGGGCTGCTGTCGATTCGCGACAACGGACGGGCGTAAGCTAGGGACACGCAACGCGGACAACAGTTTTCGGTGCAGCCGTCGGCCAGGACGATCCAGGACGGATCAAACTTGGAAGCGACAACAATGCCCGCCGAACGACAGACACTCCCCACCTGGACCGAGGAACGGCTCCAGGCCCTGAAGCAGCACTTTGAGGCCGGGCTGACCTGCCGAGAGATCGCCGCCGAGCTCGGCGTCAGCCGCAACGCCGTGATTGGCAAGATTTCCCGCCTGGCACTGACGCGCGACAATGGCGGCGATTCCAGGCGCGTGGTCCGCGCCGACACGACACGCGATGGCGCACGCCGTCCCGTGCCAAAGCTGCGCCGCCGCATCCTGCGCGCGGTCCAGAACGACCCGCCGCCTGTGATTGTCGAGGAGCCGGTCGGCACCGTCGTGAACGGCTGCTCGCTGTTCGAGCTCTCCAAGGAACGCTGCCGCTGGCCGATCTCGACGCCCGGCGCGGATGACTTCTGCTTCTGCGGGTCGAAGCCGATCGAGGGGTTGCCGTATTGCCCGAGCCATACGCGAATGGCGTATCGGGTGGCGTCGTCAAGGTAATGAGGGCGGCGTAGCAAAGATCCTACGGGCCTAACGGCTTTCACGCTTTGCCTAGTCTCCGCATTTTGCGGGGACGGCGCGGCGGCCTCGTCTCCCCTCCCCGCAAGGGGGAGGGGAGCTCACCGTCTCGGGGCGAGAGATCCCGTCCCAACTACACCAATGGACCTGCCCTACCCCAGCTTCCACCCCGCCTCCTGCGCGAAGCGCTGGAAGAATTCCGGCTCGTAGGCCTGCTCCGGCGACTGGCGGACGCGCAGGTCCAGCAGCTTGGCGTCCTCGCCCACCAGAATCCGCCACTGCTCGGCCTTGACGCCGTCGAGGATGATCTTGGCGGCCTGCGCCGCCGTGGTCGGGGCGTCCTCGAGGAAGCTGCGGGCGCGCTCGCGGGCGGCAGCCTGGATGTCGGCGTCGCTCATGGCGGCGACGTCGATGCCCATGCCCTGCATGCGCTGGCGGGCCAGGATGATCTCGGTCTCGCTGAGCTCGTCGGACTCGGTGCCGCTCTGCACCTTGCGCGAGTTGGAGACGATCGAGGTGCCGATATGGCCGGGCATCACCACGGAGCATTTGATGTGCGGCGCGTTGAGGCGGAGGTCGTTGATCAGCGCTTCGGTAAAACCCTTCACCGCGAACTTCGCGGCGCTGTAGGCGGTGTGCGAGACGCCCATGCCGACCGAGGCCCAGAAGCCGTTGACGCTCGAGGTGTTGACGATATGCGCCTCGTCCGCCTTCAGCAGCATCGGCAGGAAGGTGCGGACGCCGAGATAGACGCCGCCCCAGCAGATGTTGAAGGTGCGCTCCCACTGCTCGCGGCTGTTGGTGAACAGGCTGCCGCCGCCGCCGATGCCGGCATTGTTGAACAGCAGATGGATCTTGTCGGTGGCCTGCTGCTCGGCGAGCTCGTCGCGAAAGCGTTGGAGCTGCGCTTCGATCGAGACGTCGGCGACATGGGTGGTGACGCGCAGGCCCTGCGGCAGCTTCTCGGCCTCGCACAGCCGCTTGGTCTCGGCCATCGCCTCGACCGAGACGTCGCACATCGCGACGTTGCAGCCCTCGGCCACGAGCTGGCGGGCAAGCTCGCGGCCCATGCCCGTGCCGCCTCCGGTGATCACGGCGATCCTGCCGGCGAAATCCTTCATCAGATGCTCTTCCTTCCCTGCTGCGGGCGCAGCCCTGCCGCCCGGCCACTTCCTCGTTCTCTTCGCGGAACGCGTCCCGAGCTTAGGTCGTTTCGCGGGCCTGACCAGAGGGGATGTCGGGGATTTGCGTTGCAGCGCATGCAACGAAGATTTCAGCTCGGGGTTGAACCTTCTCGAGGGGTGTCCGACTTATCCCACGGGGAGGCAGGCTCGAGGAGGTTCGCATGGCGTACCAACAGGGGCACTGGCAGGAGGAAGGCTGGCGCGACACGATGGTCGATCCCGCGGGATCGGACGACGGCGCCTATGTGACGGGCTGGACGATCAGCGGGCTCGCTGTGATCGGCACCATCGTCGCGGTCTGGCTGCTCGGGATCTGAGACCCCAGACAGTCTGCAGCAGATATGAAAAGGGCTCGCTCACCGGCGAACAGCCTGCGGAGGACGATTGCGCCACCGCTCCTGCTCACTGCGACATTCGTTCTGCCTCGCTTTGAGCTGGCGGCCGCCGCCGCGTCGCAGCCTCTGGCTCGCGGGCACGGTTGGCGCCGGTCCCACGCGGCCGAACTCGTTGCATACAATTGAAGTCGATTGATTATTTTATAGGCCAAGACCGGGCGGGGAATTCGTCTGCCTAAGCTCCGATCATCTGCAAAATGGCGCCATTTCAACGACTTGGTGCGCCTGCCTGCCCGCGCGCCGCTGGCACAAAGCTTGCGATCACTCCCTTTCGAGGCTCCGCCGTGCCGGTGAAGCCGTGATGACAGCGCGGGCGGATCGACCCGCCGAGGGAGCTCACCAATGGACTTTGGCAGGATTTCACGACGGCATCTGTTGCAGGGTGGCGCGGCGCTGACGCTCGGCGCAGCCGCCGGCCTGCGGCCGGCCTTCGCGGCGGAGACGACGATCGGCTTCATCTATGTCGGCTCGCGCGACGACTACGGCTACAACCAGGCGCATGCGCAAGGTGCAGCGGCGCTGAAGAAGCTGCCTGGGCTGAAGGTCATCGAAGAGGAGAAGGTGCCGGAGACCGACGCGGTCGAGAAGACGATCGAGTCGATGATCAATCTCGACGGCGCCACCCTGCTCTTCCCGACCTCGTTCGGCTACTACAATCCGCACATGATCAAGATGGCCGCGAAGTACCCGAAGCTGCGCTTCGAGCACTGCGGCGGCCTGTGGAGCGAGAAGGACCCGAAGAACGCCGGCTCCTATTTCGGCTATATCGATGAGGCGCAATACATCGCCGGCATCGTCGCCGGTTATACGAGCAAGAGCGGCAAGCTCGGCTTCGTCGCGGCCAAGCCGATCCCGCAGGTCCTGCGCAACATCAACGCCTTCACGCTCGGCGCGCAGCTCGCGAACCCGAAGGCCACCACGCAGGTGATCTTCACCGGCGACTGGTCGATGCCGGTCAAGGAGGCCGAGGCCACCAACAGCCTGATCGACCAGGGCGTGGACGTCCTGACCTGCCATGTCGACGGTCCCAAGACGATGGTCGAGAACGCCGCGCGCCGCGGCGCCTTCGTCACCGGCTATCACGTCAACCAATCGCCGCTCGCGCCCAAGGCGTATCTGACCGGCGCGGAATGGAATTGGGAAGCGCTGTATCCGAAATTCGTCAAGATGCTCCAGGCTGGCGAGAGCATCCCGAACTTCTATCGCGGCGGCCTCAAGGAAGAAGTGGTCAAGATCTCGGCGTATGGCGAGGCGGTCTCCGAGCAGGCACGCAAGCATGCCGACGAAATCAAGAGCAAGTTCCTCGGTGAGGGCTACACCATCTTCAAGGGCCCGATCAAGGACAACAAGGGCAACACCGTGATCACCGCCGGGACCGAGCGCGGCCAGAAGGATCCTGAGCTCGAGAAGATGGACTACCTGGTCGAGGGCGTGATCGGAGCCACGTCGTGACATCAGAGGCGGCCGATCCGGTTGATGCGGCCGCCATCGCGCCGGCCGCCGACGCAGGTTTCCTGCAACGTTACGGCGGGAGCATCGAGTACATATTGATCCCGGGCGCGGCGCTTGTCGCCGCGCTCATCGTGTTCGGCATCTTCGTCGCGCTGTTCGGCAAGAACCCGCTCGATCTCTACTGGTACATGTATTACGGCGCCTTCGGCACCTGGTTCTCCTGGCAGAACACGCTGACGCGGGCAGCTCCCTTGATCCTGACGGCGCTGTGCACCGCCCTGCCCGCGCAATTGGGCATGGTGATCATCGGCGGCGAAGGCGCGCTGCTGATCGGCGCGCTGTCGGCGACCTCGGCGGCCCTGGCGCTGCAGGGCATGCCGCCGCTCGTGGTGCAGATCGCGATGGTGATCGCCGGCATGACCGGCGGCGGTTTGTGGATCCTGCTGTCCGGGGGCTTGCGCCAGTATCGCGGCGTCAACGAGACCATCTCCAGCCTGCTCTTGGTCTACATCGCGCTCGCGATCCTCAACCATCTCGTCGAAGGCGCGATGCGCGATCCGGCGAGCCTCAACAAGCCGTCGACGCGCGAGATCGGCGCCGCCAACATGATCGGCAGCATTCCCGGCACCGACGTGCATTGGGGCCTGGTGTTCGGCCTGATCGCGGCGATCGCGTCCTACGTGCTGATCTATCACACCACGTTCGGCTTCGCCGCGCGCGTCGCCGGCGGCAACATCCGCGCCGCCAAGATCGTCGGTCTGTCGGTCGGCAAATTGATCCTCACCGTCTGCTTCCTCGCCGGCGCCTGCGCCGGGCTGGCCGGCATGGTCGAGGTCGCCGCCGTGCAGGGCCGCACCAACGCCAATCTCGCCGTCGGCTACGGCTTCACCGGCATCCTGGTCGCGTTCCTGGCGCGGCAGAATCCGCTCGCCATCATTCCGGTCGCGATCCTGCTCGGCGGTATCAATGCGTCAGGCGGCCTGCTGCAGCGCCGGCTCGGCCTGCCCGATGCCTCGGTGCTGGTGCTGCAGGGCATCATCTTCATCTCGGTGCTGGCGAGCGACGCGCTTTACGGCCGCATCGGTTTCCTCAAAGGAAAGTCCTGATCCATGGCTGACGGCAATATCGGGCTCTGGACCGTGCCGCTCGCGGTGCTCGGCGGCGCCATCCGCGTCTCCACGCCCTTCCTGTTCGTGAGCCTCGGCGAATGCATCACCGAGCGCTCCGGCCGCATCAATCTCGGCCTCGAAGGCACGCTGGTAATGGGCGCAATGAGCGCCTACGGCATCTCCTATCTCACGGGATCGCCTTGGGCAGGCGTGCTCGCCGCCGGCCTGACCGGGGCGCTGCTCGGCGCATTGCACGCCGGCATCTGCTCGCTGCCGCGCGTCAACGACGTCGCGGTGGGAATCTCCTTGATGCTGTTCGGCACCGGCCTCGCCTTCTTCCTCGGCAAGCCGCTGATCGAGCCGACGGCGGCGCGGCTTCCGGCGATCGATTTCGGCTGGTGGAGCGACGTGCCGCAGGTGCGTGCGGCCTTGCGCATCAACGTCCTCTTCCTGCTCGGCGTCGTGCTCGCGCCGCTGTTGCTGTGGGCATTCCGAACCACGCGCTGGGGCCTCCTGATCCGCACCGCCGGCGAGAGCGCCGACGCGGCGCGGGCGATGGGCCATTCGGTGCTAATGATCCGACTGCGCGCCACCATGGCCGGCGGCTTCCTCGCCGGCATCGGCGGCTCGTTCCTGTCGCTGTTCTATCCCGGCAGCTGGAACGAGGGCCTGTCATCGGGGCAAGGCATCACCGCGGTCGCGCTCGTCATCTTCGCACGCTGGGACCCGATGCTGTGCCTGTGGGCCTCGCTGGCTTTCGGCGGTGCCGCCGCGCTCGGACCGGCGCTGCAATCGGTCGGTGTCACCTCCGGCTATCACTTGTTCAATGCCGCGCCCTACATCCTGACGCTTCTCATCATGATCATCACCTGCTCGCCGAAGCGCACCCTCAGCGGCGCGCCGGCCGAGCTGTCCATCACGCGGTGACAGGTAGTTGGCCATGAGGACAGAAGTTGGAGCGGGCACTTCCTTCGCGGCCATCCTTCGAGACGGCCGCCTTCGGCGGCCTCCTCAGGATGAGGAGTCTCTGCGCGGCAACATGCCCACCCTCATGGTGAGGAGCGTCGCACTTGCGACGCGTCTCGAACCATGAGGCCCGAGATGGTGCGGCGACGCAAGCACTGCCGATAGCTTCGACTGCTAAGGGAGACCACACATGACCGCGCGCACCATCCGCTCCGAGCCCTACGCCTGGCCGTATAACGGCGATCTCCGTCCAGAGAACACGGCACTGATCGTGATCGACATGCAGACCGATTTCTGCGGCGTCGGCGGCTATGTCGACAAGATGGGCTATGACCTCTCCTTGACCCGCGCCCCCATCGAGCCGATCAAGACGGTGCTCACGGTGATGCGCGCGCAGGGCTTCTGCATCATCCACACCCGCGAGGGCCACCGCACTGATCTGTCAGATCTGCCGGCGAATAAGCGTTGGCGCTCGCAACAGATCGGCGCAGGGATCGGCGACCCTGGCCCCTGCGGCCGCATCCTGGTGCGCGGCGAGCCGGGCTGGGAGATCATTCCCGAGCTGGCCCCGGCTCCGGGGGAGATCGTGATCGACAAGCCCGGCAAGGGCTCGTTCTGTGCGACCGATCTGGAGCTGATCCTGCGCCTGAAGGGCATCCAAAACATCGTGCTGACCGGCATCACGACCGACGTCTGCGTCCACACCACGATGCGCGAGGCCAATGATCGCGGCTTCGAATGCGTGCTGCTGTCGGACTGCTGCGGCGCCACCGACAAGGGCAATCACGACCACGCACTGAAGATGATCAAGATGCAGGGCGGCGTGTTCGGCGCGGTCGCGACCTCGTCGGCGCTGATCGAGGCGCTGTCGTGATCGGCGACGATCCGACGCCTGCGGGGGCATTCGGGGTCGAAGCGATCGCGATGACGATGCGCTTCGGCGCGTTCACCGCGCTCGACAATGTCGAGCTGAAGGTCAAGCCCGGCTCGTTCCACGCGCTGCTCGGCGAGAACGGCGCCGGCAAGTCGACGCTGGTCAAATGCATCATGGGCTACTACCGCCCGACCGAGGGCGACGTGCTGATCGGCGAGCGCGAACGGGAGATCAACAATCCCAAGGACGCGCATGCGCTCGGCCTCGGCATGGTCTACCAGCACTTCACGCTGGTACCGGCGATGACGGTGGCCGAGAACCTGGTGCTGGCGCGTGACGACATACCGGCGGTGGTCAACTGGGCCAAGGAGAGGAAGGAGCTGGAGGCCTTCTTGGCGCGCATGCCGTTCCGCGTGCCGCTCGACGCCAAGGTGTCGGACATCTCCGCCGGCGAGCGGCAGAAATGCGAGATCCTCAAGCAGCTCTATCTCAAGCGGCGCTTCCTGATCCTGGACGAGCCGACCTCGGTGCTGACGCCGGGCGAGGCGGATGAAGTCCTGGGCATGCTGCGCAAGATGGTCGAGGCCGGCGAGCTGACCATTTTGATGATCACCCACAAATTCCGCGAGGTGATGGCGTTCGCCGATGAGGTCACGATCCTCAGGCGCGGCAAGCTCGCCGGCCGCGGCAAGGTGTCGGAGCTGACACCGGACGACATGGCGCGGATGATGATCGGCGCCGAGCAGCTCACCGTACAGCCGGCGCGCTCCGGCGAGGCCGGCGTGGTCAGGCTCGAGGTCGACAAGCTGGTGGCACGCGACGATGCCGGCGGAGTGGCCGTGCATGATCTGTCGCTGACCGTGCGCGCCGGCGAGATCGTCGGCATCGCCGGCGTCTCCGGCAACGGCCAGCGCCAGCTGGTCGAGGTGCTTGCCGGCCAGCGTGAGGCCGAGAGCGGCGCTGTCCGTGTCTCCGGCCAATTCTATTCCGCGAGCCGCGAGGAGATGCGGCGCCACAAGATGTCGCTGCTGCCCGAGGAGCCGCTGAAGAACGCCTGCGTCGGCGGCATGAGCGTCGCCGACAACATCGCGCTGCGCGAGTTCGACCGCGCTCCGTTCGCCCGCGGTGGCTGGTGGCTGAACAAGTCCGCCTTCCGAAAGGATGCGACCGCCAAGATCAACCGCTACAAGATCAAGACCCGCACGCCGGATACGCCGATCTCGGCACTGTCCGGCGGCAACGTGCAGCGCGCCGTCCTGGCGCGCGAGCTCGGCCACGACGTCGAAGTGCTGATCGCCGCCAATCCGTGCTTCGGCCTCGACTTCGCGGCGGTGGCGCAGATCCATGCCGAGATCATGGCCGCCCGCAACCGCGGCGCCGCGGTGCTGCTGGTCAGCGAGGATCTCGACGAGCTGCTCGAACTCTCCGACCGCCTGGTCGTGATTTTCCACGGCCAGCTCGTCTACGAGACCCGCGTCGGCGAAGCCGACCTGACCGAGATCGGCCGCCACATGGCGGGACATTGAGCCGCATGCGGATAGACGACCTCAACGTGTTGACGACTAATTCATCCCGCCGCGGTAACATGACCCTCGGCGGGTTTTTATTCGGCTTTTGATACGCCGCGCCTGCCGGCATTTTCGTCATTGTGTTTCAAACCCTTGGATAGCAGGTCGATCTCATGAAGGCCTATTTCATCGGCGGCGGCATCGGCTCGCTCTCGGGCGCAGCATTCATGATCCGCGACGGCGGCATCCCCGGTCAGGACATCACCATTTTCGAGAAGCGCCTGCCCTATGGCGGCAGCCTCGACGGCACCAGGCTTGCCGACGGCTCCTACTCCATGCGCGGCGGACGCATGCTGACGACCGAACAATACGAATGCACCTGGGACCTGCTGTCGACGATTCCCAGCTACTCACGGCCCAAGGAGAACATCCTCAACGAAACCGTCGCCTTCAACGAGCTCCACGTCACGCACGCGCAGGCGCGGCTGGTCGATGCCAACCGGCACAAGGTCGACGTTTCCACCATGGGATTCTCGATGCAGGATCGCATCGAGCTGACGAGGCTCACGGAGACTTCCGAGGAGAAGCTCGGCAATTCGCTGATCTCGGACTGGCTGTCGCCGCCGTTCTTCACCACCAATTTCTGGTACATGTGGCAGACGACCTTCGCCTTCCAGACCTGGCACAGCGCCGTCGAGTTCAGGCGCTATCTGCGGCGCTTCATGAACGAATTCCCGATGATGAATACGCTCGGCGGCGTCAAGCGGACCGTCTACAACCAGTATGACTCGATCGTGCTGCCGCTGGTGCGCTGGCTCGAGGGTCGCGGCGTCAACTTCGTCGGCGGCGCCGACGTCGAGGACATCGAGATCGTCACCACGGACGGCCGCCACCGCGCGAGCCGGCTCGTGCTCAATCAGGACGGCGCACGCCGCAGCATCGATCTCGCGAGCGACGATCTCGTGTTCTACACCGCGGGCTCGATGACCGACGCGACCAGCCTCGGCAGCCATGACAGCCCGCCGAAGCCGCTTACCAAAGCCGACAGCCATGGCTGGACCTTGTGGGAGAAGCTCGCGGCCGGCCGGCCCGAGTTCGGCAATCCCGCCGTGTTCAACGCGTGCATCCCGGAGTCGAGCTTCGAATCCTTCACGGTGACCTGCCGCAATCCACGTTTCTTCGACGCGATGCAGGCCTTCAGCGGCAACGTCGCCGGCACCGGCGGGCTCGTGACCTTCACCGACTCGAACTGGCGCATGTCGATCGTGCTCTATACCCAGCCGTACTTTCCGAACCAGCCTGACGACATCCAGATCTTCTGGGGCTACGGCCTGTTTCCCGATCGCGTCGGCAATTTCGTGCCCAGGCCGATGTCCGAGTGCAGCGGCGCCGAGATCCTGAAAGAACTATGCGGGCACCTGCGCTTTCCGCTCTCGGTGTTCGCCGACGCGAGCTGCGTGCCGTGCTGGATGCCGTACATCATGAGCATGTTCATGCCGCGCAGCTATGGCGACCGGCCGCTGCCGGTGCCGCTCACCTCGCAGAATCTCGCCTTCATCGGCCAATATGTCGAGCTGCCCGAAGACGCCGTTTTCACGATCGAATATTCGGTGCGCGCGGCCATGCATGCGGTCTATCAGCTCTTGAAGATCGACCGTGCCATTCCGCCGGTCACGCCGTATGACAAATCGCTGAAGGTTTTGCTGCAATCGGTGGTGAAATCATTCGCATGAGGGACCACGCGAGATCGTGATCACCGCGCGCCGCGGCGGTTGACCTGGATCAGTTCCGCCAGGGAACACAGCGGCTAAGCCCCGGATCGCAACAGACGATCCGGGTGAACCATCATGAAGGCGTATTTCATCGGCAGCGGCATCGGCGCATTGGCCGGCGCGGCATTCCTGATCCGTGACGGCGGCGTCGCGGGACGCGACATCACCATCTACGAGAAGCGTCTGCCCTATGGCGGCAGCCTCGATGGCGCGCGGCTGCCCGACGGTTCCTATTCGCTGCGCGGCGGCCGCATGCTGACGACCGATCACTACGAATGCACGTGGGACCTGCTCTCCACCATCCCCAATGCCGGCGATCCCGGCCGCACCGTGCGCGACGAGACGCTCGCCTTCAACGAGGCCCATGTCGCGCATTCGCAGGCGCGCCTCGTCGATCGCAACCGGCACAAGGTCGACGTCTCCACCATGGGCTTTACGATGCAGGATCGGCTCGAGCTCGTCAGGCTGACCGAGGCCTCCGAGGACAAGCTCGGCAACTCCCGCATCACCGACTGGCTGTCGCCGCCGTTCTTCACCACGAATTTCTGGTTCATGTGGCAGACGACGTTCGCATTCCAGCCCTGGCACAGCGCGGTCGAGTTCAAGCGCTATCTGCATCGCTTCATGAACGAGTTTCCGCGCATCGAGACGCTGGCCGGCGTCAAGCGCACCGTGTTCAATCAGTACGACGCGATCGTGGTGCCGCTCGTCAAATGGCTGGAGGGCCATGACGTGAATTTCGCCGGCGGCGTCGATGTCACCGACATCGAGATCGCGACGGAAGCCGGCAAGCACGTCGTCAAGCGCTTGACCCTCGATCGCAACGGCAAGCCGGAGACGGTCGTGGTAGCAACCGACGATCTGGTCTTCCTGCAAAACGGCTCGATGACGGATGCGACCAGCCTGGGCACGCAGGATGCGCCGCCGCCGCGGCTCACCAAGCAGGACAGCCAGGGCTGGACGCTGTGGGAGAAGATCGCAAGGGGACGCCCGGAGTTCGGCAATCCCGCCGCTTTCAACTCATCGATCCCCGAATCCTGCTGGGAGTCCTTCACCGTCACCTGCCGCAATCCGCGCTTCTTCGACGCGATGGAAGCGTTCACCGGCAATGTCGCCGGCACCGGCGGGCTCGTTACCTTCACCGAGTCCAACTGGCTGATGTCGGTCGTGCTGTATCACCAGCCGCATTTCGCCGGCCAGCCTGCGGACGTGCAGGTGTTCTGGGGCTACGCGCTGCATCCCGACCGCATCGGCAATTTCGTGCCGAAGGCCATGGCCGATTGCGGCGGCGCCGACATCCTCAAGGAGCTGTGCGGCCATCTCAACTTCGACCTTTCGGTGTTCGACAACGCGACCTGCGTGCCCTGCCGCCTGCCCTACATCACCAGCATGTTCATGCCGCGCAACACCAGCGACCGCCCGCTGCCGGTGCCGGCGAA
Source organism: Bradyrhizobium sp. SZCCHNR1053 (assembly GCF_032381235.1). NCBI lineage: Bacteria > Pseudomonadati > Pseudomonadota > Alphaproteobacteria > Hyphomicrobiales > Nitrobacteraceae > Bradyrhizobium > Bradyrhizobium sp. SZCCHNR1053. The sequence goes on from NZ_JAUHJM010000001.1 coordinate 838,564, forward strand.
TTCGAAGAATCTCGCCTTCGTCAGCCAGTTCGTCGAGATTCCCGACGACGTCGTGTTCACGGTGGAATATTCGGTGCGCGCGGCGCAGATGGCGGTCTATCAGCTGCTCGGCATCACCCGGGCGATTCCGCCGATCACCCGCCACGACAAGTCATTCCGCGTGCTGATCGAGACGGTGGAAAAGGCCTTCGCATAGCGCCGTGGCCCTTCGCATCTGCAAAAACGCGCGCCCGGATCAGGCTCGATCCGGGCGCTTTCCATCTCGCGAGGCAGAGTGCGCCTCTATGCTTGCGTGAGCTATCAGTAGCCGAGCAGTGCGAGACCGACCCAGCTGACGGCAAACAGCGACACCACCGAGGTTGCAGCGGCGAAAACAGACAGCGACACTTTCAAAGTCCTGAGGACCATACGCGCCTCCTTCAACGACAATGAACAGCACATCGAGGTGAACCCCGATGTCAGTCTGAAATTTCCTGAAACCCGACTCCGCGACGAGCCGAACACAGGTTTGGTGCGCGCGTGCGCGCAAAGGTTCAATGTCAGGGTGTGGGCCCCGACTGAGCTGCTTGATCGTTAACGACATGACCGGATCGCGGTTCCCGGACGAGAACTGGAACCGCTCCAAGGTCGGCCCGCTCCCCCCGAGCCCTGCATGCGGGACTCGCGGGTTGAGACGGCTCTTGGCTACACGTTTTAGGAAAGGTCGGCCGTCAGGGGCTATTTCAGCGGCAGGAACAGGTCCGCAGCCGTCTCGTGCTCGGGAACCTCCGGGAAGAAGTTCAGCCGCTGGCAATAGATCGGGAAGTCACGCGCCTCCTCGCCGCTGGCCGGAAGCCAGTCGCGATAGAGAAACAGCGCGGCCGGCTCCAGATTGTGGGTGTTGCCGACGACGCGCAGCACGGCGCAGCGTCCGCCGGGGATCTCGCCGACCCTGATTGTCGCGTCATCGGTCTCGACCGGCCGATCGGTCCCGACACAGAGATCCACGCTGTAATCGGCAGGCGACGCGGGGCGCCGCTCGGAGCGCCAGACCGTGAAGGTCGGATTGGTCCTGGGGTGCAGGCCGGCAGCCTTGCGCCAGGCGATGAAGCGCTGGATCGTGGCGCCGAGCGTCGCCGGGTCGCCGCGATGCTCCATGATCGCCACCGGCGTGGTCGGCACCTCGCGAATCGTCACGTCGTCAGGGGTATAGGTCGTCCGCATCAGCTTGCTCCTTGCTTCGTCGAAAGGCCCGAAGGCCGCAAGCCACGGCTCCCAGTCGGGAGATTTCCGGAACGATGACGGCGATTGCCCGAACCGTTGCCGAAAGGCGCGGGCGAAGGCGTCCGGTGCATCGTAGCCGGCATCCATCGCGACCTCCGTGACGGTTTGGGCATCGCTGTAGGCCAGCTGATAGGACGCCCGCTTCATGCGGGCGAGCTGGATGTAGCGATGCACGGACAGCCCGAAGGTCGCCGTGAACTGCCGGTGGAAATGATATTTCGAGTAAGCCGCGATGCTGCTCAGCGCGTCCAGGTCCAGATCATCGTCCAGATGCCGGTCGATATGATCCAAGACCCGCTGCATCCGGGCATGGTAGTTCTGCAGCGCCGCCTTCATCGTTCAGTACTCCGTGGCCGCAGCAGCTAAGCGCGCTCAACGCTGACGCGCTCGACCGATCTTGCGGCTTTGCCACGGGGTCAAAACCAGCACAAAGGATCGGGTCACCTCTTGTTGGCCTGGTCCTTTCTGCTCGCGCATATCTTCACGAAGACTGGATAAGCGGCGCCTGTTCCATGCTCATACAAATTGAAAATGTAGCGGCCCGGCTTGTCCGTGTAGATGATCCGATCATCCGCCTTGCGGTAGCCATCCTTGAGGAAACCATCAGGACCGTTCACCCAGACCTGCGCGCCACTATAGACAACCGCCTCCATCCCACCTTTCTCGTTCAATTGCTGCTCGACAATCCCGACGGTCAGAGCTTGGCCGCCCGCAAAGTTGCCGTAAAATCGCGTATCCAATCCTTGGTAGGACCAGCATTGTGAGCCTGGCTGCATATTGATTTGAACGTCGGCCTTCGCCGCCGACAGGAAGCCGACCAACACGGCACCGGCTGAGAGCAGTCTCGTCATCTTGCACATCTCGAAACGCGTTCTTTCTGTCGCATATGCGCTGATCGTAAGCTCCGCGCTCGCATAGATGGCGCCGCGCTTGGGCTCCGGCGCGGCCGTCGCATTACGGATCGACCGCAGTCACGATCCAGAACGATGCCGGCACCACGACGCGCGGCCCCTTGGCGTAGCGCGCCAGCGCCTTCCTCACGGCAGCGATCGCGGCCTCCGTGGCCTCGGACGGCTGCCCGGCCACGGCACGGCCGGCGGGCCCGATCGCGAGCGCCGTCTGCACCGCGCTGTCGAGGCCGGCGCCTGCGCCGAAGTCGAGCGCGATGTCGTGGCGCTCCAGCCGAATGCGCCGCAGCCCGGCATCGGTCATGACCTTCTCGATCCATTCGGCGGCTCCGAACGCGAAATCGTCCGGCGCGTGCGGCGGCAATCCCGGCAACTTCGGCACGTGGTCATAGGCCGCCTGCAGCGGCTCCAGCGCCCACGGGTTGTCGCGCAGCTCGCCCCAGCAGGCGAAGGCGACGCGCCCCTCCGAGTGCAGCGCATTGCGGATGTTGAGCACGGCGCGCACCGGATTGGCGAAGTACATGACGCCGAGGCGCGAGATCATGAGATCGGCGCTCGCGGCCTTGAAGTGATGCACCATGGCGTCGCCCTGCACGAAGCTCACCGGCGCATCGGCGGGGGTGAACTCGTGGGCCGCGGTCAGCATGGCTGCGGACACGTCGAGGCCAAGCACGCTGCCGCCGGGGCCGACCTTCTCGGCCGCCGCGATCAAGGTCGCCCCGCAACCGCAGCCGATGTCGAGCACCCGCTCGCCCGCCTGGATCGCCGCACGCTCCAGCAGCGCCTCCTGCACCGGCGCCAGTAGCGCATCGATCTCGGCGCGGCGCGCGACCCAGCGCCCGCCGCCCGCACCGTTCCAGAAGGCGATCTGCTCGGCGTTCTCGAAATGCCCAAAGGAGATGTCGGCGACGGCGGCGTCCATGGAAGAACTCGGCACAATTGCAGAAATAAAAAACGAGGCCGGCGCGTCTAACGCGCGGGAATCCCGTCGCAGATGTTAAGCGGCCCTCACTGAGTTGGAAAGGTGCGGCGGGTCCGCGCGTACAGCGCATTTTTGGACCAGCGGGCGCAGGACCGCGGCGGCATGGTCCAGCTCAATAGTGATATTTGCACTGGGCAATATCGAGCCGTTGCGTGTCTCCTTGACCCGTGACGCGATAAACCAACCTGTGCTCTCCGGTGATACGCCGAGACCACCAGCCGTGGAGCGCATGTTTGAGGGGCTCTGGTTTCCCCAACCCCTTGAACGGGTCTCGTTTGATGTCCTTGATCAACGTGTTAATGGCCTGGAGAACTTTCTCGTCGTCCTTCTGCCACTCGAGATAGTCCTGCCAAGCGCCTTCGGTCCACGCGATAATCATGTGATCGGATCAAACCGACCTCGTCGGCTCAACCGGCTCACGCTCCGTCAGTTTACCCTCGTCTGCCTCCTGGATCGAACGCAGGAGATGAACGGCGTTTGCCGGGCTCCTCAGAAGATGGACGGTCTCCATAAGACCCTCGTATTCCTCCTCTGACATCAGCACCACGCTTCGTGCGTTCTGACGCGTAACGACGAGCGGTGCCCGTCCATCGCAGACCGCATCCATATAGGTTGCAAGATTGTTCCGCAGCTCGCTGTAGGAAACGTGAGCCATCATACACTCCCCTTTCGAGGCACACTTTCTTGTACAGATATTTGGCAATCCAAGTAAAGCAAGAGTATCGTGGCACCTGAAGGCGACGCTGTCAGCGTGAGCTGAGCCTCCGATGAGGATTCCCAACCGCCGTCCGGCTCGCCGTCACGGGGCGAGGCGCTTCCGCCAAGAGTCGTGGATCCGCAATATTTGATCACTTCGACGGAGGGATGCAGAGGATCGAGCCCCGGATGAAAACAGAAGCGATCCCGAAAAATGGTCGGAGCGGCGGGATTCGAACCCACGACCCCTAGTCCCCCAGACTAGTGCGCTAACCGGGCTGCGCCACGCTCCGATGGCCGATCGTGTAGCCGTGATCGGGATGGGATGCAAGGCACGGCGGACGGGTTTCGTGGGGGCGATGGATAGAGCGGAGGTCGGGGACCGCCACCCCCAAACCCCTCCCCGCAAGGGGGAGGAGAGCGCAGCCGACTCGTGGCGCCGTCGGCTCATCCTGTGTTTAGGGCAGCAGGCGCCCCTCACACCTCTTTCATGGCGCGATCGAGCAGCGCGCGGCAGTCCAGCAGCTCCTTGAGCACGCCTTGAAGCTTGTCGCGGTCTTCCGGCTTCATGCCGGCGCGGGCGGGCGGGCCGACCCGGAAGGTGTCGAGGATGTCGTCCTCGGTGTCGACGAAGCGGAAGTCGATGCCCTCCTCGTCGGAGGCCTCCTCCTCGTCCTCCGATTCGACCTCGGCCTCGCCGATCGGCTCCTCCTCCATGAGGGCCTGGCCGAGCGTCTCCTCCATCGCACCGAACGAGACCGCGGCAGAGCTGTCGGCCAGTCCCTGGACCGACTTGACGCCGTGCTCCTTCAGGATCCGCTGCACCCCCTTGATGGTGTAGCCTTCGCCATAGAGCAGGCGCCGGATGCCCTTGAGCAGGTCGACGTCGTCGGGCCGGTAATAGCGCCGGCCCCCGCTCCGCTTCATCGGCTTGATCTGGGCGAACCGGGTCTCCCAAAACCGCAGCACGTGCTGCGGAATATCGAGCTCCTGCGCGACCTCGCTGATCGTCCGAAACGCATCCGGCGCCTTGTCCAAATGCCCGTTCCCCTTCGATCGTGCTGACAAGAAAGTGGCAGACTACGCTGAATAGATTGGACGAACTGTACGCGGGACGAACTGTACGCGGAACGAACGATACGCGTTCGTCACGGCCTGCCGACAATGCGGCGGGGCGACGGCCCCCGGCCCTATTCCGGCTCGGCGCCGAACTCGGCGCTGGCCTCGCCGTTCATCTTGCCGCTGCCCTGTTGGCCGTTGATGCGCTGCTTCAGGATCGCGGACGGCTTGAACACCATGACTCGCCGCGGCGAGATCGGCACTTCCGTGCCGGTCTTGGGGTTTCGTCCGATGCGCTGCCCCTTCTTGCGCACCATGAACGACCCGAAGGACGATAGCTTGACCGTCTCGCCGCGCTCGAGGCAGTCGGTGATCTCTTTCAAGACCAGCTCGACGAATGCAGACGACTCCGTCCGCGACAGCCCCACCTTCTGGTAGACTGCCTCGCAGAGATCGACGCGTGTGACTGTTTTTCCGGTTCCCGCCATCGCCTGCCCCAAACTCACGGCGAATAATTCGCTCCGGAAATTAAGAGGTTAAGCGGCGGTGGTCAACAGCAGCGTGAATAGAAGTACAGGCCGTAGTGTCGATCTCTGGGCGTAATCCCGCCGCACGGCAGGCTCACCAGCGCACCAGGGCCGAGGCCCAGGTGAAGCCGCCGCCCATCGCCTCCAGCAAAACCACGTCGCCCTTCTTGATGCGGCCGTCCTTGACGGCCACGTCGAGCGCCAGCGGGATCGAGGCAGCGGAGGTATTTCCATGCAGATCGACCGTCAAGACCACCTTCTCCGGCGCGATGTGCAGCTTGTGCGCCGAAGCGTCGATGATTCGCTTGTTGGCCTGGTGCGGCACGAACCAGTCGATGGTCTCGGCCGACAGGCCGGTGGCATCGAAGGCGTCGACGATCACGTCGGTGATCATGCCGACCGCGTGCTTGAACACCTCGCGGCCCTCCATCCGCAGATGCCCGACGGTCTGGGTCGAGGACGGACCGCCGTCGACATAGAGCTTGGCCTTGTGGCGACCGTCGGAGCGCAGATGCGTGGTCAATACGCCGCGATCGGCCGAGGTGCCGCCCTGCTCCTGGGCGTCCAGGATCACCGCGCCCGCGCCGTCACCGAACAGCACGCAGGTGGTGCGGTCGTTCCAGTCGAGGATGCGCGAGAAGGTCTCGGCGCCGATCACGAGCGCACGCTTGAACGAGCGGCTGCGGAGGAAATTGTCGGCGGTGGCGAGCGCAAAGACGAAGCCCGAGCAGACCGCCTGCAGGTCGAACGCCGCGCCATGGTGGATGCCGAGTTCGTTCTGGACCGCAACCGCGGTCGCCGGAAAGGTGTTGTCCGGCGTCGAGGTGCCGAGCACGATGAGGTCGATCGACTGCGGATCGACGTCGGCCGCCGCAAGGGCGGCCCGGGCCGCGTTGATCGCCAGATGTGAGGTGAACTCGCCGTCGGCTGCGACATGGCGCTCACGGATGCCGGTGCGCTGGACGATCCACTCGTCCGAGGTCTCGATACGGCTTGCCAGCTCGGCATTGGTCACGACCCGCTGCGGGAGGTAGGAGCCACAGCCGAGCACGACCGAACGAATTGTCACGAGACAGCCTCCTGGGCGACGGGTTCGGACGCCGGCGCGCCGCCGTCGGGATTGAGTGTTTGATTGATCTTGGTCAGGAGATCGTAGCGGGCCATCTCATAGCCAACCCTGACCGCCGAGGCAAAGCCCTCGGCATCGGTTCCGCCGTGGCTCTTGACCACCATGCCCTTGAGGCCGAGCACCACGCTGCCGTTGGATTTGCGCGGGTCGAGCCGGGCCCGCAAAGCGGCAAAGGCGCCGCGGGCCAACAGATAGCCGATCCGTGCAAGCCAGCTCGCCTGGATCGCGCCGCGCAGGAAATCCGTGACCTGGCGGACGGTGCCCTCGGCCGTCTTCAAAGCGATGTTGCCGCTGAAGCCCTCGGTCACGACCACGTCGGCCGCACCCTTGCCAATGCCGTCGCCCTCGACGAAGCCGATATAGTCGAGCTGCGGCAGGTTCATCGCGCGCAGCTGCTCGGCCGCCTCGCGGATCTCCTCATGGCCCTTGATCTCCTCGACGCCGATGTTGAGAAGGCCGACGGTCGGCCGCGGCTTGTTGAACAGCACGCTCGCCAGCGCGCCGCCCATCACGGCCAGCGCGACGAGATGGTGGGCATCGCCGCCGATCGTCGCACCGAGGTCGAGCACGACCGATTCGCCGCGCGCGGTCGGCCAGATCGCGGCCAGAGCCGGCCGGTCGATCCCGTCCAGCGTGCGCAGGCAGAAGCGCGCCATCGCCACCAGCGCGCCGGTGTTGCCGGCGGATACGGCGACGTCGGCCTCCCCCTTCTTGACCGCCTCGAGCGCGAGCCACATCGACGAGGTCTTTCGGCCGCGCCGGAGCGCCTGGCTCGGCTTGTCCTCCATGCTGACGGCGACGTCGGTGTGGATGACCCGCGAGACGGCCTTCAGCCGCGGATGCCGGTCGAGTTCGGGTACGATCTTGGCGCTATCGCCGAACAGCAGAAACTCCGCATCCGGATGGCGGCTCAGTGCGATCGCAGCACCGGGAATGACGATGGCCGCGCCGAAATCCCCGCCCATGGCGTCCAGCGCGATTCGAACCTTTTGAGGCATGACGTCCCGGAAACCTGATCTCGAGCTTTGTCTCGTCTTGGCCGTGACTTGCTTGGCCGTGTTTGGCGGTCGTTCAGAGGCATTGCGCGGCCGATGGACAGGCCAGAGGCCGTCCGGGCCTTTTCGTCGCACCCCGACCCGGGCGCGACAATAGCGTCTCTCCGTGTCGAAACAACCTCCCGGGGGCAATGCAATTTGCAACCGCCACGCGGTCCGGGGCCAGCAGGGACCCGTCTTTGCCATCGAAATCAGCAGCTTGAGAGGATTTCGAGAGGCTTTGTGACAGGATCGACCGCTTCCGGCCTGCACAACGGCGCGTCAATCCTCACCCGTTTTCTTCGCTTTGACGGCGCCCGGGGCGGCGGCATCTGCCGATTTCAGCGCCTTCAGCGCCGCGAAGGGATGGTCCTCCGGCTCGGCGGCTGCCGCCATCGGCTGCTCGAACACGGCACCCGGCTTGCGTGGATAGGGATCGATCCCCAGGAACAGCGCGTCGGCGGCAAGCCGGCCGAGGTCGATCTGCCCGCCAATGATCGGCTCCGGCGGATCAGCCGTCTCCACCTCGCTGTTGGGATCGTCCTCGACCAGATCGGCAAGCTCGGGAATCTGCTCCGGCGGGGCGAACATCTGGTCGATCGGCTCGTCGATCTCGATCTCGATCGGATCGAGCGTGACGACGCAGGTCTGACCGATCCGGGCCCGCACCCGGCCCTCGACATGCACCTTGCCGTCGCGCTTCTGGACGACGTCGAACGAGGCATGGGCCGAGATGACCTCGCGCAGCTCGGCAAGCGCGGCGAGCGCGCGGCGCGTGGCTTCGTCGGCCTCGATCTCGCGATGCAGGCCGGCCTCCGGAATCTGCGCCACGATCACCGGCGGCGCCCGCCAGGGATCCTTCGCCGGATCTCGCCCCGTCTGTCGCGATGTGTCTGTGTCTCTGCTCATCTCGCTAGTCCTGCTGCACCGGCTGCGGGAAGCTCCAGCCGGCGCCGAGCAGCCTGTTGTCGTCGAGAGCGGCGAGGTGCGCGGCCACCCGCGCCGCATAGGCGGCAAGTCCGGCCGCGCTGTCCGGATGCTCCCCGTTCAAGATATTCTTCTGCAGCGCCTCCGCCAGCCGGGCCTCGCTCTCGGACCGGGCGAGGTCATAGGCGGCGGTGCGGCCATAGAACGCCTCGCCGAACTTCTGCATCCGCTTCGGCACGGTGAGATCCCCCACCCCCATCTCGCGCAGATTGTCGTCCATGTCGTCGCAGAAGCGGTCGAATAGCGCCTGCGATAGCTCCGACCCCACCCCGCGCAGCCGCCGCAGCACCAGCCAGAGGTGCAGAATCAGCAGATCGAGCCGTCCCTCGACCGTGTCGGGGACATTCAAGTGTCTATAAAACAACGGGTCTCGGGTTTGTGCCACGATCGTGCCATAGATCGGCTCGATGGTCCCGCGCGGGGACGGTCGGGATTTGCTGAGAAGGTTGAATGGCCAGAGCATGACGGTTCCGCGGTCGAGTTTCCCTGACCCTGTTCGGGGGCATGTTGCAATCCGCAAGTTTGCCCGGTACGTCAACGCCCTGCCCGACGCAAGGGGACGGGATCCGATCTGAAGAAGATGACCCAGACAATGCGAACGACTGCCCGCCTGCTCTCCCGCGGCCTGAGCACCCGACTGCGCACCGCCGGCGCGATCGCGCTGACCTGTCTGGCGCTGGCCGCCTGCACCGGCGAGCAGTTCCAGAAGGGCTACATCATGCCCCCCGGCGCGCTGGAGCAGATCCCGATCGGCGCCAGCCAGGACCAGGTGCTGATCGTGATGGGCACGCCGTCAACGGTGGCGACGCTCGACGGCGAGGTATTCTACTACATCTCCCAGCGCGCCGAGCGCCCTGTCGCCTTCATGAACCAGAAGGTGGTCGATCAGCGCGTCATCGCGATCTATTTCGACAAGAACCGCCAGGTCCGGCGGCTCGCCAATTACGGCATGAAGGACGGCAAGATCTTCGACTTCGTCAGCCGCACCACGCCGACCTCCGGCCAGGAGCTCAGCTACCTGACACCGCTGTTCAAGCTGCTCAGCTTCAACTGATCCCGACACGATCGCCGCAGCCCGGAATGTGATTCCGGGCCACGGCACAAAGCCGGACCGCTGCGCTGAATTGCGCAGCTCGCGCGCAATTGGCCTGCTTGCTCTGGCGCTGCAATCTTCCCTACCCTGCTGCAAAACAAGAGCAGGGAGGAATCATTGGCTCATTGCATCGCGCTGTCGCGCCGCAGGCTTCTGTCCGGAGCCGCAGCGCTGTCGACCGCCGCCATTCTGCCGCGCACGAGTCTCGCCGACTGGCGTCCGACCGAGACGATCAAGCTGATCGTGCCCGCCGCGCCCGGCGGCAGCACCGACGTGATGGGACGGCTGCTGGCCGCGCATCTGCAGACGGTTTGGGGACAATCGGCGGTGGTCGAGAATCGCTCCGGCGGTGGCGGCACGATCGGCACCGCCGAGGTCGCGCGTAACACCAAGGGGGACGGGTACACGATCCTGATCGGCAATCCCGGTCCCAACGCGATCGCCTATTCGATCTTCCGCAACCTCGCCTACAAGCCGGATCAGCTGCAGGCGGTGTCCAACATGATCCGCATCCCGAACATCGTCTCGGCGCATCCGTCGACCGGGATCAAGTCGATCCCGGAGCTGATCGCCTACCTCAAGGCCAATCCCGACAAGCTCAACTACGGCTCGTCAGGCGTCGGCCAGAGCCCGCATCTCACCGGCGCCTGGTTCCTGCAGCTCACCGGGTTGAAGATGACGCACATCCCGTTCCGCGGCGCCGGTCCCGCGCTGCAGGCCGCGCTCGCCGGCGACATCCAGATCCTGTTCGACAATCTGTTTCCGTCGCTGCCGCAGGTGCAGGACGGCAAGCTGACCGGCCTGTGCGTGACGACGCCGGAGCGCAGCGCCAACGCGCCCGACCTGCCGACGATGCGCGAAAGTGCGCCGGAGCTGGCCAAGTTCGACGTGTCGTCCTGGTTCGGCGTGTTCCTGCCCAAGGCCTGCCCGCCGGAGATCGTCAGCGCGCTCAACCTGCAGGTCAAGGCGATGCTGGAGCGCGAGGACATCGCTAAGAACATCGCGGCCATGGGCGCCCGCGCCGACTACGGCACGCCGCAGCAGTTCGGCGACTTCGTCCAGGCCGAGACAGCCAAGTTCGCGTCGATCATCCAGAAGGAAGGCCTGCAGATGGACGTGAAGTAGCCCCTGGGCCCGGCGGCGCCGCGTCTCGGTGGAGCATTGGAATAGGGTTCGTGGTGTAACGGCACCTTAAGCGGGATGGTGCGATAGATGGCGGCCGCGCGTCCTTGATCTGGTTGCGAGATACCATCAGCCGATGCCGGGCCGACGACCTCGCGTGGATGCGGTCCGATCACCGTCCGAGGGGCAGGCGCCGGCGATGTCCATCGCATGAGCCGTGCCTTGCCCAACAGCGTTCTCCACCAGCTCGAAGACATTCTCGCCAGCCGATACGTGTCGCGGCGCGCCGATATCCTGGAGCGCGTCACCGACCTGTTCGTCGTGGGCTCGGGCAAGTTCACCGAAGAACATGTCGATCTGTTCGACCACGTGCTGTTCAAGCTGCTCGACAACGTCGCCATTGCGGCGCGGGCGCAGCTCGGCAGCCGGCTCGCGATGCTGCCTGACGCACCGCCGCGGCTGCTCCGTCTGCTCGCCAGCGACGAGACGATCGCGGTGGCAGGTTGCGTGCTGCGCCAGAGCGAACGGCTCGACGACGAGACCCTGGTCGCGACCGCGCAGACCCGGGGCCAGGAGCATCTGCTCGCGATCTCCGACCGCAAGATCCTCACGGAATCCGTCACCGACGTTCTGGTCGATCGCGGCAATCAGGCCGTCGTTTCGAACACCGCCAACAATGGCGGCGCGCGCTTCTCCGATCACGGCTTCTCCGGCCTGGTGACGAAGGCATCCGAAGATCCCGGCCTCGCCTTGAAGCTCTGGAGCCGACCCGACAGCCCACGCGAGGTGCTGGTCCGGCTGTTCGTCGAAGCCTCCGACGCGGTGCGCAGCCAGCTCGCCAGCGCTGATGCGGCGCGGGCCGAGATCGTCGAGCTCGCCGTGGCGCAGGCTTCGGATCATCTGCAGGCCGCCGCGCGGACGCGCTCGGCCGATTTCGTCACCGCCAAGGACTATGTCGAGCTGCTGCACGCGACTGGCCAGCTCCACGAGGCGCAGCTGCACGGCTTCGCCAAGGAAGGCAGCTTCGACAAGGTCACGCTGGCGCTGTCCCTGATGTGCAAGCTGCCGCTCGACGTGGTCGAGCGCGCCTTCGTGCGCAACCAGCCAGATCAGCTCCTGGTGCTCGCCAAGGCGTTCGACCTGTCCTGGGTCACCACCACGACGCTGCTGTTCATGCAGGCGCATGCCAGCGGCAGCGCACGCCCACAGCTCGACCAGCATCTGGCGAGCTTCTCGCAAATGCAGCCGCGAACCGCGCAGAGCACGCTGCAGTCGTATCGGACGCGGCAGCGCGCGGCGGAATAGATGGCGTCACGACACAACGAGAGACAATGAAAGACCCCGCGGCTCGCGCCGCGGGGTTTTTATTGGTCAGGACATCGCCCCGCTCAGTGCGCGAGGATCGCCAGCAGCAGCAGGGCCACGATGTTGGTGATCTTGATCATCGGGTTCACCGCGGGGCCGGCCGTGTCCTTGTAGGGGTCGCCGACAGTGTCACCCGTCACCGCCGCCTTGTGAGCATCCGAGCCCTTGCCGCCGTAGTGGCCGTCCTCGATGTACTTCTTGGCGTTGTCCCAGGCGCCGCCGCCCGAGGTCATCGAGATCGCGACGAACAGGCCGGTGACGATGACGCCGAGCAGCATGGCGCCGACGGCCGAGAACGCCGCCGACTTGCCGGCTGCGCCGCCGCCCGCGATGGCGTAGATCAGGAAGTACACGACGATTGGCGACAGCACCGGCAGCAGCGAGGGGATGATCATCTCCTTGATCGCCGCCTTGGTCAGCAGGTCAACCGCCTTACCGTAGTCAGGCTTGTCGGTGCCCTGCATGATGCCCGGCTTCTCGCGGAACTGACGCCGCACCTCCTCGACGATTGCGCCGGCCGCACGGCCGACCGCGGTCATGCCCATCGCGCCGAACAGATACGGCAGCAGGCCGCCGAACAGCAGACCAACCACGACATAAGGGTTGTTCAGCGAGAAGTCCGGCTTGATCCCCGCGAAATAGGGATGGTGCGCCGAATCCGCGATGAAGAACTGGAGGTCCTGGTTATAGGCCGCGAACAGCACCAGCGCGCCGAGACCGGCCGAGCCGATCGCGTAGCCCTTGGTGACCGCCTTGGTGGTGTTGCCGACCGCGTCGAGCGCATCGGTCGACTTGCGGACCTCCTTCGGCAGACCGGCCATCTCGGCGATGCCGCCGGCGTTGTCGGTGACCGGGCCGAAGGCGTCGAGCGCGACGATCATGCCGGCCAGAGCGAGCATGGTCGTGGTCGCGATCGCGATGCCGAACAGGCCGGCCAGGCTATAAGTGACCAGGATGCCGGCGATGATGACGATCGCAGGCAGCGCGGTCGACTCCATCGAGATGGCGAGGCCCTGGATCACGTTGGTGCCGTGACCGGTCACCGAGGCCGCCGCGATCGACTTCACCGGGCGGAAGTCGGTGCCGGTGTAGTATTCGGTGATCCAGATGATGAGGCCGGTGACGACCAGACCGACCACGCCGCACATGAACAGCGCCGTGCCGGTGTAGTCGACGCCGTCGAGCTTGCCGAAGCCGATCAGCCAGGCGATGGCCAGCGCCACGCCACCGAGCGACAGGACGCCGGTCGCAATCAGGCCCTTGTAGAGAGCGCCCATGATCGACTGGCTGGCGCCGAGCTTGACGAAGAAGGTGCCTGCGATCGAGGTGATGATGCAGATGCCGCCGATGGCGAGCGGCAGGGTCATCATGTTGGTCAGCAGCGACGACTTGGCGAAGAAGATGGCCGCCAGGACCATGGTGGCGACCGCGGTCACCGCATAGGTCTCGAACAGGTCGGCGGCCATGCCGGCGCAGTCACCGACGTTGTCGCCGACGTTGTCGGCGATGGTCGCGGGGTTGCGCGGATCGTCCTCCGGGATGCCGGCTTCGACCTTGCCGACGAGATCACCGCCGACGTCGGCGCCCTTGGTGAAGATGCCGCCGCCGAGACGGGCGAAGATCGAGATCAGCGAGGCACCGAAGCCGAGCGCGACCAGCGCGTCGATCACGGTGCGACTGTCCGGCGCGAGCTTCATGAAGCCGGTCAGGATGCCGAAATAGATGGTGACGCCGAGTAGTGCGAGACCGGCCACGAGCAGACCGGTGATGGCGCCGGCCTTGAAGGCGAGTTCGAGGCCGCCGGCGAGCGAGGTGATGGCCGCCTGTGCCGTGCGGACGTTGGCGCGCACCGACACGTTCATGCCGATGAAGCCAGCCGCGCCGGAGAGGATCGCGCCGATCGCAAAGCCGATCGCGACGAGCATGCCGAGGAAATACGCAAGGAGCACGAAGATCACGACACCGACGATTCCGATCGTCATGTATTGGCGGCGAAGATAGGCCTGCGCGCCCTCACGCACGGCCGCCGCGATTTCCTGCATGCGCGCATTGCCGGCGTCTGCGCTGAGCACCGATTGTGTGGCCCAGATCGCATAGACGATCGACAGCGCTCCGCAGAGCACGATCACCCATAAAGCTGACATTTAGTTTCCTCGGCTCTTTGCTTTTCTAACTACGTCACGCCGCGCTGGTGCGACGCACGCCCCCTGTCAGGCAGCCCCGGGCGGAGCCGCCTCGAACATCATGAAGCTTGCCAAAATCGCCATGATGACGCAACGCCGCGACGCCTGAACCGCTCCAAATTCAGACGCTTCTTTGGTCGCATTGTGCGGTGCAAATAGGTGTCAGAAGTGGCTGAAGGACAAGCGCGTCAGTGTGACGGGACGGCCCTGCCCGTCCAGGAAGCGCGGGGCTCGCGTTCCTTCGACGATGGCGCCGATGTCGGTGACGGCAACGCCCGCCGTCTCGGCTGCGCCACGGAAGGCTGCGCATTGCGCTGCGGGAACAGTGCAGAGGATCTCGTAATCGTCGCCGCCGGAGATCATGCTTTCAAGCTGCGCGGCCCCGACAGCGAGCAGCTTCGCCGCCGCCGGCGATCGTGGAATGTGTGACAGCGTGATGTCGGCGCTCACGGAAGAGGCGGCGCAGAGCTTGATCAGGTCGCCTGCGAGGCCATCGGAGACGTCCATCGAGGCGGTCGCGTAGTCTCTCACGGCCGCGGCCAGGGCATTGCGCGGCTGCGGCGTGCGATAGCGGCCGATCAGCATATCCCGCGCGACGGGATCGTCGGCCAGCGCCGCCGCCTCCGCTGTGCCCGTCAGCATGCACAGGCCGAGCGCAGCATCACCGATCGTTCCCGTGACCATCACCCGGTCGCCGGGACGCGCCCCGAAGCGATGCACCATCCGGCCCCTAGGCACCCGCCCCCAGGCTGCGATCGAGATCATCACGGGACCGGGCGTCGACACGGTGTCGCCACCGAGCAGCGGACAGCCGAACGCAGCCGCGTCCTCGCCGAGGCCACGCGCGAACTCCGACAGCCACGCCTCGTCCTTCTCGCGCAGCGCCAGCGTCAGGACGAAGCCGGTGGGCACGGCGCCCTTGGCGGCGAGATCGGACAGGTTCACCCGCAGCGCCTTGCGCGCGATGGTGTCGGGGGGATCGTTGGCGAGATAATGGACGCCTTCGACGATGGCGTCGGTCTTGACGACGATGTCGTCACCATTGGCCGGAATGATCGCGGCATCGTCGATGAGGCCGAAGGCGCCGGGGTCGGTCGCCAGCGGCTTGAAATAGCGCGCGATCAGGGAGTCTTCGCCGGAGGGGTTGTGGGTCACGCGCTCGTCCCCCACACTTTGCACACTCTGCTGTCATCGCCCGGCTCGACCGGGCGATCCAGTACGCCGCGGCCCTTCCGTATCCCTTGAACGTCTCTGGAATACGGGATCACCCGCCGTCGCGGGTGATGACAGTCGAGGAAAGAGACTGGCATCGCGCCGGTTCGCAGCGATCGTGCTCCGGCGCCCCCCATCGCTACTTCGGCCCCATCTCGTCGGCTCGGTATTGCCGGGCGAGTTGCTCCAGCACGGCGTTGACCATGCCGGTCTCGTCGCGCTCGACGAAGGCATGGGCGATGTCGACATATTCGGACACGACGACCCGCGCCGGAATGTCCTTGCGCCGCTCCAGCTCATAGGCGCCGGCACGCAGCACCGCGCGCAAGATCGCCTCGATCCGCTGCAGCGGCCAGCCGCGCTCCAGCGCCGTATCGAGCACCGGATCGATCTTGGTCTGGTCGCGCACCACGCCGGAGACGATGTCGCGGAAGAAGGCGGCCTCGGCCGGCAGATACTGCTCGCCCTCGACCTCGTTGCCGAGCCAGTGGCTCTCGAACTCGGCCAGGACGTCGTTGATGCCGGCGCCTGCGATGTCCATCTGGTAGAGCGCCTGCACCGCGGCGAGCCGTGCGGCGCCGCGCCGGTTGGCCTTGCGGTCGTTGGCTCTGACCGGGCCCTTGAAGGGTTTGTTCTCGGCCATGTCAGCCTCGCGCCAGACGGCGTTTGATGCGCAGCACGGCGAGCGCGGCGCGGGCGGCATCGCCGCCCTTGTTCATCTCGGAGACGCGGGCGCGCGCCCAGGCCTGGTCCTCATTGTTGACGGTGAGGATGCCGTTGCCGAGCGGCAGGCCGCGCGCCACCGACATATCCATCAGGGCTCGCGAGGATTCCTGCGACACGATCTCGAAATGGATGGTGTCGCCACGGATGACGCAGCCGAGCGCGATCGCCGCATCATAAGGCTTGCCGGCCTTGGCCGCCGCATCGAGCGCAATGGCAATAGTCGCCGGAATCTCCAACGAGCCGGTGACGGTGAGAACATCATAGCCCACGCCCGCCGCCTTCAGCTCGGCGGTGGCGCCCTCCAGCAGGGCGTCCTGAAGGTCGTCGTAGAAGCGGGCCTCGACGATCAGCGCCCGTGCGCCGGAGATGTCGGTCTGGTCTTTGAGCGGCGCGCGCCGTGCGTCTGCCATGGTTCTGTTTCCATTGTCTTCAGGTGCCTCGTCCCAAGGGAGCGGCCATCCGGCCGCCTCGCGAAGGGCGAGATGAAATCGGCCTCATGCTGCGAGACGACACATCAGCGCCTCCTCGCAATCAGGGCTGGCCTTGTAGGCGCCAGCGCCCGCAAAGCCAAGACGGAAAGCCCCCTTCGAGGCTACTTCATTTCCGTGAGGCGCGCGGCATAGCGCGCCATCAGGTCGACCTCGAGATTGACCTCGCCGCCGGCCTGCCAGGACGACAGCGTGGTGACCGACAGCGTATGCGGAATGATCAGCACCGAGAAGGCCAGTTCGTCGACGGTGTTGACCGTCAGCGACACGCCGTCGAGGGTAACCGAGCCCTTGGTGGCGATGAAGCGCGCCAGATCCCGCGTTGTCTTCAGCACGAACCGCGCCATATCAGGCAGGTCGTCGCGGCTGACGATGGTCGCAATACCGTCGACATGACCCGAGACGATGTGACCGCCGAGCTCGTCGCCGATCTTCAGCGCCCGCTCCAGGTTCAGCTTCGTTCCGACGCGCCAGTGCTTGGCCGTGGTCAGCGCCAGCGTCTCCGCGGCGGCATCGACCTCGAACCAGGTCTTGCCGTCGGTGAGGCCCGACTGCACGACCGTGAGGCAGACGCCGTTGTTGGCGATGGACGCGCCATCGGCGATCGTGGCCTGGTCGTAGCTGCAGGCGATGCGCAGCCGGTGCAGCTTGCCCTCGGTCCGCGGCGTCAGGCTGACGATCTCGCCGATATCGGTGACGATGCCGGTAAACATTACGCGCGCTCGTAAATCGTAAGGGTGTCGGGATCGAGCGTTTCGCTAGCACGAACGCGATAGGCCGGCGACTGCGTGATTGCGGTCAGCGGCAATGCATCCAGCGCAGCGATCCCGTCCGCTCCGATCTCCCCGGGACCACGCAGCAGCCAGATTTCATCGACCAGGCCACTTGCCATGAAAGATGATGCGACGCGGCTGCCGCCTTCGATCATCAAACGGGTGATGCCCTTCTCGGCGAGCGCCTTGAGCACGGCGGGTGGCTCCAGTGCCGACGGTGCGACCTGCGGCGGCAGGCGGATCACCTGCGCGCCGGCGGCTCCCAGCTTGGTCGCTGCGGCGGGCTCCGCCACCTCAGAGGCAACGAGCCAAAGCGGCGTCGTCCGCGCTGACTGCACCAGACGGCTGGCGGTCGGGAGGCGCAGGACGGGGTCGAGCACGACACGGACCGGCGAGCGGGATTCCATGCCGGGTAGCCGGCAGGTCAGCAGCGGATCGTCGGCGATCGCGGTGCGCACGCCGATCAGGATCGCGTCGCTCTGGGCACGCAACACATGCACGCGCGTCCGCGCCGCTTCGCCGGTGATCGCGACCGGCGTGTTGCCCGCGGTTGCAATCTTGTCGTCGGCCGAGACGGCAAGCTTCAGGATCACATGCGGCCGCCCGTCGCGGATGCGTCGGAAATGACCCGAATGGTCGCGCTTGGCGTCCGCCGAGCAGAGGCCGACCTCGACCTGGATGCCGGCGGCGCGGAGCTTCGCATGTCCCTGCCCTGCGACCTCCGGATTGGGATCCTCGATCGCCGAGACGACGCGGCTGATTCCGGCTGCGATAACCGCGTCCACGCAAGGCGGCGACTTGCCGACATGCGAGCACGGCTCCAGCGTCACGTAGAGCGTGGCGCCTTTGGCTGCCTCCCCGGCACGGCGCAGCGCCTCGGGCTCGCCATGAGGACGTCCACCGGGCTGGGTCCAGCCGCGGCCGACGATCACGCCGTCCTTGACCACCACGGCACCGACGGCGGGATTGGGCCAGGTCCGCCCCAACCCGCGGCGGCCGAGCGTCAGCGCGAGCTGCATGAAGCGGCGGTCGGCGTCCTTCTGAGCCTTCAGCTTCTCGCCGACCTGATCGACCAGAACCCGGAAGATCATTTGCGGACCGGCGCGAGGCGCGGTGCTTCGTCCTCCGCCGAGAGCTCGCCGAGCACGGCCTCGAAATCCTTGGCCTCGCGGAAATTGCGGTAGACCGAGGCGAAGCGGACATAGGCCACGTCGTCGAGATCGCGCAGATGCTCCATCACGATCTCGCCGATCGCCTCCGAGGACACTTCCGACTCACCGCCGCTCTCGAGCTCGCGCACGATCGCCGAGACCATCTTCTCGACCCGCTCCGGATCGACCGAGCGCTTGCGCAAGGAGATCTGCACCGAGCGCATCAGCTTGTCGCGGTCGAACGGCACGCGGCGGCCGTTGCGCTTGATCACGGTCAGTTCGCGCAGCTGCACCCGCTCGAAGGTCGTGAAGCGGAAATTGCAGGTGACGCAGACCCGCCGCCGCCGGATCACCGAGGAATCCTCGGTGGGGCGGGAGTCCTTCACCTGCGTATCGAGGCTGTTGCAGCTCGGGCAGCGCATTTCGCGTTAAGCCTTACTGATAGATCGGGAACCGGTCGGTCAGCGCCTTCACCTTCCCCTTGACCGCAGCTTCCACCAGCGGCGCGCTGCCGTCCGGCGCCTGTGCGATCGCGTTCAGCACCTCGGCGATCAGGCTGCCGACCTGCTGGAATTCGGCGACGCCGAAGCCGCGGGTCGTCGCCGCGGGGGTGCCGAGGCGCAGGCCCGAGGTGACGAACGGCTTCTCGGGGTCGAACGGGATGCCGTTCTTGTTGCAGGTGATGCCGGCGCGGACCAGCGCCTTCTCCGAGACGTTGCCCTTCAGGGCCTTGGGCCGGAGGTCGACCAGCATCAAATGGTTGTCGGTGCCGCCGGAGACGATGTCGAAGCCATGCGCGCGCAGCGATTCCGCCAGCGCCTTCGCGTTCTCGACGATGTTCTTCGCGTAAGTCTTGAACTCCGGCCGCAGCGCTTCGGCGAAGGCCACCGCCTTGGCCGCGATCACATGCATCAGCGGACCGCCCTGCAGGCCCGGGAAGATCGCCGAGTTCAGCTTCTTGGTCAGTGCCTCGTCGTTCCAGAGGATCAGGCCGCCGCGCGGGCCACGCAGCGATTTGTGGGTCGTGGTCGTCGTGACGTGGGCATGCGGCACCGGCGAGGCATGTACGCCGCCGGCGACGAGACCGGCGAAGTGCGCCATGTCGACCAGGAGGTAGGCTCCGACGTGGTCTGCGATCTCGCGGAAGCGCTTGAAGTCCCACGGGCGCGAGTAGGCGCTGCCACCGGCGATGATCAGCTTCGGCTTGACCTCCTCGGCCTGCTTGGCGACCGCATCCATGTCGATCAGATGATCGTCGCGGCGGACCGTGTAGTGCGCGGCCTTGAACCACTTGCCGGACATGTTGACCGGCGAGCCGTGGGTGAGATGGCCGCCGGCGGCGAGGTCGAGGCCCATGAAGGTGTCGCCGGGCTGCAGGAGCGCCAGGAACACGGCCTGGTTCATCTGGCTGCCGGAGTTCGGCTGGACGTTGGCGAAATTGGCGCCGAACAGCTTCTTGGCGCGGTCGATCGCGAGGTTCTCGGCGACGTCGACCCATTCGCAGCCGCCATAATAGCGCGCGCCCGGATACCCTTCCGCGTACTTGTTGGTCATCACCGAGCCCTGGGCCTCCAGGACCGCCCGGCTGACGATGTTTTCCGAGGCGATCAGCTCGATCTCGTGCCGTTGCCGACCGAGTTCACCCTTGATGGCGGCGGCGATTTCGGGATCGGCCTCGGCCAGGGTGGCGGAGAAGAAGGAATCGACTGACGAGGCGGGCTTGGCGCTGGAAGCGGTCATCGGCGGAATATCTCCACGTCCGCAAGGCCTTAGGTGGCCTGCGGTCGGTTCAGTGAAGTCGGTCGGAAAAGACCCCTGCCCTTACCATATGGGCGGCGGCAGGCCAAGGGACAGGCCAAGCGGTTGCGGGTCAAACCGGATATTTGCGCCAGATATGGTGGACGAGGTCCAGAGCAAGCCCTGCTCAAGCCCCGCCGCAGGAGTGCCAGCTTTCCGACATCTGCCACGTTTCCTTGGTCCGGAGATTGGTCGCCTTGTAGATTCGCCCCCGATCATCGCCGGGCGGGCAATTCTTCGGCTTCCAGACGGTGCAGAGGCACGGGATCGCCCAGTTTGGAATGGGCCACGGCGGCGTTCCACTCTGCGTCGATCTGCTCGGCACCGCTCTGGTACAGCACGTGCGTCCCCGGATCCATAATGGGATCACCATACTTGCCGCGCTTCTCGCCGCGCTTGAACGGGGTAGGCGACAGCGGCTCATCAAACCGATCAGCAATTTTCGTGATCGTCGTCGCTGCGCAGGCGCCTATTCTGGCCAGTGCTTCTCGACTGTTCGGTCCCTTCTGGGGTCAAACCGTCTCAGCCATACTCTTCGTGGGCAGGCTCAGCTCACCGCACGCGAAGGCCAAGATTCCTGCCACGACAACGACTCGGGACACCAAATGCATCGCCCCCCAAATACAAACAACCTGCATGAAACCGGATGGTCTCATACAGGTTGTGAGGCAAGCGCGCGGCGAGCAATGCCGCACCGAAAGACATCAGAGGCCGGTGTAGCCCGCCTTCACCGGATCGACGCGGCCATCGAGCTGACGCAGATAGGTCAGGCCGCATACCGTCAGGCGGTGCGGATCGCGCTCGCCGGCTTCGAACAAGGTCTGGATATAGGCGCTCACCTTGCGGCGCGCCTCGTCGCTCGCCGCGGCGGTGCGGTTCGCCAGCAGGTCGTAAGTGTGCATGATGCGATCGATGGCGGCTTCCATATCATCCCCTCTTGAACGTCAGGCCGTCAGGCAGACTTGAACATCGAGATCGCCTTGTTGGCGAGCTTGAGCTTGTTGAATTCTCCACGGTGAATCAGCTGAACGATGATGTCGACAAGTCTCTCGTTCGGCGCGAACTCCTCTGGCAGCTCGCCGGAGAGACGCAGATAGTTGGAGGCGATGGCATAGGCATCCCCAACCATCGCCACGTTCATGACTTGCATTCCGGCATCGTGCAGCATGGTCCGACCTCCGGTCCAGGGACATAAGCCCAGGAGCCTCGATTGGTTCCAATTCGGACCGGGGTTTTTGCCAAGGTTTTTGCCAAGGCGAACAAGAAAACGCCGGCCCGAAGGGGCCGGCGCAAGAACGACTTCCAGACGATCAACGGCTGTCCGGTCTTGGCTCTCGATGTCTGAGGCCGGCTCAGCCGAAACGGTGAGACCGGCTCAGAGGCGATACAGGATCTGGTCGGTCCAGAACCGCTCGAGACGATGCAGCGACTTGTTGAGCGTGGAGAACTCCTCGCTCGAAATGCCGCCGACCTGCTCCACGGTCTTGACGTGCTTCTGATACAGCGAGTCGACGATGCGGCGGATCTCCTGCCCCTGCGGGGTCAGGCGGATGCGGACCGAGCGGCGATCGACGCGCGAGCGCTGGTGATCGAGGAAGCCGAGCTCGACCAGCTTCTTCAGGTTGTAGGAGACGTTGGAGCCGAGATAGTAGCCGCGCGTGCGCAGCTCGCCCGCGGTCAGCTCCTTGTCGCCGATGTTATAGAGCAGCAGCGCCTGGACCGAATTGATATCGGAACGACCGCGGCGGTCGAACTCGTCCTTGATGACGTCGAGCAGACGGCGATGCAGCCGCTCCACCAGCGTCAGTGCTTCCAGATAGAGCGACTGCACGGTGCCGCCCTGGCCCGGCGCAGCAGTCTCCACGGCCGTCGCAACGGCTTTCATCATGACACTTCCCCTGTCGTCGTTTTTGTCGACTTATTCGACGAAACTTTTGTCCCGTCTGATAGAACGAACTTAAGGGGCGTGCTTTGAAGATCGCCTTAAATAAGAGCATAAAGAGAGAATGAATCGCGGAGAGTGAATCCTCTTTTAATTCAGTAATTACAGAGGCTTTTGCAATAGTCCGTTGACGGTCGAGGGGCGATGTTCGCGGTTCGTTTCACCCACCTGTCGCATTACAAAACACGCTTGGGTAGCGCCGCTAAGGTCTCTGTAACGGCTGTGGCAGACGCTCTTAAGGTGTTCGAAACATTACTTGCATCGCGCTGAAAAGATTTACAGCGTGCAACGAATTTTCCGCACGACCTATGGTGGCCGCTCCCGGGCCGCCATCCAGGCCAGTACGAGGTAGGCGGCGAGCATGACCGCCTCGCCCGCGACCACCAGCAGATTGCCGCCATAGATGCCCGGGAACATGAGCTCGATGACCGCCATCGAGACGACCGTGGTGAGCCACACCACCGCGCCCCACGGCGTGGCCAGCCACAGGCCCACGGCGGCGACGAGCTCGATCACCGCGAAATAGACCGTCGCGGCCTGCCAGGCCATCGCCTGGTTCTCGAACGCGTCGTCCTCGCCGCCGATGAAGCCGGTCACCTGGGCCCAATGGTAAAGGCCCTTGGCAATCGAGAGCATGGCCATGACCCGCAGGAACAGCACGAGCCGCCGCGTCCAGACATTGTCGTCGCTCTCGCGCCGATCCGAGGACATGGCGGCAATCGACATGGCGGCGTTGTCACGCGCCAGATCTCGCGCCGAGGGAATCTCAGCCATGGCAGCTCGAGCAGAACAGGCGGGTCGTCATTGGGGCCTCTCAAGACCAGGAGCATGGCGATTCTTGGCCGGCCGGCACCGTGAAATCAACCGGGCCGGAAATCAACCGGGCCGCTTGCGTCAGGTCAAGTGACGGGCGACGGGCAAAGTGCTACAGATTGTTGGAATTACAACAAGTCAAAATCCGGCTCGCCGGTCAGCAAGGAGCCAGCCCTCATGGCGATCAAATTCGGGCGCCCGATCGACCTGCGCGACACCGCGCGCAATCCGGCCACTGGACTGACGCCGGCGCTCGACCTCACCATCCGTCCCCGCCGCAACCGCAAAGCTGAATGGGCCCGCCGGCTGGTGCGCGAGAACGTGCTCACGACGGACGATCTGATCTGGCCCCTGTTCGTGGTGCAGGGCGACCGGACCCGCAGCACCGTCGCCTCGATGCCGGGCGTGGAGCGGCTGAGCGTCGACGAGATCGTCCGCGACGCCGAGCGCGCCGCCAAGCTCGACATTCCCTGCATCGCGCTGTTCCCCTATACCGAGCCGTCGCTGCGCGACGAGCACGGCTCCGAGGCCTGCAATCCGGACAATTTGGTCTGCCAGGCGGTGCGTGCGATCAAGAAGGAGTTCCCGGAGATCGGCGTGCTCTGCGACGTCGCGCTCGATCCGTTCACCAGCCACGGTCATGACGGCCTCATCAAGGACGGCCGCATTCTCAACGACGAGACGGTCGCCGTGCTGGTGCGCCAGGCCCTGGTCCAGGCCGAAGCCGGCTGCGACATCATCGCGCCGTCGGACATGATGGACGGCCGGGTCGGCGCGATCCGCCAGGCCCTGGATCAAGCCGGCTTCCTCGACGTGCAGATCATGGCCTATGCGGCCAAATATGCCTCCGCCTTCTACGGCCCGTTCCGCGACGCGATCGGCTCGGCCAAGACGCTGACCGGCGACAAGCGCACCTATCAGATGGACAGCGCCAACTCCGACGAGGCGCTGCGCGAGGTCGAGCTCGACATCGCCGAGGGCGCCGACATGGTGATGGTGAAGCCAGGCATGCCCTATCTCGACGTCGTCAGGCGCGTGAAGGACACGTTCAGCATGCCGACCTTCGCCTATCAGGTGTCGGGCGAATACGCGATGATCACGGCCGCCGCCAACAATGGCTGGATCGACGGCGACCGGGCGATGATGGAAAGCCTGCTGGCGTTCAAGCGTGCCGGCGCCGACGGCGTGCTCACCTATTTCGCCCCGCAAGCTGCCGAGCGGCTGCGGCAGCAGCGCTGAGGAGGCGCCAGGATCTTTCCGAGACCCCCACGCTCCTTGAGCGGGCCGCTCCTTTCGCCTGCGCGGGCCGCCGGCTCGCGAAGTTCTGGCTTACAAGTCGCGAAATAGCCGGAAATTTGCCGCGCCCCGAGCAAGAACAGCCCTTGCAAGCGCAAGAGGGGTTCCCATGTCCTGGGTGCCAATCCGGAGGGCTTGTCATGGCGTACATGAGTTCAGGCGATAGCAATGGCGGTCCCGGTGCTCGGCCACACGCCTACGATCCCTATCAGCAGCCGGAATTGTTTCGCGGCGTGCTGACGCGGCGGATGATTGCGTTCCTGATCGATCTCCTGGTGCTCTCGGTCCCGGTGATCCTGGCGGTGATCTTCATTGCCGTTTTCGGCGTGGTCACGCTGGGTCTCGGCTGGGCGTTGTTCTGGCTGGTGTCGCCGGCTGCGGTGATCTGGGCCATCGTCTACTACGGCGCAACGATCGGCGGGCCGAACTCGGCGACGATCGGCATGCGGGTGATGGATCTGGAGGTACGGACCTGGTATGGCGCGCCGGGCTATTTCGTGCTCGGTGCCGTGCACGCGGTCTGCTTCTGGGTCTCGGTCTCGGCGTTGTCGCCGTTCGTGCTGCTGATCGGACTGTTCAACAGCCGCCGCCGGCTGCTGCACGATTTCGTGCTCGGTACCGTCGTGATCAACACGTCCGTGCGCTCGCAACTGACTGAACCGGCTCGCACCTGATGAGACGTCCGGTGGCACTGCAAAAGCGATTGACCGGCGGCCTCCGGAGCGCAATTCTGTTGATGATCGCCTCGGAGGCTCACGACGTTCCTTGACCCAGCATTCGCGTGACACCCCGCAAT
Source organism: Bradyrhizobium sp. SZCCHNR1053 (assembly GCF_032381235.1). Taxonomy (NCBI): domain Bacteria; kingdom Pseudomonadati; phylum Pseudomonadota; class Alphaproteobacteria; order Hyphomicrobiales; family Nitrobacteraceae; genus Bradyrhizobium; species Bradyrhizobium sp. SZCCHNR1053. The sequence goes on from NZ_JAUHJM010000001.1 coordinate 863,906, forward strand.
TCTACCTGACCGCGCCCTCGCCCTGCCCCTATCTGCCGGGGCGGCAGGAACGCAAGGTGTTCACGCATCTGGTCGGCGACAAGGCGACCGATCTCAACGACCTCCTGACCCATGGCGGCTTCCGCCGCAGCCAGTCGATCGCTTACCGGCCGGCCTGCGACCAATGCCGGGCCTGCGTGTCCGTCCGCGTGATCGCCAACGAATTCCGCCCCTCGCGCAACTTCCGCAAGGTGCTCGCGCGCAATTCCGATCTGGTCGGCGAGCAGCGCAGCGCCGTGCCGACCTCCGAGCAATATTCGATCTTCCGCAGCTATCTCGATCAGCGCCATCGTCATGGCGGCATGGCCGACATGACGGTGCTCGATTACGCCATGATGGTCGAGGACAGCCATGTCGAGACGCGAATCATCGAGTACCGCCGCCGCAATCTGAGCAACGGTCCGAATGCCCGCGGCGGCGAACTGGTCGCAGTGGCGCTGACGGACGTGCTCAGCGACGGCCTGTCGATGGTGTACTCGTTCTTCGCCCCCTCGGAGACCACGCGCTCGCTCGGCACCTTCATGATCCTCGACCACATCGCCCGGGCGCGGCGCCAGGGCCTGCCCTACGTCTATCTGGGCTACTGGATCGAGGGTTCGAAGAAGATGGACTACAAGAGTCGCTATCTGCCGCAACAACGTCTCGCGGCTGCCGGCTGGCTGCGCGTGGATGCCGAAGGCGACACCGCGCCCGAGCCGCAGGACTAGAGGAGGCGAATAGCGAATGGGGAGTAGCGAATAGAGCGCTTCGAACGTCCCTATTCGCTACTCCCCACTCGCTATTCGCCTCTCCTCATCATCCCGTGGCCAGATCCCACACCAGCTTGGTATTGAGCGCAATGATCACCACCGCGATCAAGGTCGCGAGCGCCGTCAGCCAGCGCGGCGCCACGAACTGCCCCATCTTGGCCCGGCTCGCGGTGAACAGCACCAGCGGCACGATCGCGAACGGCAGTTGCAGGCTGAGCACGACCTGACTGAGGATCAGGAGCTGCCCGGTCGCCTTCTCGCCGGCCCAGATCGTCACCACCACGGCCGGCACGATTGCGATCATGCGGGTGATCAGCCGGCGCAGCCAGGGCGCGATCCGCCAGTGAAGAAAGCCTTCCATCACGATCTGACCGGACAGGGTCGCGGTGATCGTCGAATTCAGGCCGCAGCACAAAAGCGCGATCGCAAACAGCGTCGGTGCCAGCGTCGACCCGAGCAGCGGCGCCAGGAAGGAATGCGCCTGATCAAGCTCGGCGACGTCGCGTTGTCCGGTCCGGTGGAACGTCGCCGCCGCCAGGATCAGGATCGAGGCGTTGATGGTCAGCGCAAGGCACAGCGCGATGGTCGAATCGATCGTGGAGAGCGTGATCGCCTCGCGCTTGTCCTCTGGGCTGTCGCCGTAGCCGCGGGTCTGGACCAGACCCGAGTGGAGATACAAATTGTGCGGCATCACGGTGGCGCCGAGAATGCCGAGCGCCAGATAGAGCATCTCCGGGTTGGCGATCAGCTGTCCGCTGGGGACGAAGCCTTTCACCACCTCGGCCCAGTCCGGCTGCGCCATCGCGATCTGGATCGCGAAGCACAGCGCGATGATGCCGAGCAGCGCGACCACGAACGCCTCGATCCAACGGAAGCCGAAGGCCTGCAGCGCCAGGATCAGAAAGACATCGAGCGCGGTGACGCAGACGCCGATCGACAGCGGCAGCCCGAACAGCAGGCTGAGACCGATCGCAGTACCGATCACCTCGGCGAGGTCGGTGGCCGTGATCGCGATCTCCGCCGACAGCCACAGCGGCAACGAGACCCAGCGCGGCGTCGAATCGCGGCACGCCTGGGCCAGGTCGCGGCCGGTGGCGACGCCGAGCCGGGTGCACAGCGACTGCAGCACGATCGCCATCAGGTTGGACAGCAGCGCGACCGACAACAGCACGTAGCCGAACTTGGCACCGCCGGCGAGCGAGGTCGCCCAATTGCCGGGGTCCATGTAGCCGACCGCGACCAGATAGCCGGGCCCGAGAAAGGCGAGCAGCTTTCGCCAGAGCGACCCCTTGGTTGCGGTTCGCACCGTCGCGAACATGTCGCCGAGAGAGGGCTCACCGCGCTCACCGCGCCAGCCGGAGCGGCCGTCGCTGGGCTGAACCAAGGCTTGCAGTTGCGAAAGATCTGACGGTTTTGCGTCCATTCCGCTATCCTGAACGAAACCGACCTTTAATGCAACTGATTTGCAAGTAGAGGAGCGCTGCAGGCGGGTGCCCGCGAGCGTTGGTATTAATCCAATACCATTCCATCATGGCAGCTGCTCGCCCTTGCCGATTCGCGAGAGCGCCTGAAGCACACACGAATCGGCGCGGCCGGGTCCCCGTCTCCCCACTGACCGGATCCAACATGTCTGCCCACCTTGGCCTCCGACCGATCTCCAACGCGCCTGTTCCTTGCAAGATCTGTGACGGTCCTGCCGACCTCTACGGCGTCGTCGACATGAACCGCCCATGCCAGACGGCGCATGCGTATCGCGCGCCGCTCTCGGGTGTGCCCATCTATTACCGGCGCTGCGCGGACTGCGGCTTTCTGTTCACCGACGCCTTCGACGACTGGAGCATCGAGCAGTTCAAGACCCACATCTACAACGACGGCTACGAAGCCGTGGATCCCGACTATCGGGTCAAGCGCCCGACCGACAATGCGGCGGCCGTCGCCCGCTTCTGGGCGCCACACAAGGCCGGCATGCGGGTGCTCGACTTCGGCGGCGGCAACGACGTGTTCTGCACCGGCCTGCGTGCTCAAGGCTTTGCGGAAGCGGTCACCTATGATCCGATGGTGGCCGAGCACGCCACCCGCCCCGATCGCAAGTTCGATCTCGTCACCTGCTTCGAGACGCTCGAGCACGTGCCCGATCCGCTGGCGACGATCGGAGCCATGGCGGCCTGCGTGGCCGAACCGGGCGCGGTGTTCTACTCGACGTTGACTCAGCCGGACGACTTCGACAGCCAGGGCATGTCCTGGTGGTACATTGCGCCGCGCAACGGCCACATCTCGATCTACACCCAGCATGCGCTGGCGCTGGCCTGGCACCGGTTCGGCTTCAAGACGGCGCCGCTGAATGCCGGCACCCATCTGGCGTTCCGCACGCTGCCCCCGGAATGGGGACTGGCCGAGGCACCGACCGCGGCATAGGCCGTCCGCAGCACGACGGCCGATACCGGAGATCAGGAAGCGGGTGGGCGCAAGGAGGCGGCGTGTTGATGATGGCCACATCATCACATCAGGTTCCTCTTCATGCCTCCTTCTCCCGCCCTGCCCGCCGGCTTCCACCGCCTCGCCTGGTCGAACCTCACCGCGCAATCGGCCGAGCAGATCGCGCTCGCCGCAGCACCGATCGTCGCGGTGCTCGCGCTCGGTGTCGGCGAGGGCGAGACTGGACTCTTGCAGACGGCACTGACCGCGCCCTTCGTGCTGTTCGCGATCCCTGCGGGGCTGCTCGCCGACCGGATGTCGCGACGGCTGCTGATGGCCCTGGCAGAGACGCTTCGCGCGCTCGCGCTGCTCGCGATCCTCATCGCCTTCGCATCCGGCGCGCTCACGCTGCCGCTGCTGGCGGCGCTCGGATTCGCGGCGGTGTGCGGCACGGTCGTGTTCAGCGTCGCAGCACCTGCCCTGGTGCCGAGCCTCGTCGCCCCGACCCAGTTGGCGTCCGCGAATGCGCGCATCGAGCTTGCCCGCACCATCGCCTTTGCCACCGGGCCCGCGCTGGGCGGCATGCTGGTCGGCTGGATCGGCGGCGCTCCGGCCTTCGGCTGCGCCGCGGCGCTCTCGCTGATCGCAGCCATGTGCCTGGCCGGCATCGCCGAGCCCGCCCGTGCGCCGGTGCCGCGCCGCCATCCGCTCGCCGACATCCGCGAAGGCGCCGCCTTCGTGCTGCATCATCCGCTGCTGCGGCCGGTGTTCGTCACCCAGTTCATCTTCAACACCGCGCATTTCCTGCTGCTCGCGGTGTTCGTGCCCTATGCGGTGCACCGGCTCGGCCTGTCGGCGGGAGGCGTCGGCACGGTGCTGTCGATGTTCGGCGTCGGCATGGTGTGCGGCGCGCTGCTGGCGACGCGCATCATGCGGCGGCTGCCGTTCGGCACCGTCATCGGGCTCGGCCCCGTCACCGGCTTCGCCGCGGCGCTCATCATGGCACTGACCACGTTCGTCCCCTCGCCCTACCTTGCCGCCCTCAGCTTCTTCCTGCTCGGCGCCGGGCCGATCCTTTGGGTGATCTCGACCACGACGCTGCGGCAGTCGGTGACGCCGGCGGGCCTGCTCGGGCGGGTCTCGGCCATCAACATCCTGAGCTATGGCGCCCGTCCGCTGGGCTCGCTGCTCGGCGCGGTCGTCGGCGGCCGCTACGGCGCCGACATGTGTCTCTACCTCGTCGCCGCCATCTTCGGCCTGCAGGCGCTCGTCATCCTCGCCTCGCCGGTCGTCGCGATCGCGCGCCAGCCGGAGCCGCAGCCCGCCTAGCGATAGACCAAGATCGGTACGGTCGAATGCGTCAGCACCTTCAAGGTCTCGCTGCCCAGGATCGCCGAGACGCCGCGCAGCCCATGCGAGGCCATCAGCACCAGATCGCAATGCTGCTTGCGCGCGGTCTCGACGATCGCCTCATAGGGCTTGTCGTGCTCGACGCAGAGCGTGGCGCAGGCGACGCCGGCCTGCTCGGCATCGTCCTTCACATGATCGAGGTATTTCGCGGTCTGATCGGCCACCAGCGACTTGTATTGCGCAAGCGCCTTGGTCGCAGCGTGGGGATCGACGACCAGCGAATGCAGCGGCGTCGACACCACCAGCGCCGTGACCCTGGCTCCGGTCGCCTTGGCGAGCGCGATACCGTGCTTGATTGCGGCCTTGGAAAGGTCGGACCCATCGGTCGGCAGCAGAATATGTTTGTACATGAGCTTTCACCTCCCGGCAGAGGATGCTGGGCAGACTCGCTTCTGCGGGGCATTGACGTGGGTCAAGGGTGCGACATCTCGTCCGCCAGGTAGTTCTCGTAGGCCCGCGTGGCCGATGCGCTGCCGGCAAGTTCCGGATCGAGCGTGAAGAGATCCTGCGCGCGGCCGATGCCGCGCAGCGCGTAGCGCCCGGTCGACACCAGATAGCGGCGACCTTCGTTGTCGAGCCCCTCGCAGAACTCGGAGGATGCCAACAGTTCGCGATCGACCGAGCGGCACATCGAGGCGATGCGGCTGACCTCGTTGACGGCCGGTCCCACGACGGTGAAGTCGAGCCGGTCCTCGCTGCCGATATTGCCGTAGAACACCTCGCCGACATGCAGGCCAACATAGGCCGAGGTGACGGGCCGTCCCTCGCCGGCGCGCCGCGCGTTCAGCTTCATGATGTTCAGCCGAAAGCGATGCTCGGCGCGCAGCGCAGCGTGACGGGCCGAGGCCATGTCGCCGCCGGTGAAGATCGCCAGCACGCCGTCGCCGATCAGCTTCAGCACGTCGCCGCCCGACTCGTAGATCGCGTCGATCGATGCCTCCGCATAGTCGTTGAGCAGCGGGATGATCTCGTCCGGCGAGATGCTCTCGCTGATCGCAGTCGAACTGCGCAGGTCGGAGAACCACAGCACCGCATTGATGCGCTCGGTGACACCGCGGGAGATCCGGCCGCGCAGCACCTGCTCCGACGCATCGCGGCCGAGATAGACGCGGCCAAGGGTTCGCACGATATCGACCTGCTGCGCGGATTTGATCGTCAGCGCGAGCAGCGGGACCAGGTCGCGCAATGCGCCGACCTGCGTATCGGTGAAGCCGCCGTCACGTCGCGTCAGCCAGTTGGAATAGAAGCAGTCCATCTGGCCGAGCGTGCCGGCTTCCCCGAACCGGTGCACGAAGGCGAGATAGTGCCGATGCCCCTGTGCGGAAAGCTCCTCGATGACCGGAAAATCGAGATGCGCACAATTCGTGAAGTCGATGCTGAACTCGTCATGGCCGTTCTCCAGCATGTGGTGGAAGACCGAGCGCCGCCAATTCTGTGCCGCCTCTCCCTCATTGCTGGAGCCATATTCAAAGCTGTCCGCTTCGTTCGTGTCGAAATCGTTCCAGCGGAAGCCACGCCCCTCGAAAATCGGATGCAGCGTATCGATGATCGCAAGGCTGCGCGACAATTCAAGCCCGGCCACGCGGCAGCGCTCGCAGAAGCCGCGCAGGATCTCATTTTCGGGCATGCCGGTCAGGCTCTGAGCCACGAGCCAGTTCGCCACTTCGAGACGGGTCGCCGTGTCCATGGTTTCAGCTCATCAACGCGTCACGATCCGGAAAGCTTCAGGCCGGCCGGCTCACCACCTCGCCGTCCTCCTTGGTGAAGGAGGAGACGGGATGATCGAGCAGGTCGAGCACAAGTTCGGACGGGCGGCAGAGCCGCGCGCCCTTGCTGGTCACCACGATCGGCCGGTTGATCAGGATCGGATGCGCGAGCATCGCCTCGATCAGCTGGTCGTCGGTCCATTTGGAATCGCCCAGCCCAAGCTCGGCATAGGGCGTGCCCTTTTCGCGCAGCACGTCGCGCACCTTGACGCCCATCGCGTTGATCAGCGCAATCAGCTGCTCGCGGCTCGGCGGGCTTTTCAGATATTCGATCACCTCAGGCTCCTCACCCGAGGCGCGGATCATCGCGAGCGTGTTGCGCGACGTGCCGCAGGCCGGATTGTGAAAGATCGTCACGGGCATGGGCTGTCCAGTCGTTGCGTTCCAAAGGCACATTCCCGTGCCATGCGTCTCACCCCACGCATCGTGTCCCTGATGGTGCGGCCGCGATGCGGGAAATGGTCACTGTTACCACGGCGCCGCCGCCGGCCGGAATGGGAACTCCGCCGGTCGAGAGAAATCGCCGGCGCGCTGTGCAGACTGGCTGGCGGGAGCTGACCCATCGCGGCTCACACCACGTCGGCAGGAGCGAGCTTGCAGGCGCAGCCATCGGCCTCGATCTGCAGGGTCGGATGCTGGATGTTGAAGCGATGTGACAGCTCGGCGCAAACGCGATGCAGGAATGCATCATCCGTTCCGCCTGCCCGTACCAGATGCGCCGTCAGCGCGGTCTCGTTGGTGCTCATCGCCCAGATGTGGAGGTCGTGCACCTGGCTGACGCCGTCGAGGGAGGCGAGATATTCGCGCACCTCCGGCAGCGCGATGTCGCGCGGCACAGCGTCGAGCGCCAGATTGACGCTGTCGCGGGCGAGATCCCAGCCGCTCAGGAGCACGACGAGCGCGATAACCAGGCTGACCACCGGATCGATCCACAGCCACCCCGTCCAGATCGTGACCAGCGCCGCGACGACCACGCCGAACGACACGGCGGCATCGGCGGCCATGTGCAGGTAGGCGCCGCGAATGTTGAGGTCGGTGTCGCGGCCGCGCATGAACATCATCGCGGTGGCGCCGTTGATGGCGATGCCGAGCGCGGCGACCCACAGCACGGTGGTGCCGGCCACCTCGCCCGGATTGCGCAGGCGATCGAGCGCCTCGACGGCGATGCCGCCGACCACCACCAGCAGCAGCCCCGCATTGATCAGCGCCGCCAGGATCGAGGCGCGGCGATAGCCGTAGGTATGGCGGTCGGTCGGCCGCCGGCCCGCCAGCCATAGGGCGCCCCAGGCCAGGAGCAGCGACATCACGTCGGACAGATTGTGGACGGCGTCCGAGATCAGTGCCAGCGAATGCGCGGCATAGCCGAACACAAGCTCGGCGATGACGAAGGCCGTGTTGAGCGACACGCCGATCGCAAAGGCCGCACCAAAGCTCGCCGGCGCATGGCTGTGGCCGGCATGGCCGTGGGCATGTGAGGGGCCATGATCATGGGAATGGTCATGGCCGTGATGATGAGAATGCGAGTGCGCCATCCAACGTGCCCCCGGGCGATCGCGCACCTCGCGATCGCCCGCTGCCTGATATAGACGGCCGCTCGACGGATACTATTACGTCGCTACTCGAGCGGCCGGTTGAACTTGTTCGACTTCGGCAGCCCCTGCGCGATGCGCCCGGCATCGGCGCGGTTACCGCGGTAGTCGGCCAGCTCCTTCCAGCTCAGCCCTTGGTCGCGGCCGGCGGAATCCTTCCAGGCCAGTCCCTGCTTCTGCTCGAAGGTGGTGACGTCGGAGAGCTGCGCGCTGGTGTATTTCTGCAGCCGGACGCCGCGGCCGCGCGCCATCTCCGGCACCTGGTCGAGCCCGAACACCACCATCTTGTGGTTGGTGCCGATGACCGCGACCTGATCACCCTGGACGGTCGTGATGGCGCGCGCTTCCGCCGGCGCGGTCACGTTCAGCACCTGCTTGCCCTTGCGGGTGTTGCTGACGCAATCCTCCTCCTTGACCACGAAGCCCTGACCGTCCGAGGCGGCAATGAGGAACTTGCGTTCGCCCTTGTTGACGAACATCGACACGATCGAGGCGTCCTGATCGAGGTCGATGAACATGCGGATCGGCTCGCCGTGGCCGCGGCCGCCGGGCAGCTTGCCGACATCGAGCGAGTAGAACTTGCCGTTGCTGGCGAACAGCAGCACCTTGGAGGTGTTCTCGGCGAAGAACGCCTGGCCGAGCTGGTCGTCGGTCTTGAACTGCAGGTTCGACAGGTCGGCGACGTGGCCCTTCAAGGTGCGCACCCAGCCCTTGTCGGAGACGACGACGGTGACCGGCTCGCGCTCGATGAAGGCTTCTTCAATAGCGGCGAGATCGTGCTCGGGCGCGTCGGCGAAATTGGTGCGGCGCTTGCCGAGCGGCGTCTTCGGCCCGAACATGTCGCGGACCGTCTTGACCTGCTCGCCGACCTTGGCCCATTGCAGCTCCTCGGATCCGAGCAGCGCATTGATGCCCTTCAGCTCGCCGCGCAGATTCTTGTCCTCGGTGCGGATCTCCATTTCCTCGAGCTTGCGCAAGCTACGCAGGCGCATGTTGAGGATGGCCTCGGCCTGCACCTCGGTGAGCTTGAACGTCTTCATCAGCACCGGCTTGGGCTCGTCCTCGGTGCGGATGATCCTGATCACCTCGTCGATGTTGAGGTAGGCGATCAAATAGCCGCCGAGAATCTCCAGCCGGTTCTCGATCTGCTTCTTGCGGTAGTTCGAGCGCCGCAGCAGCACGTCGCGCAGATGGTCGAGCCATTCGCGCAGGCACTCGGCCAGGCCCACCACCTTGGGGATGCGGCCTTTGATCAGCACGTTGAGGTTCAGCGGAATCTTGCTCTCGAGATCGGTGAGCCGGAACAGCGATTCCATCATCAGCGCCGGATCGACGTTCTTCGACTTCGGCTCGATCACGAGCCGCACGTCCTCGGCCGACTCGTCACGGACGTCGCCGACCAGCGGCAGCTTCTTCTCGTTGAGCAGCTCTGCGATCTTCTCGACCAGCCGTGACTTCTGCACGAGATAGGGAATCTCGGTGATGACGACGATCCAGGTGCCGCGGTTGCCCTCCTCCTGCTTCCACTTGGCGCGGACACGGAACGAGCCGCGGCCGGTGGTGTAGGCCTCGATGATCGACTCCTTGGAATCGATCACGGTGCCGCCGGTCGGGAAGTCCGGCCCCTTGACCCAGCGCAGCAGCGCGCGCGACTTGGCGTCAGGCTTCTCGATCAGATGCAGCGCGGCGTCGCAGAGCTCCGCGGCATTGTGCGGCGGAATCGAGGTCGCCATGCCCACCGCGATGCCCTGGGCGCCGTTGGCCAGCAGGTTCGGGAAGCCGCCGGGCAGTACGACCGGCTCCTTCGACTGGCCGTCATAGTTCGGCCGGAACTCGACGCCGTCCTCGTCGATGCCTTCCAGCAACAGCCGCGCGACATCGGTCATGCGCGCTTCGGTGTAGCGGTAGGCTGCCGGATTATCGCCGTCGATGTTGCCGAAATTGCCCTGGCCGTCGACCAGCGGATAGCGCGAGGAAAAATCCTGCGCGAGGCGCACCATCGCGTCGTAGATCGCCTGGTCGCCATGCGGATGGAACGAGCCCATCACGTCGCCGACGATCTTGGCGGATTTCTTGAACGCCGTGCCCGGGTCGAGCCGCAGCAGCCGCATGCCGTAGAGGATGCGCCGGTGCACGGGCTTGAGGCCGTCGCGCGCGTCCGGCAGTGCGCGGTGCATGATGGTCGAGAGCGCGTAGGCGAGATAGCGCTCTTCCAGCGCATCCCGGAGCGTCACCTCGTGAATCTCGGCTGGTTCCGGCGGAATCAGTGATTTTCCCATTCGCGTTGAGCTTTCAGTGGGTTAGCCCTTGAGCCTGAGCTAGCGTGAACGATTTGGGAACAGGCTTTATGCGATGATGCGCTGGGGCGCAATGACGGCCCTGCCCGGTTCCCCGAGGAAAAAGCCGGGACTTCGGCCGCGGAACCGCAACCCGGCCCGGAAATTATGCAGTTCACGTGACGCCGACGCATGTCGCAACGCTCACGGATTGAGCAGCCGACCCGCGTCCCGTTGAGGTGCAACGATGTCGCACACGAGTCTGTGTAGCTGAGATCGTCACCCGCCGTCGCTAAGGTGACGGCGCTCATCCTCGCCGACGCAACGGCCCTGCGAGGAGAGCCATCGCGCCGCGCCTTGAACGCGGCAGATCCCATCCAGTGAGAAAGGCAGATGCTCCATGAGCTCAGGATTCGTGACGACATCGGACGGCACGCAGATCTTCTACAAGGACTGGGGATCGGGCCAGCCCATCGTCTTCCACCACGGCTGGCCGCTGTCGTCCGACGATTGGGACGCGCAGATGCTGTTCTTCCTCGACAAGGGTTTTCGCGTCATCGCGCACGACCGGCGTGGTCACGGCCGCTCCAGCCAGACGGAGACCGGCAATGAAATGGACACCTACGCCGCCGATGTCGCTGCGCTTGCCGCGAAGCTCGACCTGCGAGACGCGATCCATGTCGGCCACTCCACCGGCGGCGGCGAGGTCGCGCGCTACGTCGCCAAGCACGGCAAGGGCCGCGTCGCCAAGGCCGCGTTGCTCGGAGCGGTGCCACCGATCATGCTGAAGACGGCGAGCAATCCCGGCGGACTGCCGATCGAGGTGTTCGACGGCTTCCGCTCGGCGCTCGCCGCCAACCGCGCGCAATTCTTCCTCGATATTCCGACCGGCCCGTTCTACGGCTTCAACCGCGACGGCGCCAAGGTTTCCGAAGGCGTGATCCGCAACTGGTGGCGCCAGGGCATGATGGGCGGCACCAAGGCCCATTACGATTGCATCAAGGCGTTCTCGGAGACCGACTTCACCGAGGACCTGAAGGCGATCGACGTGCCAGTGCTGCTGATGCACGGCGAGGACGACCAGATCGTCCCGATCGACGATTCCGCGCGCATCGGCATCAAGCTGTTGAAGCACGGGACCTTGAAGACCTATCCGGGATTTCCGCACGGTATGGCGACCACGCATGCCGACGTGATCAATGCCGACCTTCTGGCCTTCATCAAGGGGTAGCTCGATCATTGCACGTCGCCGAATGCGCATTCCGATGCCGATGAAGCGATAGATCTCAAATCTTGCTCGTCATGGCCGGGCTTGTCCCGGCCATCCACGCACACTGCACACGCCGAACGACGTGGATGCCCGGGACAAGCCCGGCATGACGAGTTCGGGGCTACCATTGATCCACTATCTCAATTTCCGCGTTGGAGACGTCGTCCTGCCTTCTCGCGACGCGCTCCGCGCCCGAGCTATCAAGATCGATTGCCCTCTTCGGACAGAGGGCACAGGGAAGGCCGGACCTCGACTGAGGCCCGTGGCCCGCCTGCGAAAAAAATGCAGGCGGCAGGTACCACAGGTCAGCCGGACGACCCGGCCCTCCCTGTGCGATGGGCTTACGAGTTATACGCAGTCTCCCCGGTGTCCGGCTTGTGAGCCACCGTCGCCCCTGGGATCATCACCCACGGACTTGGCGCCAGCATCGGGGCGCCAGGACGCTGCGATTTCCTCGTCCTGCCGGACACGTTCGTCCGCGCGCACATGCACGCTGCGATCCGACAGGCCACCGCTCCCCGCTTCCTACGTCTCGTGACGATCGCGATGCGCCCCTCATGTGGAGGCGGGATGCGCGGAAACATCGTCCTGATTTGCCCGACGACACAAGCCGTGCGGACTGCGGCAGATTGGCTCGACGGGCAATTGGCGCATGGGAGATCGTTCAATTCTGCATATCAGAAACGGGACCGCACGCAGCTCAACGCGACCGCGGGAACCGATAGCGCCCAAAGCGCGTTCTCTCCGCATCAACGTAATGCGTATGCGATATCAACCGAAGCACGACCTGCTGGCGGGCATCTTTGCATGAAGAATTTTTCCGATGCGTCCTTTTCGCCTGATGTCATCGCGCTGATGACCGAAGCCCTCAACGCGTCGGTCGCCGCGCTGCCCGAGCCGGTGAGTTCGACGAACGTGAACCTGCTTGCGGAAGCCGTGCTGCGTGCCGCCAAGGCCGGCGAGCGCGACGTCACCGCGATGCAGCGGCTCGCGCTGCTCGAACTGCAGATCATGCCGCGCATGTAGAGCGGATCACAGGCTTTCCTACAGTCGTAAAGCATTCCCAACGCGCTCACTTCGGGACCTCTTGGTTCGAGATGCGCCGCACGCGGCGCTCCTCACCATGAGGACGTCGGATCGCGCCTGACGCGCCGCCGGCCTCCATCTTCTATCCCCCGGCCGCTGCGCCACGTCCCACCCGTTCGCAATTGACAAATCTATTCGTCAATGTCTAATTCCCATCACCGCCGACAGAGCGGAGCAAAATGGGGAGGATCTTCATGCGACGGCAGCTGCTCGCCTGCGCGTTCCTGGCAACGACATCATTCATCGCGACAGGCGCTTCAGCCCAGGTTTCTGACGACGTGGTGCGGATCGGCGTACTCACCGATCTCTCGAGCTGGGGACGCGACAACAGCGGGCCGGGCTCGGTCGAGGCGGCCAAGATGGCGGTCGAGGAGTTCGGCCCCAATGTGCTCGGCAAGCCGATCGAGATCATCAGCGCCGATCACCAGATGAAGACCGACGTCGGAACGACGGTCGTGCGCGACTGGTTCGACAACGGCAAGGTCGACGCCGTCGTCGACATCCCCAACTCCGGCATCGCGATTGCCGTGCACAACATGGTGCGCGAGCGCAACAAGATCGCGCTGCTGTCCGGTCCCGGCGCGAGCTCGCTGACCGACGAGCTGTGCAGCCCGAACACCGTGCATTTCACCTATGATACGTATGCGCTGTCCAAGGTGACGACCTCGGCCGTGATCGGCCAGGGCGGCAAGTCCTGGTACTTCATCACCGCGGACTACGCCTTCGGCCAGCAGTTGGAGAAGGACGCCACGCGCTTCATCAAGGAGCTCGGCGGCACCATCCTCGGCGGCGTCAAGCATCCGACCAACACCGCCGACTTCTCCTCCTTCGCGCTGCAGGCGCAGAGCTCCAAGGCCGACGTCGTCGCCTTCGCCAATGCCGGCCAGGACACCGACAACGCGATCAAGCAGTCCGGCGAGTTTGGCCTGGTGAAGGGCGGCCAGAAGCTGGTGGGCCTCCTGATGTTCGACACCGACGTGCATGCGATCGGGCTCGAGGCCGCGCAGGGCACCTACATGACCACGGCGTCCTATTGGGCGATGGACGAGGCCACCCGCGCCTGGTCGAAGAAGTTCTACGCCCGCGCCAAGGTGATGCCGACCATGATCCAGACCGGCGTCTACGGCTCGGTGCTGCACTATCTCAAGGCGATCAAGGCGGCCGGCACCGATGATCCCAAGGCTGTCATGGCGAAGATGCGCGAGCTGCCGATCGAGGACGCCTTCGTTCACGGCGGCAAGTTGCGCGAGGATGGCCGGGTCATCCGCGACATGTACCTCGCCCGCGTCAAGAAGCCGTCGGAGTCGAAGGAGCCGTGGGACTATCTGGAGATCGTCAAGACCGTGAAGGGCGAGGATGCGTTCCGGCCGGTCTCCGAGTCCAAGTGCCCGTTGCTGAAGAAGTAGGAGCGCGCGCATGAGCGGAGCCGATACCAAGGACGGCGACAGCTATGATTGCGACGTGCTGGTGGTCGGCTCCGGCGCGGCCGGGCTGTCAGCGGCGGTTACCGCCGCCCATGCCGGGCTGAAGGTCCTCGTCACCGAAAAGGAGCCGCGGTTCGGCGGCACCACCGCGCGCTCCGGCGGCTGGCTGTGGATCCCCGGGACCTCGCTGGCGAAGGCGTGGGGCATCGACGAGCCGCCCGAGCTGGCGCGCAGCTATCTGCGTCATGAAGCCGGCAACAGTTTCGATGCGGCGCGGGTCGATGCGTTCCTGAGCAAGGGCCCGGAGGCGGTCGACTTCTTCATCGGCAAGACGGCACTCAAGTTCGACATGCCGCTGACCTTCCCTGACTATCACGCGGAGGCGCCGGGCGGCACGCAGGGCGGCCGCTCGATGGTGACGCGGCCGTTCGACGGCCGCGAGCTGGGCGATCACATCAACGATCTCGGCCAGCCGCTGCCCGAGCTCACCGTGTTCGGCATGATGCTCGGCTCCGGCAAGGAGATCATCCATTTCATGCGCGCGACCAAGTCGCTGGCGTCAGCGTTCTATGTCGCCAAGCGGCTGTCGAAACATGCGCTGGACGTGCTGCGCCATGGCCGCGGCATGACGCTCACCAACGGGAATGCGCTGGCGGGGCGGCTGGCGAAATCCGCGTTCGATCTCGGCATTCCCCTGTGGCTGTCGTCGCCTGTGGCGGAGCTGATCCGCGACGGCGATGCCGTGCGCGGCGCCGTGGTGACGCGGCAGGGCCGGCGCATCCGAGTGAATGCGCGGCTCGGCGTGGTGCTTGCCTGCGGCGGTTTCCCGCATGATGTCGAGAGGCGCAAGGCGATGTTTCCGCATGCGCCGACCGGCCAGGAGCATGTGTCGCCCGGCCCGGTCGGCAACACCGGCGACGGCTTGCGGCTGGCGGAAGCGGTCGGCGGCCGGGTCGAGGACGGCCTGCCGCATGCGGCGGCCTGGGTGCCGGTCTCCGTCACCACGCGCAAGGACGGCAGCAAGGGCGTGATGCCGCACTTCATCGACCGTGCCAAGCCCGGCGTGATCGCAGTGACCGCGGACGGCGTGCGCTTCGCCAATGAAGGCAATTCCTATCACGACTTCGTGCAGGCGATGGTCAAGGCGGCCAAGCCCGGCCGCGAAATCGCGGCCTGGCTGATCACCGATCACCGCTCGTTGCGCCGCTACGGCCTCGGCTGCGTGCCGCCGTTCCCGATGCCGCTCGGGCATCATTTGAGCACCGGCTATCTCAAGCGCGGCGCGACGCTCGTCGAGCTCGCGCGCGTGGCCGGCATCGACGCGATGGCGCTGGAAGCAACCGTCGCCGCCTTCAACGCCGATGCGGCGCTGGGCCAGGATCCGACCTTCGGCAAGGGCTCGCGCGCCTACAATCGCTACCAGGGCGATGCGCTGCACGGGCCGAACCCGTGCGTGGCGCCGATCAAGGACGGGCCGTTCTACGCGATCAAGATGGTGATCGGCGATCTCGGCACCTATGCCGGCATCCGCACCGACGAGCATGCCCGCGCGCTCGATGCGCAGGGCCAGCCGATCGAGGGGCTGTATGCCGCCGGCAACGACATGGCGAGCATCATGGGCGGCAACTATCCCGGCGCCGGCATCACGCTGGGCCCGGCGCTGACCTTCGGCTACATTGCCGGCCGGCATCTCGCCGAACGCGCCAGGCAAAGGAGCCCCGCATGAGCGACAGTCAGATGTTGGCCGGCAAGCTCGCGCTGGTGACGGGCGCGGCGCACGGCAATGGCCGCGCGATCGCGCTGGGGCTCGCCGGCCGCGGCGCCGACGTGATCATCACCGACATCGACTTGGAGGGCGCCGAGCGCTGCGCCGCCGAGATCCGCGATCACGGCCGCAAGGCGTGGGCACATCGGCTCGACGTCACCGACGCCGCGGGCTGCACCGCATTGGCGGCGCAGTTGCGCACCGAGGTCGGCGCCATCTCCATCCTCGTCAACAACGCCGGCATCATCATTCGCGAGGGCATCGACTCAGCCCGCGCGCCACAAAACTGGCAGCGCGTGCTCGACGTCAATCTCAACGGCGTGTTCAACGTCACCTACGCGTTTCTCGCCGCGTTGCGCGCGACGCGCGGCACGATCGTCAACATCGCCTCCGTCGCCTCCTTCATCGGCATCAGCAACACGCTCGGCTACTCGCCCTCCAAGGGCGGCGTGAAGTCGCTGACCCAGGCGCTGGCGCGCGAGCTCGCCGCCGACGGCATCCGCGTCAACGCGATCGCGCCCGGCGTGATCGCCACCGCGATGACGGAGTCGACCCGCAACGATCCCGAGCGGCTCGCCGGCTTCATGAGCCGCACGCCGCTCGGCCGCGTCGGCCAGCCCGAGGAGCTCGCGGGCCCGGTGGCGTTCCTGGTCTCGGACATGGCGTCCTACGTCAACGGCGTGACCTTGCCGGTCGACGGCGGCTTCCTGGCGGTGTAGGCACGGCGCCGGACCAGGGGGCACAACGAGACATGGGACGAGAGAGCCGCGGCATCCAGTCGATCGAGGTCGGCGGCACCCTGCTGCAGGCACTGGCGCGCAGCGGCGAGCCGATGATGCTGCGCGACCTCGCGCGCGAGGCCGGGCTGCCGCCCGCCAAGGCGCATCCCTATCTCGTCAGCTTCTCGCGCATCGGTTTGATCGAGCAGGACGAAACCACCGGACGCTACGAGATCGGCCCGCTCGCGCTCGAGCTCGGCCTGATCAGCCTGCGGCGGCTGTCGGCGGTACGGATCGCAACGCCGAAGATCGCCGCGCTCGCCGGGGCCATCGATCACGCGGTGTCGCTCGCCGTGTGGGGCACCAACGGCCCGACCGTGGTGCGGCTGGAGGAGCCGAGCCATCCGGTGCACATCGTGATGCGAGTCGGCTCGATCATGGCGCTGCTGGAGACGGCAACCGGCCGGGCCTTCGCGGCGTTCCTGCCGCCGAAGACCGTGAAGGCCGCGCTCGACACCGGCCTCGATCGTCTCGGCGTCGGCTACAATCCCAAGCGCTCACCAAAGAGTCCGAAGGTCGCCGAGATGCTGGCCGAGGTGCGCGCGCAGGGGCTCGCGCGCGCCGTCGGCGATCCCCTGCCCGGCGTCAATGCCTTCGCCGCACCGGTGTTCGATCACGCCGGCCACGTCGCGCTGGTCATCACCGCGATGGGCCCGGCCGGCACCTTCGATGCCGGCTGGCAGTCACCGCTGGCGATGCGGCTGCGTGCCTGCGCGGCCGAGATCTCCAAGCAGCTCGGCCACGGCATCGCGCAGCCGTGAGCCTCAGGCCGCGACGGAGCGCTTCTCCGGCCACGGCTCGGCCCACGCCGGCAGCCGCATCAGGCCATCGAGCCAGCGCACGATGTTCGGAAACGACTCCATCGGCATCTCGGCCTCGCGCCAGTCGGTCGCCATCGAGGCCGCCGCGAAATCGGCGATGGTGAGCCTGTCGCAGGCGACGTGGCTGCGCGCCCGCAGATGCGCATCGAGCACGGCGGCGAAGGTCTTCAGGTTGGCGACCTTGCCGGCCAGCGCCGCACGGTCAGGCACACCGAGGCCGAACGTCTTGCGGACGATGTGCTCGAAATAGAACGGTCCGACCGCCGGCGCCCAATGGCAGTCGTTCCACGCCAGCCAGCGCAGCACCTCGATCTGCTCCTGCGGATCGCGCGCCGGCCACATGTCGCAGCTCTCGCGAATGCAGAGGTGCGCCATGATGGCGGTGGACTCCCACAGCACGGTGTCGCCATCGACCAGCACGGGCGCCTTCATGTTGGGGTTGAGCGCGGCGAACTCCGGCGTCTTCAGGCCGCGGCTGATGTCGATGAACTCGGCGGGAACGCCGAGATGCTTCACCAGCGCCAGCACGCGGCGCGGCGC
Organism: Bradyrhizobium sp. SZCCHNR1053; assembly: GCF_032381235.1. NCBI lineage: Bacteria > Pseudomonadati > Pseudomonadota > Alphaproteobacteria > Hyphomicrobiales > Nitrobacteraceae > Bradyrhizobium > Bradyrhizobium sp. SZCCHNR1053. The sequence continues at coordinate 881,835 of NZ_JAUHJM010000001.1, forward strand.
CTGGGCCTTGATCCAGTAGATCTTCATGACGGGTCTCCATCTCCTGTGCCTTGAAGACGAACGTAGCAGCACCGGATCGACAGCGACGGAGCAAAAATTCAGCGACGGTTCCGTCGACTCGTACGGTTCCCGTAGCGTCACATTGCGCGCACCGCCGCCCGTGCGGTGAGAATGCAACCCGGCAGGAACGTCCCCTCCAGCGAACGCTTGCCGGACGCGCCGCCGCCGCCGAAGCCGGCCGCTTCGCCGACCGCATAGAGGCCGCCGATCGGCGCACCCGTGGTGTCGAGCACCCGGCTCTGCAGATCGGTCTTGAGGCCGCCGAGGCTCTTGCGGGTGATGAGTTGCATATGAATGGCGATGTAAGGCCCGGTGCCCGGCGCCTGCAGCGGCGCAGGCTTGCAGGTGCGGAGCTTGTCGGGCCCCCATTGCCGCGCGTGCAGGATGCGGCGCAACTGGTCGTCGTTGTGGAGCTTGTCGCTATTCCCAAAGTTCGCGTCGAAGGCGTCGGCGGTGGCCTGCAGCACCTCCGGCTTCACGTCGCCGGTGCCGGTCAGCGCATTCATCTTGGCGGCGAGACCGGCCAGCGTCTCGTCGACCAAGAAATGCCGGCTCTCGCGCTGCATCTGCCTGACCAGGCGATGATTGCCGAACAGGGTCTCCTTGAGGAACATCGGCATCTGCCGGTCGCGGATGCGCGGATTGTGCTCGGCCCCGGAGATGGCGAACTCCTTGGCGGCGATGCGCCAGTTCAACAGATGCCACGTATACGGTTTCTCCTGCGCCGCGACCCGCTGGCACAGATCATGGGTGTCAAAGCCAGTCACCAGCGGCTCCGGGCCGATGCGCTCGCCCCTGTGATTGAGCCACAGTGCCGATTTGCACGGCACCAGCGACAGGCCATGGCCGTCGAATTGCGGAAACGGATGCGGGATGCCGGCGGCGTAGTTCCACATCTCGCCGGCATGCGTGATCTCGGCGCCGAGCGCCTCGGCCGCGTGGTGATGCAGCTTGCCGTCGGAGAACGGATGCGCGCCATTGAGCATCGCCTGCGGCAGCGGCCGGCTCTTCACCCAATTGGCGCGGGCCTCCTCGTGGCTGCCATTGAGGCCGCCCATCGCCAGCACTGTCAGCGGCGCGGCGATGCGGATTTCGGCGCCCGTCTCCTCGTTGACGGCAACAACGCCCGATACGGCGCCGGCAGCGCGATCGAGGCTGACGACGCGGTGACGGTGCAGCACCGTCAGCCGGCCGCCGCTATCGGCCGCACGCATCGCTTCGATCATCACGCGCGTGAGCCGCTGCGAGGTGCCCCAGACGATGTGATAGCGCGGCAGCGCATTGCCGTCGCCGTGCCGGCCGCGCTCGACCCAGTTCACCGCCGGCATGAACGTCACGCCGTGCGCCAGCAGCCAGTCGTAAACGTCGCTGCGCGAATGCGCGACGTAGTAGCGCGCCCATTGCAGCGGCCAGTGCTCGGCGGCATCGAGCTCGCCAAACCTGATCCAGTCGCGCAACGCGATCTCGGGCGTATCCGGGATCTTCATGCGCGCCTGCAACGGCGTGCCGACCAGCGCCATGCCCCCGAACGCCCACAACGCCAGCCCGCCGAACCGCTCGGGCGTGTCCCGGTCCACGATCGTCACCGACTTGCCGGCGCGCAGTGCCTCCAGCGCGGTGACGATGCCGGCGAGACCGCCGCCGGCGATGACGACATCGGATTGCAGCGTCGCGCTCATGTCACGGCGCGATCTTGCGCTTGAGCATCCGCGCCACCGGCAGCGGGACGCGGTCGAGCGATCCCAAGAGGTGCGGCAAAAGCTTCAGCTTGAGGCCGGTCAGCGCCGGCGGCACCATGGCCTCGATCAGATGCGGCCCCGGCCGCGCCAGCGCTCCCTGCAACGCGCTGGTGAATTCGTCCGGCGTGCTGACGCGGGTCGCGCGTACGCCCATGCCGTCGGCGATCTGCGCGAGCTTGAGGACCGGTCCGTGCAGGTCGAGCTGCGCCCGCGCCTTCGGTCCGATCTCCTCGGCGCCGACCCGCTCCAGCTCGACGTTGAGCACCGAGTAGGATGCATTGTTGAAGATCACGGCGGTGATGTTGAGCCGCTCGCGCGCGATCGTCCACAGCGACTGGATCGTGTACATCGAGCTGCCGTCGCCGATCAGCGCGATCACCGGCCGGTCCGGACAGGCGATCGCCGCCCCGATCGCATTCGGCAGCCCCTGCCCGATCGCGCCGCCGGTCAAAGTGATCAGATCGTGGCGCGGCGCGCCCGCGGTGAATTTCGACAGCATCAGGCCGGAGCTGATCGCCTCGTCGATGATGATGGCGTTCTCGGGCAGGAGATGGCCCACGGCCTTGCAGACCTTTTCCGCGGTCAGCTTCTTGCCGCGCGGACGTCCGGGCCGCGAGGCCGGTGACAACGCCGGCGTGGCGCGCCCGGCCTCCAGGGCGGCGGCAAGCCTGGTCAGGCTGCACGCGGCGTGCTGCGCCGGCGTCGACAAGGTCAGCACCTTGCAGCCGTCATGCGGCAGATAGCTCTTCTTGCCGGGATAGGCGAAGAACGACACCGGCGCCTTGGCGTCGACCAGGATCAGCGTGTCGATCTCCTTGAGCTGAACCTGCGCCATCTCGGCGAGATAGGCGATGCGCTCGACGGCCGGCAGGCCCGCTCCACGCTGCATGCGCGTCGGAAAGGTTTCGGCGTAGACCTTCACACCGCAGGCCGCGGCGATGCGCGCGGCCGCCAGCAGGGATTCCTCGTGCAGCGCCGTACCACCGAGCAGAAGCGCGCTGCGGCCGCCCGACTTGATCGCCTCGGCGACGGCCTGCACGGCGGAATCGTCGGCGGGCGCCGGCGGCTCGATCACCGGCGCCGGCTCGGCGACGCCTCCCTCACCCCAGGACACGTCGGCCGGCAGGATCAGCGTCGCGACCTGCCCGGGCCAGGAGCATGCCGCCTTCACGGCCGCCACCGCGTCACGGCACAGCTCCGACGTCACCTGCGAGGTCCAGACGAATTCCGGCGAGACGTTGCGCGCGACGGTCTCGATGTCGGACTGGAGCTGCGCGTCATACGGGACATGATAGGTGGCGTGGTCGCCGACGATGTTGACGACGGGCACCTTGCCCTTGCGCGCATTGTGCAGATTGGCGAGGCCGTTGCCGAGACCGCAACCGAGATGCAGCAGCGTTGCCGCGGGCGTGCCGGTCATCCGGGCGTAGCCGTCCGCCGCACCGGTCGCCACCCCTTCGAACAGGCACAGCACGGCGCGCATCTCCGGCGCGGAGTCCAGCGCGGCGACGAAATGCATCTCGGAGGTGCCGGGATTGGTGAAGCAGACCCGGATGCCGGAATTGACCAGGGTCCGTATCAGAGCTTGTGCGCCGTTGGGCATGAGAAAAGCCTGTTGCGGGGAAACTGCCGCAGCTCGGGGCGACTTGGCCGGCCCCGCCATGGCATTTCCCCTGTTTATATTTGCCCCATTTTGGAATTGACGGTCTCAGAAATCCAATGAATTGTTATGGCTTGATCAATGATTTCGGTGCATCGATGTACACCCCCACCCTGCGCCAGCTGCAGCAGTTGGTCTACCTCGCGGAAGAGCGGCATTTCGCCCGGGCGGCCCAGCGCGCCCACGTCACGCAGTCGGCGCTGAGCCGCAGCTTGCAGACCTTGGAGGACGCCGCCGGGATGCGGCTGTTCGACCGCAGCTCGCGCTCGGTGGAGATCACACCGGTCGGCGAGCGACTGGTGGCGCGGGCCCGCTCGCTCCTGTCGAGCGCAGACGACCTTGGCCGCGAGATGCGCCTGCTGCGCTCGGGAGATGCCGGCGAGGTGACGGTGGGCGTCGGCGCGTTCACCGGGCTGACGCTTCTGCCGGATGCCATGGCGCGGCTGTATTCGGAGCACCCGTCCGTGCGCATCATCGTGGTGCAGGACAATTGGCGCGCCCTGATGGAGGTGCTGCAGCAAGGAAAGCTCGATTTCTTCCTCGCGCACATCACCGACATCCGCGCCGACGACAGCCTCGACATCGAGCCGCTCGGCGGCCTTCCGGGACACTTTTACTGTCGGGCGACTCATCCGTTGGCGCGCCGACGGGAGCTTTCGGCGCGCGAGCTCGCCGGCCAGCACTTCACCTCCGTTGCGCTGCCACCGGAATTCAGCAGGCGCCTGGAAGCGCTCATCGCTGCGCCGGAGGGCCGCGGCTTCGACGTCGCGCTCGAATCCGAGAACGCGAGCCTGCTGATTCAAATGGCCATTCGCTCCGACATCGTGCTCGTCGCCGGCGATGCCGTGCTCACCCACGAGCTGGCGTCCGGGCAGTTGGTCCGCCTCAACGTGGCCGAACTGAAAGAGCCTCGCGCGTCGGACCTGCTGATGGCGCAGTTCGGCATCCTGCGGCTGAAGGGACGGACTCTATCGCCCGCAGCGATGATGCTGATGGACCTGGTGCGCGCGCAAGCTGCGCGAACGCTGACCGGACCACGCCGGCCGCCAGCTCCCCGCGCCGCACGTGACACGCATCGGTCTCGACCCGTCCCACGCAAGAAGCCGAGCACAACCGGACGTAGCCAATCGCGTCATCCCACCAGGGGCAAAGCCTGACTCGGTCGCCGGCCTTGCGCAATCATCTGCTGGCCGCGCTGCGGGACAGCTCCTGCAGAAGCCGTATCGCCTGCTCTCCCTGCGCTTCCGGGACGAACAGGTGATCATGATGAAAGGCCGAGACAGCGTTGACGCTGATGCCCGCCCCTGCGAGGCAGGTCGTGACCGCGGCGAGCAAGCCGACCGCATCGAGCGCTGATAGCACCGACAGCGTGATCAGGCGCGCGACGAACTGATACGGCAGCCCGACCTGCTCGGCGTCCTCGCGCCGGACGATCAGCGTGATCCCTTCGCGCTCTCGAAACAGCATCAACGGCGTCAGCTCGACCGGGATGTCGTGATGCGGATCGACAGTGCAGAACACGAATACGCCGTCCTGCAGCTCGGGAGCCATCGTGCGCAGCAGCGTATCAAGGTTGGGTTCGCCCGCCATGGATCCTCGTCAGTTCGCCGCGAGGCGCTCGCGCCCATGCGGCACGGTGAAATCCTGCAGCGGCCCGACCGGGACGATGCCGGTCGGGTTGATGGTGCGATGGCTCTCGTAGTAGTGCCGCTTGATGTGCTCAAAATTCACTGTCGCGGCAATCCCCGGCCATTGGTAGAAATCGCGCGTGTAGGCTGAAAGATGCTGATAGTCGGCGATGCGGCGGATGTTGCACTTGAAGTGGCCGACATAGACGGCATCGAAGCGGATCAGGGTCGTGAACAGCCGGATGTCGGCCTCGGTCATGGTGTCGCCGAGCAAGAAGCGGCGCGTCGACAGCCGCTCCTCCAGCCAGTCGAGCGTGGCGAACAGCGGGCCGATCGCCTCCTCATAGGCGGATTGCGTGGTCGCGAAGCCGCATTTGTAGACGCCGTTGTTCAGCGTATCGTAGACGCGCGCATTGATGGCGTCGATCTCATCGCGCTGGGCTCGCGGATAATAGTCACCTTGCTTGGCGCCGACGCCGTCGAACGCCGAGTTCAGCATGCGGATGATCTCTGATGACTCGTTGTTGACGATGGTGCGGTTTTGCTTGTCCCAGAGCACGGGCACGGTGACGCGGCCGGAATAATGCGGCTCCGCGGCGGTGTAGACCTGATGCAGAAGGCCGGCGTGATTGACGCTGTCGGCCACGACGCCCGGACCCTCGGCAAACGTCCAGCCCTGCTCGCGCATCAGCCAGTGCACGACCGATACCGAAATCATGTCATCGAGCCCCTTCAGCGCGCGCATGATCAGGGTGCGGTGAGCCCATGGGCAGGCCAGGCTGACATAGAGATGGTAGCGGCCCGCTTCGGCCTCGAAGCCGCCGGTGCCGGACGGGCCCGGACGGCCGTCAGCCGTGACGAAGCTTCGGAACGCCGAATCCTTGCGGATGAAACGGCCGCCGGACGCCGCCGTGTCGTACCAGACGTCGTGCCATTGGCCGTCGACCAGGACTCCCATGACGCTCTCCTCTCACACCGTGGCCTGGGCGGAGGGCGGCAATGTGCCGCCCTTTTGCCTTGGTCCCTCGCATGACAGGAGTACACATCGCTCCGCCGCTGCGCCAGCGGAGAGCCCGCGCTTCAAGGCACGGCTCCGCCGAAACACGCGGTCACGACTGGAACGGGATGGTGCGGCCCGGCTGCGCCGCCTGTTCCCGCGTATAGGAGACGCCGTGCACCTTCACGCCCGCGGCATTCAACAGCGTGATGATTCCGCCGCGGTTCGACAGCGCGACCGGCGCGACGATGGGCACCACCAAGGTGGCGCCGCGCGCGATCGTGCCGCTCAGTTGCATGGCGTTCTTCTGCCTGTCCTTGATCTGCCAGCCAGTGAGATCGACGTCGACATCGGCGGTGTTCAGCAGCGTGACCGTCTCCTGCTCCGGCGTGCGCACGTCGTTGACATAGGCCGCGATGATCCGCACCAGCCCATCGGGCACGTCGAGCGGCGGAATGTGGTCGCGGTCGGGAGGCGTATGCGGTGCGTTCGGGTGATCGGGATCGGGCGGAAGGATGACCCCTCCGCTAGCATCGTCCGAGTGCCAAGCCTGGGTCTGGAACTTCAGGAAGACAGCGACCCATTGCTGCTGGTCGGGAAACTCGAAGAGCAGTCCGCCATCCTGCCAGGGACCGTTGTCCTTGGCGTATTTGCCGGGCGGATTACCCTGGTTGAAATGGATGTCGTGGATGCCGCGGCCTGGCTTGAAGCCGAAATAGCGGTCGGCCTTGTCCTCCGGTCCCCATGCGACGCCGAAGGCATAGATGAGAGCCGTCTCGTCCGACATGGCGCGCTGAACGTAGGCGTCGATCTTCTCGTTGAGATCGTTGTCGGGACCCGCGGCCGACAGCGGCAGCGGCTTCAGCTCCCATGGCTGCATCAGATTGCCCCGGATGAAATCGAGTGCCACGCCGCCGGGCTTGCTCTCCAGCGGATGCAGCCCTTCCGAAAACGCCTTCAAGCCGTCGACGATTGGATGTTCGAAGCGCGAGCGGACCAGGAATTCGACCTCGCTGCCATCCTGGGAGCGGACATTGATGGCGATGCGATAGAGCTCACCATCGGCGGAGACCTGCACCTGATAGTGCGGACTGCTTCCCGTCGCCAGACGATTGTTGATGGGCCGACCCTTGAGAAGCGAATAGTCGTTCAATGGCATGGTCGTCTCCAACTCTGTCCGTAACGATATCTAGGACGAGAACAGCAATCGATCGCGTTCGGCCTGCGACCCCTCGACATAGAAGCGCTCGAACCAGGCCGGCTTGCCGGACAATGCGGTCGGCTTGCGCAGCGTGATCGCGGCAGGCGCGGATGCAGCGCGCTGCCGCTCGGACTTGCCGTGGAACGCGTCGCGCATCCGGTTGCGAAACTGCAGGTGATCGAACACGCGGGTGGCCTCGATCGCATAGGAGGTGGCGATCTTTCGGTCCTCGATCATGATGAGATGGTCGCCGTTGCCCTTCTCGCCGCTCGGCGAGAAGTTGCTCGATCCGGTGAACACTTTCGCGGTCGGCAGGCTGAAATCGGTCACCAGGAACTTGTGATGGATGTTACGGCCCTTGCCGCCGGACCATTCGCTGCGGAACGGCTCCGGCGCCTTGCTCGCGAGATAGGCGAAATCGACGAGACCGATCGAGCCGTCGGGCTTGCGCAGCTCCAGGGCGCCGCGCTTGTCGACGGTACCGTAGCTGAAGATCGGCCGCTCCATCACGCGGTCGAACGCCTCCTTGGTCGGACCGTCACCGAGCTGGCTCAGAAATGCGACCGAGTAGAACACGGACGAGGTGGCCTGATCGATCGCGGCCCGGATCGGATTGAGCGAGAGATCAGTGGCCTGATGCGGTGAGAAGCAGAGCTGTACGGTCGGCTTTCCCTCGGTGTGGACGGCGTGCCACTTCTTGGAAAAATCATTCGTCCGGAAGGCCGAGGGGTCCTCGAAGGCGATGTCGAACATCTCGCCGAACAGCCCGGCGACATCAGGCGAATGAAAAACCAGCATGTTGTTGGCCTGAATATAGAGGCCGCGGAAGGTGAAATTGGTCGAGCCGCACAGCACCTTCTCGGGCTTGCCGTTGCGGCGCGTGATCAGGACCTTGTTGTGCTGGAGATTGCTGAAATGCGTGCGCAGCACGGCAGCACCCGCCTGCTTGAAGCGCTTGGCGCTGCGCGATTCCGCGCTGCCGGGCAGCTTGTGGCTGTTATCCTTGGCGTTGGAGTCGTCGATGATCGCGCGCAGCCGCGGGCCGAACTGCTCCAGCAGGCCGATCACGTCGGGCTCATTGAGGTCATAGGCCATCACGTCGAGCGTGAGCCCGGGATCCGCCAGGGCCTCTTTCAAGAAGCCGAACAGGAGGTCGTAGGCCTCGAACCCCAGCCACTCGTAGACGCTGTCGCCGGCCTCGTTGGCGAGGTCGAGCTTCTCGAAGCTCGGCCCGTCGCGGCTCTCGACGGGGATGATCTCGGCATTGTTGCCGAACTGATCGCGATAGGCCTGAGACGAGGCGAAGTTGCGGGTGAAACCGATGTCGATGAGGCCATCATAGGTCACGGCGCTCTGCGTGATGTCGAGCGAGAGGCTGGTCCCTGCCACGAGCGTGCCGTCATTGCGCATGTGCTGCTTGGCGACGCGATACGTATAGACTCCGTCCTTGGGCCGGTAAGGAAAATGGATCCAGCGGAATTTCTGGAACGGCGCCTCGGTCGACGGGAAATTCCGGTTGCCGTCGACCTCCGCGCCGGCCCCGGCCGGATAGGAAAACGCGATCCTGTTGCGCAACTGGGAAAAATCCCGCGCGCCCGGCGACTTCACCTCGATCGAGAATCCGACCAGATCGGGTTCGGGCTCGGCGACGTCGAAGCCGATCATCGTCATGCGCTCTCCACGCCACAGCTTGGACGTGAACCCGTTGCTGGATTTGCTGTTCTCGAAATCGCTCATGATCGAAATGCCCCACGGTGATGAAAAAAGGCGCGCACGAAACGCATCTCGCCGAAGGGCTACAATCTTCGCCATGAGCCGCGGACGACGCAACCTCAAAATGATGCGAAACTGGTCATCAACCAGGATTGTTGCATGATCCTACGTCGGTCATGTGAAGGCGGATGTGAATGACGTCACAGTCGGAGACGGTATCCGGATCAGCTTTGCCGTGATGCCGGCGCGTGTGTCGTCAGTCTCGACGTTGGCGAACAAGCGCGAGGGCACATGACGACGAGCGTCGAAAACCGAGCCCTATCGCGAGGCGAGCCTTGCCCGCGTCACGGCGTTGATGAAGCCCTCGCGGGCGTCGGAATGGCCCTGCCCGCGCGGCTCCAACACGTGACGAAGCAGGAACAGGCCGGTCAGCCGGAAACCGTCGAGCAGATCCTGCTGCGACCAGCCATGGCCCTGGTCGCTCTCGCGCAGGAAGGGCGGCAACGGCAGCAGCCGGTCGGCCCATGGCGCGCCGGCCGTGCGCGACACCGCGCCGCCCGACTTCGGGGATACGTAGATCAGGTCCGAGGTCTCACCGGTCGCAGCGCAGGAGTCGAGATCGAGCCCGAAGCCGAGTTCGGCGAGGATCGCCAGCTCGAAGCGTACGATGTGGACGGCGGCGCCGCCCGCATCCTCGAAATCATCGAGCGCATGTTCGAGCCGCAGATACATGTCCTCGTGCGGATCGCGCTCCGGCAACAGCCGGGCCAGCGAGGCAAGATGCGTCACGCCGTAGGCGCCGTGTTGCGCGGAGATCAGCCCCGCCGCCCGCAAGGTCAGCGCGTCGATGGCGTACATGCCGAGATGCTCGTCGAGCCGCGCGCGCCAGATCGCGCGCACCGTGTTGCCCGGCTGCAGCACCGGCCGCATGCGCTTGCCGCTCGCCCCGCGCACGAGACCGAGATGCCGGCCATGCTCGCGGGTCAGCAACTCGACGACGGCCGAGGATTCGCCGTGCCGCCGCACGCCCAGCACGATGCCATCGTCGGTCCATTCCATCGGTGTGGGATCTCCACCACTCGCAGACGCCAAGCCGTGAGCGCCAGTCGACGATCAAGCCCCAACGTTGCTCGCGCGTGCTGCCGCCACAAACACCGTCATTGCGAGTGCAGCGAAGCAATCCAGAGTTTCACGCGCAGCCCTGGATCGCTTCGCTGCGCTCGCAATGACGGAATGATCGTTAAGCGCCAAACGCAGGGTGGGCGCGCTGCGCTTTGCCCACCCCGCAATCTGCATTCCATCCATCACGCGTTGAACCAGCCGCGCGCATCGCCCGTGAACGAGTAGTACAATCCCATCGTCGTCAGCGCGCAGGAGATGACCTCGATGCCGGCATCGAGCGTCATGCCCTTCTGACCAATCACCTGCACCAGGGAGATGTCGGACAGCACCAGCGCCGCCAGTAGCACCCAGCGCGGCCAGTTCTTGCGGCGCTGCGCCGCCAGATAGACGAAATAGAACAGCAGCAGGATGACCACCCCGTTGAGCACGGTCTGCGCGGTGATCATGTCCTCGGTCATGTCGAAGGTCGGCGTCCGGTCCGAGACGGCAACAGACAACGCATCCAGCATCAGCGAGATGTAGAGCAGCACTTCGAACCACAACACGTTGCGCGGCACGCTCATTGTCATTCCCTGGGGAACTCGAGCCCCATTTCCCGGTAGCGGTCGGGATCGTCGCCCCAGTTCTCGCGGACCTTCACGAACAGGAACAGGTGCACCGGCACGCCGGCAATCTCGGCGATTTCCTTGCGCGACTGCGCGCCGATCGACTTGATCGTCGCGCCGCCCTTGCCGAGCACGATCTTGCGCTGGCTGTCCCGCTCCACGAAGATCGTCTGCTCAATCCGGATCGAACCATCCTTGCGCTCGGTCCAGCTGTCGGTCTCGACGGTGGACTGGTACGGCAGCTCCTGATGCAGATGCGAATAGATCTTCTCGCGGGTGATCTCGGCCGCGAGGTGCCGCATCGGCGCGTCCGACATCTGGTCCTCGGGATAGTGGAACGGACCGGGAGGCACCATCTCCGCCAAGGCCCGCCTGAGATCGTCGACTCCGTCGCCCGAGATCGCCGAGATCATGAAGGTGCGCGCGAAGGACAGCTTCTCGTTGGCAGCCGCGACCAGCGCCAGCAGCTTCTCGCGCGGCACCAGGTCGACCTTGTTGACCACCAGGATCTTCTCGTGCGCGACGGCGGCCGCCTTGTCGATGATGGACTGCGCCTCGTCGTCGATGCCCTTCTTGGCATCGAGCAGCACGCAGACGACATCGGCGTCATGCGCCCCGCTCCAGGCCGTCGTGACCATGGCGCGGTCCAGCCTGCGCTTCGGCGCGAAAATTCCGGGGGTGTCGACCAGAATGATCTGAGACGCGCCTTCGATGACGATGCCGCGGATCAGCGCTCGCGTCGTCTGCACCTTGCGCGAGACGATCGTGACCTTGGAGCCGACCAGCGCGTTGACGAGCGTCGATTTGCCGACGTTGGGCGCGCCGATCAGCGCAACGAAACCGCAGCGGGTCTGGACAGCCGGCACTGATTGCTGTTCAGCCGTCATTGCTGCCGCCGCTGACGCCTTCGCGCTCGATCATGACCGATGCCGCCACCTTTTCTGCCGCCCGCTTGGAGCCACCGACGCCTTCAGCGGGCTCCAGGCCCGGCAGATCGACGGCGACGCGGAACTGCGGATCGTGATGCGGGCCGGTGCGCTCGACCTCCCGGTACACCGGGGTCGGCAGGCCCTTGCCCTGGGCCCATTCCTGCAGCACCGTCTTCGGATCGCGCAGCGGGCGCCGCGGCTTGTGCATGCGCTCGGTCCAGTTGCGCTCGACGAATCCAGCGGCGGCCGCGTAGCCACCGTCGAGGAAGATCGCGCCGATCACCGCCTCGCAGACGTCGCCCAAAACCGACTTGCGCAACCGCGCCCCGGCGCCGGCGCCGACCGCGCCGAGCTTGATGTCGTCGAGCAGGCCGAGCGACTTGGCGACGTCGGCGCAGCTCTCCTTGCGCACGAGATCGGCCAGCCGCTTCGACAGCTCACCCTCGTCCGCGCTCGGAAACGAGCGGTACAGCATGTCGGACACGATCAGGCCGAGCACGTGGTCGCCGAGGAATTCGAGCCGCTGATAGCTGTCGCCACGCTTCTTGGACGACTTCAGCGCCGAGACGTGGGTGAAGGCGGTGCTGAGCAGTGACGGATCGGCGAAGTGATGACCGATGCGCGCCTCGATCGCGGCATTGGCGGCCTTGTCCGCGGCCTTGGCGCCCTTGGCCGCGCCGGTTCCCGCGCTTTTGGTGCGGCGACTGCCCTTCGCCTTGCTGCGCGGCTTGCCGTCGGGATCGGTCTCGGCAACAAGCTGGGCCGTGTCCGCCGCGTCCGGGCTCGCGATCGCCGATTCGGACTCGACGGTCTTCGTATCCGCCTTGAAGCTCGGCTTCGGATCGGTCTTGGAATCGGTCTTCGACTCGATCTTGGGCTCGCTCTTCTGCTCAGGCTTGATCTCAGACTTCGGCCGGGACGCGGCCTTGGGCGTCGCCTCCAGCGCACCCGTGCCGGGTTGCGGGCTCGATGCGGCAGCCTGCGTCGTCTGGATTTCGGGTGAGTCGTCGATCATCGGACGAATTTGAAGATTCGATTCCAGCGCACCGATACCGGCCAGCGCCAGAACGCCCAGGCATGCTCGCCTTCGGCAATGGAAAAGAAGATCAGCTGCGCGCGGCCGACGATGTTCTCGAACGGCACGTAGCCGACCTGGCTGAGGAAGCGGCTGTCGGTCGAGTTGTCGCGGTTGTCGCCCATCATGAAGAAGTTGCCGGCCGGCACGGTATACACCGCGGTGTTGTCGACATAGCCGTTGTCGACGCAGTCGAGCGTCTCGTAGCTGACGCCGTTCGGCAGGGTCTCCTTCCAGCGCTTGACGCGCGCGGTCGAGTCGGGCTGCCCGCAGGGATCCTCGCCGATGAAATCGGAGAGCCGCTCGCGCTGCACCGGCTTGTCGTTGACGTAGAGCAGCCCTTCGCGCACCTGGATGCGGTCGCCAGGCAGGCCGATCACGCGCTTGATGTAGTCGGTGGTGTCGTCCTTGGGCAGACGAAACACGACGATGTCGCCGCGGCTCGGCTCCGAGCCGAACATGCGGCCCGAGAACAGCGGCGGCGACAGCGGAATCGAGTAGTGGCTATAGCCGTACGAATATTTCGATACGAACAGATAGTCGCCGACCAGCAGGGTCGCCTTCATCGATCCGGAGGGGATGTTGAACGGCTGGAATAGGAAGGTGCGGATCACCAGCGCAATCAGTAGCGCATGAACGACGACGCGAACGGTTTCACCGAGGCCGCTCTCAGTCTTGGTTCCGGAGGTCACGCTCATCGCTCTTTCAATGTCCCTTGGCGAATGGTCCGACGATTCGCCAGCCGTTGCCGAACACCCCTCCGCCCGCGAACACCATACCGTTCCGCGGCTTAAGGGAGTCTGTCCTGATTCTGGTGGTTAAGGCCAACTCCGGTTTGACCCAGAATCCGCCCGTGATGCAGCCGGTTCAATCCGGCGGGTTTTAGACGACTGCGCGGGGCCGCGCAATCAATCGCCGTATCAAAACTATATAACTCGCTGGAATCGATCGCATTTTTGTTTTTCCTGCGGGGCGGCCGCCCATCAGGATGTCTCGCGGCGCACCGCCGAAATTATGACGAAGGCTTGCGCCAGCGGCCAGTCGTCGGTGATCGACAGGTCGATGCGGGCCTCGTGGCCCTCAGGCGTCAGCGCCCTGAGCCGTTCGGCCGCGCCACCCGTAAGCTGCATGGTCGGCCTGCCCCCGGGCAGGTTCACCACCCCCATGTCACGCCACCACACCCCGTGACGGATTCCGGTGCCGAGCGCCTTGGCGCAGGCCTCCTTGGCGGCGAATCGCTTGGCGTAGGTGGCGATCACCATCTTCTCGTTCTTGGCCCGCCGCTCGGCCTTGGCGCGCTCGGCCGCGGTGAAGATGCGGTTCAGGAAGCGCTCGCCATGGCGCCCGATGACCTCGCCGACCCGGCGGATGTCGATCAGGTCGGAGCCGATGCCGATGATCATGCTGATGTCCCCAGCCGCGCGCGGCCGCGATCCATCGCCGCGCGCATGGTCCGCACCGACTGGGGCAAACCCACGAACAGCGCCTCCCCCATCATGAAGTAGCCGATGTTGAGCTCGACGATCTCCGGCAGGGCCGCGATCCGCTCGGCGGTGGCATAGTCGAGCCCGTGTCCGGCATGGACTTCGAGCCCGGCCGCATAGGCCAGCCGGGCGCCGGTCACGATCCGCTCCCACTCGGCAGCCGCCTTGTCATCATGGCCGTCGGTGATGGCATCGCACCAGCCGCCGGTGTGGATCTCGATCACGGGCGCGCGCAGCCGGGCCGCCATCTCGATCTGCGCCGGGTCGGCGGCGATGAACAGCGAGACCCGGATGCCGGCATCGCTCAGCCGGGCGATCGCCGGTGCCAGCGCCTTGTGCTGGCCGACCACGTCGAGGCCGCCCTCCGTGGTCAGCTCCTCGCGCCGCTCCGGCACCAGACAGCAGGCGTGCGGCCGCGTCGCGAGCGCGATCCGCACCATCTCCTCGGTGGCCGCCATCTCGAAATTCAGCGGCTTGGAGATCTCGGCCTTCAGCCGCGCCATGTCGTCGTCGCGGATGTGCCGACGGTCCTCGCGCAGATGCGCCGTGATGCCGTCGGCCCCGGCCTCGATCGCGAGCAGCGCGGCGCGCACCGGATCGGGGCTACGACCGCCGCGGGCATTTCGCAAGGTGGCGATGTGGTCGACGTTGACGCCGAGGCGCAGCTTCGGAGGATGTGACTTAGACGGATCGGACATGGGCCGGCTCGCAGGACTTTCGAGTAGACTACGGCTTGTTTAGCGCATCCCGGAGCAGAACGCCGCTGCCTTCCCCGCAGATTAGCCATTCACCCGGTCGACCCGCGCCACGATGGTCTTGGCGCGCAACTGGTTGATGATCGCCGAGAGATGCTTGAGGTCGTAGACCTCGAGATCGATCGTGAGCTCGGTGAAGTCAGGCGAGCGGCGGCTCATGCTGATGTTGTCGATGTTGCCGTCATGCTCGGCGATCACGGTCGCGACCTGGGCGAGGCTGCCGGGCTCGTTGACGTTCTCGACGCGAATACGCGCCGGGAAGCGCTGCGGGGAGGTCTCGTCGACATCCCAGCGCACGTCGAGCCAGCGCTCCGGCTCCTCCTCGAAATCCTTCAGCGCCGGCGACTGGATCGGATAGATCGTGATCCCCTCGCCCGGCGTCACGATGCCGACGATGCGGTCGCCCGGCACGGCGCCGCCGTTCGGCGCGAACTTCACCGGCAGACCGGAATTGAGCCCGCTGATCGGGATCGCAAACGGGCCGCGGTGGGGCTCGGCCGCAGGCGCGGTAGCCTTGGCTGCCGGCGCGGCGGCCGTCTTCTTGGCGCCGTAGCGCACGACGCGCTCTTCCTTGTAGTCCGGATACATCGCACGCGCGACGTCGGAGGCCTTGATCTCGCCGCGTCCGACCGCCGCCATCACGTCGTCGATCGAGGCGCGGGCCAGGCGCGGCAACGCCCCTTTCAGCTTGTCGTCGGCATATTCGAGCTTGGTGCGCTCGAACAGGCGCTCGACGATGCGGCGGCCGAGCCCGGCATATTGATCGCGCACGGCGGTGCGGGTGGCGCGCCGGATCGCCGCGCGGGCCTTGCCGGTGACGGCGAGCGTCTCCCAGGCCGAGGGCGGCGCCGACTGCGCGTCCGAGGTCAGGACCTCGACCTCGTCGCCGTTCTGCAGTTCCGACGACAGCGCGGCGAACTTGCCGTTGATCTTGCATCCGACCGCGCTGTTGCCGACGTCGGTATGCACGGCATAGGCGAAGTCGATCACGTTTGCGTGGCGCGGCAGCGCGATCAGCTTTCCCTTCGGCGTGAAGCAGAACACCTGATCGTGAAACAGCTCCAGCTTGGTGTGCTCGAGGAACTCCTCCGGATTTGCGCTCTCCGAGAGGATGCCGATGGTGTGGCGCAGCCACGCGAATGCGTTCGATTCGCGTTTGAGCCGTTCGGTCGGCGAGCCGATGTCATCCTTGTAGAAGGCATGGGCGGCGATGCCGAGCTCGGCGATCTGATCCATGTCCTCGGTGCGGATCTGCAGCTCGACGCGCTGCTTGCCCGGGCCGATCACGGTTGTGTGTATCGAGCGATAGTCGTTCTGCTTCGGCGTCGAGATGTAGTCCTTGAAACGGCCCGGCACGACCGGCCAGGTCGTATGCACGATACCGAGCGCACGATAGCAGGATTCGAGATCCGGCATGATCACGCGAAAGCCGAAGATGTCGGACAGCTGCTCGAACCCGATCGATTTGCGCTCCATCTTGGTCCAGATCGAGAACGGCCGTTTGCGGCGGCCGAACACCCGGGCCGTCAGGCCATGGTCGCGAAACTTGCGCGCCAGCTGGCTCTCGATTTCGCCGATCAGATTGCGGTTGCGCTCCGCCAGCGCATCGAGCCGCTGCATCACCACGCTGTAGGCCTGCGGGTCGAGCGTCCGGAACGAGAGATCCTCGAGTTCCTCGCGCATCTCCTGCATGCCCATCCGGCCCGCCAGCGGCGCATAGATGTCGAGCGTTTCCTCGGCGATGCGCCGGCGCGACGTCTCGGGCACGAACTCCAGCGTGCGCATGTTGTGCAAGCGATCCGCGAGCTTGACCAGCAGGACACGCACGTCGTCGGCGATGGCGAGCAGCAGCTTGCGCAGGTTCTCGGCCTGCTTGGCCTCGCGCGAGACCAATTCAAGCCGCTTCAGCTTAGTCAGTCCCTCGACCAGAGCGCCGATCTCGGGCCCGAAGAAGCGGTCGATCTCGGCGCGGGTCGCCTCGGTGTCCTCGATCGTGTCGTGCAGCAGCGCCGCGACGATGGTCGCGTCATCCAGCTTCAGGTCGGTCAAAATGGCCGCGACCTCGAGCGGATGCGTAAAATACGGGTCGCCGGACGCGCGGGTCTGCGACCCATGCGCCTTCATGGCGTACACATAGGCGCGGTTGAGGAGATCCTCGTTCGTATCCGGATTGTAGGAGCGGACCCGTTCCACCAGATCGTACTGCCGCATCATGCGGGAGCGCGGCTTCTGCGGCCGCGGCCGCTCAGCCGGCGGCGGAGGCGCCAACGCGGCCGATTCGGCCGCCGCCTGCATCTGCTGAGGAATGTGGCCCGAAACCACCATGGAAAATGACTAAACCTTTATCTTCGTGACCAAATCTGCCGGACGGCAGGCGCTGGCCGCAGCCCTATGGTAATCACGGAATCACGTTCAAATGCAAAGGCCCGGACGCGGTCCGGGCCTTCACAATCTCACAAGTGAACTGGAGCGCGCGCTGACGGCGACGATGCCGTCACTCGTCCTCTTCGGGCTGCTCTTCCGGCGGAGCGAGGCCCTCGAGGCCCTTCAGCAGTTCTTCCTCGGTCATGCGCTCGACGGCGACCTCGGTGTCGTCGGCATCGACGCTGGCACCGGCCGAGCCGATCAGCGGCACCGTGTCCGGCTCCGGCTCGTCGACCTCGACGAACTTCTGCAGCGAATGAACCAGTTCTTCCTTCAGATCCTCGGGAGAAATGGTCGAATCCGCAATTTCGCGGAGTGCGACGACGGGATTCTTGTCATTATCTCTATCGATTGTAAGTTGTGATCCCGACGAGATCATGCGCGCGCGATGCGCGGCCAGAAGGACCAGGTCGAACCGGTTGTCGACTTTATCGATACAATCTTCCACAGTGACGCGCGCCATTGTCGCTCCGGTCCTTTGTGTGCTTAATATGCTGATTATGCTGGGCTAGTTATAGAGGCTGGCCGGTTTTCGCAAGGCTAAACTGGCGTCAGGTTTCGGTAAGGGGCAAGGTGTACCGAATTCGGCAACCTTGACTGGCGCTCCGTCCAGACCCGCGGAATTCGGGCGTTGGACAAGAAAACGCTTCATTACGTCGTCACAAGTGCGCCTTTGTTGCCCCGATCACTCCCGTTTGCGGTAACCTCACACCAGATGGACCGCCGACGCCTTGGCAGTATCTTGAAATGGAATGCGCGACCGACTGGAGTCGCGCCAAAAATAGAATCTAACTGAACGCGAGACACTGAATGTCATCTTCGACCAACAAGATTGCGCTCTTCATTGACGGCGCCAACCTATACGCCACGGCCAAGACGCTCGGCTTCGACATCGACTACAAGCGCCTGCTCAAGGAATTTCAGAGCCGCGGCACGCTGCTCCGCGCGTTCTATTACACCGCGATCATCGAGGATCAGGAGTATTCGTCGATTCGACCCTTGATCGACTGGCTCGACTACAACGGCTATACGGTCGTCACCAAGGCGACCAAGGAATTCATCGACGCCAGCGGCCGCCGCAAGGTCAAGGGCAACATGGACATCGAGCTCGCCGTGGATGCGATGGAACTCGCCGAGCATATCGACCAGATGGTGCTGTTCTCGGGCGACGGCGACTTCCGCTCGCTGGTCGAAGCGATGCAGCGTCGCGGCGTTCGCGTCACCGTGATCTCGACCATCTCCAGCCAGCCGCCGATGATCGCCGATGAGCTGCGCCGCCAGGCCGACGTCTTCACCGACCTCATGGAGTTGCAGTCCAAGCTCGGCCGCGACCCGTCGGAGCGCCCCGCCCCGCGCGAGCCGCGCCACCATTCCCCGCAATTCCTCCAGCGCAGCACGACCGCACCGGCCGCACGCACCACCACGACCACCCCCACCACCGATGACGATTTCGACGACTAGGCGGCGGACGGACGCCACATCTGCGCCATCCACCCCGTCCTCGACCAATCCCGATCGAGACTGTCCGCTGTGCCCTCGCCTCGTGGAGTTCCGCGAGGCACAGCGCGCGCGTGAGCCGTCGTGGTTCAACGCGCCGGTGCCGTCGTTCGGTGATCCCGATGCGCGGCTCCTGATCGTCGGGCTCGCGCCGGGGCTGCAAGGCGCCAATCGGACCGGGCGTCCCTTCACGGGCGACTACGCCGGCGAGCTGCTCTATGGGACGCTGCTGCATTACGGATTTGCGAAAGGCCGGTTCGAAGCTCGCCCCGACGACGGGCTGACGCTGGTGGATTGTCGAATCAGCAACGCGGTGCGCTGCGTGCCGCCACAGAACAAGCCGCTGCCGGCCGAGATCAACCAGTGCCGGAGCTTCCTCGGCGCCACCATCGCCGCGATGCCGCGGCTGCGCAGCATCGTCGCGCTCGGCCGCATCTCCCACGACACGCTGCTGAAGCTGCTGGGCTTGCGCGCGGTCGCGGCGCCCTTCGCCCATGGCGCCGTGCACCAGGCCGGCAGGATCAGGCTGTACGACAGCTATCACTGCTCACGCTACAACACGAATACCGGCGTGCTCACGACCGAGATGTTCCACGCCGTGTTCGCGCGCGTAAAGGCGGAGCTGGATTAGTTCGGCACGCCCCACCCTCACGCGCCAGATGCGCGGTTGTCCTTCAGCCACGCCAGCACGTCGCCCGCGTTCCTGTCCGGCGGAAACACCGGATAGAACACGTGGGTGATGCGCGCGGCGTCCACGATCATGGCAAGCCGCTTGATCATGGTCAGCCCGACGATCTCCATCGTCGGCAACCGCAGTGCATTGGTGAGCTCGAGCTTCTCGTCCGACAGCACCGGAAACGGCAGGTGCAGGCGCGAGGCCATCTCGGTCTGATAGGCATTGCTCTGCGTCGACAGACCGAACACATGCACGGCGCCCGCTGATTTCAACTCGCCGAACAGGTCGCGGAAGCTGCAGGTCTGCGGCGTGCAGCCGCGCGCGCCCGGGATCATATCCCAGTCCTCGACCAGTGACACCTTGCCGGGTTCGCCGGTCCGTGGATAGGCGAACACCACGGTCCGTCCCGGAAGATCCGACAGCGTGACCAGTGTGTCGTCGGTGGCACGCAGCCCGATCGCGGGAATGATCATTCCGACCAGATGATCGGCTGCGCCGTCGTCGGTCGGAGCCGGAATCCGGCTCCAGTCGACGTCCAAGAGGTTCTTCTGATTCATCGGATGCTTTCCCAAGGCTCGGGCGTGGAGGAGCGCGCGGCAAAGGTCTCGTTAGCCGCGCGCCCGCAGCAGCCGGCCCTTCTCGCGGCCCCAATCGCGCTTCTTCTCGCTCTCGCGCTTGTCGTGCAGCTTCTTGCCCTTGGCCACGGCGAGCAGCAGCTTGGCGCGGCCGCGCTCGTTGAAATAGAGCTTCAGCGGGATCAGCGTCATGCCTTCGCGCTCGACCGCACCCATCAGCTTGTTGATCTGCTTGCGATGCAGCAGCAGCTTGCGCGGCCGCTTCGGCTCGTGATTGAAGCGGTTGGCCTGCAGATATTCGGGAATGTTGGCGTTGATCAGCCAGATTTCGCCGTTGCGCGAATCCGCATAGGATTCCGCGATCGTCGACTTGCCGCCGCGGACCGACTTCACCTCGGTGCCGGTCAGCGCGATGCCGGCCTCGATGGTGTCCTCGATCGCGTAGTTGAACCGCGCCTTGCGATTCTCGGCGGCGACCGTGATCTTGGGTTCGTTCTTTTCAGCCATCAGGACTTTTTCAGGAGATCACGGATCTCGGTCAACAGCTCGACCTCGGCCGAGGGCTTCGCCGGCGCCGCGGGGGCTGCCGCTTCGTTCCGCTTCAACCTGTTTATCACACGGATGATCATGAACAGCACGAAAGCGATGATGAAGAAGTTCAGGGTCAGGGTCAGGAACTGTCCATAGGCCAGCACGGCACCCTGCTTCTTCGCGTCCGCAAGGTTGCCCGCATTGACCGTCTTGGACAGCGGGATGAAGTAGTTCGAAAAATCGAGGCCGCCGGTGATGGCGCCGATGATCGGCATGATGACATCGGCGACGAGCGAGGTGACGATGGCGCCGAAGGCCGCGCCGATGATGACGCCGACGGCGAGGTCGACGACGTTGCCCTTCATCGCGAATTCACGAAATTCCTTCAACATGCTCGCGTCCCCCTCAGACTTGCGAGAAATCCTCGCGACCTTCGCCGATCCCGAGCTCCCTCGGAACCTAGTTGATCAGTCCGGCATGAACCATCGCCTCGCGCACCGCGACCCGGGTCGGCTCCGACACCGGCACCATCGGCAACCGCAGCTTCTCCTCGATCTTGCCGAGCAGCGACAGCGCGTATTTCACCGGCGCCGGGTTGGACTCGATGAACAAATTGGTGTGCAGCGGCATCAGCTTGTCGTGGATCTTCAGCGCCGTTGCGACATCGCCCTTCTGCCAGGCCTGGTGGAATTCCGAGCACAGCCGCGGCGCGACGTTCGACGTGACGGAGATGCAGCCATGGCCGCCATGCGCCATGTAGCCGATGATCGTCGCATCCTCGCCCGAGAGCTGGTTGAACTCCTCGCCCATCGCGGCGCGCTGCTGCGACACCCGCACCATGCTCGCGGTAGCATCCTTCACGCCGGCGATGTTCTTCAGCTCGAACAGGCGCTTCATGGTGTCGACGGACATGTCGATCACCGAGCGCGGAGGAATATTGTAGATGATGATCGGAATGCCGATCGCATCGTTGATCGCCTTGAAGTGCTGATACAGGCCTTCCTGCGTCGGCTTGTTGTAATAGGGCGTCACCACCAGCACTGCGTCAGCCCCCGCCTTCTCGGCGTGCTGGGCGAGCTCGACCGCCTCCTTGGTCGAATTGGAGCCGGCGCCGGCGACGACGGGCACGCGTCCCCGGGCCTCGGCGATGCACCACTCGACCACCTGCTTATGCTCGTCATGGCTGAGCGTCGGGCTCTCGCCGGTCGTGCCTACTGGCACGAGGCCGTTGGTGCCCTCGTCGATCTGCCAGTTCACCAGGCTGCGAAAAGCGGCCTCGTCCACGGAGCCGTTCTTGAAAGGAGTGACCAAGGCGGTGAAAGAACCCCGGAAATTCGTCTTGGCTGCCATGAAACTCCCTCCCAAACGCCGTTTGGCCCCTGTACGAGCCACTTCATACCGGGTCTGCCGACGAGGCGGAAGGCCCGCCCGCGGTTGGGCTGCCTTCTCAACAGGCACACGGATCGCTCGAATCGCATTGCCGAGGCCCGCGATCACCCTTCGCTGAAGCCCCACGGCCCGCACGCCGCCCTTCGGTCGTGATTTCGCCGCGGTGTTGGCGCAGGTTGCAGTCCTTCCCGGTATATTTAGGATTTGTTCACCTTTTCGATAGACCCATGTTGGTCAGGGGATCGAAGTCATCCGCCGCAAAAGGAACGCCGTGCCCTTTTCTGCCCGCGCCACTGCATTGCGATCGACCGCCCTGTCGATGTCACTCTCGGTGTCCTTGGCCGCCGGCCTGACACTCGGATGGGCTCTCGCCGGACATAGCGCTCTCGCCAAGGACCAGGCTGCTGGGTCCAAGGTTTCGGGATCCAAGGCTCCCGCGGCCAAGGTTCCGGTGCCGAAGGCGCGTCCGATCGCGCGCAGCGCGGTTCCGAAGACGAATACCCACGAGGCCGCCGGGACCAAGAGCGAGGTCGACGCGCGGGCCGAAGCGAAGGCCGAGGTCAAGAGCAGCCCCAAAGGCGCCGGCGAGACGCCGCGCGCGGCGCCGAGGGACATCACCCCCGGCGCGGCGGCTGCGAGCCTGCCGGCCCGCCAGCATGCCGCCCTGCCCGTCTCCCGCAAGCCTGTGGTGCCGGCTGCGATCGCCGCGACGTCCTCGACCTCGCAATCCGACAAGGAGGCGCTCGAAAACGTGATCGAGCTCGTCCGCAAGCGCAAGCCCAGCGATGCCACCGAGGTCGTGCAGGCGATCTCGGATCCCGTGGCGCGCAAGCTCGCGGAGTGGGTGATCCTGCGCAGCGACAACAACACTGCCAGCGTGGAGCGCTACCGCGCGTTCATCGCCGCCAACCCGTCCTGGCCGTCGCAGACCTTCCTGCGGCGCCGGCTCGAGGCCGCGTTGTGGGACGACAAGCGCGACGATGCCGTGGTGTGGTCCTGGTTCGAGAACGAATCGCCGCTGTCGGCCAAGGGCAAGTTCGCGCTGGCCCGGGTGATGCTCAATCGCGGCGACCGCGCCAATGCCGAGCGCCTGGTGCGCGATGCCTGGCGCAACGACGCGATGTCCGAGGAGACCGAGAACAACATCCTGGACCAGTACGGTGCCCTGTTGTCCGGCGGCGATCACAAGGCGCGGATGGACACGCTGCTGTATGGCAGCGAGCACGAGGCCGCCATGCGCGCTGCCCGGCGGCTTGGCTCAGGCCACGTGGCGCTGGCAAAAGCGAGAATCGCGACCTACCGCAAAGCCTCCAACAGCCAGAGCCTGCTCGAAGCCGTGCCGCGCGAACTCCACGGCGATGCAGGCTATATCTTCAGCCGCATCCAACTGCTGCGGCGCGACGAAAAATTCGCCGAGGCGGCGCAGCTGATGCTGAACGCGCCCAAGGATCCCGGCCGCCTGCACAATCTGGACGAATGGTGGATCGAGCGCCGACTGCTGGCGCGAAAGATGATCGACACCGGCGAATATCGCAGCGCCTATCTGATCGCGCGGGATGCGGCGCTGCCGAACCGCGACATCTACAAGACCGAGCAGGAATTCACCGCCGGCTGGATCGCACTGCGTTTCCTCAACGATCCGACCACCGCGACCCAGCACTTTGCGCGCATCGGCGTCGGCAGCGTCAATCCGACCACCCTGGCGCGGGCCGGCTATTGGCAGGGCCGCGCGGCAGAAGCGATGGGGCGCATGCAGGAGGCGCGCGCGGCCTATACGTCGGCCGCCGAGCAGTCCACGAGCTATTACGGACAGCTGGCGCGCGCGAAGCTCGGCCTGCCGCAGCTCGGCCTCAATGCGGCGCCGAGCGGCCGTGGACGCGGCGTCGAGCGGCTCGAGGTGGTGCGCGCGGTGCAGCTGCTCTACGAGCTCGACGAGGGCGAGGTCGCGATCCCGATCTTCGCTGACATGGGCGACAATGGCGACCCCGACGTGCTGGTCGGACTCGCGGAAATCGCCGCGCGAAACAGCGATGCGCGAGCGATGCTGCTGGTCGGCAAGGCCGCACTCAATCGCGGGCTGCCGTTCGACCATTACGCCTATCCGGTCACGGGCATTCCTGCGTTCCGCTCGCTGGGACCGGAGGTCGAGCCGAGCGTGGTCTTCTCGATCGCGCGCCAGGAGAGCGCCTTCAACCAAGCCGTGGTCTCGCCGGCACAGGCCTATGGGCTGATGCAGGTCACGCCGGATGCGGGTCGCTACGTCTGCAAGCGCGCGGGCGTCAGCTTCGATCTGAACCGGATGAAGACCGACCCGGTCTACAACGCGCAGCTCGGCGCCGCCGAGCTCGGCGGCCTGCTCGAGGACTATCGCGGCTCGTACATCATGACCTTCGCGGCCTACAATGCCGGCCGCGGCAGCGTCAGAAAATGGGTCGAGCGCTATGGCGATCCGCGCGATCCCAAGGTCGATGCCGTCGACTGGGTCGAACTGATCCCCTTCTCGGAGACCCGCAACTACGTGCAGCGGGTGATGGAGAACCTGCAGGTCTATCGCGCCCGCTTCGGCGGCGGCTCGCGGCTGCAGATCGAGGCCGATCTGCGCCGCGGCGCTGTGGTGGAGTAGCGAGTAGCGAGTAGCGAGTAGCGAGTAGCGAGTAGCGAAGCCTGGGCTCCGCTCCGTCGTCAACCGCTATTCTCTACTCCCTATTCGCCATTCGCCCGCACTTACCAGTTGCGCTGGGCACGCACCAGCAGCGAGACCGAGTCCTGGTCCTTCAACTGGTAGGTCGTGGCCGGCTTGGCAACGGCCGCGACCGCCGGTGCGTTCACCACGCCGGTGAACTTCTGGTCCAGCCTGGTCCAAGCGACGTCAGCAGAGAAGGTCAGATTCTTGACCGGCGTCCAGCGCGTGATCACACCCACCGTCGAAATGTTGAAGTCGGGGTTGCAATTCGCAGGCGTGATGCCGAGAGCGACCATGCCTGCACCGTTGCAGATCAGTCCCTTCGCGGTGTTGTTGTATCTGACACCGCTCCAGGAGCCGTAGACCGCCGTATTCCAGAACGGATCCCAGTTGTGGGTGAAGGCCCCGCGGAAGCCGTAGGTGGTGGTCAACTGCTGCTGCGTATTCGCCCCGAACACCGAATCTGACACGCCCGCGAAGCCCAGGCTCTGGAAAGCGCCGGCCATGTTGCTGCCGCCATACATCGCGTAGTTGATCGGCGCGAGGCTCTGGAAATTGTAGCGGCTGGCGCCGTTGGTGTAGACGCCCTGCAGATTGATGGTGTCGCCGGCGCCGGTCGGGATGTTCTTGATCGACAGGGCGAGCTGACCCGCATAGCCCCATTTGTCGGCCGGGTGGCCGGTCGTCTCGTTGGCACCGAAGAAGGCGGCGTGATTGTCATGCGCCGCGAACGACGCCTGGAACAGACCCCAGGCCTGATCGACGCGCACCATGCCGACGATGTCGGGCGCGACGTTGCCGCCGAAATTCGACGTGCCATAGCTGCCGGTGAGCACGCCGGCGGCCGTCTGTCCCGCCGTATTCCAGATCTGCGACTGCGAATACTGCGTCGCATCCTGGGCCGAGATCGCGGCCGTAATGCCCGAGCCGAAGTCGGCGGTGTAGGTGAACTGGTTGACGCCGGTGATGGTGCCGCCGCCGCCGGTCAAACCGTCGAAATTGTTGCCGGGATAGTTGGCCCAGGGCGCGTCAAACTGCGACACGGCCTTGCCCATCGTGAATCCGGCAAACTGGATGAAGGCGTAGAAGACACCGAGCCCGCCTTGCGCGATGTTGCCATCGGCCTGGGCTCCAGGCGCGCCCGCCGTCGAATAGGCAGTCGCGCCCGTGGGCGAGCCGGTCCCCGCGTAGCTGCCCCCGGTCCACTGGAAGACACCATCGAAGAAGGTGCGCACGACGCCATATTCGGTCGCGGTGCGGGTGTCGATGTTGAGGTCGGCACGCGAACGCGTCGTGTAGTAGTTGCTGAGACGATTTCGCCCGCCGGCGACGCCGTTCACGGCATTCTGGAAGATCGTATTCGTACCGAAGCCTGCTTCGGCACGCAGAAAGCCGCCCAGCTTGATGCAGGTGTCGGTGCCCGGAATGTAGAAGAATCCCGCTCCGTACATGGAGCAGACCCTCACATACTCGACCGCTTTGGCCTTGATCGGAAGGTCGGCGGCCTGAGCCCCACCCATGGCGAGCAACGCCGCCCCTGAGCCCAGAACAAGGCTCCTCACAGTCTTCATACTAACCTCCAAATTGCTCAGTTCAGACCGGCCCGGCTCGACATCGAACGACCGCCCCCACGGTCAGCCCGTCTCCAGCTGCACCACAGTGCTCGCGCATAGCGTTGCAGTCGGAACGATCGAGAGGCGGACTTGGTGCTTTATCGGACCATTCTCGTGACCGGCCGGATCACGCATGTGGCGCGGCCGCGGCACGGCGCACGGCTGCCAAATCTCCAAGAGTAATGTGTCGGGGAAGACTTTCGCCGCCGAATGCATGTCGCGGTCGTGGCGGAAATGCAGCAGGACGGGCGCCGAGAAGGGCGGCGAGCGCGAGTCTCCCAGTTCTCCGGCCTGACCATCGCGGCACCCGCCCTCGCCTGCCCGAGGTCACGCAGGCCAAGCTTGGCTCAAACGTGCGGTCGAACCGAACGAACCCGGCGACCGCCTCTCACGGATGTTTGAGCCGGCTGGCCACGAGTCGGTCGCGAAATTCCATCCAGATCACATTGCGTCGCGTGGCCGCGCGGTGTGGTTCTCGGGCGGGTCTGCAGCATGTTTGTCAGCGACGGAGCGGAGCGGCGAGGAATGCGGGTCTCGGCGCTGGAGCACGAGCTTGGCCAGGCAAAGAAAAACCCCCGGCAGTTGCCTGCCGGGGGCTGGTCAAACCGTCATGAGACGGTCTGGATCACCAGTTGCGCTGAGCGCGGAGCAGCAGCACAGCCGACTGCTGATCCTTGATCTCGTACACAGCGGCCGGCTTCGCGACGGCAGCAACCGCCGGCGAGGTCACCGAACCAGAGTGCTTCTGGTCGAGCCAGGAGTAGGCGAAGTCGGCCGAGAAGGTCAGGTTCTTGACCGGGGTCCAGCGCGTGATCAGGCCGATGGTGGCCAGATCGAAGTCCGGATTACAGGTCGAACCCGCGTTGAAGGCCGCGACAACGCCGGGGCTGGTGCAGATCAGGCCCTTGGCAGTGCCGTTGTAACGGACGGCAGCCCAAGACCCGTAGATCGCAGTGTTCCAGGCCGGGTTCCAGTTGTGCGTATAAGCACCACGGATACCGTAGGTCGTGGTCAGCTGCTGCTCACCGCCGGTCGTGAAGACCGAGTCGCCCACGCCCGCAAAGCCGATGCTCTGATAGGCGCCAGCCAGACCCGTGCTGCCGTACATCGAGTAGTTGTTCGGCATCAGGCTCTGGATGTTGTAGCGGCTCGCACCATTGGTGTAGACGCCCTGCACGTTGATCGTGTCACCAGGTCCGGTCGGGATGTTCTTGATCGACAGGGCCAGCTGAGCCGCCCAACCCCACTTGTCGGCCGGGTGGCCGGAGGTCTCGGACGCGCCGTAGTAAGCGACATGGTTGTCATGCGCCGCGAACGACGCCTGGAACAGACCCCAGGCCTGGTCGACGCGGACCATACCGACGAAGTCCGGAGCAACGTTGCCGCCGTAGGCGCTGGTGCCGTAAGCACCACCGATCACGCCAGCCGCCGTCGAACCAGCCACGTTCCAGAGGTTGTTCTGGTAGTAGGCAGTCGCATCCTGGGCCGAAACCGTGGCCGTGATGCCGGAGCCGAAGTCAGCGGTGTAGCTCAGCTGATTGACGCCGGTGACCGTGCCGCCGCCGCCAGCGAGACCGTCGAAGTTGTTGCCCGGATAGTTGGTCCAGGGCGTGTCGAACTGCGACACGGCCTTACCCATCGTGAAGCCGGCGAACTGGATGAAGGCATAGTACACGCCGAGCGAGCCCTGCGCGATGTTGCCGTCGGCCTGAGCGCCAGGCGCACCCGCCGTCGAGTAGGCGGTCGCACCGGTGGCCGAACCCGTGCCGGCATAGCCGCCCGAGGTCCAGCTGAAGGTCAGGTCGGCGAAGGTGCGGACCACGCCGTATTCGGTCGCCGTGCGGGTGTCGATGTTCAGATCTTCACGAGCACGAGAGGTGTAGTAGTTGCTGAGGCGGTTGTGTGCGCCGCCCTGGCCGCTGAACGTTCCGTTGAAGATGCTGTTGCTGCCGGCGACCACTTCGGCGCGCAGGTAGCCACCCAGCTTGATACAGGTGTCGGTGCCGGGGATGTAGTAGAAGCCCGCACCATACAGGGAGCAAACCTTCACATACTCGACCGCTTTGGCCTTGATCGGAAGGTCGGCCGCCTGAGCCGCGGACATGGCGAGCAGAGCTGCCGCCGAGCCGAGGACAAGGCTCTTAACCGTCTTCATTTAAACCTCCAAGTTGCTCTTTTGAGAAAGAACCGGACCAAGATCCCCCAGGACGATCCGCTTCCTCCGCTCCCGAAAAACCGCTTCAGCCGCTTCGCGCCATCGGACACACCCGCATCACGCGAGGGACTTAAGCGAACCACCTGTCACGGGACGATCGAGTAACCCCCCACCGTCGCCAGGAACTATGCCTTCGCTCATTCGGTAAGCAAAATAGTTTATGCAGTCAGGTAATTGAATGAAGCCGAAATGTGTCTTAAGGGCAACACAATGGCAGCTTGTTGTGCAGCGCACGGGGGACGACGGATGTCCTCCTAGATAAGTGATTTTGTTGCGGATTTTTTTTCTTTAGGGTCAAGCTTCGTACCGGAACTCCTGAGCAATGGCGCCCTTGAAGAACATGTCTGCCGCACCTGTGGAAGCGGACGCGCAACCGAAGACTGCCGAACATCTGCCGAAGAATCGCGACGCCATTCTTCGCTTCGCCAGGGAGATCTCCACGATCAACGTCCATCTGGAGGAGCTGAGGTACTTCTGGGCCAAGAGAATCGGCATCAGTGGCCCCCAATGGATGATCCTGATGGCGATCTCCGAACTGGATCAAGGCGAGGGAGTTGCCGTGAATGCGGCGGCCAAGCGGCTGCACGTCGACCCCTCCTTCGTCACGACGCAGTCGAAGCTGCTCGAGAAGAAGGGCTTCATGGAACGCAAGCCCGCCCCCAACGATGCGCGCGTGGTCCGGATGTCGCTCACCGCCAAGACATCGGAGCAGTTCGCCGAGCTGGAGGCTCAGCAAGCGCAGATCTTCGGCTTCATCTTCGAGGAATTCGACGCTCGTGAGCTCGCGACCTTCACGGACAAGCTGGCTGGCCTCAAGGACCGTTTCGAAAAGGCCAGCGCGCGACTCACGATGGGGCTCTGAGGCCCCCCGAGGCGGTCACGGCCCGACCGCCTCTTACAGGCAGCGAGCGCAGACATGCGGTCGCGTCAACCTGGAGGCCGCGGAGACCCCGCCAGACGCTTGGCGATCCAGTCGAAGACGAAGGCATCGGCTTCGAGCCAATCGGCGCCCGCGCTGGAGACGATCTTCAGAGTGATGTCCGGGTGCTCGCGCTTGATCTGCGCGATCAGCCGGGTTGCGATGTCGGCTCGAAGCCAGCCGCGCTCCGGCACCGTCACCAGCAGCGGACACATGATCTGCCGCGCCGCCAGCCCATCGGTCGCGATCGACAGCCTGCCCCGCTCGCCCGCACCGGGTCGGCGCGACAGGAAGACGCGCTCGTGAATGTCCCACAAGCCGGCGTCGCAGACCGCCGCAGCATAACGCGGATCGAGTGCGATGCCGCGCGCGACGAAGGACGAGCTCCAGTCGTCGGCCAGGATCGCGATCCGGCCTTCGTCCACGTCATCACGGGACGTCACGTAGTCCGTCACGCTCGCGATGGCTGATTCGAGATCGCGACGGCCGACGATCTCCTCGAAACGGCAGTCCGGTCCGCTGCCCAGCAGATCGACCACCAGCAACGCCAAGCCGCGCTGCTCCGCATGGGCTGCAAGCTTGAACAGGGACGTTTCCTTGCGACGGCCGGGCTCACCGATGCAGATGACGGTGGGCGCCCTGCCTGCCTCGCAGCGCGCCGGCAGGAAATAGGCTTCGAGCGAATAGTCCGCGCGCCAGGGAATCGTGACGACCTCTCCTTGCGGATCGGCGCAGCGCAGGAATTCGCGCGCACATTCGCGCATGCGGGACAGCACGACGGCCTGGCGGGAGCGTGAGCTGCTGAACGGACAGGCCGCAGCCTCATAACAATCGACCGCGCGCGACCATTTGCGCAACGCCAGCTGGGGACGGCCGCTGCTCACAGCGTCGGCGGCGGCAGCCTTCATTGCATCCGCGCATTGCATCCACTCGCGATACCAGGACTCGTCGTCGCTGGCGTCGATCCGCTGCGCAACCGCCAGACATTCC
The DNA here is from genome assembly GCF_032381235.1 of Bradyrhizobium sp. SZCCHNR1053. Classification (NCBI taxonomy): domain Bacteria; kingdom Pseudomonadati; phylum Pseudomonadota; class Alphaproteobacteria; order Hyphomicrobiales; family Nitrobacteraceae; genus Bradyrhizobium; species Bradyrhizobium sp. SZCCHNR1053. The sequence goes on from NZ_JAUHJM010000001.1 coordinate 912,315, forward strand.
GCAAGCTCGGCCCGGCCCTCCGGCCGCGCCTCCAGCAACCGCGTGATGGCGCCCGCCAGATCGTCTTGCTCGGACCACGGACGCAGCACTCCCACAGAGCCTTCCGAACTCATCTTGGACTGATTCCTCGCTGGCGTGACGGTGTGGCCCCGTCATCTGGCGGTCATCGTGACCACCCGGGATTTCCCGGTCAAGCCGATGCGCAAGGAATTTTGCTCCGACCTTTGGTCTACGATGGATGCTTTGCGCTGACGCGCAGCGGTTGCACCGGTACGTTGCAACCGATAGCCAACCTCAGGAACCGGGCGACGAGGAGATCCTGAAATGAAGAAACCTCCGGCGGGGCATCGCCAGAGGTTTCGTGGAGTCTAACATCATATGATCGTCGAACTTGGATCGGCAGTGTCCTCTTGAGGAGGGATCGCTATCAGCGCGTGACAAAATTAGCTTATCAACTCATCTGTTTTCAACACCAATTTAAAAAAGATACCGACAGACTGTCAAGTCACTGAAAAGAAAGTGATTTTCGATCAACGAGGCGTTCGGAATCCTCCTCATTACCTCAGCCGCCGATTTTGATTTGTCTCAGTTGCCGATCTTGCATCGATCTTCGAGCGAGCCTGACTCGGGTGCTGGGCCGGAATGCGCTGCCACAAACAGCAAAAACCCCCGGCAGTTTCATGCCGGGGGCTCTTGAATCCCGATCAGACGATCAGGATCAGAAGTTGCGCTGAGCGCGGAGCAGCAAGGACACCGAGTTCTGGTCCTTGAGCTGGTAGGTCGCCGCCGGCTTGGAAACCGTGGCCGAACCCGGGTACGCGATGTTGCCCGAGTACTTCTGGTCCAGGTTGGTCCAGGCCACGTCGGCCGAGAAGGTCAGGTTCTTGACCGGGGTCCAACGGGTGATCAAGCCGAGCGAGGAGATGTTGAAGTCGGGGTTGCAGGTGAAGCCTGCGCCCGCGATCGCACCCATCGCCGCGCTGCCGCAGATCAGGCCCTTGGCAGTGTTGTTGTAGCTCACGGCAGCCCACGAACCGTAGATCGCCGAGTTCCAGGTCGGGCTCCAGTTGTGGGTGTAAGCACCACGGAAGCCGTAGGTCGTGGTCAGCTGCTGCTCACCGCCGGTCACGAAGACCGAGTCGCTGACGCCAGCGAAGCCGAGCGTGCCGTAGACACCAGCCGTGCTGCTGCCGCCGTACATCGCGTAGGTGGTCGGCACCAGGCTCTGAGCGTTGTAACGGCTCGCACCGTTGGTGTAGACGCCCTGGATGTTGATGGTGTCGCCGGGGCCGGTCGGGATGTTCTTGATCGACAAGGCCAGCTGAGCCGCCCAGCCCCACTTGTCAGCCGGGTGACCGGTGAGCTCGGTGGCGCCGTAGTAGCCGGTGTGGTTGTCATGCGCCGCGAACGACGCCTGGAACAGACCCCAGGCCTGGTCGACGCGGACCATGCCGACGATGTCCGGAGCAACGTTGCCGCCGAACGAGTTGGTGCCGTAGGAGCCGCCAACGATGCTGGCTGCAGTGATGCCCGACACGTTCCACAGGTTCGTCGTGTAGTACTGGGTCGCGTCCTGCGCCGAGATCGCCGCCGTGATGCCCGAGCCGAAGTCGGCGGTGTAGCTGAACTGGTTGACACCGGTCACGGTGCCGCCGCCGCCCCACAGGCCGTCGAAGTTGTTGCCCGGGTAGTTGGTCCAGGGCGCGTCGAACTGCGACACGGCCTTACCCATGGTGAAGCCAGCGAACTGGATGAAGGCGTAGTACACGCCCAGGCCACCCTGCGCGATGTTGCCGTCGGCCTGTGCGCCAGGAGCGCCGGCCGTCGAGTAGGCGGTTGCGCCGGTCGCCGAACCCGAGCCGGCGTAGGTGCCGCTGGTCCAGGTGAACGTCAGATCGGCATAGGTACGAACCACGCCGTACTCGGTCGCGGTGCGCGTGTCGATGTTGAGGTCCTGACGAGCGCGGCTGTAGTAGTAGTTGCTGTGGCGGTTGTTGCCACCGGAGACGCCGTTCACAGCGTTGTTGTACTGGCCGTTGCTGGCGAACGAGGTCTCGGCGCGGACGTAGCCGCCGAGCTTGATGCAGGTGTCGGTGCCGGGGATGTAGTAGAAACCAGCGCCGTAAAGCGAGCAGACCTTCACATACTCGACCGCCTTGGCCTTGATCGGAAGGTCAGCTGCCTGAGCCCCGGACATGGCGACGAGAGCGGCCGCCGAGCCCAGGACAAGGCTCTTGATCGTGTTCATAATGTTAAACCTCCAAGTTGCTCAGTCAGGGAAGGTTCCGCCTCCGCTGGGTGAGAGACACCCTTGGGGTTGGTACCGTTATCCCTCTTCGACCCGTCGCTCAGCCGCTTCGCGCTATGGGACACACCCGCATGAACGCGAGGGACTTGAGCGAACGACCTAAACGGGACGACGTCGGGATGCCCCCCTTCGTCGTGCGAGCAGAATTACCGAAGGCCTTTGCACACGCAACAAAGGAACCATCATTGCGGCGCCCAGGCGGCGCCTTTTCGGACTGGTGTTGCACAAAAGGCACGCGACCGTGGTTCTGCGGGAACACCTAACTTGCTGTTTATGTTATCGTTTTGTCACAACGCAATTTTGGGTGTTCAGGGCCGCGAGCACTCGCCCGCCAGGAACCCGCCCCAAGTCAGGCACCGGGGCCACGAATCCAGCTAAGGCGCTGAACGAGAATCGGACCGGAGGACGATGCCCTCTGCGCCCCTGCCACCGGCCCGTCGTTCCAGGCGCCCCTCTATATTGGTGACGCTCTATATCAGGGACCATCGAGAGGGCCTGCGCCGCCCGGCGACTTCCATGCCGTGCCGCGTCCGATCAAACGGCAGGCTCAGCTCGGATCGATCGCCAACGGTGGAGATCACCGTCCGGGGCCGATCCGGCGAAGACGCAGCCCTGTGAGGATTTCGAAACCGCACGCAATCTGCCGCTTGCGGCTCAGCGCGGCGTCGGGCATACCGACCCTCGCTGGAGACGTGGCCGAGTGGCTGAAGGCGGCGGTTTGCTAAACCGTTATAGGGTTGTAAAGCCCTATCGAGGGTTCGAATCCCTCCGTCTCCGCCAGCCGCCCGTCGGCGCGGCCAGCAGCCCCCTACCCCTGATCATCCGCATCAAAGCCGAGCCGTTCACGCACCTGCCGGATCGTAACGGACCGTGGCCGCCGTGATCACGGTTGCCGCGCGATCACGCGCGGGTTCAATCGAACAGACCACGGATGAGGTTGATCACGAAGGCGGCGGGCACGCCGATGACGGTGCCGACGAAGCCATAGCCCAGCGCAGCCCACCATGACGCCGCGCCTCCTGCTCCCATCACGGCACCGTAGATGGCGCCGAGGCCCGCACAGAGCACGGTCACCACGACGAGGCGGCGGTCGTTGTGGGCCTCCACCCGCAGACGCTTCAACTCGCGCCGGCTCTGCACCGCAGGCCCGGCCGGCTCGGTCGATCCGCAATGCGGGCACGCCACTGCGCTGAAGGAGACGCCGCTGCCGCAGTCATGGCAGTCGATCAGCTCTTGCCGCCGCGCCTGTCGCCGTGCCTGGCCCATGCCATCAATCCCACCTGCCTGCGTCACATCGGACGACAGATAGGAGATTCATAGGCGCGCGACGAGGCCCGCTTCCCACGAGAATGAACGATCGAGCGCGGGTCACCCCAGCGCTCCCGGTTCGCGGCCGGCGAACTGGCTCGTGCGGCATGGTTCGCACCGAAAGCGAGATCCGCCAAGTCGCGGCCTAGCTCGCTCAGTGCGCAGTCATCCAGGCGCGCGCCTCGCGCTGCGCGGTCGCGATCTCGGCATCCGACATCTGCTCGGCGACCTCGCGGCGCATTGCCACGGCGTCGACGCGCCCCCTGAGGGCGGCGAGATTGAACCATTTGTGCGCGGCGATCAGATCGACCGCACCGTCGCGACCGCTCGCATAGAGCATGCCGAGCTCGAACAGGACATCGCCGCTGGCGCCCTGCTCCGCGGTGGTCACATCATCAAAATTGAGTTGTCCCTGAAACATCGTCGCTCTCCTTCGCCCGAGGAGGCGGCCGGTCACCCGAGCACGCCCCCGTCCAACTGTTCAACGCCTGGTTATCCCCATGCCGTCTCGCGGCTTATGCGCGAAGGATGACCGATCAAGTTTGAAAGGCAGTTTAAACATCGTGCTGAACGAGCCCTGAACGCGGAACCCCGCATTTTCCCGGGACGGCTTCAATACATTGATTCGAAATGGATTCTTCAACTCGGCAAAGAGCGGTTTACCGTTCTGTTTGGCAAACCCCTAACCATCCGCGAAAGCGCTTCACCGCTCCGGGGCGGAGCGCACCACACAGGCGGTCAACAGCCGCACTGGGACCGGACACGTCTCGACACAGGGTGCGGGAGATTGCGTAGCGCACTGCAGCACGAGTACGCGTGCACCGAGTTTCTAATAAGGTCGTTCGTCTATGGGAGACTGGAAGGCACGCAGTCGCCGGAGGCGCGGTGCTCAAGGATCGAGGGCGTCGGCGAACACGTCAGGATCAGATCCCACTCTGGCTGATAGCCGCTCGTGAGATTGCAGACCGGAAACGCGATCTGCACCGAACGAAGAAATCCTGTTTCTTCTGCCGGACCGCACCGCGAGCGAAGCCGCTCTCGAGTTCGATCCGACCGTTGACCTGATGTCTCGCCGACACCCTCTATCGTCTGTTGGAGCTTCAGGAGATCTACCCGGCTCGCGAGGAGCTATGCCGACCTGCGTTCCAACGACGTGCCGGCATCAGCTGCCGGACTCATCTCGCAAGGACTGCGAGAGTTACTTCTTCTTGGCGACCTTCTTGGTCTTCTTGGCAGTCTTCTTCGCCGCGGTCTTCGCGACCTTCTTCACTGCCTTCTTCGCCTTCTTCGCTTTCTTGGCCATGTTGCCCTCCGATGTGAGATGGCTTAGTCGATGCGTGCACTCGGGAATCGAGCTGCACTCCTCATCGATACACCAACGAGTGAAAAAAAACAGCTTCCGGCTTAAGGAAGTGTTGACAGGCGCGCGCGCACGCGGCTGACGCAACGCGCGAAGCAGTGCGAGGTTCGACATCGCAAACGCGCACGCGGCTGCGCGCGACGCCAAGCGCGCTACTGATAGACATTGCAGGAAAAGCCTACGCTGCAAGCATTTTCTGAACTGCTACATGACAGCGCGAAAGCGGCGGCGTGCACATCGCAAGGCGCGGACTCGCACGATGAAGGCGGCGCGCGGACTCTGAGTCGTAAATTTTGGCAACGAAAAAATTTTCATTGCACACGCCCTCGTGTGCGTTCGAACGCTCGGCAATGGTGGCTTTTTTGCGAATCGCGCGCAGCGATTCGCGAAGTCGTCGGGTCAAACAAAACGGCGCGCACCGTGTGCGCGCCGCTGGAACGAAGACGAGCGATCGCCGTTTCAGATGCCGAGCTTGCTCTTCAGGATGTCGTTGACCGCCTGCGGATTGGCCTTGCCGCCCGACGACTTCATCACCTGACCGACGAACCAGCCGGCCAGCTGCGGCTTCGCTTTCGCCTGCGCCACCTTGTCCGGATTGGCGGCGATGATCTCGTCGACCACCTTCTCGATCGCGCCGAGGTCGGTCACCTGCTTCATGCCGCGGCTCTCGACCAGCTCGCGCGGCTCGCCGCCCTCGCTCCAGACGATCTCGAACAGGTCCTTGGCGATCTTGCCGGAGATGGTGCCCTCGCCGATCAGCGCGACGATCGCGGCGAGCTGAGAAGCCGACACCGGCGAGGACGCGATGTCGCGGCCTTCCTTGTTGAGCCGGCCGAACAGCTCGTTGATCACCCAGTTGGCGGCGAGCTTGCCGTCGCGCGCCCGGTCGGACAGCGCCTCCAGCACGCTCTCATAGAACGCCGCGCTCTCGCGCTCGGCCACCAGCACCGAGGCGTCATAGGGCGAGAGGCCGACATCGGCGATGAAGCGCGCCTTCTTCTGATCCGGCAGCTCCGGCAGTGCCGCCTTCAGCTCGTCGACGAAGGCCTGGCTGAACTCGAGCGGCAACAGGTCCGGGTCCGGGAAGTAACGGTAGTCGTGCGCCTCCTCCTTGGACCGCATCGAGCGCGTCTCGCCCTTGTCGGGATCGAACCTCCGGGTTTCCTGCTCGATCGCGCCGCCGTCCTCGATGATCTCGATCTGGCGCCGCGCCTCGGCCTCGACCGCCTGGCCGATGAAATTGATCGAGTTGATGTTCTTGATCTCGCAGCGGGTGCCGAGCGGGCCGCCCGGCTTGCGCACGGAGACGTTGACGTCGGCGCGCAGGCTTCCCTTCTCCATGTCGCCGTCGCAGGTGCCGAGATAGCGCAGGATCGAGCGCAGCTTGCTCACATAGGCCTTGGCCTGCTCGGCATCGCGGATGTCCGGCTTGGAGACGATCTCCATCAGCGCCACGCCGCAGCGGTTGAAGTCGATATAGGACAGCGACGGCGACTGGTCGTGCAGCATCTTCCCGGGATCCTGCTCGAGGTGCAGGCGCTCGATGCCGATCGTGGCGGTCTTGCCGCCGTCGAGCTCGACCGCGACCTCGCCCTCGCCCACAATCGGGTCCTTGTACTGGCTGATCTGATAGCCCTGCGGCAGGTCGGGGTAGAAATAGTTCTTGCGGTCGAACACCGAGCGCAGGTTGATCTTGGCATTGAGCCCGAGCCCGGTGCGCACGGCCTGCCGCACGCACTCCTCGTTGATGACCGGCAGCATGCCCGGCATCGCCACGTCGACCAGCGAGACGTGGCTGTTGGGATCGCCGCCGAACGCGGTCGAGGCGCCCGAGAACAGCTTCGACTTCGAGGTGACCTGGGCATGGATCTCCATGCCGATCACGACCTCCCAGTCGCCGGTGGCGCCCTTCATCAGCTTGCCGCTGGTTGCCGTCATGGCCCTCAACTCCCCATCAGCGCGGAGACGATCCGCTCAAATTCGATATCCAATGCATCCTTGGCGACGGGCTGCCCGGCCTGCCGATACCAGTAGGCGGCATTGCCGAGATCGCCTTCGACGCGATGCAGATGCGCGTGCACCCAGGCCGCGTCGCGGCCGGTCTCGTCCTGAATGATCTTGTGCGAGCGGTCCCAGTCGCCCTTCGCCAGCCACCACAGGCCGGTCAGCACGGGCGACAGTCCGGCCGCGGGCGCGTCGCCCGCGAGGCTCGTCTTGAAATCGGCGACGCTTACCACCACCGGACCGGCGTGAAGCGTCCCGCCGCCTGCTCGATGACCTCGCCGAGCGAGAACAGCGTCTCCTCGTCGAACGGACGGCCGATCAGTTGCAGCCCGAGCGGCAGCCCCTGACTGTCCTTGCCGGCGGGCACGGCGATGCCTGGCAGTCCCGCCATGTTCACGGTCACCGTGAAGATGTCGTTGAGATACATCTCGATCGGGTCGGCGCCGCCCTTCTCGCCGATGCCGAAGGCGGCCGACGGTGTCGCCGGGGTCAGGATGGCGTTGACGCCCTTGGCGAAGCAGTCCTCGAAATCCTTCTTGATGAGGGTGCGGACCTTCTGCGCGCGCAGATAATAGGCGTCGTAATAGCCGGCCGACAGCACATAGGTTCCGATCATGACGCGGCGGCGGACCTCGGCGCCAAACCCTTCGGCCCTGGTGTTCTCGTACATCTCGCCGATGGACTTCCCCGGCACGCGCAGGCCATAGCGGACGCCGTCGTAGCGCGCGAGGTTAGAGGACGCCTCGGCCGGCGCCACGATGTAATAGGCCGGCAGCGCGTATTTCGTGTGCGGCAGCGACACCTCGACCAGCTCGGCACCGGCCGCCTTCAGCCACGCCGCGCCCTCGCTCCAGAGCTTCTCGATCTCGGCCGGCATGCCGTCCAGCCGGTACTCCCTGGGAATGCCGATCTTCATGCCCTTCACCGACCTGCCGATCGCCGCTTCGTAGTCCGGCACGGGGATGTCGACCGAGGTCGTATCCTTCGGATCGTGGCCGGCCATCGAGCGCAGCAGGATCGCCGCATCCCGGGTCGTGCGCGCGATCGGCCCGGCCTGGTCGAGCGACGAGGCAAAGGCGACGATGCCCCAGCGCGAGCAGCGGCCATAGGTCGGCTTGATGCCGACGGTGGCGGTGAACGCCGCCGGCTGGCGGATCGAGCCACCGGTGTCGGTTGCGGTCGCGCCCATGCAGAGCAGCGCGGCCACCGCCGAAGCCGAGCCGCCGGACGAGCCGCCCGGCACCAAGGTGGTGTTGGAGCCCTCGCGGCGCCACGGGTTGCCGACCGGGCCGAAGCACGAGGTCTCGTTCGACGAGCCCATGGCGAACTCGTCATTGTTGAGCTTGCCGAGCATGACCGCGCCGTCGCGCCAGAGCTGCGAGGTCACGGTCGACTCGTAAGGCGGCACGAAATTGCCGAGGATCTTCGAGCACGCCGTGGTGCGGACGTCCTTGGTGGCGAACAGATCCTTGATCCCCAGCGGAATGCCGGCCAGCGGCCCGCCTTCGCCCTTATTGATCCTGGCGTCGGCGTCGCGCGCCATGGCGCGCGCCTGATCCGGCGTCTCCATCACGAAGGCGTTGAGGGCGCGCGCGTCCTCAATGGCCTTGAGATGAGCGTCGGTCAGCTCGAGCGACGTGAAGGTCTTGCTCGCGAGGCCCTTGCGGGCCTCGGCGAGCGTCAGCGAAGTCAAATCGGTCATTTGTTGATCGGGCTGCAGAAGAAAGGAGAAAGCGTCTTGTCGTCGGCCGGGTCGTCCGCGAAGAACTTGTTCTTCGCAGGGGCGGCTTTCTTGGTATTGGCGGCCGCTTCGAGCTGGTCGAGAATCTCGTTCACGGCCTTGTCCGGATCGGCGGCCTTGCCCTGCCGCTCCATCGCGTCAAGATAGTCCATATAGGCCTTGTAGGCCGCTTCATCGTCGCAGAGCAGGCACATGGCGTTGGCTCGCTTGTCGGTTACGGCTCGGGTCGATCGCGCCGGAGCAGCGACCAATCCAACCCCTTGGCTATTCCACGACCTTCGGCACGAGGAAGAAGTGGTTCTCGGTCGCCGGCGCGTTCTTGACGATGTCGTCGGCGATCTCGCCGTCATTGACGACGTCCTGACGCTTCTTCATCGCCATCGGCGTCACCGAGGTCATTGGCTCGACGCCCTCGACATTGACCTCCGACAGCTGCTCGACGAAATCCAGCATCGCATTGAGCTCGCCCTGCAGATGCGGGACCTCGGCGTCAGTGACAGCGATCCGCGCCAATTGCGCGATCCGGCGGACGGTGGCGGCATCGACCGACATTATATAGGGCCTCACGGGACAAGGTGAACCCGCCCTATAGCAGAGCCCGCTTTCGCGCCGCAACCGGCAGCCGTTGGACTTTCCTGGGGCAACATCCCGCCCGAGGTGTCAGCCCGCCATGCTCCGCAGCCGCGCCAGAGCCTGTTCGGCCAGGCTCCGCGTCAGCTCGGCGGCCGGCACCTCGCACCCCAACGGCAGCGCCTGGCCGGCCCAAAGATTGGTGAAATCCACCCTGCCCTGCTTCTCTGCCGCGGCCTTGAGCGGACCGAGCGCGGTCGCGGCATGCGGAAACGCCGGCGCATCCGGCGAGATCGGCCCGACCTCGCGCATCACCCGGTTGGCGACGCCGCGGGCGAGCCGGCCGGTCATCACGTTGGTGATGACGGTGGATTCGTCATCGGCGGCGGCAAGCGCGGCGCGGGCCATGACGCTGACCTTGGACTCGGGGCAGCGCAGGAAAGCGCTGCCGATCTGCACGCCGGATGCACCGAGCGCAAACGCCGCGGCGATGCCGCGCGCATCGGCGATGCCGCCGGCTGCAATCACCGGCAGCTTCACCGCATCCACGATCTGCGGCACCAGCGCAAACGTGCCGACCTGCTCGGCGAGCTTGTCGGTCAGGAACATGCCGCGATGGCCGCCGGCCTCCGCACCTTGCGCAATGATGACGTCGGCGCCGTTCCGCTCCAGCCATACCGCCTCGCGCACCACGGTCGCGGACGCCATCACGACCGCGCCGGTCGCCTTCACGCGCGCGAGCAGCCCGGGCTCAGGCAGGCCGAAATGGAAGCTGACGATCTCCGGCTTCAGCTCCTCGACGGCAAGGCACATCGCTTCATCGAACGGCGCGCGATTGGCCGCCTGGACCTCCGCATCGGGATCGATGCCGTACTCGCGGTAGTAGGAGGCCAGCCGCCGCCTCCAGCCGGCCTCGCTGATCGCATCGGCCTCGACCGCGGTGTGGCAGAAGAAATTCACGTTGATCGGCGCGGCAATGCGCTGGCGGAAGATGTTGACCTGCTCGCGCATCTTGTCGGCAGAGATCATCGCACACGCCAGCGACCCCAACCCGCCGCCTTCGGCCACAGCGATCGCAAGCTCGGCGTCGGCCACGCCCGCCATCGGGGCGAGCACGATCGGATGGTCGGTCTTGACGAGATCAGCGAAATGGCGATCGGGCCACATGGTCTGCTCCTATTGCTCGGCTGAGACGGCGGATGAATTGCGCCGTCCCTGAAGAATGTGCTCGGCCTCGCTGACGATGCGCGCGACGATCTCGCCGGCCGGTGGGATATCATGGATCAGACCGACCGCCTCGCCGGCGATGACCGCTGCAATGTCGAAATTGCCGTTGGCGCGTGCCTTCATATAGTCGGCCGAGACGGTCTCGACCTGCTGCAGCAGATCGACCTCGCGCCCCATCCAGCGGCGCGCATGATCGTTGACCAGGCAGCGGCCGGTGAACGGCGCTGGCCAGACATTGTTGCGCGACAGATCAAAGATGATGCCGCGCACGGTCTCGCCGGATTTTGCCGCGCAGATCCGCCGCTTGGCCTCGTCGGCGCCGGCAGCCTCCCGGCTGGCATAAAAGCGCGTGCCGAGCAGCACGCCCTCCGCCCCCAGCATCAGCATCGCCGCAAGGCCGCGGCCATCGGCGAGACCGCCCGCAGCCACCACAGGCAAGCGGCCGGCCGCGAGGTCGACGATCGCCGGCACGAGATCGAGCGTGGTCCGCGACGCGCCATGACCACCCGCCTCGGTTCCTTGCGCGATCAGGATGTCAGCCCCGGCCGCAATCGCCTGCTCCGCCATCACCTCACTCTGCACCTGGCAGATCAGCAGCGCACCGGCACACTTGATATCAGGCGCAAAGCGCGCGGGATCGCCGAACGACAGCATGATCGCCGCAGGCCGCGCGGCGAGCGCGATGTCGAGCAGATCGGGCTGCTTGGCCAGCGACCAGGTGATGAAGCCGATGCCGAACGGCGCGCGCAGGCCTTCGAGCTCCGCAATTTCATGCGCGAGCCACGTCCGATTGCCGTAGCCGCCGCCCAGAATGCCAAAGCCGCCGGCGCCGCTGACCGAGCGCACCAGCCGCGCATCGGCAATCCCATCCATCGGCGCCAGCAGGATCGGATGGCTGATGCCGAGCCCTTCTGTCAGCGCCGTCCGTAGCGGCATCACAGTCTCCTCATCTCTGGACGGCGAGTTTAGGCGCGGCTAACATTCTCTTAAAATGAATACTTGAGAACTCTGCCATCGCAGATTCAAAACGGAGATTGGCCGTGGAGCTGAGCGACCTCCAGACTTTCGCGGCTGTTGCGCGCACCGGCGGCATCACGCGCGCGGCGGAAGCCCTCAACACGGTGCAGTCCAACGTGACCCAGCGGATCAAGGCGCTGGAGGCCGAGGTCGGCACCGCATTGTTCGAGCGGCACAGCCGCGGCATGACCCTGACCAATGCCGGACTGCGCCTGCTGCCTTATGCCGACCGGATGGCGGCGCTGTCGCGCGAAGCGCTGCTCGCGGCGCGCGACGACGGCGATCCCAAGGGACCGCTGATGATCGGCTCGATGGAAACGACCGCCGCCGTGCGGCTGCCGACGCTGCTCGCGGATTTTCATCGACGCTTCCCGGCGGTCGCCCTCGGCCTGCGCACGGCGCCAACTGCCGAGCTGGTGGCCGCAGTGCTCGACGGGACGCTCGAGGGTGCCTTCGTGGCCGGCCCGATCGACCATCCCGATCTCTCGGGCATCATCGCCTTCGAGGAAGAGCTGGTGCTGGTGACGGCCCGGCGCTTCGAAAGCCTGCCGGCTCTGCGTGCGGCGACAACGGCGTCCGGTCCGACGGCGCTGGTGTTCAGGGCCGGCTGCACCTACCGGCAGCGGCTGGAGCAGGTCTTCAACGATTTCGGCTGGCCCGCGGCAGCGCGCATCGAGCTCGGCACGCTCGACGGCATGATCGGCTGTGTCACCGCCGGCATGGGCGTCGCGCTGTTGCCACGCGCCGTATTGACGCGCAACGAGATGATCGGCAGCGTCAGCCTGCACACGCTCGATGCAGTTCATGCCAAGGTCGAAACACTGTTCATCCATCGCCGCGCGGCGCATCGCAGCAGCGCGCTCTCGGCCTTCATGGCCGGCCTCGCCGGCCGGGATCACGACATCGCGGCTTGAGCGGATTCACCCGGAGATTGTACTGAACGTTGCCGGCGAGCGTCACATTCCATTGCGCGAAATGACGTTCTCGACCGTGAAACGCGGCCATTTCGACCGATGCGACTTTCGGGCGCTGTGCAGCGCACGCGCGCGAAAATAATTTTGTCGCGCCATCCTCTACTACGTTAGGATGTGGCGCTGGCCAGCGCGAAACACAACAAACGTCAACATGTCGGAGGAAATGCGATGCGCAACGCGTTCGTGTTGTGCTGCTCGATTGCCATGATGGGTGCGATCGGGACGGCCAATGCCCAGGACAAGACCCCGGATTGGACGAAATCGAAATGGGGCCCACAGGACGAGATCGGCGCGGCCAACTACATCACGCCGGAGCTCGTGGTCAAAGCCGCCTCGCTGGTGAAGACCGGCAAGACCTACCCGCTCGGCATGATCGTCGATTCCAAGACGCCGGCCTATCCGCCGCGTTCGTTCAAGATCACCGTGGTGCAGCCGGGCCAGGCCGGAATTCCCGGCCTCGGCCCGAACAAGGCGACCTACAATGACGACATCGTCGAAGGCTGGGTCGGCGTCGGCAGCCAGATCGACGGGCTCGGCCATCTCGGCATCGAGCACGTCTATTACAACGGCAACAAGCTGCTCGACTTCGCCGATCCGACCGGCCTGAAGAAGCTCGGCATCGAGAAGGTGCCGCCATTGGTGGCGCGCGGCGTGCTGCTCGACATGGCCGCCTATTACAACACCGACGTGGTCAAGGAAGGCACGGCGTTCAACGTCAAGGAGATCGAGGAAGCTGCCAAGAAGCAGGGCGTCGAGATCCGCCAGGGCGACATCGTGATCTTCCACACCGGCTGGCTTGGTTTGATCGGCAAGGACGACAAGCGTTACGGCGCCGGCGAGCCCGGTCTCGGCGTCGAAGGCGCCAAATACCTGACCTCGAAGGGTGTGGTCGCAGTCGGCGCCGACAACTGGGCGGTGGAGGCGATCCCGTTCGAGTCGTCGAACCTGTTCGAGGTGCACCAGATCCTGCTCGCCATGAACGGGACCTACATCCTGGAGAACATGGACACGGCGGAACTGGCCAAGGACAAGGGCTACGAGTTCCTGTTTGTGCTCGGCCAGCCACGCTGGCGCGGCGGCGTCCAGGGCATGATCAACCCGATCGCGATCCGTTAAGCTCCGCCGATCTCCTCGTGAGGGCATCCCGGGAGCGCCGCGTCCTCACGAGGAGTCGGGAATCGTCCTGCGAAAGCAAGCCTTGGACAAGGAGCCCGCCGCAGGCGCGCCTGAAGCTGGCCGACAGAGACCAGGGATCGGGGGGCAGTCGATCAAGCCGCCCCTATCGGACGTCAATGGAGGTAGGCGAGCAACAAGGCGCTCGCCATGTCTCGCGCACGCGGGGCGAGCGCCGCGTCCGACAATTCGCCCGCAGTCCAGAAGGACAACACGCCGCGGAAACTGAAGGCGAGTTGCTCTGGAAGGCAGCGCAGGGCTTGTTCTCGCCGGCCGGCCCTCAGTCCCTCTCCCTTCCCCAAGGCCAGTGCCCAGAAGGCAGTGGATCGGGACAGCGTCTGACCGGGCGAAGCCTGGGCGGCACCCAGCCATCCCATCACGGTCCGGTTCACGTCTGGATTCTCCAACATCACTGCCACCGCCGTATCAATAGCCAATAGCACGCGGGTATTCGCATCTCTCGATGGTGGCGCGGCGGCGTACCGCACCTCCATGGTGTCGATCCGACGTATGGAGAGAGCCTGCATGATCGCGGCCTTGTTGCCGAACTGATTGAACGGCGTCGCGAAGCTGACCCCCGCCTCAGCGGCAAGGTCCCGCATCGAGAAATCGGCCCTGCCCTGACGAAGAAGCCGCTCTGCGGCATCGAGGACGTGCCGACGAAGCGGCTCGCCTCTCATGCCACTGGATGAATGTTCGGTCTTGCCACGTGCCATGCAGTATCTATATCATGATATAGATAACCTTGTCATGCGGAGTTGGACGATGGCGGCTGCCGATTCGAAGATCTTCCTCATCACTGGCGTCAGCTCGGGCTTGGGCCGAGCGTTCGCAAAGGGCGCGCTGGCCGCCGGCCATCGGGTGATCGGGACCGTGCGAAGGGTCGCCGATGCCGAGGCTTTTGCCGCGCTTGCAGCGGGCAAGGCTCATCCTCTCGTGATCGATGTTACGGATTTCGATGCAATCCCGGCTGCTGTGGCAGAGGCCGAGAAGCAGATTGGCGCGATCGACGTACTGGTGAACAATGCCGGCTACGGTCACGAGGGCACGCTGGAGGAGTCCTCGCTCGACGATCTGCAGCGGCAGTTCGCCGCCAACGTGTTCGGCCCTGTCGCGATGATGAAGGCCGTGTTGCCGGGGATGCGCGCGAGGCGGCGCGGCCATATCGTCAATGTGACCTCCATGGGCGGCTTCATCACCATGCCCGGGATCAGCTTCTATTGCGGCAGCAAGTTCGCGCTGGAGGGCATCTCGGAGTCGCTCGGCAAGGAAGTGGCCGCCTTCGGCATTCGCGTCATTGCGCTTGCGCCCGGTCAGTTTCGGACCGATTGGGCGGGACGGTCCATGGATCGCACGCCACGCAGCATTTCCGACTACGACGCCGTCATGGATCCGATTCGCGCCGCCCGATTGGCCAAGAGCGGAAACCAACCCGGCGATCCCGCGAAGGCCGCACAGGCATTGCTTGCCCTCGTGGAAGCCGAAAAACCGCCTGTACGGCTGTTCCTCGGTGAGGACGCGCTGGCCCTGGTCGAGCAGAAGATCGAGGGCATGAAAGCCGAAGTGAGTGCCTGGAACAAGCTCTCGCGCTCCACCAGCTTCGCTTGATGATCCGAAGCCGGCGCATCCGGGAAAGACTGCAACGCTCGACATCTGGGCCGGTCGACTCGCGTGCGCGAGCTTCATCGGGGCGGCGAAGCGATGCACGCCCTCACCTGCTGGCTCGCCACGCGCCTGCGTGTTAAGCGCATTGCCATGCCCGCCCCCATTCTCCCCCTTGTCGAAGCCGCCGGCCGCTGGCCCGAGCGCGGCGCGCTCGTCGGCCTCGATCTCGGCACCAAGACCATCGGCGTCGCCGTGTCCGATCCCGATCGCCGGCTCGCCACCGGCGTCGAGACGATCCAGCGCAAGGCCTTCAAGGCCGATGCCATCAGGCTGCTTGCCATTTGCGCCGAGCGCAAGGTGGTCGGCTTCGTGCTCGGCCTGCCCATCAACATGGATGGCAGCGAGGGGCCGCGGGCGCAATCGACCCGGGCGTTCGCGCGCAATCTCTCCGGCCTTACCGACCTGCCGATCGGCCTGTGGGACGAGCGGCTGTCGACGGCGGCGGTCGAGCGCGAGTTGATCGGCATGGATGTCAGCCGCGCCAAACGCGCCGAGGTGATCGATACGCATGCGGCGATCTTCATCCTGCAGGGTGCGCTCGACCGGCTGACGACGCTGCGCCGCTCGGGTCAGTAGTCGCATGGGCCCCGTCATCGCGGCGCTGGCGCCGGTGTTCCTGCTGATCGTGGTCGGCTTTGGCCTGCGGCGCAGCCTGATGCGGCTCGATACCCAGTGGCACGGGCTGGAGCGATTGACCTACTACGTGCTGTTCCCCGTCCTGCTGCTGCAGAGCCTCGTCAAGGCGGATCTCAGCAAGGTGCCGGTGGCCGGCATCGGCGGCGCGCTGTTCCTGGCGATGCTGGCGATGTCCGCGCTCTGCCTCGCCCTGCGGCCGCTGCTCGCGCGCGCCGGCGTCGACGGACCGGCCTTCACCTCGATCTTCCAGGGCGCGACGCGCTGGCAGACCTACGTCGCGCTTAGCGTATCGGGCAGCCTGTTCGGCCCCACCGGCCTTGCGGTGGCGTCGGTCGCGATGATCGCGATCATCCCGATGGTCAACGTGTTCAGCGTCGCGGTGCTCGCCCATTATGCCTCGCCGAACCGCCGCTCGCTCCGCGAGATCCTCGCCACCATCGTGCGCAATCCGCTGATCTGGGCCTGCGTCCTCGGCCTCGCGCTCAACGTCGCGCGGGTGCCACTGCCTAAACTCTGGCATGATGCCGCCGACGCGCTCGGCCAGGCGTCGCTGCCGATAGGCCTCCTGGTGACCGGCGCCGGCCTGCACTTCGAAGGCTTGCGTCGCGCCGGCCCGGCCGCCGCGCTCGGCGTTGTGCTCAAGCTGGTCTTGATGCCCCTCCTCGCGATCGGGCTCGCCGGATGGTTCGGCGTCACCGGCCCGAGCCTCGTGGTGGTCGCGATCTGCGCGGCGGTGCCGACCTCGCCGAGCGCCTATGTGCTGGCCAAGCAGATGGGCGGCGACGCGCCGCTGCTGGCGCAGATCATCTCACTGCAGACCGTGCTGGCGGCGCTGACCATGCCGCTCGCGATCGCCTGGGCCGGCTGAGCACCGCCGCTCAGGACTGGCCGCTGGCGAGCCACATGGTCTGCACGGTGGCGGCGAGGTTGTTGAGGCCATGCAGCACGACGGTCAGCCAGGTCGAATGGCTGACCGAGCGCAGATAGCCGAACCATAGGCCGAGCGCGAGCACCTCGAGAAAGAAGTACCAGTCGTACTGCAGATGCATCGCGGTCCAGACCAGCGACGACAGGACGATCGCGCCCGGCACCCGCAGAAACGAATCCGACCAGCCGCGATAGAGGAAGCCGCGCGCGAACAATTCCTCGGACAGCGGCGCCGCGACGCAGAAGGCGAGCACCATCAGCCAGACCGTGCCGTCGCCCTTGGCCGTCTTCAGGACGTCCAACATGAAGCCCGGCGAGACCTCGCGCCCCGTCGCCCGTGACATCAGGTCCCAGGCGACGACGATCACCACCATGCCCACGATGCCGATGCCGACATACTTCCACGACGTCCAGCGCAGGCCGAGATATTCGGCGAAGGGCGTGCGGGTGTGACGGACGGCGAAATAGACCGCCAGCAGCACGGCCGGCAGGCCCATGATCACCGACAGCGACAAGGTCAGCCCGCGGCTGGCGATGTGAACCAGCGCAGCGGCGTCGGTCGGCCCGTCCCGCATCAGCAGAAAATAGCCGACCACCGCAGCCTGGCCGGCGAACAGCGCGATGAAGATCACGAAGCCCCACAGCGCGGTCCACCAGAAGCCGAGCGTACGCGGCTGGTGTTTCGCAGGCGCGACCTGTTGTGGTGGATTGGCCGGATCGAGCGAGTCCGCGACGGCGGCTTCAGGAGAATCGGTCAAGGCAGGGCGCGCTCCAGCAAGGCACGGATATCAGTCGGATCGAGATCGACCGCGCCATACATGCTCGGATGCACGGCGGCGAGCCGCGTGGCGGCGAACAGTTCGGCGTGAGCGGGCGTGACAGAATTGAGTGCGGCCGCGGCTGCCAACAGCGCCAGCTTCTCGACCGCAAGCCGGGCAACGCGCTCGGAATCCGGCCGGCGGAAGCTGTTCTCGATGAAAGCGAGCGCCTCGGCCGCGCCGGGCAACCCGCTGGTCTCTGCTTTCAGATGCATCACTACGTGCGCGGCCGCCTCCGCCTCGCGCGCCAGCGCGCGCAGCACGTCCAGGCACATCACGTTGCCCGAGCCCTCCCAGATCGCATTGACCGGCGACTCCCGGAAATGGCGCGCGAGAATGCCGTCCTCGACATAGCCGTTGCCGCCCAGGCATTCCATCGCCTCATACAGGAACGGCGGCGCGCTCTTGCACACCCAGTATTTGATCGCCGGTGTCAGCAGCCGCACGTAGTTCGCCTCCCGCGGCGACAGAGGCGCACGATCGAACGCCTGACACAGCCGCATCACCAGCGCCACCGTCGCCTCGACATGGAGAGCCATGTCGGCGAGCACCGCCTGCATCAGCGGCTGGTCGGCGAGATGCTTCTGGAACACGCTGCGGTGGCGCGCGTGATGCAGCGCGTGCGCGAGCCCCGAGCGCATCAGGCCGGCCGACGAGATCGCGCAATCCTGCCGCGTCAATTGCACCATCTGGATGATGGTGCTGATGCCCCTGCCCTCGTCGCCGACCCGCTCGGCATAGCTGCCCGCGAACTCCACCTCCGACGAGGCATTGGAGCGGTTGCCGAGCTTGTCCTTCAAGCGTTGAAAATGGATCGCGTTCACCGAGCCATCCGGCTTGAAGCGCGGCATGAAGAAACAGGTCAGGCCACCTTCGGCCTGCGCCAGCACCAGGAAGGCGTCGCACATCGGCGCCGACATGAACCATTTGTGTCCCGTGATGCGATAGCCATCGGTGGTACGCTCAGCGCGCGTCATGTTGGCGCGCACGTCGGTCCCGCCCTGCTTCTCGGTCATGCCCATGCCGAGCGTCATGCCGCGCTTTTGCCACCATGGCGCAAACGCCTGATCGTAGTTGCGCGTGCCGATGAGGGGCATCGTCCGCGCCAGCAGGTCGGGCTGCGCGGCCAGTGCCGCCACCGAGGCCCGCGTCATGGTGATCGGGCAGAGATGGCCGCTCTCGACCTGCGAGGCGATGTAGAACTTCGCCGCGCGCACCACCTCCGACGCGCCGCCAACAGGCTTGCCCTCGGCGGTCCATGTCGAATTGTGCAGGCCGGCCTCGACCGAGCGCGTCATCATCTGATGATAGGCCGGATGAAACTCGACGACGTCTCGCCGAAAGCCCTTGGCGTCGAAGCTGCGCAGCTTCGGCGTGTTCTCGTTGGCGAGCCGGCCCTGCTCGGCCATCGCAGCCGAGCCCCATAGCTTGCCGAAAGCTGTCAGCTCCCGCTCAGCCCCGGCCCCGTCATTGGCCTTCAAGGCATCCATCAACGGCCGGTCGGCCGTGAACAGATTGACGTCCTCGAATGGCGGCGACTGGTTGAAGACCTCATGGGTCGCGAAGGAAGACTGCGTCATGGCCGTGCCCTGCTACAGATCGATCATCGGCGCGGCCGAATGGGAAAAACATAAGTGGTCGCGCCAGCGCCCGGCAGCGAAAAGTGCCACCACTCCTTGGCATAGTTCACAAAACCTTGCCGCGCCATGGCCGAGAGCAGCTCATCGCGCCAGCGCCGCTGCTCGGGCGTCAATCCTTGCGCGGCGGTATGCGCCTTGGGATCTAGACAGTCGTAGCCGGTTCCCATGTCGACGCTGCCCTCGGGCGCGCGTAGCGCTGCGGGCGCGGTGCAGTCGGCATAGTCCTTGGCCGGATCGAACACCGCCGAATTGTCCGCCGCGAGCTCGACCAGCGTGAGATCGAGCGCGGCACCGGTCGAATGGCTCGAACGCACGGCGATATAGCCGAGACGGAACAGGTCCTGCTTGGCAATGCGCGGAGTGTAACGGCGACCGGCCGTGGTCTCGACGCCGTCCTGCGACCAGGCCAGCATCTCCGCCACGGCACGCACCGGCCGGTAGCAGTCGAGCATCTTCAGCGACAGGCCGCGCGGCCGCAGCTCGGCTTGGATGGCCTGCAGCCGCAGCGCCATGTCACGCGTCACGACGCATTCGGCCGCCTCGTAGCCCGGCAAAGGGCGGCCGACGAAATTGTTGCTGCCGGCATAACGGATGTCCTGGAGGATCGTCGGGTCGATGTCGCGGAGATAGACGAAATCGAACGGCAACGCGGCCGCACAGGCCGGCACAATCGCCGCCAGCAGGATCAGGGCATATCGGAGCGGACCTCGTCTGGCGATGGTTCGCCAGCCGCCGGTTTGGAGCGCCCTGAGAGGCTCGAAAGACGGAACGGGGGATAACTCGGAACCCCGGCTTTCGGCCTTGCCCCCTGCGGAAACCGCGCCTATAGCTCTGGCTTTAATGGCAACCTCTCCGAAATCGACTTTCGTCCTCGGGCACCGGCATTTGCTGGGAATCGAGGGCCTTTCCGCCCACGACATCACCGGTCTCCTCGATCTGTCCGAGGAATATGTCGAACTGAATCGTCAGGTCGACAAGAAGCGCACCGTGCTGCGCGGCCGGACCCAGGTCAACCTGTTCTTCGAGGCGTCGACGCGGACGCAGTCCTCGTTCGAGATCGCGGGCAAGCGGCTCGGCGCCGACGTCATGAACATGTCGGTGTCGTCCTCGTCCATGCGCAAGGGCGAGACCCTGATGGACACCGCGGTCACGCTGAACGCGATGCATCCGGACATCCTGGTGGTCCGCCACCATGCGTCCGGCGCGGTCGAGCTGCTCGCGCGCAAGGTTGACGGCTCCGTGATCAATGCCGGCGACGGCGCGCATGAGCATCCGACCCAGGCGCTGCTCGATGCGCTGACGATCCGCCGCAACAAGGGCCGCATCGAGGGGCTGGTGATCGCGATCTGCGGTGACGTGCTGCATTCGCGCGTCGCGCGCTCCAACATCCTGCTGCTGAATACGATGGGCGCCCGCGTCCGCATCGTCGCGCCCTCCACGCTGCTGCCGCCCGGCATCGAGCGGATGGGCGTCGAGGTCGCGCGCGACATGCGCGAGGGCCTCAACGGCGCCGACATCGTCATGATGCTGCGCCTGCAGCGCGAGCGCATGAACGGCTCGTTCGTGCCGTCGTCGTCGGAATATTTCCAGTATTTCGGGCTCGATCAGAAGAAGCTCGCTTACGCCAAGCCAGACGCGCTGGTCATGCATCCGGGACCGATGAACCGCGGCGTCGAGATCGAGTCCATCGTTGCCGATGGCGCACAATCGCTGATCCGGGAACAGGTCGAAATGGGGGTTGCCGTGCGCATGGCCGTGCTCGAAGCACTGGCCCGCAACCTGCCCAACGCGTGATACAGAAGTCGGGACAAAACGCCATGCTGACCGACCGCCGTCCGATCCTGCTCGCCAATGCGCGCGTGATCGATCCCTCCCGCGACTTCGACGGCCCCGGCGACGTGCTGATCGCCGACGGCGTCATCCGCGACCTCAAGCGCGGCATCGGCGCGGCCGGCGTGCCCGAGGGCACCGACGTCATCAACTGCGCCGGCAAGATCGTCGCCCCCGGCCTGATCGACATGTGCGCCTTCGTCGGCGAGCCGGGTCTGGGCCATCGCGAGACCTTCGCCAGCGCCAGCCAGGCCGCCGCGACCGGCGGCATCACCACCATCATCTGCCAGCCCGGCACCGAGCCGGTCATCGACAACTCGGCGACCGTCGACTTCGTGCTGCGCCGCGCGCGCGACACCGCCATCGTCAACATCCAGCCAATGGCGGCGCTGACCAAGGGCCTGCGCGGCGAGGAGATGACCGAGATCGGCCTCTTGCGCGCTGCCGGCGCCGTCGCCTTCTCCAATGGCCATACCAGCGTGATGAACGCGCAGGTGATGCGCCGCACGCTGACCTACGCGCGGGATTTCGACGCCCTGATCGTGCATCACACCGAGGATCCCAATCTCGTCGGCGAAGGCGTCATGAACGAAGGCGAGTTCGCCTCGCGGCTCGGCCTCTACGGCATTCCGCCCGCAGCGGAAGCCGTCGTGCTCGAACGGGACATGCGCCTGGTGGCGCTCAGCAAGGGACGCTATCACGCGGCCGCGCTGAGCTCGATCGACTCGCTCGACATCCTCAGGCGCGCCCGCGAGGCAGGCCTCACGGTGAGCGCGTCGGTCTCGATCAACCACGTCACCCTGAACGAGAACGACATCGGCCCCTACCGCACCTTCCTGAAACTGACGCCGCCGCTGCGCACCGAGGTCGACCGCCGCGCGCTGGTCGAGGCGCTGGCCTCGGGCCTGATCGACGTCATCATGTCGGACCACACGCCGCAGGACGTCGAGGTCAAGCGGCTGCCGTTCGCGGAAGCCGCGAGCGGCGCGGTCGGCCTTGAGACCATGCTGCCGGCGGCGCTGCGGCTCGTACACAATGGCGAGCTGAGCTGGACGACCCTGATCCGCGCGATGTCGACCCGGCCCGCCGAGCTGCTCGGCCTGCCCGGCGGCACCCTGCGAGCGGGCGCGCCGGCCGACATCATCGTGATCGATCCCGACGTGCCCTGGATCCTCGATCCGGCCGACCTCAAATCGCTGTGCAAGAACACGCCGTTCGACGAAGCCCGCTTCACCGGCCGCGTGGTCCGCACCATCGTCGGCGGCCGCACCGTGTTCGAACATGTCTGACGCAAGGCCAAGCTCGGAAGGAGCGGTATGATGGGTTCCGAAGCCTTCCTGCCCCTCGCTCTCATCATCGGCTATCTCCTGGGGTCCATCCCGTTCGGCCTGATCCTGACCAGGCTGGCCGGCACGCAGGATCTGCGCAGCATCGGCTCCGGCAATATCGGCGCCACCAACGTGCTGCGCACCGGACGCAAGGGGCTCGCGGCAGCAACCCTGCTCGGCGACGCGCTGAAGGGCACGGCCGCGGTCATCATCTCCGGCTATCTCGGCGGCCCGAATGCCGCGATGATCGCGGGCCTCGGCGCCTTCCTCGGCCACTTGTTCCCGGTGTGGCTGAAGTTCCGCGGCGGCAAAGGTGTCGCCGTCTACATCGGTATTTTGATCGGTCTGTTCTGGCCGGGCGCCATCTTCTTCTGCCTGGTGTGGCTCGCCACCGCGTTCGCGCTCCGCTACTCATCGCTCGCGGCACTCGTCGCGAGCGTGCTGACGCCGATCGTGCTGTGGGCTTTCGGTCACACCGCGCTGGCCGCCTTGTTCACCTTGCTCACACTGTTGCTTATTTACATGCATCGCGAAAACATCAAGCGATTGCAGTCGGGCACCGAGAGCAAGATCGGGGCGAAGAAGTAATCACTCCGGACAAATACGGAAAACCTGTGTTGCGCCCTGATTTCACAGCGGCTGCGCAGCAACACCGGCGACTCATAAGCTAATAAGTTAACGCGGGACTCTGGCGTGAATCATGATTGCCTGTCATGATTCCTGCATGTGGTTACGCAAGACCAATTCCAGCGGTTCGTCGGCCACGCACGATGACCGTACTGATCAGGCTCCGGCGCAGCAGAAGGCGGCCCCGGCCCGATCGAACGCCAGCCTGCTGCTCTCGGCCGCCGAGATCTGGTCGACCGGCATCACGGCCGCTACAGAACCAGCGCCTGAGGCGATCGCGCCCGCTGCGCCGGTCATGCCGAACGTGGCACCATCCACCGAAGCATCCGAACCGCACCCTGCGCCGGAACGAGCCGATGTCGCGCCGGCCGTTGCCGAGATGATCATGGCGGCCACGAGCGCGTCCGTGATCAGCGAGACCAAGGCCGCGGAGACGCCCGAGCGAACGCTGGCGGAGACGATCGCAACGGTCACGCTGCCGCCGCCGCCCCGGACGTGGCCGCCGCGCAAGCTGTCGCTGGCCCTGCAGGGCGGCGGAACGTTCTCGGCCTTCACCTGGGGCGTGCTGGATCGCCTGCTCGAGGAGCCCGGTTGCGATTTCGACACCATCAGCGGCGCCAGCGCCGGCGCGGTCAACGCCGCGCTGCTCGCGAGCGGGCTCGCCAAGGGCGGCCGCGACGAAGCCCGCAACCGGCTCGCTTTGTTCTGGACCCGGCTGATGGAGGAGGCGTCGTTCCGATCGCTGTTGGTGATCGGCGCATACTCGCCGGCAAGCAGCTCGGTGTCGTTCGGCGCGGGGCTGCGCGGCGGACGCGCCGACCCGCTCGATCTCGACCCGCTCCGCGACA
The DNA here is from genome assembly GCF_032381235.1 of Bradyrhizobium sp. SZCCHNR1053. Classification (NCBI taxonomy): domain Bacteria; kingdom Pseudomonadati; phylum Pseudomonadota; class Alphaproteobacteria; order Hyphomicrobiales; family Nitrobacteraceae; genus Bradyrhizobium; species Bradyrhizobium sp. SZCCHNR1053. The sequence continues at coordinate 936,316 of NZ_JAUHJM010000001.1, forward strand.
TCCTCCTCGAGACGATCGACTTCGACGCCGTGCAGGGCCCGGCCGCGCCCCGCCTGCTGATCGCGGCGACCCGGGCCCGTGACGGCCTGCCGCAGATCTTCCGCAATGCCGGCATCACGCCGGATGCGCTGCTCGCCTCCACCTGTCCCGCGCAACTGCACGCCGCTGTCGACATCGAGGGCGAGGCGTATTGGGACGGCGGCTACCTCACCAATCCGCCGCTGATCCAGATCGCGCATGAGTCCAGCGCCGCCGACCTGCTGGTCGTTCAGGTCACGCCCGCGCGCGACGGCAATGTCCCGATGACCTCGGCCGCGATCGATCGCCGTCTCGACCAGATCGCCGGCAATGCGGTCCTGAACGCCGAGCTCGCGGCGCTCGAATGGGCGCGCAGCGACGGCCTGCATCCGCCGCGCATTCATCGGCTTGCCGCCGAGGACGAGATCGAGGCCCTGGCTCAGCGCGATGCGACCGATCTCGGCAGCAGCTTCATCGAGCTGCTGTACCAGCGCGGACGCGACGCCGCCGAGCGCTGGCTGCGCGAGGCTCCGGTCGGCACCACGCCGGCCATCCAGGGCGATCAGCCGGCGCTGTCGTCTCCGATATCCGCGTCCGAGGATGTGCGCGACGTCGCGCCGGCGTAGCGCGCCCTCTTCCCTGCGTCCTCGGGTTGCTCCATTCTAGTCCCCGGTAAAGGGGGCTTTGCGTGGATGCCATCAACACGACGATCGAGCTGAGCGACACCGAGCGGCGCGACCGGCTGCGCCTGATCCGGTCCGACAATGTCGGCCCGCGCACCTTCCGCTCGCTGCTCGACCATTTCGGCACCGCGCGCGTAGCGCTCGACCGGCTGCCCGATCTGGCACGCCGCGGCGGCGCGGCCGGAGCCGGCCGGATCTGCACGGTCGGCGAAGCCGAGGCCGAACTCGAAACCTGCAAACGGCAAGGCGTCGAACTGCGGGCGCCGAACGAGGACGGCTATCCGCCCCGCCTCGCCACCTGCGAGGATGCGCCTCCGCTGCTCGCAGTGCGCGGCGCCCGCGAGACGTTGATGCGCCCGATGATCGCCATCGTCGGCTCGCGCAACGCTTCCGCCGCCGGACTCAAATTCGCCGGCCAGATCGCCCATGAGCTCGGTCAGGCCGGCTTCGTCATCATCTCCGGCCTCGCCCGTGGCATCGATCAGGCCGCCCACCGCGCGAGCCTCGGCAGCGGCACGGTCGCGGTGCTCGCCGGCGGCCATGACCGGATCTATCCACCGGAGCACGTCGACCTGCTCGGCGGCATCGTCGGCGGCAGCGGCGCCGCGATCTCCGAAATGCCGCTCGGCCACGAGCCGCGCGCCCGCGACTTTCCCCGCCGCAACCGGCTGATCTCCGGCGCCTCGCTCGGCGTCGTCGTCGTCGAGGCCGCGCATCGCTCGGGCTCGCTGATCACGGCGCGCATGGCCGGCGAACAGGGCCGCGAGGTCTTCGCCGTCCCGGGCTCGCCGCTCGATCCCCGCTGCGCGGGCACCAACGATCTCATCAAGCAGGGCGCCGCGCTCGTCACCGAAGCCGCCGACATCATCCAGGCCGTCGGCCCGATCATGGAGCGGCCGCTGCCCTTTTCGCTGCGCGAGCCGGACGAGGAGTTGTTCGCCCCCGATCCCGAAAGCCACGACCGCGCGCAGATCACAGCCCTGCTCGGCCCGACGCCCGTCTCGATCGACGACCTGATCCGGATCAGCGGTCTGTCACCCGCCGTGCTGCGCATGGTGCTGCTCGAGCTTGAGCTGGCGGGCCGCCTGGAGCGCCACGGCGGCGGGATGGTGTCGCTCACCTAGCACTCAGTCGGCATCCTTGCGTGCGTCGAAGTGCGTGCGTGCCCGCTCGATCTGCTCCTGGTGCTGGATGGCCCAGTGCCCGAGCGCCTGCACGGGCTGCGACAGGCCGCGGCCGAGATCGGTCAATTCATAGTCGACCCGCGGCGGGATGGTCGGAAAAACCGTGCGCGTCACCAGCCCGTCGCGTTCGAGGCCGCGCAGCGTCAGGGTCAGCATGCGCTGGGAAATGCCGCCCACGAGGCGCTTGAGCTCGTTGAAGCGCTTCGGCCCGTCCTGCAGCATCATGATGACGAACACGCTCCATTTGTCGCCGACGCGCGCCAGGATCGAGGCGACGCCCCGGCAATCATTGTGCTCCGGCCCCGCCGGCAGGTCAGGATCAGGGCTGTTCGCAGGTGTCATGGCTGTGCCCGAGTTTCAAAAATGTGCGTTCTTGTGGGGTTACATCACAGTCACTCATAGTGTGCCAGTTACAAACCAATACCAAGGTGACTGACCGATGACCCAACTCCTTCATGTCGACTCCAGCGTGCTCGGCCCCCACTCCGTCAGCCGTCAGGTGTCCGCCGCAATCGTCGCGCGGCTCCGCCAGCTGACGCCGGGCCTCGAGGTCACCTATCGGGATGTCGCCGCAGAACCGCTGTTGCATCTGTCTGGCGCGCATGTCGCGACCATGCGCGGAGGAGCGGCAGCGGATCCAGCCATCGAGGCGGACATCACGTCCGGTCAGGCGGTCCTTGAGGAGTTTCTCCGCGCCGATACCGTCGTGATCGGGGCTCCGATGTACAATTTCTCCATCCCGAGCCAGCTCAAGGCATGGATCGACCGCATCGCGGTCGCGGGCAAGACCTTCAAATATGGCCCGAGCGGCCCGGAGGGGCTCGCGGGCGACAAGCGCGTGATCATCGCGATCTCGCGCGGCGGCCGTTATGGCGCGGATACGCCGATGGCCGCCTTCGAACATCTGGAGACCTATTTGCGCGGGGTCTTCAGCTTCATCGGCGTCAAGGATCTCACATTCATCGCGGCCGATGGTGTCCAGATCGGGCCGGAGCAGCGCGAGCAGGCGCTCGCGACGGCGCTTCAGACGGCCGGCCATCTCGCTGCCTGATCGAGACGGTGGCTGCCGCCGGCAGCCACCGTCTCTCACCGTGACGAGACCTCGCCACATGCTGCTCTCTGGCGCCTACCCCCGATAGATCGGCGCACCGGCCGGCGAGCTCGTGGCGCCGCCATCGACGAACAGCTCCTGCCCCTGGATGTGCGCGGCATCGTCCGACGCCAGGAACAGCACGGTGCTGGCGATATTCTCCGGCTCGCCGATATGGCCGAGCGGCGTGGTCGCCGCGATCCTTGCCTCGAACATCTTCTCAGCCTCGGGCGTCGCGACCGCGGCGCCCCAGATCGGCGTCCGGATCGCGCCCGGCGCAACCACGTTGACGCGGATGCCGCGCGGCGACAGCTCCGACGCCAGCACCCGGGCCATCGCGCGCACCCCAGCCTTGCTCGCGGCGTAGGCCGAATAGCCGGGATTGCCCAGCACCGAGATCACGGAGCCATTGAGGATGATCGAGGCGCCGTCCTTGAGATGAGGCAGCGCCGCCTGAACGGTGAAGAACACGCCCGTCAGATTGGTGCGGATCACCTGCTCGAACACCTCGGGCCTGGTTGCTCCGGCCGGGGTCGCGCCGGGGATGCCGGCATTGGCGAACAGGATGTCGAGCTTGCCGAAGCGCTCTGCGGCGCGGGCAGCCGCGGCCTCGGTCGCGGCGATGTCGGTGGCATCGGCCACCAGCGCCAGCGCGTTCGGCCCGAGCTCGCGCGCCGCAGCCTCCAGCCGCCCGGCATCGCGCCCCGTGATCGCGATCCTGGCGCCTTCCGCGACGAAGCGCCGGGCGGTCGCAAGCCCGATGCCGCTACTGCCGCCGGTAATCAGTGCCGTCTTGTTTGCAAGCCTCACGCCCGCCTCCATATGGTTGCATAATTAAACCGATAGACGACATAGGCCAGTCGGTTTTATAATGCAACCACACAAGGGCGTGACCTGACGCGGGTGCGCCGGGGTACCAGCCGCGCCCCGCGGGCGACAGGACAAGGATGACGTGATGGTCAAGCGCACGAGCCTGGAAGGCGACGCCTGCCCGATCGCGCGGTCGCTGGATGCGATCGGCGACTGGTGGTCGCTGCTCATCATCCGCGATGCCTTTCTCGGCGTGCGCCGCTTCAGCGCATTTCAACGCAGCCTCGGCATGGCGAAGAACATCCTTACGGTGCGACTGCGGGCGCTGGTCGATCGTGGCATCCTGACCACCGAGCCGGCCGCGGATGGCAGCTCCTATCGCGACTACGTGCTGACGCCGAAAGGCCGCGGCCTGTTTCCGATCCTGGTCGCACTGCGACAGTGGAGCGAGGAATTCGACGAGCACCCGGACGAGATCGCCACCGCGCTCGTCGACCGCGCGAACCGCAGGCCGGTTCGCAAGCTGCTGCTGACTGCGGAGGACGGCCGGACGCTGGCGCCGGAGGAAACCGCTCTCGCCCCGCGCTGAGCGCGGCCGGCCGTCAGCAGAGCCTGTGGCGGCTGCGCAGCCTGAGATGCTCCTCGGCCTCCAGGTTCGCCATGCGCAGCAGGTAGTCGAGCATGTCGAGGTGATGACGCTGCGCCAGATGCGACAGGCTGGCCGTCACCTCGGCGATCAGCGCCGCCGCGGCGTCGGGATCCTCCACCGTCACCTCGACGTCCGGGTCGCTTTTGTCCACTGCCTTGGCCAACAACCGTCACCCAGCATAAGGAATTTGACGAAAAACAACCTCAAAAGAGCACGATTCTCATCGTGCTCCGTACAACCTGATAGGTACTTCGCCGGTCGAACGCAATCGCCTTTCAACATCCCTCGATTTGACAGGAACCCCCTCACCACCCATGTTCGGGTCAACGCAGCCGGCGCGAATCCCGCGAAGCCAGCTTCAATCCTTCCACTAAGCCATTGGAAATACATGAATATCGTCATCGTGGAGTCGCCTGCCAAGGCCAAGACGATCAATAAGTATCTGGGCTCCTCCTACGAGGTTCTGGCCTCTTTCGGTCATGTCCGCGACCTTCCGGCCAAGAACGGTTCCGTCGATCCGGACGAGAATTTCCGCATGATCTGGGAGATCGATCCCAAGGCGGCCGGCCGACTCAACGATATCGCCAAATCGCTGAAGGGCGCTGACCGGCTGATTCTCGCCACCGACCCTGATCGCGAGGGCGAAGCGATTTCCTGGCATGTGCTGGAGGTGTTGAAGGAGAAGCGTGCGCTCAAGGATCAGAAGATCGAGCGCGTCGTCTTCAACGCCATCACCAAGCAGGCCGTCTCGGAGGCGATGAAGCATCCGCGCCAAATCGACGGCGCGCTGGTCGACGCCTACATGGCGCGCCGCGCACTCGATTACCTCGTGGGCTTCACTCTCTCTCCCGTGCTGTGGCGCAAGCTGCCGGGCGCCCGCTCGGCCGGGCGCGTGCAGTCGGTCGCGCTGCGCCTCGTCTGCGATCGCGAGCTCGAGATCGAGAAGTTCGTCCCGCGCGAATATTGGTCGCTGATCGCGACCTTGGCGACGCCGCGCGGTGACACCTTCGAGGCGCGCCTCGTCGGCGCCGACGGCAAGAAGATCCAGCGGCTCGACATCGGCACCGGCGCCGAAGCCGAGGATTTCAAGAACGCGCTCAATGCGGCGAGCTACACGGTCGCGACCGTCGACGCCAAGCCGGCGCGGCGCAACCCGCAGGCCCCCTTCACCACCTCGACGCTGCAGCAGGAGGCGAGCCGCAAGCTCGGCTTCGCGCCGGCGCACACGATGCGCATCGCGCAGCGTCTCTATGAAGGCATCGACATCGGCGGCGAGACCACCGGCCTCATCACCTATATGCGAACCGACGGCGTGCAGATCGACGGTTCGGCGATCACCCAGGCCCGCAAGGTGATCGGCGAGATCTACGGCAACAAATATGTGCCGGAGAGCCCGCGCCAGTACCAAGCCAAGGCCAAGAACGCCCAGGAAGCGCATGAGGCGATCCGCCCGACCGACCTGTCGCGCAAGCCGGCCGACCTGCGCAAGCGGCTCGATGACGACCAGGCCAAGCTCTATGAGCTGATCTGGACCCGCACGATCGCCAGCCAGATGGAATCCGCCGAGCTGGAGCGCACCACCGTCGACATCATCGCGAAGGCGGGCGCACGCACCCTGGAGCTGCGCGCCACCGGCCAGGTCATCAAGTTCGACGGCTTCCTCGCGCTCTATCAGGAAGGCCGCGACGACGAGGAGGACGAGGACGGCCGCCGCCTGCCGCAGATGAGCCCAGGCGAGCCGCTGAAGCGGCAGAATCTCGCGGTCACCCAGCATTTCACCGAGCCGCCGCCGCGCTTCTCCGAGGCATCGCTGGTCAAGCGCATGGAGGAGCTCGGCATCGGCCGACCCTCGACCTATGCCTCGATCCTGCAGGTGCTGAAGGACCGCGGCTATGTGAAGCTCGAGAAGAAGCGGCTGCACGGCGAGGACAAGGGCCGCGTCGTCGTCGCGTTCCTGGAGAACTTCTTCCGCCGCTACGTCGAGTATGATTTCACGGCGGATCTCGAGGAGCAGCTCGACCGCATCTCCAACAACGAGATCGCCTGGCAGCAGGTCCTGAAGGATTTCTGGACCGGCTTCATCGGCGCCGTCGACGACATCAAGGACCTGCGCGTGGCGCAGGTGCTCGACGCGCTCGACGAGATGCTCGGGCCCCACATCTATCCGCCGCGCGACGACGGTGGCGATGTCCGGCAGTGCCCGACCTGCGGCACCGGACGGCTCAACCTCAAGGCCGGCAAGTTCGGCGCCTTCGTCGGCTGCTCGAACTATCCGGAATGCCGCTACACCCGCCCGCTCGCCGCCGACAGCGAGGCGACGGCCGATCGCGTGCTCGGCCAGGATCCGGACAGCGGCCTCGACGTCGTCGTCAAGGCCGGCCGCTTCGGCCCCTACATCCAGCTCGGCGAGCAGAAGGATTACGCCGAGGGCGAAAAGCCCAGGCGCGCCGGCATCCCGAAAGGGACCTCGCCCGCGAGCCTCGAGCTCGACTACGCGCTGAAGCTGCTGTCGCTGCCGCGTGAGGTGGGCATCCATCCGGAGACGGGCCTGCCGATCATCGCCAATCTCGGCCGCTTCGGGCCGTTCGTGAAGCACGACAAGACCTATGCGAGCCTGGAGGCGGGCGACGAGGTGTTCGACATCGGCCTCAACCGCGCGGTCACGCTGATTGCCGAGAAGATCGCCAAGGGCCCGAGCAAGCGCTTCGGCGCCGATCCCGGCAAGGCGCTCGGCGACCATCCGTCGCTCGGCCCCGTCGCCGTCAAGGCAGGCCGCTACGGCGCCTATGTCACCGCAGGCGGCGTCAACGCCACCATTCCCGGCGACAAGGAGAAGGACACGATCACGCTGGCGGAGGCGATTGCGCTGCTCGACGAGCGCGCCGCCAAGGGCGGCGGCAAGAAGACCAAGGGCAAGGCTGCGAAGCCGGCCAAGGCTGCCAGCAAGGCCAAGCCGAAGACCGGCGGTGACGACGACACGCCGAAGCCGGCGAAAAAGGCCGTGGCGAAGAAGGCGGCCGCCAAACCGAAATCAGACTCCACCAGCAAGGCGCGTGCGCCCGTCGCCAAGGCCGCCAAGACCTCGGCCAAGCCTGCGACCAAGGCGACGCCCAAGAAAAGCGCCGGCAAGGCCCGCGGATGAGAAAATGACCCAAAAGCGCGACATCGGCTTCCCTTCGCGGGAGGCCATCGTCGCCTTCATCCGCGCCAATCCGGGCAAGGTTGGCACCAAGGACATCGCCCGCGCGTTCGGCCTGAAGAACGCCGATCGCGTCGCGCTCAAGCAGTTGCTGCGCGAGCTCGTCGCCGACGGCACGGTGAAGAAGAGCGGCCGCAAGAAGGTCGTCGAGACCGCGACCCTGCCGGCCACGCTGGTCGCCGACATCACCGGGCGCGACAGCGACGGCGAATTGATCGCCAAGCCGGCCGAATGGGACGAGGCCGAACAGTCCGAGCCGCCGCGCATCCGCATCCACACGCCGCGTCATGCCGGGCCGGGCTCGGCCGCCGGCGTCGGTGACCGCGCGCTGCTGCGGGTCGAGCCGATCAAGGACGCCGAAGGCGTGGCCTATCGCGGCCGCGTACTCAAGGTGCTCGATCAGGCGCGGCCGCGCGTGCTCGGCATTTTCCGTAGCAATCCCGGCGGCGGCGGCCGCCTCATTCCGGTCGACAAGAAGCAGGCCGGCCGCGAGCTCTCCATCGCCCCCGCCGACACCAAGGACGCCAAGGACGGCGATCTCATCAGCGTCGACCTGCTGCGTGGCCGCGGCTATGGCCTGCCCGCAGGACGCGTGAAGGAGCGCTACGGCTCGGTCGCCACCGAGAAGGCGATTAGCCTGATCGCGATCCATGCCCACGAGATCCCGATGGACTTCTCCGCGGCAGCCGTCGCGGAAGCCGAAGCCGCGCAGCCCGCGACCTTGAAGGGCCGGGAGGACTGGCGCGAGCTGCCGCTGGTCACCATCGATCCGCCCGATGCCAAGGACCACGACGACGCCGTTCATGCCGCGCCCGACCCCGATCCGAACAATGTCGGCGGCTTCATTCTCCACGTCGCCATCGCCGACGTCGCCTACTATGTGCGGCCGGGCTCGGCGCTCGATCGCGACGCGCTGATCCGCGGCAACTCGGTCTACTTCCCCGACCGCGTGGTGCCGATGCTGCCGGAGCGCATCTCCAACAATCTGTGCTCGCTGGTGCCGGGCGAGGCGCGCGGCGCGCTCGCCGTGCGCATGGTGCTCGGCGCCGACGGCCGCAAGCGGTCGCACTCGTTTCACCGCGTGCTGATGCGCTCGGCCGCAAAACTGTCCTATGCGCAGGCGCAGGCCGCGATCGATGGCAAGCCGGACGACGTCACCGGTCCCCTGCTCGAGCCGATCCTCACGCCGCTTTATGCGGCCTATGAGGTCGCCAAGCGCGGCCGCGACGCGCGCGATCCGCTCGACCTCGACATCCCCGAGCGCAAGATCCTGCTCAAGACCGACGGCACCGTCGATCGCGTCGTCGTGCCGGAGCGCCTCGACGCCCACAGGCTGATCGAGGAGTTCATGATCTCGGCCAACGTCGCCGCGGCCGAACTGCTGGAGAAGAAGGCGCTGCCCCTGATCTACCGCGTGCATGACGAGCCGACGGTGGAGAAGATCCATGCGCTGCAGGAGTTCCTGAAGACCCTCGACGTGCCCTTCGCCAAGAGCGGCGCGCTCAGGCCGTCGCTGTTCAACCGCGTGCTGACCTTGGTCGCGGGCCAGGACTACGAGCATCTCGTCAACGAGGTCGTGCTGCGCTCGCAGGCGCAGGCGGAATATTCGACCGACAATTACGGGCATTTCGGGCTGAACCTGCGCCGCTATGCGCATTTCACCTCGCCCATCCGCCGCTATGCCGACCTCGTCGTGCACCGCGGCCTGCTGCGCGCGCTGGGCCTCGGCGACGGCGCCCTGCCCGACAGCGAGACGCCGGATCATCTCGCCGAGGTCGCGGCGCAGATCTCGGTCACCGAGCGGCGCGCGATGAAGGCCGAGCGCGAGACCGCCGACCGGCTGATCGCCCATCACTTGGCCGACCGCATCGGTGCCACCTTCCAGGGCCGCATCTCCGGCGTCACCCGCGCCGGCCTGTTCATCAAGCTCGACGAGACCGGCGCCGACGGCCTGGTTCCGATCAGGACCCTCGGCACGGAATATTTCGACTATGACGAGACACGGCACGCGCTGATCGGCCAGCGCAGCGGTGCCATGCACCGGCTGGGTGACGTCGTCGACGTGCGTCTGGTAGAAGCTCAGCCGGTGGCCGGCGCGCTGCGCTTCGAGCTCCTGACCCAGGCGGATGTCCTCGTTTCGCGGCATGGCCGCCGCGACCGGTCGAAGAGCAAGACGACCGTCAAGGCGAAGAGCAAGGCGACCAAGCGGGCCAAATCCGAGGCTCGTCCGAAGCACGAAGAAAAAAGCCGCAAGAAAAGCCAAAAGGCAGGGGCAAAACGCAAGCCCGGCACATCGAAGAAAGGCAGATCATGGACGCCATGAGTTCAACGCCCCACGCAATGCCGCAAACCTGGACACGTGACACCGGCCTCGCCGAGAAGCGCGACGTCTGGACCGCGATGAAGCGCGGCCTGCGCTGCCGCTGCCCGCGCTGCGGTGAGGGCAAGCTGTTCCGCGCCTTCCTGAAAGTCGCCGACAACTGCGACCGCTGCGGCCAGGATTTTTCCGGCCATCGCGCCGACGATCTTCCCGCCTATCTCGTGATCGTCATCGTCGGCCACATCATCGTGCCGCTGGTGCTCTCGATCGAGACCAACTACGCGCCGCCGGTGGCGCTGCAACTCGCGATCTATCTGCCGGTGACCTTGGTCGCCGCGCTCGCCTTGATTCAGCCGGTCAAGGGCGCCGTCGTCGGGCTGCAATGGGCCTTCCGCATGCACGGCTTCGACGACAATCCGGTGGAGGGCATTCCACCGGTGTGAGCATTCGACCGATCGACGAGCAAGGAAAAAAGCGGGGAGGACATGAGCGAGACGGCACAGGCGACCGGCGCGCCGGCGGGCAAGCCCGCCGAGAAGGAAGCGGACCACCATCCCTACACCAAGCCAAGGGATGCGGCGACGCTGATCCTGGTCGATCGCAGCAGCGCTGTGCCGAAGGTGCTGGTCGGCAAGCGCCACGACAAGGTCGTGTTCATGCCGGGCAAGTTCGTCTTCCCCGGCGGCCGCGTCGACAAGACGGATCACCGCATCCCGGTCGCAGCGCCCATGCCGGCCGAGCTCGAAGCCAATCTGTTCAAGGGCAAGCCACAGACGACGGCGTCGCGCGCGAAGTCGCTGGCCGTCGCCGCGATCCGCGAGGCCTGCGAGGAAACCGGTCTCTGCCTGGGACGCAGGGTCGACGGCCCCGCACTGAAGCTTGAAGGTCCTTGGGCGCCATTCGCGCAGGCCGGCCTCCTGCCCGATCCCTCCGGCCTGTTCCTGATCGCCCGCGCCATCACCCCGCCCGGCCGCATCAAACGCTTCGACACCCGCTTCTTCACCGCCGATGCCTCCGCCATCACCCACCGCGTCGACGGCGTGATCCACGCCGATGCCGAGCTGGTCGAGCTGGTCTGGGTCGAGCTCGGCTCCAAGCCGCTCGCCGACCTGCACCCGATGACCAGGAACGTTCTCCACGAGCTCGACCGCCGCCTCGCCACCGGCCCGCTCCGCCACGACGCGCCGGTGCCGTTCTTCCATTTCTACGGCGGCAAGATGCAGAAGGACGTGCTGGGCGGTTGAGGCAATCCCCGGTATAGCGCCGCTACGATGCTCGGTCGTGAATGATCGCGGTCACCTCGATCTCGACGCGCGCCGTCGCAGGCGTGAGGCCTGCGACCTTCACGAGCGTGCTTGCAGGCCGAATCGTCCCGAAGGCTTCGCTATGCGCAAGGGCCACCGCATCGGTATCCGCCATGTCGGTCAAGTACACGACCGTACGCACCACGTGACGGAGCTCCGCTCCCGCCTTCTGCAGCGCTTCGGCGATAAGGCCGATTACGCTTTGCGCCTGCGCGTAGACGTCGCGATCCAAATCAGGACCGCGCGCAGTCGTTCCGGAGACGAAGATTTGCTCGCCAACGCGGACCGCGCGCGCATAGCCATAGACGTCCTCGAACGGATAGCCTGAGGAGATGTTCAGCCGGTCTGACACGCCGATGGCTCCCTTGTGAATGAGTGCGAAAGGCACTGTTGCCGTTCGTCCCTGCCAGAGGAGCAGGATACCCGGTGGATGCTGGTCGCGGCGAGTGGGCGGTCCACCCCCACAACAAAGTGTCGTCCCAGCGAACGCCGGGACCCATACCGCGGAATCTTTCGATCGGCCCGGATGGTCGAGACTGTGCCTCACATTCCCTTCACGGAGTATGGATCCCGGCGTTCGCCGGGATGACACCGTTGTTTGGATCGCTTGCTCGGCACGTCATTGGAATGAGCGTGCTACGTCCGCCACCAAAAACGAAATCGTGTTCTGCCGCCGATTGCTGACACGCATGGGCCGAGTTCCTATCTGCCCAAGACAGCAACCATCCGCGGACGACCCTTCATGGCCCCACGTCAACTCAAGCTCGGCGCTTTCATGCGCCCGGTCTCCATCCACACCGGCGCGTGGCGCTATCCCGGCGCCTGGCCGGACGCCAATTTCAACTTCGCGCATCTGAAGCAGCTGATCCGGAAATTGGAGGCCGGCAAGTTCGACGCCTTCTTCATGGCCGACCACCTGGCCGTGCTGAACATGCCGATCAATGCGCTGAAGCGCAGCCACACCGTGACCTCATTCGAGCCGTTCACGCTGCTCTCGGCGCTGTCGGCGGTCACCGAGCACATCGGGCTGATCGCGACGGGATCCACCACCTTCGACGAGCCCTATCACGTCGCCCGCCGCTTCGCCTCGCTCGATCACATCTCCGGCGGCCGCGCCGGATGGAATATCGTCACGACGTCCAATCCGGACGCCGCGCTGAATTTCGGCCTCGACGATCACATGGAGCACGCCGAGCGCTACAAGCGCGCCCGCGAGTTCTACGACGTCGTCACCGGCCTATGGGACTCGTTCGCCGACGATGCCTTCGTGCACGACGTCGAGCAGGGTCTGTTCTTCGATCCCGACAAGATGCATGTGCTCGATCACAAGGGCAAATATCTGAAAGTCCGCGGCCCGCTGAACATCGCTCGTCCCGTGCAGGGCTGGCCCGTCATCGTGCAGGCGGGCGCCTCGGAGGACGGCAAGCAGCTCGCGGCCGAGACGGCGGAGGCCGTGTTCACCGGCGGCGGTAGCCTCGCCGACGGACAAAAGCTCTATGCCGACATCAAGGGCCGCATGGAAAAGGTCGGCCGCGATCCGGAGCATCTGAAGATCCTGCCCGGCGCCTTCGTCGTGGTCGGCGACAGCGTCGACGAGGCCAGGGAGAAGCGCGCTCTGCTCGACAGCAAGGTGCATTACGACAGCGCCATCGCCTCGCTCTCGGTCATCCTCGGCACCGACGCCTCCGGCTTCGATCCCGACGGCCCGCTGCCTGATATCCCCGAGACCAACGCCTCCAAGAGCGGCCGCCAGCGCCTGGTCGATGTCGCCGCGCGCGACAAGCTCACGGTGCGGCAACTGGCGCTGCGGGTCGGCGGCTATGGCGGTCTGTCCTTCGTCGGCACCGCGAGGACGATCGCCGACCAGATGCAGGAGTGGCTGGAAAGCCGTGGGTCGGACGGTTTCAACATCATGTTCCCGTTCCTGCCGGCCGGGCTCGACGACTTCGTCGACAAGGTGATTCCCGAGCTGCAGCGCCGCGGGATCTTCCGGACGGCGTATGAGGGGCCGACCTTGCGGGACAATCTCGGCCTGCCCAGACCGAAAAACCGCTTCTTCGCGGCCTAGGGCCCCCAGAATCTGGCCCTCAAACCTTGACTTTGGGGGCTGGCTGGGTAGGTTGCCGGCCAACGGCGCCCCCTCTTTGGCCGGTGCCCACCCCCGATCCCGATTCCAGAGGTTCAAGACATGGCCAAAGCGGTCACCATCAAGGTCAAGCTCGTGTCGACGGCCGACACCGGCTTCTATTACGTTGCCAAGAAGAACTCGCGCACCATGACCGACAAGATGGTCAAGAAGAAGTATGACCCGGTTGCGCGCAAGCACGTCGAATTCCGCGAAGCCAAGATCAAGTAAGATCGCGGTCTGCTGCGACTTCAACGGGGCCGTTTCGGCCCCGTTTTTTATTGCGCGCGATGCAGCCACTGGATGCGGCCGGAGCCGTCCCGCATCGGATCGGTCCACTCGCCGCGGTCGAATCTCCGTTCCCGACTTAAGGAGCCATCAACCAAACCTGTGCGATTTTGGGGTAGCGACGCACCCGCGAGTCTCGCAGCGTCTCCCTCCTTATCTTACCGGCAGACCAGCGATGACCGATCTTCAGACTTTGCAATCCCGTCTCGATTTTATCGGCATCGACAATGCGACCAGAGAGGCGCTGCGGGAGCTGCGGCCGCTGATCGGCAAGGTGCTGCCTGGGCTGCTGGAGCAGTTCTACGCCCATGTCGGCAAGTACCCGCATCTCGCCAAGATGTTCTCCACCCCGGCCGCCATGCGGCACGCCAAGCAGGCCCAGCACGATCATTGGATGTCGCTGGCGACCGCGAAGTTCGACGATGCCTATGTGAAGTCGGTGACCCGGATCGGGATGGCCCACAACCGGATGGGGCTGGAGCCGCGCTGGTACATCGCCGGCTATTCGCTGATCGTCACCGGGCTGCAGAAGGCGATCGAGACGGAGATCGCGGACGGCTGGTTCGGGGGCCAGTCGGCGCGCGAGAAGAAGGCCGCACTGCAGGCTGCGATCACCAAGGCGGCGATGATCGACATGGATCTCGCCATCTCGGTCTATCTCGATGCGGCCAAGACGGAGCAGCACGTCGCGATGCAGCGCATGGCCGATGAGTTCGAAGCCACCGTCGGCCAGATCATCAACAAGGTTCATGCCGACGCGCGCACGCTCGAGGTCTCGGCCAACACGCTGACCAAGACCGCCGAGCAGACCCAGCAGCTGTCGTCCAGCGCCGCTTCCGCCTCGGGCCAGGTCTCGACCAACGTGCAATCGGTCGCTTCGGCCGCCGAGGAAATGACCTCCTCGGTCCACGAGATCGGCCGCCAGGTCAGGGAATCGACCACCATCGCCAAGGAGGCCGTGCGCCAGATCGAGCAGACGGACGTCGGCATCAGCGAGCTGTCGCGCACCGCCGAGCGTATCGGCGACGTGCTCAAGCTGATCACCTCGATCGCCGCCCAGACCAACCTGCTGGCGCTGAACGCCACCATCGAGGCGGCGCGCGCCGGCGACGCCGGCCGCGGCTTCGCGGTGGTTGCCTCCGAGGTCAAGGCGCTGGCGTCGCAGACCGCCAAGGCCACCGAGGAGATCGGTCAGCAGATCGAAGGCATCCAGAACGCGACGCAGTCCTCGGTCGCCTCGATCAAGCAGATCGGCGGCACCATCCAGCAGATCTCGGAGATCGCCGCCGGCATCGCCGCCGCCGTCGAGCAGCAGGGCGCGGCGACGGGGCAGATCTCGCGCAACGTCCAGGAGGTCGCCGGCGGCACCGCGCGCGTCGCCGGCAACATCGACGACGTCAGCAAGGGGGCCAGCGCCACCGGCACCGCCTCGTCCCAGGTGCTGTCCTCCGCGCACTCGCTGTCGCGGGAGAGCGATCACCTCAAGGACGAGCTGGACAAGTTCCTGCGCAAGGTGCGCGCGGCGTAGCCGTGTTCAGCTGAACCGTCGAGCGCATCAGCGCGAGCGTCATAGCCACTCTTCCGCGCCGTAAGAATGGCGGATCACGCTGGGCTGATCCGCCGGACGCACCAGGCGTGCTACATCCCGTGGCTCTGGAACACCGCCGCGCAGCGCTTGCTCAGCTTGGCCCGATTCTGCGTCAGACAATTCTGGACCCCGAAGTCGTCGCCGAGCTGAGTGCGGCAGAAGCGCTTGGCGTCGGGTGCGCACGCCTTCTGCTCCTGCGGCGTGCCCATATGGGCCAGCGCGAATGACGGCAGAACGGACAGCGACACGGCAACCGCAAACATCAGCTTCTTCATCGGGGCTCCTCGTTGGGGCCCAGACAAACGCCTGCGGCGGCGGGCGGTTCCGACGACGTTCGATGGAGAACGGCCGCGCATCGCCCTGCGCTGGTCCGCTCCTCAGACCGCAACCGGACACGCGCGCGACAGCGCGGCGCGGGCGAGCAGCCGCGTCGAGTCCAACGTCGGCAAGGACGAGTTGGTGTCATCGATGATGAGCGGAATTTCGGTGCAGCCGAGCACGACCGCGTCGCAGCCCCGCGCCTTCAGCCGCACGATGATCGCCTGAAACGCGGCGATGGATGACGGCTCGAAGCGGCCGCAGACGAGCTCATCCATGATGATGCGGTTCGCCGTGATACGGTCGGCCTCGTCCGGGCGCTCGAAGGCGAGGCCGTTCGCGGCCAGGCTGTCGGGATAGACATTGCTGTCGACGAGCCATTTCGTGCCGGTGATGCCGACACACCGATAGCCTCTCCTCGCCGCCTCCTTGGCGACCTCATCGGCGATGTGCAGCCACGGCAGCGGCGAGCGCGGCAGCACGAGCGGCAACGCCTGGTGGATGGTGTTGTCCGGGCAGATCAGGAAATCCGCGCCGGCCGCCGCGAGCTTGCGCGCCGAGGCCAGCATCAGCTCGGCCACGCCTGCGAGATCGCCGCGATCGAGACATGTCACGTAGTCGGCGAGCGACGGCGTGTGCATCGACACCTCGGGATGCGCATGCGGCCCGAGGACGCCGGCTCCCTCCTTGCAGATGGTGCGATAGCAAAGCGCGGCGCCCTCGGCGGAGCAGCCGACGATCCCGATATGTTGCGTCATCTGACATGGCCTCCTCTCGCGATTCTCCGCGGATGATGGTCGAGAGACGCGCGATCTCTCCTCCCTCATTGCGAACGCAGCAATCCAGGCTCGTCCCGCAGACGGACTCTGGATTGCGTCGCTGCGCGCACAAGGACGTTGTGGCAACGGCTCGCTGAGCAGGCAAGCCCGCGCTTTGGAACAAGCCATGGTATCGCGAGGGCGGATCACGCGGATCCGCCCTGCCGACGACCACCGTAACGTCGAGCGCCGGCTCGCGCGTAGCTACATCACGCCGCGGGACATCATCAGATGCGCCGTGCTCCGCTTGAACCGTTCGAGAGCGCGGTGCGCGGCGATGTGGTCGATGTCGCCTCGGGTCAGGCCGATATCAATCAGTTGCGCCTCGCTCAGGTCACGCAGATCGACTCTCATCCGCCTGAGCCGGCGGCCTTCCTGAAACACCAGCCAATAGCGCGCCAGCCGGCCGAGCAATCCCGGCGCTGCTGCGCCCGGCGGCCCGGCGGCGTCCTTTTCCGACACCGCGTCACGCAGCACCGTGATGGACGCGGACGGTCGCGGCGCGGCTTGCACGCCACGCACAGCGTTCGTCGCTGCGGCCATGGGACGATCGAGACCGGGAGCGGCGCCATCGCGCGCGATCTCGGCAGTGAGGTTGGTCTGGGGCGGCATCGGATGCTCCTGCTGTTGTGCCGGCAGGGAGCGTGGCCAAACAAAAGGCCCCGTCCGATGCCGGCGGGGCCTGGTGGAATGATCGTGTCGTCGAAAACCTAGCGCACGACTCCTCCCACGGCCCGGCTGCAGCGGGTCGTATGTTTGCGGTTGGAGCGGCGCACGACATTGATCATGGTTTGTAGCTACCACGATGATTGCGCCAGATCAAGGCATGTAGTTCCTGCGCTCGCAGATGAGCACCTATGCGAGGCTTGTGTTCTGCCGAACTCCGCGCACACGACGTCTCCGGCAGAAAGTGTCCAGAAGGAAGCGCGATCTCACCTCCGTCACTGCGAGCGCAGCGAAGCAATCCAGCGTCGTGTACGGGACCCTGGATTGCTTCGCTGACGCTCGCAATGACGTCGCGGCGACCATCTCGCGCTGTTGGTCGACCGTCCCTGCATCGCCACGGCCTGCGACCGACTACATTCCCCTCCGCGAGACGCCGCCCAGATATCGTGGGTCGTCCCTCAGGCTCTCGAGCATCCGCAGCGCGGCGATGTGCTCGATCTCGGCACGCGTGATGCCGATATCCGTGAGTTCGCGTTCGCTCAGCTCATACAGGCTGTCTCGCACAGTCTTGCGGCGCTGCCGTTCTTGAAGGGCGCGCCAGCACCAGCCGATCAGGCGGATGACCAGCCAAGTCGGCGTGGCCGGCGGACCGGCCGCGTCCTTTTCCGACAACACCTCTCGCAAGGCTGCGATCGACGCTTCGGACTGCGTCGATGGCTGCACGCTGCTGATCGCGCCAGTGACTGATGCGATCGAGAGATCGACGTTGAGCCCTGACACGTGCGCAGCGTCGATCGTCGCGTTGGTCTGATGGGGTGGCATCCTGTGCTCCTGCTGTTATGCCGGCAGGGAGCGTGGCCAAACAAAAGGCCCCGTCCGATGCCGGCGGGGCCTGGTGAGAACATCGCGTCGTCGATCTCCTAGCGCGCGACTCCTTCCATGGCCCGGCCGAAGCCGGTCATGTGATCGAAGTTGACGATGCGGATCGATGTGCTCATGGGACCTGGATACCACCAATATCGGATAAAATCAAGAGCTGTTCCGTATGATGGCACATCTCTGAGGCGAGTATTTCGAACCGATGAGTTTGCGACGTGTCGTAGGGCGGATTAGCGCAGCGTAATCCGCCATTACACGGGCGGACAAGCGGCGGATTACGCTGCGCTAATCCGCCCTACGCAGTTTATCCGCCCAGCCGACGTTCGGGGCATCCCCTTGCAACCCACCCCGCAGCATCGCCCCAACCGATGACGACGTCGTGGTGATTACAGCAGAGGAGGTAACTGGCGTCCTTGTCGGAGACGTAAAATTCCATTGGCGGGCACTCCTCCAGGACACGTAGCAGATCCGCCCCGTTACGGAATGTCCAACACGCGCTCGCCCCCGCCACAATCATCACACATTCGCGCCTGCCGACATACGTCGGGATCATTTGCCATCCGTCCGTCCTGTGCAGGCCCTGGGGCGCCTTGGAATTGTCCCAGGGCACGTGACCAAGAACATTCACACCGAGACGATCGCGTAGCAGCATCGCCATCGCACGCCGCTGCTCATCATCGAGCAAAGCAGCGACGACCTGTGTTTCGTTGATTGCCCGGGAGATATGGTCAAGCATCGTGATGCTGTTCCAACTGGCCCGATATCGCCTCGCAGGTGTTCCAGCGGATCACGCCGCGCAGATCCACCCTACGGCACTGCCCGAGTGGCTATGAAACGATCCTCGATGAAGCCAGCCAACCAGGCGGCAACACCTCCCAACAGTCCCATCACAAAGGGGTTGGCTTCGACGCCGAAGACGTGAAGGATCGGGAGTCCGCACACCATCAACCCACCAGTCAGAGCGCCAATACGAAGCGGCCTCATCTGTTTCCCCTGAGATCGCGGATGACCTTGGTAACGCATGTTAGCACGAGATAACTGAAGCTCGTAAGCCTATCAACGCCAGCGTGAAAATCATTGGTCATCCTGGAGCTTCGCGCGATCGGAAGTCGATCCTGTCCTCGGCAGTCTCCGGGACTGTCCTGCTCCGAAATACGAACTTCTCAAATAATCTCAACGTGATCGCCGTGGCCGCTCTCCGACCCGCATTTCTCACTTTCTTTTTTTCAGAATACATGCTACACGTCGCCCATCCCACCTCGCCACGAGGGGCGCATCGCGATCGTCACGAGCGTGAGGTGGGCTGCGGTGGGCGTGTCGGGGTGCAGCGTGGCTTGGCCGCGCGGACGAACATCCTGATGCGCACGGTGAAGCCGTGTGGTCCTGGCCTCCCGGTGCTGAGGCCAAGCGGGCGCTGCGACGAAGCGCGCTCGCGACGGGGGCAAGAACGCCGGTCCCCGGGGAGAGCGCGGAGTAAGCCGTAAAGCCATCGCGCAGGGAGGGCCGGATGTCCGGCTCGTACCTGTGGTTCTGCCGCGTGCTTTTTTCTGCACGCGGACCATGGGTGCGACCTGCACCCGGCCTTCCCTGCGCCCTCTGTTCTCGACGAGGGCTTTGAATGGCAAAGCTCGGGCGCGGATGCGTGGCGAGGACGACATGTCATGTACGGAAGCCTGCCGTCCGACCCCGCCGTTACTTTGGCGCAACGACGTCGTACGCACGCCCGATAACCTGCAGCGCGCGTGGCCGTCCTTCGAGACGCAGGCCTGCGGCGTGCTCCTCAGGACGAGGTCCGTGGTCTTGGCGCGGTCTTTGAGAGATCTTGGCGAAGCTCTCAACCCTCATGCTGAGGAGCGCCGCTTGCGGCGCGTCTCGAAGCACGAGGCCCGGAGCGGCTCGATGGCAGATGGAGGCCGTTGGACAGATGCGCCGCAGCTTCAGCCGAGGACAGAAAGATCGGAGCCGCCCTGCCCCTCAGCGGCCGCGGCCGGCGGCTTGCGGCAGGAACGGCGCCGGCTGATGCACGGGGGCGATCGCCACCGCGCGGTTGCGGCCCTCGTTCTTGGCGCGGTAGAGCGCGGTGTCGGCGCGCTTCATGACGTCGGCGATCGGCTCGCCCTTCTGCTCCAGGGTCGACAGCCCGATCGAGGTCGTGACCTCGATGCGCTTCTCGCCCTTGTGCACCGAGAATGGCTCGTTGGCGACCGAGCGCCGCAGCCGCTCGGCGACCATGCCGGCGACGTGCAGATCGGTCTCGGGCATCACGATCACGAACTCCTCGCCGCCATAGCGGCAGGCGAGATCGATGCCGCGGATCGACTTGCGCACCCGCATGGCGAACTCGCGCAGCACGTCGTCGCCGGCATCGTGGCCGTAATTGTCGTTGATCGACTTGAAGTAGTCGATATCGAGCATCATCAGCGCCAGCGGCTTGCCGCGGCTCGCCGCCTGGTCGGCCAAGGTCGCCAGATGCGTCTCCATGTAGCGGCGATTATGCAGGCCGGTCAGCGCGTCGGTGATCGCCATCTCGATCGAGTTCTGCACGTTGTCACGCAGGTGATCGGTGTAGCGGCGCTTGCGGATCTGGGTGCGCGCCCGCGCCATCAGCTCGTTCTTGTCGACCGGGCGCAAGAGATAGTCATTGACCCCGATTTCCAAGCCGCGCAGCAACCGCGAATTGTTCTCCGCCTCGGCGATGGCGAGGATCGGCACGTGCCGGGTGCGCTCCAGGGAGCGCAGCTGGCTGCACAGCCGCAGGCCGTCGTAGTCGTTCAGGTCGAGCGAGACGATGACGAGGTCGTAATTGCCTTCGGCGGCGTTGAACACGGCCTCGGCGGGATTGGTCTCGACATCGACGGCATGCTCGGTCGCCAGCATCGGCCCGAGCCGCTCGTAGGACGACGGCCGGTCGTCGACCAGCAGCACCTTGCCGCCCCTGCCGCCGTCGGCGACAGCGTTGCGCTCGGGCGCCTGCACGCCGATCTCGAGCGAGGTCAGCGCGCGCATGCGCAGCTCGTCCGTCATCATCTTCAGCCGCGTCAGCGAGCGCACGCGCGCGATCAGCACGACGTCGGAGACGGGCTTGGTCAGGAAGTCGTCGGCGCCGGCCTCCAGGCCGCGCACGCGGTCGGACGGGCTGTCGAGCGCCGTCACCATGACCACCGGAATGAAATGCGTGGCCGGATTCGACTTCAGCCGGCGGCAGACCTCGAAGCCGTCCATGTCCGGCATCATGACGTCGAGCAGGATGATGTCGCATTCGGCGCGCTGGCAGATCTGCAGCGCCTCGGCGCCGTTCGCGGCGGTCAGCACGTCGAAATACTCGGCCGACAGCCGCGCCTCCAACAGCTTGACGTTGGCCGGGACGTCGTCGACCACAAGGATACGCGCGGACACTGCAGAAACTCCTTAGCCGATAAAGCGGCGTACCGTTTCAATGAATTTTCCGACCGAGATCGGCTTGGAAAGATAGGCTTCGCAGCCACCCTCGCGGATGCGCTCCTCGTCGCCCTTCATGGCAAAGGCCGTCACTGCCACCACCGGGATGGCACGCAAATCCGGATCGTCCTTGATCCATTTCGTCACTTCCAGGCCCGAGACCTGCGGCAGCTGGATGTCCATCAGGATCAGATCGGGGCGGGTCCGGCGCACGATGTCGAGCGCCTCCACACCGCTGGACGTCCCGGACGTCTGGTACCCGTGGGCTTCCAACAGATCGCGGAAGAGCTTCATGTTGAGCTCGTTGTCCTCCACGATCAGGACGGTCTTGCCCATCCGCCCCTCCGAATCACTGACACCGGCATGCCCTCTGGCGGACGCCTGTCCACCGCTACTCATCTAATTCAAACTAGCCCCAGATTCGTTCTAACCCGTTAAGTCGGTATTCGATCTTTCCCCGAGATGGTTTCCACTTGCTTGAACCCATTCCGAAGACTCGGGCATGATGGGCGCAAAGTAGAGCCGACAAGTTAACGGAAAGGCAAATCCGCCGTTGAAAAAGCCCGTTCGAAATCCGCGCGAAGTCGCTGAAATCGTTGCAGTTCAGGCCCTCGGCTTCCTGGCCGGCGAACCGGAGCGGCTGGGCCGGTTCCTGGCCGAGACCGGGATTGGGCCGGAGACGCTGCGATCCTCGGCCGCCGACCCCAATTTCCTGGTCAGCGTGCTCGATTTCGTGCTGCGCGACGACGAGACGGTAAAGGCTTTTGCCGCCCACTCCAAGTTACATCCGACCAATATCATGGCGGCGCGGCAGGTATTGGGCGACCGGCATTGGGAGCGCGACGTGCCGTGACCGCTTCCGCGCCAGAAGGAGCGTCGCGCGCGGTCAGCGGGCCGACCTGCTTCTGCCGCGACTGCCTGACGGATCTGGATGACAGCGCGCGCCGCTGCACGGCCTGCGGCTCGCCGCGCCTCGTCCGCCATCGCGCCCTGCCCGCGCTGACGCTGGCCCATATCGATTGCGACGCGTTCTATGCGACCGTCGAGAAACGCGACAATCCCGAGGTCGCCGACCGGCCCGTCATCATCGGCGGCGGCAAGCGCGGAGTGGTGTCGGCGGCCTGCTACATCGCCCGCACCTATGGCGTGCGCTCGGCGATGCCGATGTTCAAGGCGCTGGAGCTGTGTCCCTCGGCGGTCGTCATTCCTCCGGACATGGCGAAATACGTCCGGGTCGGCCGCGAGGTGCGCCAGGCGATGCAGGCGCTGACGCCGCTGGTCGAACCGCTCTCGATCGACGAGGCGTTCCTCGACCTCTCCGGAACCGAGCGCGTCCACGGCATGGTCCCCGCAAAGGTGCTGGCGCGCTTCGCCCGTGAGGTCGAGCAGACCATCGGCATCACCGTCTCGGTCGGCCTGTCCTGCAACAAGTTCCTCGCCAAGATCGCCTCCGACCTCGACAAGCCCCGCGGCTTCGCCGCACTCGACCAGGAGGAAGCGCGCAACATGCTGGCCGACAAGCCGGTCGGCTTCATCTTCGGCGTCGGTCCCGCCACGCAGCAACGGCTGGCGAACCAGGGCTTCCGCACCATCGCCGACCTGCAGCGTGCCGACGAGATCGAGCTGATGAAGCAGTTCGGCGGCGACGGCCGCAGGCTGTGGCGGCTGGCGCGCGGCATCGACGACCGCAAGGTGGTGGCCGACCGCGGCGCCAAGACGATTTCCAGCGAGACCACCTTCGACACCGACATCCGCGACTACGCAGCCCTGGAAAAGATGCTGTGGCGGCTGTCGGAGAAGGTCTCGTCGCGGCTGAAGGCGAGCCAGCTGGCCGGCTCGACCGTCACCTTGAAGCTGAAGACCGCGGACTTCCGCCAGCGCACCCGCTCGCAATCGATCGCGGCGCCGACGCAGCTCGCCGGCAAGATCTTCGCAATCTGCAAGGAGATGCTGGCGCGCGAGACCGACGGCACGGCGTTCCGGCTGATGGGCGCCGGCGTCAGCGCGCTGCGCCCGGGCTCGGAGGCCTCCGACACCGACATGCTCGATCGCCGTTCGGCCTCGGCCGAGCGCGCGATCGATGCGCTACGCAAGAAGTTCGGCCAGGCCGCGGTGATCCGCGGCATCGCCTATGACGGCCCGGAGCAGACGGAATGACGCCCCGATCAATTGCCGCAGGGTTTGCCGTCCTTCGCGTCCTTGACGTCGAACTTGCCGAGCGCGCCGGCGATGACGAAATCATTGTAGTCGAGCACGAGCGCGCGCGAGACGCCGTTCTCGTACAGCTCGAACGACATCGCGTAGACCGGCGTCTGCTCGCCCTCGGCCCGCTTGGCGTCGCGGTCATAATAGCTGACCGTCACCGGCCAGCGCGTCATCTTCTTCATCTCGTCGTTGTCGGTCGAGGCATCGGGCTTGGCGGCCGCCTTGTCGGCCGACACGGCTGCTCCGATCACGGTCAGCGTGTTGTAGACCTTCTCGCCATTGTCCGAGCCGTCGTAGACCGTCAGCTCAAGCAGCGACTTGCCCTCGCGCGCGGCGGCGATGATGCGATGGATCTGCTCGGTCGGAAACACGGTCGAGCCGTCGAGCGTGAAGGTCTTCGCCTCCGGCTGCTTGAGCTTGACGGTGATGTGATCGCCGGTGCGCTCGGCGATGCCGTCGACCGGGCTGGAGGCCTGATCGTTCATGCGCGAGTCGATCTTGAAGCGATAGCTCTTGCCGGCGCCGTCCTCCCAGGCAGTCGAGCGCAGGTCGCTCAGGGTCACCTTGCCCTCGCCGAGATCGAGCTCCGACACTTGGCGGAATTCCGAGGTGTAGCCGTTGCAGGCATTGCCGGAGAAATTGTAGAGGATGCGGCCGCGCGCGCTATTGACGGGGCTCGACCCGCGCGACTTGACCAGGCTCAGGTCATAGAGCGCCTGATGCGGCAGGAACGGCACGGCCGCCCCGGCCGGCGCCGGACCGAATGTGATCGCCGCCACGGCGAGCGCTCCCATCGACAGTCGAAACGAATGAGCCATGAGTTTTCCTCGGAGGACGTATCGCTAAACCGTCACATTAAAGACCGCTGCATTACGTCGCAACTGCGGCTGGCTCACGGAAACGTGCGGTCAAAGCGGCGGATTGGCGTCGGCGCTGGCTGCTTGCATGTCACTAGCAACTGCGCCAAACAGGACCGCGGTCCGGCACGGGATCGGCTTTCAGACGACAGAACGGGGATTTCAGATGGCGGGTACGGTTGAACAGAATCTGACGGCACAGGGCATCACGTTGCCGGCACCAAAGGCGCCGGTGGCCAACTACGTCCCGTTCGTGCGCACCGGCAACCTGCTGTTCGTGTCGGGCCAGGTCTGCCTCGGCGCCGATGGCAAGATGATCGCCTCCGGCAAGCTCGGCGGCGGCGTGTCGATCGAGGACGGCTATGCGGCCGCGAAGGGCTGCGGCGTCAACCTGCTGGCGCAGGTCAAGGCGGCGATCGGCGACCTCGACAAGGTCGTGCGCGTCGTCCGTCTCGGCGGCTTCGTCAATTCGGCGCCGGACTTCCTCGACGGGCCGAAGGTCCTCAACGGCGCCTCCGACCTGATGGTCGCCGCTTTCGGCGACAAGGGCCGCCACGCCCGCACCACCGTCGGCGTCTCGGCCCTGCCGTCCGATGCGGCGGCGGAAGTCGAAGGCGTGTTCGAGGTTGAGTGAGAGAGAGCGCATGATCCGGAAAAGTGCGAAACAGTTTTCCGACGAGATCATGCGCCAGCAAAATGGACGGGGCGAATGCGCGCACCTGACTGGCTGACGGCCCGCCCCGTCGCCCATCGCGGCCTGCATGATGCTGTCAGCGGCATCATCGAGAACATGCCGGCCGCCGCGCGCGGCGCCGTGGCCGGCAACTTCGCCATCGAATGCGACATCCAGCTGTCGGCCGATGGCGAGGCCATGGTGCATCACGACTATGATCTCGGACGCCTCACCGAGGGCACCGGCCCGCTGATCGAGAAGACCGCAGCTGAGCTGAAAGCGATCAAGTTCAAGCAGACCGACGAGCACATGATGACGCTCGGCGACCTCTGCAACCTGATCGCCGGGCGCGTGCCGCTGGTCGTCGAGGTCAAGAGCACGTTCCAGGGCGATCACCGGCTGGTCCGGCGCATGGCCGAGGTGCTGGCGTCCTATTCCGGGCCGGTGGTCGGCATGTCGTTCGATCCGGACCAGGTGCTGGCGCTGCGCGAAACCATGCCCGAGCTGACGCGCGGCATCGTCGCCCAGCGCAGCTACGAGGACGGCTACTGGGCCAAGCTGACCCAGGCGCAACGCGACAGCATGCTGCATCTCAAGCATGGCTTCAGCAGCCAGCCGCATTTCGTCGCCTATTGGGTCGAGCAGCTGCCTGCGCCTGCCCCCTGGATCGCGCGCAACGTGTTCGGCTGCCCGCTGCTGACCTGGACCGTCCGCACCCCCGAGCAGCGCGCCGCCGCAGCCCGCTATGCGGATCAGATGATCTTCGAAGGGTTTACGCCGGAGACGTGACGCCGGCCTTGAACTCGCTGCTGCGATGCACGATCTTGAGGGACCGGCCATTCGAGCGTCGCCGCCGGGACGCCGCTCGTTAGGTTCTCTTAAGGACTCGACTTTCAAGGACTCGATGGCATCACCTGAGATCACGCTCGAAGCCGTCCCCGGGGTCAGCGAAATCCCGGCTGCAGCATGGGATGCCTGTGCCAATCCGGACGGTCGCCTGAGTCCCGGCTCATCTCCCGCCTGCGGCCGCGGCTACAATCCGTTCATCTCACACGCATTTTTCTCGGCGCTCGAAGCCTCCGGCTCGGCCACCCTGCGCACCGGCTGGGCGCCGCGCCATCTGGTGGCGAAAATGGGTGACGAGGTCCTCGGCGTCGTGCCCTGCTATCTCAAGTCCCACTCGCAGGGCGAATATGTCTTCGACCGCGGCTGGGCTGATGCCTATGAGCACGCCGGCGGACGTTATTATCCGAAGCTCCAGGTCTCCGTCCCATTCACGCCTGCCAGTGGGCCGCGGCTGCTGATCCGCGCCGGCCAGGACCGGGAGTTGATAGGCAACGCCCTCACCCAGGGCCTGAAGGCGTTGTGCGGGATCAGCGAGGCGTCGTCGGTGCACGTCACCTTCGCCCGTGAATCCGAATGGCAGCTGCTCGCAGCGCAGGGTTTCCTGCAACGCACCGATCAGCAGTTCCACTGGCACAACCAGGGTTTTTCCAGCTTCGACGATTTCCTGGCGACGATGAATTCGCGCCACCGCAAGGCGATCAAGCGCGAGCGCCGCGATGCGCTGAGCTCCGGCATCAGCATCCATTGGCTGACCGGCAAGGACATCACCGAGGATGCCTGGGACGCCTTCTTCGATTTCTACATGGAGACCGGCTCACGCAAATGGGGCCGGCCGTATCTGACCCGCAAGTTCTTCGCGCTGATCGGCGAGAGCATGGCCGAAGACGTGCTGCTGGTGATGGCCAAGCGCGACGGACGCTGGATCGCCGGCGCCATCAACTTCATCGGCTCGGACACGCTGTTCGGCCGCAACTGGGGCGCCATCGAGCATCACCCGTTCCTGCATTTCGAGGTCTGCTACTACCAGGCGATCGATTTCGCGATCCAGCACAAGCTGGGGGTGGTCGAGGCCGGCGCCCAGGGCGAGCACAAGATCGCGCGAGGCTACCTGCCGCAGACCACCTACTCCGCCCACTACATCGCCGATCGCGGCCTGCGCCGGGCCATCGACGACTATCTCAAGCGCGAACGCGCCTATGTCGAACAGGCCGGCCGCGAGCTCGCCGAATCCGGACCGTTCCGGAAAGGGATGGACGAGCCGTCTTGACCGGCGACACGTGCCGGTGAGAGTAAGGCGCACCAAGAGGAACTGCTTAAGGGACTGCCCATGACCGCCTACGATCCCAACAATCCGTTCGCGAAGATCCTGCGCGGCGAATTCCCCTGCACCAAGGTCTATGAGAACGACCACGTGCTGGCGTTCCTCGACATCATGCCGCGCGTGCCCGGCCACACCCTGGTGATCCCGAAGGCCGCTGCACGCAACATCCTCGACATCACCGAGGAGGACTATCTCCACGTCGGCCGTGCCGTGCGCACCATCGCCCGCGCCGCCAAGACCGCGTTCGCCGCCGACGGCATCACCGTGCAGCAGTTCAACGAGCATGCCGGCGGGCAGATGGTGTTCCACCTCCACGTCCATATCATGCCGCGCCACAACGGCGATTCCCTGCTGCCGCCCGCGAGCCGCAAGGAAGATCCGAAGGTGCTGGAGGAGAATGCCGCGAAGCTGATCGCCGTGCTCAAGGGCTGATCACGCCTCGTCGAGCCCGATGTCCAGCGCGGCCGACGAATGCGTGATCCAGCCGACCGAGATCAGGTCGACGCCGGCCGCGGCGATCGCGGGTACGGTCTCCACCGTGATCCGGCCCGAGGCTTCCGCGATGGCCTTGCCGCTGATCATGCCGACGGCGGCTTCGAGCTCCGCCGGCGTCATGTTGTCGAGCAGCACCGCATCGACGCCCAGCGTCAGCGCCTGCTCGAGCTGCGCCAGAGTGTCGACCTCGACCTCGATCTTGACGAGATGGCCGGCATGGGCCTTCGCGCGCGTGATGGCAGCCTTGATGCCGCCGGCGATGGCGATGTGGTTGTCCTTGATCAGCACCGCGTCATCGAGCCCGAAGCGGTGATTGCCGCCGCCACCCGCGCGCACCGCATATTTCTCCAGCGCGCGCAGGCCCGGCGTGGTCTTCCTGGTGCAGACGATCTGCGCCTTGGTCCCTTTCACCGCGGCGACCAGGGACGCCGTCGCGCTGGCGACCCCGCTCAAACGGCAGAGGAAGTTGAGCGCGACGCGCTCGCCGGTCAGGAGCGCCCGTGCCGGGCCGCTGATGGTCGCGATCGCGTCTCCCGGCGTCACGACGCTGCCGTCCGGTCGCACGATCTCCATGCGCACGTCCGGCGAGACGGTCTGGAAGGCGCAGCGCGCCACATCGAGACCTGCGATCACCCCGTGCTGGCGCGCCCGCAGCTTCAGCGAGGCGCGCTGCTCGGCGGGGACGATGGCATCGGTGGTGATGTCGCCGGCGCGGCCGAGATCCTCGAGCAGAGCCATGCGCACCAGCGGCTCGTAGAGCAAGGGCGAGAGAGGATTGAGAGTCATGGCACTGCGCTCCTGAACGGCGTCTGCTCCGCCTCGACAATGTCGCGTGCAACGGCGACCGCCTCGGACAGAGTGAAGCTGGACGGCTGCGCGACGCGCAGCGTGTCCGGACGATCGCTGCGGAAATGCGCGCCGCGGCTCTCCTCACGGGCATGGGCCGCGACCGCAAGCATCAGGCCGACCAGCGCCGGATCAGCCATGGGCCCGGCCTGCTCTGCCAGCGGAAGCAGGCTGCTGACGGCATCCGCGATCGTGCGACGCTCGCGCATCACGCCGAGCGCGTGCGACAGCAGCGGCCGTACGGCCGAGGGATCGGACGCCGGCGGAATTGCCGCCACCTCGCACGGCTTGCCTGCACGCTGCGGCGCGCCGGCCACGCTTTCGGCCACCCATTGCGCGCAGACGATCGCCTCCATCAGCGAGTTGCTGGCGAGCCGGTTGGCGCCGTGCAGGCCGGTGCGGCTGGCTTCGCCACAGGCCCACAAGCCCTCGACCGAGCTGCGTCCCATCGCGTCAACAGCGATGCCGCCCATATGATAGTGCACGGCCGGCCGCACCGGGATCGGATCGCGCGCGGGATCGATGCCCGCCATGCGGCAGAACGCGCTGATCACGGGATAGCGGGCGGCGAAATCCTTGCCCGGCTTCTCGCGCGCATCGAGGAACACGCGGTGGCCTTGCGCACGGCGGCGCCATACCGCCCGCGCCACCACGTCGCGCGGCGCCAGCTCAGCGCCAGGCTCGTCGGCCATGAAGCGCGTGCCGGTGTCGTCGATCAGGACGGCGCCATCGCCGCGGATCGCCTCGGTGAGCAGCGGCAGCGGCCGCGACGGCCCGTCGAACGCCGTCGGGTGAAACTGCACGAATTCGAGGTCGGACAGCACCGCACCAGCCCGCGCCGCGAGCGCGAGGCCCTGGCCGAAACAGCCGGCCGGATTGGTGCTGTCGAGGAACAGGCCGCCGATGCCGCCGGTTGCGATCACGACGCGCGTGGTGGCGAGAACGAGGGGCTCATCGGCGCGCACCGCGACCACGCCGTGGATCGCATTGTCTTCGACGATCAGCCGGCACGCCTCGACGCCTTCCAACAAGGTCACGGAAGGGCAGAGCCTGACTGCCGCGATCAGCGCGCGCATGATCTCGCGTCCGGTCCCGTCACCGGTCGCATGCACGATCCGGTTGCGGCGGTGCGCGGCTTCCAGACCAAGGCGCCAGCGGCCGTCTTTGCGGCGATCGAACGCGACGCCCAGCTGAGCCAAGCGCGCGACCGCGGCCGGAGCTGCTTCGATGATGCGGCGCGCAGCGGCCTCGTCACAGAGGCCGGCGCCCGCCGCGATGGTGTCCGCCAGATGCAGCCCCGGATCATCGTCATCGCCAACCGCCGCGGCCAGTCCACCCTGCGCCCACATGCTCGACGCCTCCGCGCCGAGCGGCGATTTCGACAACAGCACGACCGGCTCGGGCGCAAGCGCAAGCGCCGTCATCAGACCTGCGGCACCGCCGCCGATGATCACGGGACGGCCGATCAACGCCGAAACATCGATGCTCATGACGCCAGCATCCTTTCCACCGAGCGCCGCGCGCGCTCGGCCATCGCGGGATCGATCGTGACCTCGTGCGTGTTGGTCTCGAGCGCATGGCGGATGTTCTTCAGGGTGATCCGCTTCATGTGCGGGCACAGATTGCAGGGACGGATGAACTCGATGTCGGGATGGAGCACGGCGACATTGTCGCTCATCGAGCATTCCGTCAGCAGCACCACCCGGGCCGGCCTTCTTGCTCCGACGAAGTCCGACATCGCCGCGGTCGAGCCGGCGAAGTCGGCCTCCGCCACGACCTCCGGCGGACACTCCGGATGCGCAAGCACGGTGACACCGGGATGGTTGTCGCGCAGCGCGCGGACGTCGTCGGCGCTGAAGCGCTCATGCACCTCGCAATGCCCCTTCCAGGCCGTGATCCTGACCTTTGTCTGTGCGGCGACGTTCCGCGCGAGATATTCATCCGGCAGCATGATGACGTGATCGACGCCGAGCGACTCGACGACCGCGCGTGCGTTGCCGGACGTGCAGCAGACGTCGGACTCGGCCTTCACCGCCACCGACGTGTTGACATAGGCGACCACCGGCACGCCCGGGTGGCGCGCGCGCATCAGCCGCACGTCGTCGGCGGTGATCGATTCCGCCAATGAGCAGCCCGCCTCCACGTCGGGGATCAACACCGTCTTGTCGGGATTGAGCAGCTTGGCGGTCTCGGCCATGAAGTGGACTCCGGCGAGCACGATCACCTCGGCATCGACCTTGGTCGCTTCGCGCGCCAGCAGCAGGCTGTCGCCGACGATGTCGGCGACGCCGTGATAGATTTCGGGCGTCTGATAGTTGTGCGCCAGCACCACGGCATTGCGCTGGCGCTTCAGCGCCAGAATGGCTTCGACGTCGTCCTCGAAGACAGCCCATTCCGGCGGCGGGATCACCCGCCTCAGACGCTCAGCAAGCGGTGCATTCGGCGCGACGGCAGGCAGGACAAGCTCGGCCATTTATACTCTCCATGAGCATAAGATGCCTTATACTTATCCTGAGCATAAGCCTTGTCAAGAGCGGGAGATCAAGACCGCGAGAGCGGCAGCTTGGTTCCGACCACCGCCCGCTCGGCTAGAACGCCCTGCCTGAAGCGAAACAGCTTGGCCGGCCGACCGATCGTGTCGGCAGCGATTGCGCCTGTCTCTTCAACCAGTTCCTGCTGCTCGATGAGGCGGCGGAAGTTCTGCTTGTGCACGAGCCGGCCGGCCAGTGCCTCGACGCTGCGCTGCAATTGCAGCAGTGTAAATTCTTCCGGCATCAACTCGAACACGACCGGCCGGTATTTGATCTTGGCGCGCAGACGGGCAATGCCGGTGGCGAGAATCCGACGGTGATCACCGATCATGGCGCGGCCGGGCACCTCCGCCTGGCGGGCCTCCTTCTCGCGCGTACTCTCGGGAATCAGCGCAGCCTCGTACAGCAGCTCATAGCGCTGCAGCGCCAATTCCTCGTTCCACTCGCGGCCATCGAGACCGAAAGTGATCGCGGCGCGCTGCCACCTTGTCTTCTGCAGCGCCGGCTGGTCGGCGGCTCGCGCCCAGGCCTTCAGCTTCGGCGCGATGATCTTGGCCAGGATCGTCGGCGGTCCGTCGCGATGATCCTCCCACGGGAAGTAGTCGTACCATGACGACCATTGCGCATCCGCGCCCTCGCGCCCCTCTTCCTCGCGTGTCAGGCCGAGATAGCTGATGGAGATACGATGCGGCGCGTCGGGATCGCCGCCGCGACCGCGGTCGGCGAAGGTGTAGAGCTGCTCGACATAGCCGAGCGGATGGCCGGTCTGCGCCTTGACCCAGGCGCGCAGGCCCATCTGCAGCGAGCGGTGCGCGAACTGAAACGGTCCGCTCGGCAGCGCCGCAGCGTGCTCGATCGTCATGATCTTCGGATGGCCGTCGGTCACCGCCACCAGCACGGCGACGAGGTCCGCCGTGATCGCATCCAGAGCCGTCACCGTCTTCTGCGGCCGCTTGTTCACCTTCGACATCCGGATCTGTCGGTCCTATTTGTCATCCTCACCCGCCGCTGCCGGCGTGAACACACAATGATCCGGCTTCAGGTCGATCAGCGGCGTCTCGTCGAGGCAGTCGAGACCGCGCACCAGCACGGTGCTGCCTTCCAACGCGACGAAGCGGACCGTCGACACGCCGATCGGATTGGGACGCACCGGCGAGCGCAGCGCGAAGGTGCCCCGGGTCTCGCCATCATGATGCCGCGGGCTCTGCTTCACGAGATCACGGCGCGCCCGGTTGAGCCAGTACAGCACCTGGAGGTGGCTGAAGGCATCGATACCCTGCAGCGCCGGGACCCAGGGCTCGAAAATCTCGAGCCGGCACACCGGCCCCTCGAAGCTGCCCTGCCGCGGCGTCTCGAGCCGCGAGGTCCAGGGCGTGCGGATGCGGCCGATGAAATACAGCGTGGCGTCGCGCGGCTGGGGCGCGTCGACGGCGACTTCTCCCGGGCGGAGATCGGTATCAGTGGTCATTGCGGAGTCCTTGGGTCTTCCCGGCAATCTATCCGAACCTCGGCTCACCGCAATTGCGGTTGCGCAAGATCGCGTAACTCAGCCGAGCCACCATTTGCCGGCCAGCATGACGGCCTCGCCGCAGACGACACCGGCAAAGATCGAGCGGCGGCTCGCCATGAAGGCCGCAAGGCCGGCAACGACCGCACCGTAGCGCAGGCCCCATGGCACGCTGGCGAGCGCGCCCGGCGGCTGCACCAGGATCTGGGCGATGACCCCCGCCAAGATGGCGGTCGCGACCGCCTTGACCCACATCAGCAGGTCCGAGCCCTCGTCGAGCCCGCTGCCGAACCACAGCCCGAGCAGGCGCCAGATCTGGTTGGGGATCACGCCCGCCACCAGCAGCACCACGAGCGCATGCCAATCGCCGATGAAGTCGCTCATGCCGGCCCCCGCCGCTCGCGCCATTTGTGCGCGCCGAACGCGAGCGTTCCGGCGACGACGCCGCTGACCAGGATATCGACGCCGCTGTTGAGCTGGGCCGCCACGGGATACAGCACGAGGCCAAGGCCGAGCGCGAGCACGTCGGCCAGCTCCCTGGCGTTGCGCAGGGTCGAGAACAGGAACGCCAGCGGCGTCAGCAAGAGCACCGCGGCGCCGAAGGTCTGCGACAAGTTGGCGGCGAGAAGATAGCCGATGATGGTCGCGATCAGCGCAATCCCCATCAGGCCGGTGCCGAGCCCATGCACGAAGGCGATGCGGCGCTCGCGCGGCACATGCGGCAGGAAGCGATAGCATTCGACCCACAGGGTCACGGCGGTGAAATGCGCGATCAGCACCAGGTGCCGCCGCTTGGTCTGCGGCGAGCGGATCAGCGGCAGCACCGCCACCACCATCGGAAACAGCCGGATCGCGCTCATCGTGACCGCGATCGCCGATTGCAGAATGGTCTGGCCGGAACCTAGCGTGGAGACCAGGATGATCTGCGCCGGCCCGGCCCACACCAGCACCGTGCTCAGGATCGCCCAGAGCATGCTGAAACGGGTATCGTGGGCGAGCGCGCCGATGCCGATGAAGGTGACGAACAGCACCAGTGACAGGATGGTCGCTGACGTCGCGCGCAGCCCCCAGCCGAAGGCGCGCAGTGAACCATGCCATTGCGGCGAATCGAGCGGAGGAAGTGTCACGGGCGGCCCAGCGGAACGAACCGCGATAAGGCTGGCGAAAGCCGCTCGCGTCAACCGCCATCAGGCGAGCGCGGGTCTGCGTCCGGCGCAGCCATTCCCACCATCCCCACGCGCGGCGCCGCACGAGCTCTATCCGGAGCGATTGCGCAGCACGAAGCAGGCGCCACCGGCTCCGCGGATCCGGCTGCAGAGCGCGTCGGCCTCGGCCCGTGTCTCGGCGCCGATCCGCACCTGGTAGAAGGCGTGGTTGCCGCGCGAGCGCATCACCGACGACAGCAGGCTCGGGTCGCGGTCGCCGATGACCGGGCCAAGCCCCTTGATCGCCCGCGAATACATCGCGAGCGCCTTGTTGCGGTCGAAGCCTGCAGCCAGTTGGACGCCCCATGGTTTCGCGGCCGACAGCGCCACATGCTGCTCGAGCTCCGTGACGAACGGATTCGGCGCGCGCTTCAACATCGCCATCAGCTGACGACACGAGGTCGGCGGCGGGCTCGGCGGCATCTTGCCGCCGTTGCCGGCGGCCGCCCACTCATCGATCGTGGCGCCCGTGATGGCCGAAACGTAGTTGCGGGTCTCCCAGGGCATCTGCCCCTTGCCGGTGAGCCAGTCCTGCACCCGGCGCGGCCCCGCATTGTAGGCCGCCGCCGCGAGCCCGAGATTGCCGAACTGATCGCGCAGCTCGGCCAGGAACTGCGCCGACTTCGGCAGCGCCTGAACCGGATCGAACGGATCGAGCAACTGGCGCTGGTTCGCCGTGCCCGGCATGAACTGCGCAATTCCCTGCGCCCGCTGCCCGTTGCGCGTGACCGGCCCGACTGCATCGCTCTGAAAGCGGCTTTCCTGCCAGATCACGCGGGCGAAGAATTCGAGCGCCAGATCATTCGCCTTGGCTGCGGATTCGATCATCAGGCAGATCGCCTCGCGGGTGCCGCTCTCCTTGGACTCCTCGGCCTTGATCTCCGAGCCCTCTGCCGCAGGCTTTGCCGGCTTCGCAGTCTCGTGCGGCGCGTCCTGCTGCGCGCCGTCCTTCGGATCAGCCGGCACGGCAACGTCACGGTCTGAGCCCTGCTCCGCCGCCACGCCGGACAACGGCCCGGTCAGGATCAGGGCAAGGCCGAGACAGGCAATGCGAGCAACCGAAACCATGGAAGGCATCGTGAGCGCGGTGCAATGGTTGGAATTCTGTCGACAGACAAAGCCCAGGACCATGCGGGGTTCCACCGCGCGGCGCCTTGACACAGCGAATGAGCGGGCTAGCAATCCGAAAATCCTGCAGGGAGCGCGACGGATGACCGCACCGACCGACGACAGACTCGGCTTCGCGCCCGAAAGCGATGCGCCCTTGTCCTACATGGCGCGCACGCGCGACTACTATCTCGCGATCGGCTATGACACGCCCTATCGCTGGGCTCACTACACGTCGGCGCCGTTCCATCCCTTGCGCAAGCCGCTCGCGCAGTCGCGCGTCACCGTTGTCACCACGGCCGCGCCGTTCGATCCCGCCAAAGGCGATCAAGGCCCCGGCGCGCCCTACAATGGCGGCGCCAAGTTCTACTCCGTCTATGACGGCGACACGTCGGCGCAGCACGACCTGCGCATTTCCCACATTGCCTATGATCGCGCGCACACCTCGGCCGAGGATTCCGGCACCTGGTTTCCGCTACCACAGCTCATCAGGCTGGCGCGTGAGGGCCGCATCGGCGCGGTCGGACCGCGCTTTTTCGGCGCGCCGACCAATCGCAGCCAGCGCGTGACGATCGAGACCGATGCGCCGGAGATTCTTGCGCGCTGCCGCGCCGACGAGATCGACGCCGTCGTGCTGGTGCCGAACTGTCCGGTGTGTCACCAGACCGTGAGCCTGGTGGCCCGGCATCTCGAAGCGAACGGCATCGCGACCGTCGTCATGGGCTGCGCCAAGGACATCGTCGAGCACGCCGCAGCACCGCGCTTCCTGTTCTCGGATTTTCCGCTCGGCAATTCCGCCGGCAAGCCGCACGACGCGGCCTCACAGGCCTTCACGCTCGAGCTCGCCTTGCGTGTCCTCGAGAGTTCACCAGCCGCACGGACGACCGTGCAATCGCCTTTGCAGTGGAGCGACGATCACGGCTGGAAGCGCGACTACAGCAATCCGGCCATGCTCGCGCCGGAAGAGCTGGCGCGGCGGCGCGCCGAATTCGATGCGCAGAAGGCGATCGCGCGGCAGGTTCGTGGAAAGCAGGTGTGAAAGCCACACTCGCGTGAAACTCGCCCGGGAATTTCTTCGGATAATGCTGATTGCGCTTGCCGTCCCGCTCCAGTTGCGCTTGAGTTCCCTTGGGTTTCAAGGGGGCAGTACCAAATGAGAGTTGTAGCGTTCGTAGCGCTGTGCGCCGCGCTGGGAGGTTGCGCGTCCGTAACGCGGGGTACAACCGAGACGATCAGTGTCGCGTCGACGCCGTCCGGGGCCGAGGCCACGATCGCCGGTCTCGAAGCGCCGATGACCTGCACGACGCCCTGCTCGTTCGTGGCCAAGCGCAATGCCGACATCTCCGTCACCATCGAAAAACCGGGCTACGAGACCCAGATCATCCCGTTGACCAAGGACATCCCGGCGACTGGCGCGGCCGGCTTCGCCGGCAACATCCTAGCGGGCGGCCTGATCGGCATGGGTGTGGACGCCGCGACTGGCGCAGCGACCGACCACAAGCCAAACCCGGTGATCGTCACCTTGCAGCCGCGCATGGCGGCGCCGGCAGGCCGTGCGCAGCGGCCGCCGCGGCGGTCGGCCCCGCCGCCGGCACAACCGGAGGCCGGGACCTAGCGCTCGCCAAGCCCGTCAGCCAGCCGCCGATTGTGCCTCGCCGGGCGTGACCGCGTCGACCGGCAGCGCGAAGGCCTCGACCCGGTTGAGCGGCTTCTTGTTGAGCAGCAGCCGGGTGACGTCGGGGCGCGAATAGTGTCCCGCCGGATCGGCGGCATTCTTGGCGATGCCGATCATGCCCAAATCGATCTCGGCGATCAGCAGGCCTTCCTGCTCCGGCGGCAGCTTCTCCGCGAGCGAAGAGCCATCCGGACCAAAGATCGCGGCGTGGCCGCCGCCGACATGCAGCAGCGCGTGCTTGTCGGGCCGGTCACACAGCTCGTCGATCATCGCCTGCGAGACGGTGGCGCACGGCGCCAGCACGAAGCACGAGCCCTCGACGGCATAGACGCGCGAGGCGGCGTTGTTGACCTCGGCGCCGAGCGCCGGCGCGAACGGATCGTACAGCGAGAAGCTCGGCCAGGCCGCGACATGCACCTGCTCGTTCTGGGCATACATCGCGTATTTCGACAGCGGCTGCAGATGCTCCCAGCAGCACAGCGCACCGATCCGGCCGATGTCAGGCCGGTCGTGCACGGCGAGATCGCTGCCGTCGCCCTCGCCATAGACGGTACGCTCGGCATGGGTCGGCCGCAGCTTGCGGCGCCGGGCGATGGTCTCGCCGTCCGGGCCGATCAGCCATTGCGCGATGTAGAGGCTGCCGCCGTCGCGCTCGGACAGTCCCAGCACGGCCGTGAGCCTGGCCTTGCGCACGGCGGCGCGCAGCGCCTCAGCCTGCGGGCTATCATAGGCCAGCGAATTGTCGAAATAGCGCTGCACGAAGCCACGGCCGATACACCAGGCCGGCGAGTCCATCCAGATGTGCCAGGGATAGCCGGGGACGAAGACCTCCGGAAACGCGATCAGCTTGGCACCTTTGTCGGCCGCCTCCTCGATCAGGCCGATGGTCTTCTTGATCGAGGCGTCCAGGTCGAGCCAGGCCGGCGCCGCCTGCACCACCGCCACCTTGTATTTCGGATGTGCCAGTCCCATCCCGCGTCTCCCCTCTTTCGGATCGGCGGCGCCGCGCGCCGCATTCGCTGGGGAGTATTGACCTCGGCGATCATTCGCGCTCGTCTTGGAGGGAACGAAAACTCGACTGCGGCCGCCAGGGAGAGACCAGCCGGCCCAGAGCTTGCTGCATTTCCGACGATCCACGCGACACAAAGGCGGAGGGAGACGGAGCGATGCCGGTCCTGTTCACCACGGAAGGAAGCCCGGGCCACCGCCGGCTGGCGCTGTGGCAGGACATCGTCTGCGACGTCTATGTCGGGCTCGACTGCACATCTGATCTCGGCAGCGCGTTTCGGGGCTCGGTGACCCACACCGCGTTGGGACGGGCCGTCTGCTCCGAGGTCGCCTCGGACCGGCAGCGCGTGCACCGGACCTCGCAGCGAATCTCCCGGGCGGATGCCGACTTCGTCCTCGTCGCGCTCGGGCGAGAGGGAATCGGCGGCGTCGTTCAGGATGGCCGCGACACCGTGATCCGGCCCGGCGAGTTCGCGATCTACGACACGACCCGCCCCTACGAGCTGCAGTTCGACGCCGCGTTCAAGCAGATCGTGTTCAAGCTCCCGCGCGAGATGCTGCAGCGCCGGATCGGCCCGACGGAGACCGTGACGGCGATCAGCTTCGGCCCCGATAGCCCGCTCCAGCCGCTCGCCCATGATTTCATCGTCAGGCTCTGCGAACGCGCCGAGCACATCGGCCCCGAGCATGCCGAACCTCTGGCCGACCAGGCTGCCGACCTGCTCGCCATGACCTTGGCCGAGCGGCTTCGCACACAGCCCCTGCCCGCCTCGAGCCATCGCGCAGCGCTGCTTTATCGCATCAAGGCGCACATCCGCACCCGGCTGCCCGACGCCGACCTCTCACTGCCGGAGATCGCACGCGAGCTCGGGCTATCGGCGCGCTACGTCAACGATCTGTTCTCGGACGAGGAGACGTCGTTCCAGCGCTTCGTGCTGGCTGAGCGGCTCAAGCAGTGCCGGCGCGATCTCGGCTCGCCGATGCTGGCGCATCGTCAGATCAGCGAAATCGCCTTGTCCTGGGGCTTCAACGATCTCTCGCATTTCGGCCGCGTGTTCCGCGAGCAGTTCGGCCTGTCGCCGCGCGAGTGGCGGCGCAGCGCCGTAAAGCGCTGAGCTGGCCGCAACGCGCCCGCCTCACGCGCTCGTGGCGCTGTTCGCGCCCTCGGCTTGTGCGCGGTGGCGACCAGCCGTCAGCGCGGCGGATCAGCGCGCAAGGCATCAACCAGCCAGTCACGAAAGGCACGCATGCCGGACGTCGGTTCTTTCGACTTCAACCAGGTCAGCCAATAAGAACCGGCGGCGACCTCAGCCGCAAACGGCCGGACCAGCCGACCCGTCTCGAGCTCGCAGTTGAACATGGCGATCGGAACCAGGCCAACGCCGACGCCGCGCGCGGCCGCTTCGGCCATCGCGACGGAGCTGTCGAAGATCGGCCCCTGGATCATCGGGCATGGAGCGCCCGCGACTGCAAACCACAATGGCCATTCCTCGGCGCGATACGACCGCAGGAGATTTTCGCCCGCGAGGTCCGACGGCGCGCGCAGACGACTCGCGACATCGGGATGACAGACGGGCGACAGCGGGGCAGACATCAGATGGATGGCCTCAGTGCCGTGCCAGGAGCCGTCGCCGAAGCGAAGCGCGATGTCGAGCCCGTCTCCGGCGATATCGATGCGGTTGTTGTTGGTGAGGAGGCGCAGGTCGATATGGGGGTGCGTATCTCGAAAGCCGTCGAGGCGTTGCAACAGCCATCCCGTTGCAAAGGTGCCGACACAGCCGACGGTCACGACCTCGCGGGTTCCCTTCGCTTCGATGCGATCGATCGCGCCGCTGATGCGACTGAACGCATCGTTGAGGACGGGAAACAGAGCCAGGGCTTCGTCGGTCAACGTGAGGCCACGCGGCAGGCGCCGGAACAGGTGAGCGCCCAACATCTGCTCGAGCTGTTTCACCTGGTGACTGATCGCGGTCTGCGTGACCCTGAGCTCCAGGCCTGCCTTGGTGAAGCTCAGATGCCGGGCGGATGCTTCGAAGGCCCGCAAGGCGTTCAAAGGGAGATGGCTGCGGATGGGCATGATGACCAAGTTCTGCTCATGGCTCGACGAATAAATGATCGTTTGTCAGTCGTCACCTCGTTCGGCAGGTTCGCGCAGTCACTGGAGAATGAACATGCTGACGAGACGGCATCTGGGTTTTGGAATCCTCGGGATGGCGGCTGCGGCGAGCGGGCTGCCATCACCTGCGGCGAAGGCGGCGGCCGACCGAAGGGCGCATCTGGAAGGGGAACTCGCCCGCATCGAGCGCGAGAGCCTCGGACGGCTCGGCATCGCCGTCCTCGACTCCGAAAGCGGGTTCGAGGCGGGCCTGCGCTCGGCCGAGCGCTTTCCGATGTGCAGCACGTTCAAGTGTCTGGCTTCCGCGGCTGTCCTGAAGCGCGTCGACGCCGGCGAACTGCATCTCGACACGCGCGTCCCGTTCGAGGCGAAGGATCTCGTAACATATTCGCCGGTGACCAAGGAGCACGTCGGCCGCGGCATGACACTCGCCGAGCTCTGCGAAGCTGCGCTCACCCAGAGCGACAACACCGCGGGAAATCTCCTGTTGCGGCAGATCGGCGGTCCTGCGGGTCTGACGCGTTTTGCCCGATCGATCGGCGACGAGATCAGCCGCCTGGACCGCTGGGAAGTTGAGCTCAACGAGGCGCTGGCCGACGACCCTCGCGACACGACCAGTCCGGCCGCCATGCTACAGAACCTGCGCCGCGTGCTCCTTGGCGAGGTCTTGTCGACGAATATGCGCCAGCGATTGACGGACTGGATGATCGCCAACAAGACCGGCGACACTCGGCTTCGCGCCGGTGTGCCGCGTGACTGGCGCGTCGCCGACAAGACGGGCGCTGGGGACCGCGGCACGACCAACGACGTCGGCATTCTCTGGCCCCCGGGCCGCAAACCGGTTCTGGTCACGGCCTATCTGACTGGTTCACAGGCGTCTCCCGAGGATCGCAACGCAACGATCGCGAAAGTCGCGCGGGCGGTTGCAGACGTCGTGATGGGACAGGCTGGGTAGTTCGAGCATCCGGCTTCCGAGCCCCTCCGGAAGCCGGACATCAGACCCAAGATGTTCGCCATGGCGGCGCAACGATTGGGCAGGCTAAGCTGCGGCCGGCCCACGTCATCGGAATGCGCGGCCGCTGCCGGGATCGATCCGATGCGCCGCTTTGCCATGAAGGCCCTGTTCTCCCTGCTGACCTTGCAGCGGGACGACGAGACACAGCTGCGCTGGGACCGGATCGTCCTGATCGGCTCGACCCTGGTGACGATCGGGCTGATCGCCCTATATGCCTATAGCAAGGCCGAGGGCCGCTGGTAGCCGGGCGCAAGACACGCGAGAACGAGTTCATGAGACGACGAATGGGGTCCGCCTGCCTGCTGCTGGCGTTCGCGTCGACCGCCAGCCATGCGCTGGACAGCGAGCAGAAGCGTGGAAAAGCGCTCTTGCAAAGCCTTTGCAGCCGATGCCATGCGGTAGGTCTCACAGGCGCCAGCCGGCACCCCGACGCGCCCCCGTTCAGGACCTTCGGTGACAGCAAGCTCTACGACGAGGATTTTGCCCAGCGGCTGCAGACCGGCCTGTCGACCATTCACAAGGACATGCCGAGCTTCCAGTTCGAGCGGCCCGAGGCGGAAGCCGCGGTCAATTATCTCAGGACCATTCAGGCCCGCCCCAAACGGCGGTGACGCGGCGGCGCGGTCCGCCGGCGTGGAACGGGGCTTGTGCGGCGCGGTTGCCCGTTCCCGTCCATTGCCCGCGGCCCGGCTGCGGCCGGAGCCCGCATGAAGACGCCGACGACCACGGGTCTGCACGCCGACGGACTGCCGCTGCCGCAGCGCACCTGGGCGATCGTGACGATCGCCCTCGGCATCGTGCTGGCCGTGATCGACGGCGCGATCGCCAATGTGGCGCTGCCGACGATCGCCCGCGACCTCAATGCGAGCCCTGCTTTTTCGATCTGGATCGTCAACGGCTATCAGCTCGCGGTCACGATCTCGCTGCTGCCGCTGGCCTCGCTCGGCGAGATCATCGGCTATCGGCGGGTCTATCTCGCCGGCCTCGTGCTGTTCACGGCTGCCTCCGCCTTCTGTGCGCTGGCCGACAGCCTGCTGCTGCTGACGCTCGCGCGCATCCTGCAGGGCTTTGGCGCCGCCGGCATCCTCAGCGTCAACTCGGCGCTGGTGCGTTTCACCTATCCGCACGCTCTGCTCGGCCGCGGCATCGGCATCAATGCGATGGTGGTCGCGGTCTCCGCCGCGCTCGGTCCGACCATCGCCGCCGGCATCCTCGCCGTCGGCAACTGGCCGTGGCTGTTCGCGATCAACGTGCCGCTCGGCATCGTCACCTTCGTCTTCGGCTTCCGCTTCCTGCCGCATACGCCGCGCGCGCCGCACATGTTCGATTGGCAGAGCGCG
The DNA here is from genome assembly GCF_032381235.1 of Bradyrhizobium sp. SZCCHNR1053. Taxonomy (NCBI): domain Bacteria; kingdom Pseudomonadati; phylum Pseudomonadota; class Alphaproteobacteria; order Hyphomicrobiales; family Nitrobacteraceae; genus Bradyrhizobium; species Bradyrhizobium sp. SZCCHNR1053. The sequence goes on from NZ_JAUHJM010000001.1 coordinate 978,440, forward strand.
GCGCTGAGCGCGGTCGCTTTCGGCTTCCTGATCGCCGCCGTGGACAGCCTCGGCCATGGCGAGGCGCTGGTGACCTGCGCGATCGAGTTCGTCGTCGCCATCACGGCCGGCGTATGGCTGGTCTGGCGCCAGACCCACATGGCCTCGCCGCTGCTGCCGCTCGACCTGCTACGCATTCCAGTGTTCGCGCTGTCGATCGCGACCTCGATCTCGTCGTTCTGCGGACAGATGCTCGCCTTTGTCGCGATCCCCTTCTATCTCGAAAGCCATTTCGGCTATTCGCCGGTGCAGATGGGCCTGCTGATCACGCCGTGGCCGATCGCGGTCGGCCTGACCGCGCCGATTGCGGGGCGGCTGGTCGAGCGCGTACCAGCCGGGCTGCTCGGTGGCATCGGTCTCGTGATCTTCGCGTGCGGGCTCGGTGCGCTCGGCCTGCTGCCGCGCGAGCCGTCGGCATGGGATATCGTCTGGCGCATGGCGCTGGCCGGCTGCGGCTTCGGCCTGTTCCAGACGCCGAACAACCGTACCATGATCGCCGCTGCGCCACGCGAGCGCGCCGGCGGCGCCAGCGGCATGCTCGGCACGGCGCGCCTGCTCGGCCAGACCACGGGTGCGGCGCTGGTCGCGATGTTTCTCGCGATCGATTCGACCGACGGCACGCGGCTGTCGCTCTTGACCGGGGTCGGTTTCGCGCTGGTCGGCGCGTTCCTGAGCATGCTCAGGCTGTCGCCGGCCGGCGCCCGCGGCGCCGAGCGCGTCCGCGTCCAGGACGGCCAGCGGCTGAAGGGCGAGTAGTGACAGCGATGACGGACTGGACGATGCTGCCCCTGCTCGCCCTCGCCGCCTTCGGCTCGGGCATCGTCAATGCGCTGGCCGGCGGCGGCGCGTTCCTGACCTTCCCGACCTTGCTCGCCGCCGGCATTCCCGCGATTGACGCCAATGCCTCCAGCACCGTCGCGCTCTGCCCCGGGCAGTTCGTCAGCGCTTGGGCCTCCCGTGAGATCTTGAACGACGCAAAGGCGCCCTGGCGCCACGACCTCGTACGGCTGTCGATCATCAGCCTGATCGGCGGCACGCTCGGCGCCGTGCTGCTCCTGGTCACACCGTCGGCCGCCTTCAGCCGGCTGGTGCCCTGGCTGTTGCTGTTCGCCACGAGCGTGTTCGCATTCGGCATGCGCTTCACGCCGAAGGACGGCGCGCGCTGGTTCGAGCCGCTGACGATCCAGGCGGTGCAGTTCGTGATCGCGATCTATGGCGGCTATTTCGGCGGCGGCATCGGCATCCTGATGCTGGCGGCCCTGGTGTTCTACGGCATGCGCGACATCCGCGCCATGAACGGCATGAAGGTGCTGCTCGCTGCGCTCATGAATATGACGGCCTCCGCCATCTTTGCGTTCTCGGGCCGCGTGCATTGGCTGGAGACGCTGACGATGATGGGGGCTGCCATGGTCGGCGGCTTCGTCGGCGCGCGGCTTGGCCAGATCATCCCGCCGGCCCATGTGCGCCGCTTCATCATCGCCGTCGGCTGCGGCCTGACGGTGTATTTCTTCGTCAAGCCGGCCTGAGCCGCAAGTCGCATCAAAGAACCTTGCGTCAAGGAAAAAGGCCGGCGCGATGGCCGGCCTTTCGTAGTCATCTCGTAGCGTCAGGCTTACGCCTTGACCAGCGGTCCCTTCGGCGCCGGCCCCTTCGAGCCGCCGCCGGACTTCGGCTTGCGCTTGCGCGCGGCCGGCACTTCGGACTTCGGCGTGACCGGGCCCTCGACGAACTCGAAGCCGATCTTCTCCTCGACGCCGGATTCGTCCTTGACGAGGACGACACGGACGTGCCCGCCGCCCTTCAGCTTGCCGAACAGCACCTCGTCGGCCAGCGGCTTCTTGATGTGCTCCTGGATCACGCGGCCCATCGGCCGTGCGCCCATCTGCTCGTCATAGCCGTGCTGGATCAACCAGCTCTTGGCCGGCTCCGACAGCTCGATCGTGACGTCGCGGTCGGCGAGCTGGGCCTCGAGCTGCAGCACGAACTTCTCGACCACCATGCCGATCACCTCGACGTTGAGGTGCGCGAACGAGACGATGGAGTCGAGCCGGTTGCGGAATTCCGGCGCGAACTGCCGGTTGATCGCCTCGTGGTCGTCACCTTCCCGCTTCGAGCGATGGAAGCCGAACGCCTGCTTGGCCATGTCGGCCGCGCCTGCATTCGTGGTCATGATCAGGATCACGTTGCGGAAGTTGACCTGCTTGCCGTTGTGGTCAGTGAGCCGGCCGTGATCCATGATCTGCAGCAGCACATTGTAGAGATCCGGATGCGCCTTCTCGATCTCGTCCAGCAGCACCACGCAATGCGGATGCTGGTCGACGCCGTCGGTCAAGAGGCCGCCCTGGTCGAAGCCGACATAGCCGGGAGGCGCGCCGATCAGGCGCGACACCGTGTGCCGCTCCATGTACTCCGACATGTCGAAGCGCAGCAGCTCGACGCCCAGGGTCGACGCCAGCTGCTTGGCGACCTCGGTCTTGCCGACGCCGGTCGGACCCGAGAACAGATAGCAGCCGATCGGCTTCTCCGGCTCGCGCAGGCCGGCACGGGCCAGCTTGATCGAGGCCGACAGCGAATCGATCGCCTTGTCCTGGCCGAACACCACGCGCTTCAGGGTCTGCTCGAGATGCTTGAGCACCTCGGCATCGTCCTTCGACACGCTCTTCGGCGGGATCCGCGCCATCGTGGCGATCGTGGTCTCGATCTCCTTGATGCCGATCGTCTTCTTGCGCTTGTTCTCGGCCAGCAGCATCTGCGCCGCGCCGGACTCGTCGATCACGTCGATCGCCTTGTCCGGCAGCTTGCGGTCATGGATGTAGCGCGACGACAGCTGCACCGCGGCCTCGATGGCCTCGTTGGTGTATTTCAGCCGGTGATAGTCCTCGAAATACGGCTTCAGGCCCTTCAGGATCGCGATCGCATCTTCGACCGACGGCTCGTTGACGTCGATCTTCTGGAACCGGCGCACCAGCGCGCGGTCCTTCTCGAAGTGCTGGCGGTACTCCTTGTAGGTCGTCGAACCCATGCAGCGGATCGAGCCCGAGGCCAGCGCCGGCTTGAGCAGGTTGGACGCATCCATGGCGCCGCCCGACGTCGCACCCGCACCGATCACGGTGTGGATCTCGTCGATGAACAGGATCGCGTTCGGATGCGCCTCAAGCTCCTTGAGGACCTGCTTCAGGCGCTCCTCGAAGTCGCCGCGATAGCGTGTGCCCGCGAGCAAGGTGCCCATGTCGAGCGAGAACACGGTGGCCGCTGCCAGCACCTCGGGCACTTCGCTGTCGACGATGCGCTTGGCCAGGCCTTCGGCGATCGCGGTCTTGCCGACGCCGGCTTCGCCGACGAACAGCGGGTTGTTCTTCTGGCGCCGGCACAGCACCTGGATGGCACGGTTGATCTCGGAGTTGCGGCCGATCACCGGATCGATCTTGCCGTCCCGCGCTTTCTTGTTGAGATTGACGCAATAGGTTTCCAGCGCCTCGCCCTTTTTCTTGGAGTCCTCACTGCCCTTGGTCTCGGTCTCTTCGTCGACGCCGCGCACGGGGCGGGCCTCGGACACGCCGGGCCGCTTGGCGATGCCGTGGCTGATGTAGTTGACGGCGTCGTAACGCGTCATGTCCTGCTCCTGCAGGAAATACGCGGCGTGGCTCTCACGCTCGGCGAAGATCGCGATCAGCACGTTGGCGCCGGTCACCTCTTCGCGGCCCGACGACTGAACGTGGATCACGGCGCGCTGGATCACGCGCTGGAAACCTGCGGTCGGCTTGGCGTCGTCGCTGCCGTCCGTGACCAGATTTTCGAACTCGGTTTCGAGGTAGTTCACGAGACTGCCGCGCAGCTTGTCGAGGTCGACGCTGCATGCGCGCATCACGGCCGCTGCATCGGAGTCATCGATCAAGGACAGAAGGAGGTGTTCCAGTGTCGCGTATTGATGATGACGCTCGTTGGCGATCGCCAGCGCACGATGCAGGGATTGTTCAAGGCTTTGAGAAAAAGTCGGCATGCGCGTCCTCTGTGGCCCCTTGCCATCATGATCGCCGCCGCCCGGTCAGGCAACAACAACCTTCGTCAAATATAGTTATAACCGAGTGCGACAAAAGACCGGCCGAGCCGCTCGATTACGGGTTCACCGGATCGTCAATGCAAAACCCGTTCCGATTGCGGCAAATCGGGCTTGCGACAACCGAACGGCGCAGGCGGTCCAGCGCGGAGAGATAGGGACCGGAGCGGCCGTAATTCTTCGGGCGAAACGTGAAACCTGCCCGGATTGCGCCGACCTCGTCTGCAGCAATTTGCATCTGCGGCGACTTGCGATTCCGATTCGCCACCGCCACTTCTCCGGCGCGCCCGAGCAGCCGGAGCCCCCGGCCTCTGGCTCGCTATTGCACGCGTCGGCGGCTCTCTTCGCGGAGGGAGCCGGCTATTTCTTCTCCATCACACACTGCAACGGATGCTGGTGCTTGCGGGCGAAGTCCATCACCTGCGTCACCTTGGTCTCGGCGATCTCGTAGGTGAAGACGCCGCACTCCCCGATGCCGTGGTGGTGCACGTGGAGCATGATCTTGGTCGCGGCCTCGACGTCCTTGTTGAAGAACTTCTCCAGGACGTGAACGACGAACTCCATCGGCGTGTAATCGTCGTTCAGGATCAGGACGCGGTAGAGGTTGGGGCGCTTGGTCTTCGGCTTGACCTTGGTGATCACGGACGTTGCCGGGCCACCGGTGCCACCGGACTTGTTGTCGTTATTGCTCATCCTGGGCGCGGATCGGTTCAATCTGGAAGTTGGCTGCGACATCTTGCACGCGTTAGATATGGCTGCGAGGCCCCCAATAAAGAGTTTCCCTTGGAGGGTCGCTCAACTTGGAGGGTTGCTCAATAAGGGTTGCCCCGACCTGTCCCCTGCCGGGCCGCTTTCCGCCACCCGGTCCTGCTTTCCAGATCGCCTGTCCCAGCCGACCGGTCCGGTCGGACCGACGCCCGGAATATGGGTCAGCGACCGGTTTGCCGCAAGCGCAGGCCCAGGACGGACCGACGCTCCGGCAGGACCGATTCCCTGCCCCGGCGATGAGGTGCAAGGTTAATCAAACCGGCCGCATTTTACAAAGCCCATTCAGCGGGCATTGACAGGGAACCAGCTCGGTTGCGGGCGCGGCGCCACGCTGCGGGCATTGGCCCGGTGTTTCGCGGTTTCGATTTACCCGTCCTTGACGAAGCCGAACCGAAAACACCTGCAGAAAACCATAATTGGTGAGCGACATGACCGATGTCTCCTTCATTCGACTCTGCCGCCGCGCCGCCCGACGGTTCGCCTGCGACCGCGGTGGCAACATCTCCGTGCTGTTCGCCATCTCGCTCGTCCCTATCCTGGCCTTCGTCGGCGCAGGCGTCGACTACAGCCGGCTGAACGCCGCGCGGTCGTCGATGCAGGCCGCGCTCGACTCCACCTCGCTGATGCTGTCGCGCGACCTGGCGCAGGGCACCATCAGCGCAGCCGACGTCGGAACCAAGGCAAGCGCCTATTTCAAGGCGCTCTACACCAGCACGGACGCGCAGAACGTCACCGTGACGGCCAGCTATACCTCCTCGACCAGCTCATCGGCCTCCAACATCCAATTGTCGGCCTCCGGTCAGATCGTCACCCAGTTCATGAAGATCGCCGGCTTTCCGACCATGGACTTCGGCGTCAAAACGACATCGACCTGGGGCGACGTGAAGATGCGGGTGGCGCTCGCGCTCGACAATACCGGCTCGATGGCATCCAGCGGCAAGATGTCCGCGCTGCAGAACGCCGTGGCCGGCAGCGGCGGGCTGATCGACCAGCTCAGCGCCCTCGCCAAGACCCCGGGCGACGTCTACATCTCGGTCGTTCCATTCGCCAAGGTCGTGAACGTCGGCGCCAGCAATTACGCCAAGGACTGGATCGACTGGACCGACTGGCAGAATCCGCCCACGATCCAGCCCGCCAATGGCTCCTATCAGGCCGCAATCCCGAACGGCAGTTTCACGCAGTCCCAATGGGACATGGTGGGACCGGGATCTTCCTGTCCGTTCAAGTCCGGCAACGGCTTCCCCTACTTCTCCTGCACCAGCGGCCCGGCGACCGGTAGCTCCAGCGCCTCCAAGATCCCGTCGAGCGGGACCTACAACGGGTATATCTGCCCGGGCTACGACTCCGCCTCGCATAGCTACTACAACGGCTGCTGGGACAGCGTGCAGACCAGCACGCGGGTGAACTGGTGCACCGGCAGCTACTGCAGCTGCCCGACCAGCGGCAGCAATCTTCCGAACAACACGTGCAGTTGCACGGGAAGCGGATCCAGCACGGTGTGCAAGGTCAACACCTTCACGCACACCTGGATCGCCAACACCAAGAGCACCTGGACCGGCTGCGTCGCCGACCGCACCCAGCCCAATGACGCGAATGCCGTGTCGCCCGCGACCTCCGACGTGACGACGCTGTTCCCGGCCAACCAGCACATGGAGAACAGCACCCAGTACTGCAGCAGCACGGCCTCGACCAAGCTCGCGGAGATCGTGCCGCTCAGCTACAATTGGAGCTCGCTGAAGAGCGCCGTCAACGCCATGCAGCCCACCGGCGGCACCAATCAGGCGATCGGACTTGCCTGGGCCGTGCAGTCGCTGATTCCGAACGGCGTGCTGGCCGCGCCGGCGGAGGACGTCAACACCACCTATAATCGCGTCATCATCCTGCTGTCGGACGGCCTGAACACCGAGGACCGCTGGCCCGAATACGGCAACGGCTCGTCGCAAGCCTCGGGCAACCCGATCGACGCGCGCCAGGCCCTGCTCTGCTCGAACCTGAAGAACACCAAGGATTCGAAGGGCAACGCGATGTACACGATCTACACGATCCAGGTGAACACGAGCTCGCCCGCCGATCCGACCTCGGCCGTGCTGCAGAACTGCGCCAGCAGTCCCGACAAGTTCTACATGCTGACGAGTTCGAGCCAGATCGTGACCACGTTCAACTCGATCGGCACCGCATTGTCGAAGCTGCGGGTTGCCAAATAACAGAAGCGCCGGGCACCGACTGCGCTCCGCCTTCAGCCAACAAAAAAGCCCGGCGCAAGCCGGGCTTTGTGCTCCCTACAGGGCGCGAACGGTCAGTGCGCGGCCGGCGGGGTGAACTTGGCGGCGATGCCTTCCAGCGGCTTGAACGCCTGCTTGGCGAGATCCGAATACAGCCCGGCGATCTTCTGCGAATCGGCGACGAAGGTCTCGTAGGCCGACTTGGCGAACTCGGTCTGCACCTCGAGCACCTTGTCGAGCGACTTCACGCCCTGGAGCTTCTCGACGAACGACTTGGTGTCCTCGAACGACTTCTTGGTGTAGTCGCCATACGCGGTGGCGATGGCTTGGAGCCCGTTCTGCACGGTGGTCGCAGAGTTCACGACGGTCTCGAACTGCTCTTTGCCGTAGTTCTGAAAGTCTTCAACCTTAAACATGTGGCATTCCTTTCCCTGATTTTGAGCGCCCTCAGGGAAGCCCCGGCTCCCTGACGCATCCATAATATAGTGCAGCGCACAAAAAAATCAAGAATCTTGTGCAATGCACCATCGCGGGCATTGCGGTCTCGATGCACCGTCAGGCGCCCCAACCCGGGCCAGTTCGGCGGAAATACCGACCGTCGGCGCAAGGTTTCTTTAATCCTTTGGCAACTCGACCGTCCTAACCTCTCCGGTGGTCCCGGCCAGCGTCGGCCGAACCGTAAAGCTGTTCTAAAACAGCGTCTTAACAAAACCTCAGTTCGAGCCCTTCGATGCTTGGCAGCGTCATGGCGCGATCGGGAGGTCCGACAGGCACGGTTACGGGGGCGTTCGGCACAATTTCGCCTTACGGGCCGGTGATCACGTCAGAAATTGGACGGGGATTTCATGCTTCGCAAACAAATGGCTTCCTCGCGCCTGTTGCGAGTTGGCGTCTACGGACTGATCACCCTCGCGACGGCAGCAGTGGTCACGGTCGACAGCGCGGAGGCGCGTCGGCGCCATCGGCAGCATCACGCGCGGCACTCGCCCCATAATGACGAGGGCACCTACAGCCCGGCGTTCGCGTCGATCGTCGTCGACGGCAATTCCGGCGCGACGCTGACGGCGACCAATCCCGACGCCTCGCGGCACCCCGCCTCGCTCACCAAGATCATGACGCTCTATTTGCTGTTCGAGCGGCTCGATTCCGGCAAGATGAAGCTCGATACCGAGATGCCGGTGTCCGAGCACGCCTCCGAGCAGTCGCCGACCAAGCTCGGCCTGCGCCCTGGTCAGACGATCCGCGTCGAGGACGCGATCAAGGGCCTGGTGACGCGGTCGGCCAACGACGCCGCCGTGGTCATCGCGGAGGCGATCGGCGGCGACGAGGACGAGTTCGCCAAGATGATGACGCGCAAGGCGCGCTCGCTCGGCATGAGCCGCACCACCTATGTGAACGCCTCCGGCCTCCCCGCTGACGCGCAGATCACGACGGCGCGCGACCAGTCGATCCTGGGCCGCGCGATCCAGGACCGCTTCCCGCGCTACTATCGCTATTTCTCGACGGTGGTGTTCAATTATCGCGGCCAGTCGATCCGCAACCACAATCATCTTCTCGGCAATGTCGAGGGCATCGACGGCATCAAGACCGGCTATACCCGCGCCTCCGGCTTCAACATCGTGACCTCGCTGCGCCGCGGCAACCGCCACCTGGTCGGCGTCGTGCTCGGCGGCCGCAGCGGCGGCTCGCGCGACGCCATCATGCGCAACCTGCTTGCCGAAAACCTCGACAAGGGCGCGACCCGGCGCACCGTGGCGGCGATCGGCGAGCGCGGCGGCTCCGACGGCGGCGATCCGAACCAGGGCACGGTGCAGCTCGCCTCCGCGGCGCCGGAGACGCCGGCCCCGAGCCGCGCCTCCAAGATCATCTCGACCCTCTCGGAAGCCACCGCGGCCCTGCCGCCGGCGGCACCGCGAGAGGCCAAGGTCGAGCCGGCGCCGATGACCTCCGGTGTGATCCAGAGCCAGCCGATGTCGATCGTTCCCGGCTCGACCGAGCCGATGAAGCCGGTCAAGGTCAGGACGGTCCAGGTCAAGGCCGGCGCGGTCAAGCTCGCGACCGCCGCGCCGCAGCCGGCCGCCCCTGCTCCCGCGCCCTTCGCTCAGCGCGTCGAGGCCATCGAGCCGGCGCCGCCGATCACCCGCGCCGAGGCCCCCCGTCCCGACATGCCGCCGCAGCCGCCGGGCCATGGCACCGGCAACGGCATTCTCGGCGTGCTGCCTGCCTCCAGCCTGCCGGCAGGCTCGTCGCAGGCCATGGCCTATGCGGCGCCTCCGGCCCAGCCGGCACCGACGCAGATCGCCTCCGCGAGCGCCGCGGCGGAGCTTCCGAGCAAGCCTTCCGTGACGCGGAGCGGCTGGATCATCCAGGTCGGTGCGCTGGACAACGAGGCCGAGGCCCAGAAGCGGATCGAGGCGGCCCGCAGCTCGGCGCAAGGCCTCCTCAGCAAGGCCGATCCCTTCACCGAGACGGTCGCGAAGGGTGACAAGACCCTGATCCGCGCCCGCTTCGCAGGACTCGATCGTGATCAGGCCGAGGCCGTCTGCAAGAAGCTGAAGCGCGCCGACATCTCCTGCATGACCGTGCACAACTAACGCCGGCACCGATCCTGTTCCGATGAGGCCCGCGCGACACAGCGCGGGCCTTTTCGTTTGCGGACCATGCGATCGATGACGGGACGCACGGCTGCAAACCACTCGTCAAGGATTTGCCGCTAGAACTTTTTCACCATGACGAACGATCGTGCCTGGCAAGGGCGAGAGCCGCAGGCGTCGACAAAGTTGCGTTGAAAGCGGGTTCGGTGTTGTGGCGTTGGTGGCGTTGCCGGAGTTAGCCGTGATGCGTACGAAGCAGAGTATCCTTGGCCTCGTTCACCCGGGCGGCGAGGTACGTCGACCCCCCTTGGTCGGGATGCAGTTTCTTCATGAGCGCACGGTGGGCCCGACCGATCTCGTCTCGCCCCGCGCCCGGCTGCAGGCCAAGGATCTGATAGGCCTCCTCTTCCGTCATTTTGGAGCTCGACGCCGCGCGTCCCTGCCGCCCTGCCGCATCGCGCTCCGCGTGCTGACGCCAAGCGGGAAACCGGCGGTCCAGATAAGTTTCAAGTAGAGCGACGCTGTCGGCATCGAGGCTCGGCGTCATCGCGGCGAGCTGCGGCAGATCGAACTCGTCCAGCGACCGGCCGGCATGGACACCGGCGACGAAACGGCCCTGCATCTGCCCGCTGTCGTGATCGAGCACCATCTCGATGAATTGCGAGCGCACCCGCGAGTTCTGACCGGACGAGCGCTGCCCGCCCAGCCCGAACATGCTGCCGACATTGCCGAGCCCACCCGGTGACCAGCCGAGCAATCCCGCCCCGAACAGCCCGATCGGGATCGCCACCACCAGCTCGCCGCGGAGGCCGGTGAAGGCTGCCACCGCAAGGCAGCCGATGCCGCCGGCAAACTTGAGCGCGCGCGCCAGTGCTGCCGGATTCGCGTTCCGGAACATCTGCAGCAACAGATAAAGGGTGATGACGGCGACGGCGCCAGCGATCAGTGTCATGATCCGAATATAGGGCGTGTCGAGACAAAAAGCATGATCGGCTGCGTACGCGACCGGCAGGCTCGAGCCGGTGCGCCGGGCTTGATATTGGTGGCGGCCGAGATCGATCTCTACTTCATCTGCCCGATCAGGCGTGCCGCGCCCGCTTCGGAGCCGGCGAGCCGGAGCAGCGCCGCGCGACCACCGGCAGCATAGGCCGCGGCGGCGCGCAGAAGATCGCGCAACTGCGCGGATGCGCCGGGATCGAAGCGGCACCACGCTCCCCCCGACAGCCGCGCCATCTCGCGAAAAGCCTGCTCGGCCGCGGGCTCATTGCCCTCCTGGAACATGAACAGCGGGACCTTCAACAGCCCGAGCTCGCCGGCCTTTGCGCAGAGCACGTCGACATTCTCCTCCATCGCGTCGCCAACGAACACGACGGCGCGGATTCCAGACGCTGTCGCATGGCGTCGCGCCTCGGCAAGAACCTTGCCGATCTGGGTCTGGCCGCCGCGGCAATCGATCTTGCCCATCAGTCGGGCGAGCTCAGCGCTGTCGGAGATCCAGCCAGTGGCGCGGCATTCATCGAAGCCCCGATAGTACACCAACCGGATATCCAGGCTGCCGAGTGCGGCGGCCTCGCGAAACATGTCGGCCTGCAGGGCACAGGCCATGTCCCAGGTCGGCTGGCGGCTCAGGGTCGCATCAAGCGCAAAGACGAGACGACCTCTGGTTCCCTGAGCTGCAGGAGCCATGGCCTTGGCCTGCGCGACGAACGCCGCAACGGCGTCTGCCGTGGAGCGCGCATCGTCCGGCAACCGTTGCTGGCGCGAGCCATCGTCGGCCGAGGTCATCGGCGCAGAACCTGGCTTCGTACGACGATCGACCATACGCGCACCTTGCTCGGACGCGCATCATGTGGGCAGCCGGACGGACAGCGTCAATGACGGCAGCGGCCCATCTGCCGCATACGCCGTTCATTCCGCCCGTCGTGGTGGGCGGCAAGGGTCCGGCGAGGCTGGCGTGCACCCCGGCTTGCGCGCTCAATGCGTCAGCGGCTTGGCCGGCGTCGCGGTCTTGCCGACCGGCGCATAAGGCGCGACGGGCCCCGGATCGAGCAATGGTGTCTTGGTCTTGACCGGCCCGATGTCGCTGCTGCTGTCGCTGTCGGCGAGGAACTTGTCCAGCATGGCCTGGATCGACGACTTGGCGTCGTCGGGTCCGGTGTCGCGCATGTCGTTGTGCTGGAAGTCCGTGTTGACGACCGTGATGCCTTCCTTCTCGCAGATGTCGTCGCTCGGGATCACGCCGGGATCGGTCTTGAATTGCGGGTCCTTCGAACGGAACGACAGGATCTTGAACTTGCCGTCGGTGACGAACGGGACGCGGAGGTTGTCGAGCGTGACGACCTTCCGGACGTCTTCGGGATACTGCTTGGCGAAATACATCGAGATGTCGCCGCCCATCGAATGACCAACCATCGTCAGATGATCATAGTCGGCGTTCGGCTGCACTTGGTGCATCTGCTCGACGGCGAACCGGATGTTGGCGACGCCGCGCTGGATCTGCGGCAGGCGGCCGACATAGGGCTCGCCGACCTTCGTCACCATCGGCGCATCGGTCGGCAGGTCGTGCTGGATGCTGACCGCCATGTAGCCGCGCGCAGCAAATACGTTGGCCAGGAACGAGTACTCGGTGAACTTGACGGTGTTGCCGTGATTGAGGATCGCGACCGGCAGCTTGACCATGCCGGCTTCGGCCTGCATCTCCTTGTCGCGGCGGACGGCCACGGCGACTTCGACCAGACGGTTGTCGCGCGAGGCGTCATAGAACCTGATGGTCTCGTGCCGGATCGCCCACTTGCTCGCGGTGAAGTAGCCGACGGCCGCCAGCACGCTGACAGACACAAGAACGGTTATTCCACGCTTCATGTTCGTCCCTCGGGAGCACAATCAAAGGTAGTTTTGAACCTGTAAGACTCTCGCGACCCGTTCTGTTTAATATATGTAACGGCGCTGTGACAGGAAGACCAAATGTTGTGTATCGGTCGCCCGTTCGTTGTGCGCCGCACCTAGTTGCTGTGCAGCATAGCGGGTTCCGTCGCCCGTCTCTGTAACTTGAGCCCTGAACGTCAGGTTCAAATCAGTCATGAATTTGACGGTAATCTAGCGAAGTTGGCGGCCGCGGCGTTGACCTGAGACAAATCTTCCTCGTCCGCCCCAAGCAGGCTGAACGCGCCGTCCCCCCCCACCTGTCACGCGGATTATTAACCAAGCGGCGGGCGCACGTTCAACGCGCACAATGTCTCAGGCGCGGCTTCGCCGGACTGCGGACGGTATTCAGGCGCTGATGATGTCGTGCAGGTCGAGCGGCTTGTCGACCTGGGCGAACCATTCGGCGCGGTTCGCGGCGCGGCGGCGGCCGCGCTCGTCCAGCGGCAGCTTGAGCTGCCGCAGCAGGCTGGTGACCTCCTCCCGGGCCGTGACGTGGCCGAGATTGGGGCGGGTGCCCAGGGTCGCTTCGTCGATGTCGTCGAGCGCGGTCAGTCCGCGCGGGAAGAACTCGCGATAGACGACGCGTTCGGCAAAGCCGTCGATGGCGCGAAAGCCGAGCCGCAGCGACAGGTCCTTGAGGCCGTCGGCGACCAGTTGCTTGTTGCGGGAGCCGAGCATCGACAGCCGGTTGCGGACCACGATCCAGTCGGTCATCGCACCGTCCACCTGGCGGCGCTTGCGCCGGACGTCACGCACCATCTCCGCATAGTGGCTCTCGCCGGTCACGGCATAGGTCGCCGGATCGACCGTTCCCAGCACGTCGAAGTCGAGGAAGCTGTCGTTGATCGGCGTGACCAGCGTATCCGCCATCGAATGCGCCAGGCGCATCAGGTAGCTGTCGTTGCCGGGCGTATCGATGACGATGAAATCGAACGAGCGTTCGACTGCGCTCACCGCCTCCATGAACTGCTGGAACTCGGCGTTCTCGTTCTCGTCGATCTGCAGCGTCCGGCCGAGCTGGATGCAGTAGTGCGTGGGCAGCTCGAGGCGCAGGCCGGTGCGGCGCGCCCAGGCGCTGCGGTTGTTGATGTAGTGGGTGAAGCTCTGCTGGCGACAGTCGAGATCGATCGTGGCGACGCGCTGGCCGGCCTTCAGGAGTGCCACGGCGATGTGCAGGGCGGTGGTCGACTTGCCCGACCCGCCCTTCTCGTTTCCAAGCACAACCACGTGGGCCGAGCCCGATTGTCCTTGGCTAGTCTGCACCAGCATGTTGTCGACCTCTTACGATCATCTTCGAGTCACGGTCGTCTGCGGTCAAGTGAAATGCATCGTCATCGTGAATCCCACGGGGGACGCATCCTCCGCTACTACTTGACGCGCGCGTTTACCAACTCCGCATCGGACGCGGAGACGTGCTAACAGGCGTATTCAAGTATGCTGAGCGGCGTGTCGCGTCCTTGTTAAGGGCGGTCGCCCGAGCGTCAAGACCGAACAGAGCAACCGCAATTTTTCGCTGTGAGATCGAGCAAAAATGTCACGAAGCCCTCGCATCGCCCGCACCGTTTCCGCCCTCCGCCGCGAGCTCGACAGCTTGCGCGCGAGAAAGGCCAGCATCGCGCTCGTGCCGACCATGGGCGCGCTGCATGAAGGCCACATCTCGCTGGTCCGGCTGGCGAAGCGTCGCGCCGACAAGGTGGTCGTCTCGATCTTCGTCAACCCGACTCAGTTCGCGCCGACGGAGGATTTCGGTTCCTACCCCCGGACCTGGAAGGAGGATGTTGCGAAACTTGCGGCCGAGCGCGTCGATCTGATCTGGCATCCCGACGCGAAGGCGATGTATCCGGACGGCTTCGCGACGCGGGTCGTGCCGGAAGGCGCGGCATTGGCCGGGCTGGAGGATCGCTTCCGTCCGCATTTCTTCGGCGGGGTCGCGACCGTGGTCGCCAAGCTGTTCACGCAATGCCGGCCGGACGTCGCGATCTTCGGCGAGAAGGACTATCAGCAGCTCCGCGTCGTCGCCCAGATGGCGCGCGACCTCGATCTCGGCGTCCGCGTCGTCGGATCCCGTACGGTGCGCGAACGCGACGGGCTCGCGATGTCGTCGCGCAATGTCTACCTCACTGCAGACGAGCGGCGGGCGGCGCCGACGCTGCACCGTGTCCTGAAGGAGCTGGCGGCCCGGCTGCGCGCCGGCGACGACATGCAGGCGGCGCTTGGGGACGGCGCCGCCGCGATCACCGAAGCCGGCTTTGCCTTGGACTATCTCGAGGTCCGCCACGCCGAGACCCTGGCGCCCATCGCCCCGAACGAGTCAGGACCGATACGCATCCTGGTCGCGGCCAAGATCGGAACCACGCGACTGATCGACAATATCGCCGGCTGAGCCGCCGGGAAATCAGCGGCTCGCCAAGACCGCGAGTGCTCCTTCGCCCGCAAGGGCAGAGGCAGCGGCAACTGACGCCGGGTAGAGCGTACGCTCTGCCCTTGCGATCGAGTCTGAACTTCCGCCCCGGCGTGAGATGCTCACGTGCAACACCGGCAACTCGTCGAGCGGCTACAGCAGGCCGAGATCGCGCAGCTCGCGGCGCAGCGGCTCGGGCATGGCTTCGACCCCCGCCGCACTGGACTTGCCGAGATCGGCCGGCGCATCCTCGGTCGTCAGATAGCGCCACCCCTGGAACGGACGCATCGGCCGCGGCGACACCGCGATCACCTTCGGCTGCATGATGATGCGGCACCGCCCGATGCCGTCGCCGTCGCGGAACGGCTCGATGCCGACGATCTTCTCGCGCACGGCGACCTCACCGCGGATCACCCAGTACAGCGAGCCGCCGGCGAGGATGTCCTCGACTCGTTTCGGCGTCATCCGCGTGACATGGACGTGCTGCTGCGGCAGGCCCTTCTTCTTGGCCGCGAGCATGCGCTCGGCGATCCACTCCTTCAGCTCTTTCACGGACTCGCAGCCGACGGCGAGCTTGATCAGGTGCAGAGGCATGATGGCGGTTCGACCAGCGGGATCTATTCGTTGTTGGCGGCCGGCTCGGCGGCGTCAGGCGCCGCCTGAGGCGCCGCGGCAGCCGGCGGCTTCGGCTTCGGTGCGGCCTTCTTGGCCGCCGGCGGCGCCTGGGCGTGGCTGGCAGCCACTGTCGGCGGCGCTGCCGGCGACGGCGCAAGCTGCGTCGGCGGCTTCGGCGCAGCGGCTGCCGGTGCGACCGAACGCGTCGAGGCCGTCGGCTCGGGATTCATGATGCTGACCGGCGGGGTATTGGCCGAGCTGGGAAATTCCGCGGTCGTCGGCTTGCCGCTCGGCGCCGACGGCGCCTGCCCTGGAGGCGCCAGTCCCGCAAAGGTTCCAGCGACGGGCTGGCCCGGCGCCGCATTCCACTGCGAGGCGTAGCGCGTCACCAGCCCCTCATAGGTCCGCCCTTCCATGTTGTTCATCAGTTGCTGGCGATCGCCCACGGCACGGAACATCACGCAATCGCTCGGCGTGCAGCGGTCGCGCGTCAGCAGCACATAGGCCATCAGGCCATAACGATCGCGCTCCACGGCGCGGCGCAGCGCCAGCAGCTCCGCGGTCATCACCTTGTTGGCGCTGGCGACGTCGCCCGCCTGGGACAGCCGGCTCAGCATGCCCGCCGCATAACTGACGGCCGCGGCCGTCATCTCGGCCGATCCGAACAGGCTCTTCTCGCAATTCGCGAGCACCAGGTCGCCGGCGAGATCATCCACGCAGGCCAGAGCGGGCGGCGAGAAGCTGACGGTGGCGGTCGCCGCAGGATCGCCATTGGCGCCGCGCGGGCTCGCATCCTGGCTCCGCATCATCGACGCCACCGCAATCCCGACCGCCAGCAGCGTGATCACCGTCAGCGCGCCGTTGGCGACCGATTTCTCGGCCCTGAGCAGGGTAATCAGGACGATCAGTGCAAAGAAACCCGCCGCGGCAACGGTGAGCCACATCGGGAACGCCGGTGAGTTCAAGAGCTGATCCAACGAGGAAGGCCAGGTCGAGTTCATGCGCGCTTGTTCCTGACGTGGGCCAGCGAGAGCGGGCCCGATGGCGTCCCTACATGGGACGGCCGTGAAACGATCATCAAATTCAAATGATCACCCGATCGATTGCGGCCCCACCACGACAATAGGACGATTCCATGCGCCTGCGGGCGCGGGATGGTGTGGAGCTACCCGCTATCCCCAAAGGGATCGCGCAGCAATCGTCAGCGTCTCGCGCCACGGCTCCCGAACGCGTGGCAACTCCCCCTCTCGCTTCGGCTACGTCTCCGGCGGCCGCCTCCGCCGACGCGGCACGTCATCCTCAAGACAAGGCCAATTGGCTCTCTCTGGCAACCCGCTCAAAGGCTTCCGTCGAGCTTTTGATCCGATACTGGCAGTCGTCGTCTTCCGTCGGAAGCTGGCGGATGATCTCGTAGGTGCCGGTGGCGGCCGGACGCGAGACGTTGCTCGCGGTAAAATAGACGGTCGATCCAATGGGGAACTTGTGTTTCAACGCCCTCTCCTGCTCGCGTGCCGGCAAGAGCCCCTTGTCCCGCTGCCCGGGCCGGCGTGTCTTTATAAATATCGCGCTTATATCACGCCGCCGCCCGCCCTGACCAGCGACCTCACGACATGGCAAACACGGAGATTGCGAGAGTCTTCAACGGGATGACGCCGTAGGCGGTATTCTTGGACGAGCGCGTCGCGGCTCGCTCGTCCACCGCAGACCATATCGTGAACAGGCGACGCCGTTCAGACTTTCTCGACCCGGTCGATGATCCAGCTCTCCGCAAGTCCGTCCTTCACCCACGCCGCGAACTCCGGCATCGCCATCATCGTGTCCATGTAGGCGCGGGTCTCGGCGGCGACCGGAATGGCGAAGCTGTGGAAGCGCGTGACCACCGGCGCGAACATGGCGTCGGCCGCGCCGAAGCGGCCGAACAGGAACGGCCCGCCATTACCATAGCGGGCACGGCAGTCGCGCCAGATGTCCTCGATCCGGGCGATGTTGGCCTTGGCGTCGGCAGACAGCTCCACCGGCCGCACCTCGCGGTGCAGGTTCATCGGGCATTCGTTGCGCAAGGCCGGGAAGCCGGAGTGCATCTCCGCGCAGACCGATCGCGCGTGGGCGCGGGCAGCGGCATCGGCGGGCCACAGCCCCGCTTGCGGGAAACGCTCTGCGAGATATTCAATGATCGCGAGCGAATCCCACACGCTGATCGCGCCATCGATCAGGATCGGCACCTTGCCGGCCGGGGAATGCTTAAGGATGCGCGCCTTGTCGGCGGGATCATCGGTGTAGAGCGGGATCACGATCTCCTCGAAGGCGATGTCGCAGCCGCGCAGCGCCAGCCACGGCCGCATCGACCATGAGGAATAGTTCTTGTTGCCGATCACCAGCTTCAGCGTCATGTCCAGCCGTCTCCGTGTTCAGGCGTGCATGGGCCGCGCCGTGTCGGCCATGGCAGCCTTGCCTTCCAGGACGCATACAGGATCGGCGGCGGCCGCGTCGACAGCGACTTGCTCCGATTTGCGTCCCCTTGCGCGCGACACGATCAGCGCGTGAAGTCCTGCGGCGTGAACGACATCTCGATCACCTTCCACTCGTCATAGCGATCTCGCGGCAGCATCGAATAAGGCTGGCAGGCGTTCAATGCCTCGACGGCGCTTTCCTTCAGCTGCGCAGCCTTCAGCGGTGCGATCACCTCCCTCACCTCCGGCTCCGTCGCCAGCCGCCCGTCGGGCGTCATTGCGAAGCGCAGCCTGACCATGACCCGGTCGGACGGTGACATCGAAGCCGAAAGACGGGCGCAGCTCCTGACCCGCTGACGCAGCGCCGTCTCCAGATTGGCCGCGAGGTTGGTTGTCGCGGCCGGCCCGGCGTCCTTGGCATCGTCCGGGCCGATTGCCGGCGGCAGCGGCGAAAGCGGCTCGGGCAGGCCCAGCATGACGCCGTATTTCACCGTGATGTCGGGCTCGGGCGGCACATAGCTCGGCGCCGGAGCCGGCACAGGCGGCGGCAAAGGCTTGGCGGCCGACTTCGCCTCCGCCTTGGCGGCCGTCTTCACGGCCTTGGACGGCGGCATCGGCGAAGGCTGCGGCAGCGCCGGTGAGGGAGACGGCGGCTTCGGCATCTCCTTCGCCTCCTGCACCGGTGGCTGCGCCAGCTCAGGCGCCGGAGGCGGCGCGGCGGCCGCCGGCGACGGGCTCGGCGCCGGCTGCGGCAGCGTCAGCTCGGGCGATGGCGACGGCACCGGCTCCGGCGTCTTCTGCGGGTCGTCGGCATCGACGATGTCGACGGCAACCTCGTCAGTCCTGGCAATCTCGTAGGGACGCACCGTGGTCGAGACCACGACCCCACCGGCGATCAGGAGATGCGCGAGCACCGATGCGGCGATGCCCCAACGGATGAACTGCCAACGTTCCATGCTGCTTCACTTGCGCCCGCGCCTGACCGAACGCCGGACGGATTGCCTGGGCTGCGCGCGGTCTCGCCGATCATTGGCAGGGATTGCAGCGCCAGCCGCCGGCCGCGCCGGCCATGTCGGTGTCTAGCATAGCGGCGCGGGCGCCGCCCTCAATCCCATTTCGGCGCAAAGGCGAAGTTGGTCATCCGCCCTTCGGGACTGCCCATCGCGAAGATGTCGGCCATGTCCTGCTCCGAGAGCTCGAAATCGAACACGTCGAGGTTCTCGGACAGCCGTTCGATCTTGGAGGTGCGCGGGATCGCCACGACGTTCTGCTGTACCAGCCAGCGCAGGCAGATCTGCGCCGGGCTCTTGCCATGGACGCGGCCGATCCGCGTCAAGGTCGGATCGTTCTTGATCTTGCCCTTGGCGATCGGGCTGTAGGCCACCATCGCGATGCCATGGCGCGCGCAGGCATCGCGGACCTTGGTCTGATCGAGATAGGGATGATACTCGACCTGGTTGCACACCAGCGGCTCCGGCGATGCCGCCACCGCCTCGTCGAGCAAGGCAACCGTGAAATTGGAGACGCCGACGTGGCGTGCGAGCCCGAGCGTCTTGGCATGCGCCAGCGCGCCGAGCGTCTCGGCCAGCGGCACGTGCGGGTTGGGCCAGTGCAGCAGCAACAGGTCGACCTCGGAGACGCGCAGCCGGACCAGGCTCTCCTTGGCCGAGCGCTCGAGGTCGTGCGGCGCGAAATGCGTGGTCCACACCTTGGTTGTCAGGAACACCTCGCTGCGCCGGACGCGCGAGGCGCGCAGGCCTTCACCGACCTCGTGCTCGTTCTCATAGACCTGCGCGGTGTCGATGTGCCGGTAGCCGAGGGTGAGCGCCTGCTCGACGATGCGGCTGCAGGCGCGCCCGCGCAGCTCCCAGGTTCCGAGACCCAAAGCGGGAATTCCGGCACCATTGGCCTCGATCATCAGCATGGCCGTGCACTCCAGAGCGCGTGCAACATTATGTAGGCACACGCTGGGCGTTGCCAACGCACGACCCGTGTTTGGCTTAAGTCTTGGCTAAGGCGGCAAACACCGTCTCGGGCGCGTGCGCGATGACGGTGAGCAGCGCGCGCGCCGGGCCGCGCGGCATGCGCTTGCCCTGCTCCCAGTTGCGGATGGTCTCGACGGGCACGCCGAGCTTGGCGGCGAATTCCTGCTGGGTCAGCTGCACCCGCCGCCTGAGGTCGCGCACTTCGAGCGGAGCCGCGGGCGCCAGCGGAATCTCCTCGCCGTCACGCAGCTCCACGATCCGTCCATCTGCCTTCAGCCGCAAGCGTTGCATTGTCCGACTCCGTCTCGATCGACAGTCTCGCCGAACCGCGTTAAGGCCGGATTAACGATATAAGTCGTTCAGGGATTGCGCTTATTTCAAGCCGAACCACAGCGTGGCGATGCCGAGAAACGAGAAGAAACCGACGACGTCGGTCACCGTCGTGACGAAGGTTCCCGAGGCGACGGCCGGGTCGGCGCGGACGCGTTCGAGCACCATCGGAATCAGGATGCCGCCGAGCGCCCCCGCGACGAGATTCGAGATCATCGCAAGCCCGATCACGATGCCAAGCCCGGGCATCTTGAACCACGCCACGGCGGCGATGCCGGTGACGAGCGCGAAGGCCAGACCATTGACGAGCCCGACCAGCCCCTCGCGGATCACGACCCGCATCGCATTGTTCGGCCCGAGCTCGCGCGTCGCCAGCGCGCGCACCGCGACCGTCATGGTCTGGGTCGCGGCATTGCCGCCCTGGCTGGCGACGATCGGCGCGAGCACGGCGAGCGCCACCATCTGCTGCAACTGGCCCTCGAACAGGCCGAGCACCGATGACGCCAGGAACGCGGTGGCGAGATTGATCAGCAGCCAGTTGAAGCGGCCCTTTGCGATGGTCCAGACGCTGTCGGACAATTCCTCGTCGCCCGACACGCCGCCGAGCGCCTTGAAATCCTCGTCGGCCTCCTCCTCGATGACGTCGACCACGTCGTCGATGGTGATGACGCCGGCCAGCCGGTTATCGGCATCGACCACGGGGGCCGCGACCAGATTGTACTTGCCGAACAGCCGCGCAACCTCGGCCAGATCGTCGGTGACGGTGACGCGACGGCGGTCCTCGTCGATCAGATCGGCCAGCGGAACCGGACGGCGGGCGCGCAGCAGCGCATCGAGCGACACCGCGCCCTGCCAATGCCGTGCGTCGTCGACCGCATAGATCTCGTAGAACCGCTCGGGCAGATCCGGCGTCTCGCGCATGTAGTCGATGGCCTCGCCGACCGTCCAGCCCAGTGGAACCGCGATGACCTCGCTCTGCATGCGGCGGCCGGCCGAGCCCTCGGGATAGTCGAGGCTGCGCGCCAGCGCGTCGCGCTCCGACGGCGGCAGGCGTTCGAGGATCTCCTCCTTGTCCTCCTCGTCGAGGCTTTCCAACAGCTCGACGGCGTCGTCGGATTCGAGCTCGCGCACGCCCTCGGCGACGGTCGCAGGCTCGAGCTCCTCGAGGATCTCCTCGCGGACCGCGTCGTCGACCTCGTTCAGCGCGGAGAAGTCGAAATCGGTGCCGGTCAGCTCGACCAGCCGGACACGGTCGTCCGGCGCGAGCGCCGCGATCAGGTCGCCGAGATCGGCCTCGTGCAGCTCGGCGACCTCGGCGCGCAGAAACGCCTCGTCCTCGGCGGCGATCGCCGCCGTGATGGCCGCGATGAATTCGGCGCGAATCTCGCCGGATTCGGTGCGCATCGGCGCGCGATCGCGTAGAGTAGCATCAGCATGGGCAACGTCCGATGTCTCGTTCATGACGTGCCTCACGCGCTTGATTTCAGAGCAAATGGTCTGATTTGTGCTTTCACGCATTACATAATCGGCAACAGCGAGCGCAACGGGAAAAGATGCGGCTTTGGCGACCGATGACGGGATGGGTAAACGCGGCCTGCGTCGTGGCGGCGCTGCTTGCGGCTGACGTCGCCGCAGCCGCGCCCGCCGCATGCCCGCGCGAAGGTACGCTCGGCACGTCGCGCATTCTCACCGTCGATCCCGCGACACATCCGCGCGTCGGCCTGAAGAGCTTCCCGGACACGCTGCCGCTGCACGACGGCGAGGTGGTGCTGACCTTCGACGACGGCCCGTCGCCGCCGATGACCGACAAGGTGCTCGCCGCACTCGCCAGGGAATGTGTGCGCGCGACCTTCTTCCTGGTCGGCGAGCCTGCGTCGCGCCGCGCCGCGCTGGTGCGGAAGATCGCGGCCGAAGGCCACACCATAGGCCATCACACCTTCACGCATGCGAATCTCGCGCACATCACGCCGGGACAGGCCGTCGATGAGATCGATCGCGGCATCGGCGCCGACGAGAAGGCGCTCAACGGCGCGGAGACGACCACGCCGTCGACGCCATTCTTCCGCTTTCCCTATTTCGAATCGACACCGGCGACGCTCGACCTGCTGCAGTCGCGCGGCATCGTCGTGTTCGGCGCCGATCTCTGGGCCAGCGACTGGAACCCGATGTCACCGCAGCAGACGCTGAAGCTGCTGACCACCCGGCTGAGCCAGGCGCGCAAGGGCATCATCCTGCTGCACGATCCGCAGCCGCGCACGGTCGCCATGCTGCCCGCGTTCCTGCGCTACCTGAAGAACCACGGCTATCGCGTGGTCCATGTGGTTCCGAAGCAGCCGGCGGATGCGCATCACGAGCAGCATAGCGAGCGCCCTTCACCCGCGCCGACGACGCCGAACGAAGGTGGTTAATCCGTCGTTCAGGACCCCTGTCTACGCTCGACGGCCGTGATCACGGCGATTTCCGCCGCTTGCAATCCGGCAACAGCCGCGTGCAAACCGGAACCCGGAACGATGTCATCTCGCGACAGCCGAACATCCCTGCTATGTCTTGGCGGTCGCTTGCCCGTCCCGCGCGGCTGCGACACATCATCGAGCGTCGAAGACCCTGGCCGAAGGGGCCGGGACGGTGAAGGGAATGTGAGCAGCGTGATGCGTGATCGTCGGTGGGCTTGCGTCGGACGGCCAACATGGCTCGCAGTGCTGTTGGGCACCGTCGCCTGCGTCGCCTCCAGTGTCGGATCGTCAGCCGCATCGGCGGCCGATTGTCCCGGACACCCGAACGCGCTCGGCACGTCGCGCGTCCTGGTGGTCGATCCGCGCGAGCATCCGCGCCTGGGCGCGATGCAGTACAAGGAGACGCTGCCGCTCAAGGATCACGAGGTCGTCATCACCTTCGACGACGGGCCGCTGCCGAAATACAGCAATCGGGTGCTGCAGATTCTCGCCGACCAATGCGTCAAGGCGACGTTCTTCACCATCGGCCGCCAGGCCAAGGCCGATCCCGAGGGCGTGAGGAAGCTCGCGGCCGCCGGCCACACCATCGGCACCCACAGCCAGAACCATCCGCTGAGCTTCAACAAGATGACGCTCGAACAGGTCCAGCCGGAGGTCGATCAGGGCGTCGCCTGGACGAAGGCCGCGCTCACCGATCCCTCCGCGCTGTCGCCGTTCTTCCGCGTGCCCGGCCTGCTGCGCGGCGACGCCGTGGAGAGCTACGCCGCCTCGCTCGGCCTGCAGGTCTGGAGCGCCGATTTCCTGGCCGACGACTGGCGAAGCATTTCCGGCGCCAAGGTCTACGAGCTCGCGATGAAGCGGCTGGAGGCGCGCGGCAAGGGCATCCTGCTGCTGCACGACATCCAGGCCCGCACCGTCACGGCGCTGCCGAAGATCCTCGCCGAACTCAAGGCCAAGAACTACAAGATCGTGCACGTCGTGGCGGCAACGCCGGACCGGCCGGCGACGCCGACCGAGCCCGAGGATTGGCTGGTGCATCGTCCGTCGGACGAGACCCCGGTGGCGCATTGGCCCAGGATCGCGCCCGTCGATCTCGCCGGCGCCGAAACACGCGCCCGCGCCAGGCTGGACGATTTCGGCATTCTCGACGTGCCCGCGGCCGTCACGCACGGCGCCCAGAAGCCGGCATGGCCGCGTCCGCCGCTCGCGCCGCGCCTTGCAGCGCCGGCCTTGGCAGCGCCGGCGCCCAATCTGTTCGCATGGCCGCCTGTCGCACCGCTGTCGGCGCAGCGGCATCAGCTCGCCCGGCTCGAGAGCCCGGCCCCGAAGGCGGCGACTGCCAAGCCGGCGCCGCGTCCGCTGCGCCTCGCCAGCCTCAGGCGGCGCTGAACATTCGCAGATGTTGCACGCGGGGATGCGGCACGATTCGCTCGCCCTCGCCTTCGGCTGCTCGAACTCGATATCGCGGCGATCGGCCTGATGCACACCGATCGCGGTGCGACCGATCAATTCGAGACCAGCTTGCTGACGCAGAGGATGACGGCGGCGGCCAGGAAGAACAGGTCGATGTAGGATTTCTTCTCGCCGTCCTTGCGCAGCGATCCGACGTCGGACACCACCTGCCTGCTGACCACCTGCCCCACCGGCCCGTCGCCGAGCATGCCGGCCAGCCGGCGGACGTCCGACTCCATCTTCTCGATCCGTCCGAAGAAATGGAAGGTGCGCACCACCGTGACGGCGCGCATGCCGGCATAGATCAGCACCACGAGCGCCAGGACGGCGCGGTTCTGGTACTTCTCGATGTAGTTCAGGCTGAGATAGACGGCCGCGAGAAATACGAAATTCGAGATGAAGCGGTACACGAGGCCCGTGAAGTTCATCTGCTCCCCCACATGATGTTCGGATCACTGGCCGACGACAGAACTCACGAAACGCGTTTCGCCCCCGCGTCCTGGTTCAACCGGCGTCACCCTAGGAGAGCGGGCTTGCGAATTCGTGAAGTGGAAATTTTGCAGCGCCAGAACAGGCCCGCTTGGTAAACAAGGGACTGCCCGGAGAGCGCCGCTGCAGCCTACAATTGCAGGGCTGCAGCAGCTCTCGCAGCTATGCGCCGAATCGCGCCGGCGCGCAGGCGGCGACGTCGACGCTCGGCGCTTCGCCGCTCATCAGCTCGGCGAGGATGCGTCCCGTCGCGGGCCCCAGCGTGAAGCCCTGGTGGCCGTGGCCGAAATGCAGCCACAGGCCCTTGTGACGCGCCGCCTGGCCGACGACCGGCAGCATGTCGGGCATGCACGGCCGCGTGCCGATCCACGGCTCGGGCTCGACCGGCTTGCCGAGATCGATGAGCTGGCGCGCGGCAGCCTCGGCCTTGCCGAGCTGAACCGGGGTCGCCTTCGCATTCGGCGATGACAGCTCGGCGCCGGTGGTGATACGCACGCCGAGCGCCATCGGGTTCATCAGATAGCCGCGCGCCGCATCGCGCAACGGCAGATCGAGCGGGGCGCCGCCGGTGTAGTGACGGTGATAGCCGCGCTTGCGCACCATCGGGATGTCGTAGCCGAACCGCTTCAGGAACTCCGGCGACCACGGTCCAAGCGCGACCACCACGGCCTCGGCCTCGATGCGTCCCTCCGCCGTAGTGACGGCCCAGCCGCTGCCCGCCTGTGCGAGCGTGGTCGCATCGCCGCGCAGCAGCTTGCCGCCGCGCCGCGTGAACAGCTCGGCATAGGAGCCGACGAGGCTGCCGGGGTCGGACACGGTCCACGGCTCCTGCCAGTGCAGGCCGCCGATGCCGCTGTCGATCAGTCCGGGCTCGGCCTGCTTGAGCTGCTGTGCGCTGAGCAGCTTGAACTTGACGCCGAACGCCTTGCCGACCGCCTCGGCCTCCCTGGCCTCCTTGTCGAACTGCGCCTGCGTCCGGTGCAGCACGCGAAAGCCGTCACGGCGCACGAGATTGCCGGCCCCGGCCGCGAGAATCAGCGGCTCGTGCTCAGGCGCGGCGCGCGCAATCAGTTGCGCATAGGTCCGCGTCAGCACCTCGTGCCGGGCGGGGAACGAATTCCACCAGTATTGCAGCAGCGGGCGCACGTGATAGGGCAACGCCGCGAGGCTGTAGTGCACGTCGTTGGTGCGCGCGAGCGCAATGTCGAGCACGCCGGCGAGATCATAGGGCATCGCGTAGGGCCTGACGGCCTCGCTCTGGATGATGCCGGCATTGCCGTAGCTAGTCTCACGGCCCGGCTCCCTGCGGTCGACCAGCGCCACTGACCAGCCGCGGCTCTGCAGGTGCAGCGCCGTGCCGACACCGACCATACCGCCACCGAGAACGATCGCGCTTTGCATCGTCATCACTCCTATCTCAGGTCCGCGCCGCTGCGACGACGGTGACCTCGATCTTCACATCCGCCATCATCTGCGCCTGCACCGTGGTGCGCACCGGCAGCGGGTCCTTGAAGTGCCTGCGATAGGCCTCGTTGTAGGCGGCGAAGTCCGCCTTGTCGGCGAGGTGGACCATGCAGGACACGACGTCATCGAGCGTCAGGCCTTCGCCGGCAAGCGTCTCCGAGATGTGCTTGAAGACGAGATCGGTCTGCGCCGCGATGCCTTCGGGAATGCTGCCGTCATCGGCAACCGGGATTTCGCCGGACAGGAACACCAGGCCGCCGGCGCGGCGCACCAGCGAAAACGGCCATGAGGGGGCGTCGGACATCGTTAGTCGCTCCAGGATGTATTGATCATGATGGCCGGCCTCAATCCCACGCCATGAAGCCCGGCGTCTGCGCCAGCGGCGGCAGCGACGCGAGCCTGGCGAGGTCCGGCCGGGGACGGCGCAGCTCGGCGTCATCGGCAAAGGCGGCCTCCAGCGCCGCGGCGACGCCGAGCACCAGCGCATCGCCGCCGCGGGGACCTACGATCTGCAGACCGAACGGCAGGCCGTTGTCGTCGAGGCCGAGCGGCAGGCTGAGCGCGGGATGGCCGGCGAGCGTCACCGCATAAGCGAGCGCCAGCCAGTGGAAGTAGGAGCGTGTCGGCACGCCGTCGATCTCGGCCGGATACAGCTCGACCCACGGCCGCGGGCTCAAGGTGATGGTCGGACTGATCAGCACGTCGTGACTTGCGAAGAAGCCCTGATAGGCGCGGTAGATGCGGGTCTGGTTGGCGCTCGCGCGCGAAAAATCGTCGAGGCTGTAGCCGAGCCCCTCCTCGACATTGGCGCGCACGTTCGGCCCCAGCATGTCGGGCCGCTCGCGAAAATTCTTGCCGTGCTGGGTCAGGAACAGCGAGGCGCGCAGCACCGCGAAGGTCTCGTCGGCACCGCTGCAATCGGGCGACGCCTCTTTGCTGTCGGCAAACAGCGGCGCGATGCGCGACACGCGCGCGCGGAAGGCGCGGCGGATCAGCGCTTCCGTCGGCGCAAAGCCGAAATCCTCGGTGAAGGCGAGCCTGAGCGTCTTGAGTTCGACCACCGGCGGCACCGCCCAGCGCGATGGCGCGCCGCGCACGGCTTCGCCCGGCAAGGTGTAGGCGAGCGGATCGCGCGCATCGTCGCTCGCCATCACCGACAGCATCAGCGCGGTATCGGCGACATCGCGCGCCATCGGCCCATCGGTCGACAGGCACGACCAGCCATGGGCGCGCTTCTCGCTGGCGACGAGGCCGTAGGACGGCCGCATGCCGACGATGCCCGAGAAGCCGGCCGGATTGCGAAGGGAGCCGCCGGTGTCCGAGCCGGAGGCCAGCGGGGCCATGCCGCAGGCGAGCGCGACTGCCGAGCCGCCGGAGGAGCCGGCGGCCGAGCGCATCGGGTCGAACGGGTTGCCGGTGGCGCCGAACACGGGATTGCGGGTGTTGCCGCCCGCCGCCCATTCCGGCGTGTTGGTCTTGCCGAAGATGATCGCGCCGGCAGCGCGCAGCCGGCCCACCGAGGCCTGGTCGACGGCCGGGACATTGTCGGCCAGGATCGGGCTGCCATAGGTGGAGCGCATCCCGGCGGTGTCCTGGGTGTCCTTGATCAGCACCGGCAGACCGTGCAGCGCCCCCCGGTCCTCGCCCCTCACGATCTCGGCCTCGGCGGCCTTGGCCGCCGCGCGGGCAGCCGGCTCGTCCAGGGTCACCACCGCGTTGACGGCCGGATTCACCGCCGCAATCCGGTCCAGACACGATTCGAGCAGCGCAACCGGCGAGATCGCCTTTGTTTTCAGGAGGTTGACCAGCTCGACGGCGGTCTTGTCGCAAATCGATTCCACGGGCTTCTCTTTTCCGTTTCGGAAAACTATTTAGCATATAGGAAATCGAGTGCACGACCCGAAAACGCATTGTTCCACCGCTGTCCACGCATGACCTTCGGACATTGGGGCACCCAATTGAATATGTTGTTCTTTGGGGCGAGATTGTCGGCCTGCCCCGGCCATCGGCACGCCTGATCCGCTAACGGATTTTCCGGAGATCGCTTTGACAGACACTGCCATCAGCGCGTCGACCGAAGGCCCCCACTCCCAGCTCGGCCAGTGCCTGAAGGCGGCCCGGCAGGCGCGCGGGCTGACCCTGAAGCAGGTCGCCGAAAAGACCGGCATGGCGCTGTCGACGCTGTCCAAGGTCGAGAACGGCCTGATGTCGCTGACCTATGACAAGCTGCTGCAGCTCACCTCGGGCCTGCAGATGGACATTGCCGAGCTGTTCAGCCCTGCTTCGCCGCGTCCCGAGGCGGGTCGCCCGGTGACCGCCCGCCGCAGCGTCAGCCGCGCCGGCCAGGGCCAGATCGTCAACACCAGGTTCTACACCTACACCTATCAATGCACCGACCTGATCGGAAAGCGCATGGTGCCGATGATCGCCGAGGTGCGCGCCCGCACGCTCGAGGAGTTCGGCCCCCTGCTCCGCCACAGCGGCGAGGAATACTTCCTGGTGACCCGCGGCACCATCGCCGTGCACACCGAGTTCTACGCGCCCGAGACCCTGCACGAAGGCGACGGCATGTATCTCGACAGCACCATGGGCCACGCTTACCTCAACGCCGGCGAGACGGACTCCGCGCAGGGCGTGTGTCTGTGCACGAGTGAGCAGGCCGATCTGTTCGAGCAGCTGCACCGGATCGCGAAGAAGGATGCGGTGGAGTGAGGGGCGCGTCGGCGGCACGTTGAAGCAGAGGCGAGACGCGCTATGTTGAACAAAGAAGGTTTTTGTCCAACAGAACCCGGATCATCATGGCCAAGGCACCTGCCGGCAACTCCCCTCCCGCCGGGGCAAGCAAACCGCTCGCGGCATGTCGCGCCGGCCTCGTGTTGAGGCGACGATTGGACGCGTCGTCCCGAGCGAGACGCGCGTCCAGGCGGTCATGCGGGCAGCCGAACGGTCCGGACTCCTCAAGGACAAGGCGGGACGGATTGGCGGACGCGTGAGTTCCGCGTTGGTCCGGCAGGCCAAACGGCAAACGGGAATCGAAACGGATACCGACCTTATCGAGTTTGCTCTCGCGACCATCGCGCTCGAGGATAATTTCGCGCAAGTCTTCAAGGAATCGCGCGGGACGGTCGATCCGAAACTGAAGCTCGGCTATTGACGTGGCGGCATTCGACTTCGAGAGCACGCGGCGCTGGGCGCGTTTCGATCCACGGGGAACGTGGCACGGCGGAGCGATGACGAGCTGCCATTTGTCGGACCCGGCCTGATTGCCGGACAAGGACTTTTGCTCGACACTTGTGTCTATATCGACCAGATGCAGAGCTGCTCGCCTCCCATTCTGGACGAAGTCATTGCGCGTCGTCAGGTCAACCACTCGATCATTGCGGTGCAGGAGTTGATGCACACGGTTGGCGCCTTGAACCCAGCCGACTCGCGCACTGCGTCCGTCATCGCGGTGGTTGGACGACAGATCAAGGCGATGCCCTCGCATCGCATCTTCACCCCAGACGCCGAAATTCTTGGACGCGCAGCACTCCTGTCAGGCATCCTTTGCCGAACCCAGGGTTATGACAAAGATGGCAAGTTCCGCGCTCTCCAGGATTGCGCGCTGTTCCTTCAGGCGCAGAAGCTCGGCTTGGTGGTCCTGACGGCAAATGTCACCGACTACGACATATTGCTTCAGCTCATACCGAAGGGGCGAGCGCTCTTCTATCGAGGAGCCGAACCTGATCAGGCTTGAAAGCCGACAGCTGTGAACTGGGCCAGTCTCGGTCGCTGCGCTGAGGCTTCGTGTCCGCACAGCCGTCTTGGATTCTTCATGTCGGACGTTGCGCCATGGCTGTAACGACGTCTCCTCGCTCTCATGGTTCAACGCCGTCCCGAGCAGCGCGGGAGAAAACCCGGTTGCGCCAAAACTCTGTTTTCGTCTGCCCCCTCAACCACATCACCCCTGTCCAGTCGTTCCGTGAAAAATATTCCTCTTTCGCTTTTCCGAAAATCATGATTTTCTACCCCCGTCCCGCCTCGGCACGAGGGGCGTATCGCGATCGTCACGACACGCGGGGTGGGATGCGGTGGGCGTAGCGAGTCGCAGCATGCTCGACATGCGGACGAACGATTCCGATGCGCCGGCGAAATCGTAGGGTCCTGGCCTCCCGGTGCTGAGGCCAAGCTCGTGACAACGCGTTCGCGTTGCGCGGGTGACGGGGGCAAGACAGCCGGTCCCCGGGGAGAGGACGTATAAGCCGCCCAACCATCGCGCGGGGAATGCCGGGATGTCTCGGCTGAACCTGTGGTTCCTGCCGCCTGCACTTTTTTCGCAGGCGGGCCATGGGTGCGGCCAGCGCCCGGCATTCCCCGCCCCCTCGTTGTCGAGAGGGCGAAACCACCGGCAGAGCTCGGACGCATCACGCGCCGCGAGGCGGAGACGGCTCGCCCGGACGGCGCTGTGGATCGGGGCGAACGAGGGATCGCTCACCGCATGATCGCTGCGGACTCACGTCGCTGTCCTGCCGGCCAAGGCCGACACGATCGCCTCCGACAATTGGCTCAGCCGGAACGGCTTGGCGAGAAGCCTGGTCGTCGCCCGGAATTCCTCCGGCACCAGCGAGGGGTCGGCGAAGCCGGACATGAAGACGATGGGCAGATCGGGCCATCTGCGGCGCACCTCGCGCGCCAGGTCGATGCCGGTCAGGGCATCCGGCAGGAGAATGTCGGTCAGCAGCAGCGCGACCGGGTCCGACCGCTCCAGCTCGGCAATCGCCGCGGCCACGTTGGTGACGACGACCAGGCTGTAGCCCATCGATGTCAGCATGGTCGATGCCATGGCGCCCACCAGCGGATTGTCCTCCACGACCAGGATCCGTTCGCCGGTCTGCGGCCGCGCCAGCCGCGCCGCGCCGGCGCGCGTGCGACCGGTGACGCCCGGCCCCGCGCTCGGCAGATACAGCGTGACGCACGTGCCCTCCGCCACCCGGCTGTCGATCAGCACCGTGCCTCCCGATTGCCGCGCAAAGCCATAGACCATGCTGAGGCCGAGGCCGCTGCCCTTGCCGAACTCCTTGGTGGTGAAGAACGGCTCGAAGGCGCGGCGCGCGATCTCGGGCGGCATGCCGGCCCCCATGTCCGACACCGCGATCGTCACGTAGTCCCCGGGCATGATGCGCTCGTCGCCGTCATCGAGCGGCTGGTCGAGCACGGCATTCGTCGTCGTGATCGTCAGTCGACCGCCGCCATCCATCGCATCGCGCGCGTTGAGCGCCAGGTTGAGCAGCGCGTTCTGCAATTGCGTCGGGTCGATCAGGCAGTGCCACAGCATCGGATCCTGCGCCAATTCGATCTCGATGTTCTCGCCGAGCGTCCGCTGCAGGATCGTCGTCATCCCGCTGACCAACTGATTTACGTCGGTGATCTGCGGCTGCAGCGCCTGCTTGCGGGCGAAGGCCAGCAGCCGCCGGTTGAGATCGGCGACCCGCTCGGCCGCCTCGATCGCCCGCTCGACCATGCTGCGGCAGGAGACATCGGCGGGCGGCAAGGCGTCGAGCAGCAGATCCAGATTGCCGAGCGTCGCCGCCAGCATGTTGTTGGAATCGTGCGCGATGCCGCCGGCCAGCTGGCCGACGGCCTCCATCTTCTGGGCCTGGCGCAATTCGTCCTCGATGCGCTTGCGCTCGGTGATGTCGACCGACAGCACGAAATAGCCGCGCACCGTGCCATCCTGGCTGCGATCCGGCACCCGAATGGTCTGGCACCAGCGTTCACGGCCGTCGGGAAACGCGATCTTCTCCTCACCGCCCGCGGTGCGGCCGGCCAGCGCGGCCTCGATCTTCGACCTCACCTCGCCACGTCGCGCGGGATCGATGTAGTCGTCGATCCTGCGGCTGCGGCCGGCTCCGGTGGGCGGCTGCGCGTACCATTCGCGTGCGACGCGATTGGCGTAGCGGATGTCACCATCGGCGCCGACCTGGACGATCAACGCGGGCACGTTCTCCGTGACCAGCAGATGCTGCTCGAAATTGTCGCGCAGCGCCTGCTCGGATGCCGCGCGCAGCCGCCATTGCCGCGCCAGGACGAGGCCGAATCCCGAGATCAGCAGATTGAGCCCGGCGGCGATGGCGCTGTAGTACAGCGCGTTGTGTTTCCAGCCGGCCAGATACTCGACCGGATCGCGCGCCACGGTCACCACCAGCGGCAGGCCGGCGACGCGTCGATAGCTGATGCTCCGCGACGTGCCGTCCGTCATGCCGCTGCCCTCGAAGCTGCCGTGAGGCGCCTGCGGGAGATATTGGCTGAACAGACGATTGGACCGAACGTTGCGGCCGGCAAAGTCGTCGGCGTTCGGCGAGCGCAGCAGGATCGTGCCATCGTCTCGATAGAGCGTCACCGTTCCGCGCTGCCCGACGTTCAGCGACAGAAAGAACTGCCGCAGATTCTCGTAGTCGACGGCCACGACGATCACGCCGGCGAAACGTCCGCCCGGCATCATCAAGGCGCGGCTCACCGCGATGAACAGACCCTTGTTCACACGCGAGGCCACCGGCACGTCGATGAACAGGCCGCGGCCGGGGTCATCGCGCTGGACCTTGTAATAGGCCCGATCGGCGAAATTGTTCTCGCGGCCGGGAACTCCGTTGCCGGCGCTGTCGCCGAGCAGGTTGCCGTCCGCATCAATCACGACGATGCCGCCCGCGGCTGGATACGGCGCCACCCTGCGCTTCAGCTCGTCGATCAGGGCCGGATTGCCGGCGGTGAGCAGCGATGGGTCCTGCTTGAGACTGTCGATCGTCGTGTTCAAGAGCACGTCGACGCCCTGGATGTTGCGCAACATGTATTCTTCGAGCGCGCGGGCAAGATCGCCGTTGGCGGCCTCGGTGGCCCGATAGGTCTCCCGATAGTTGACGGAAAGCATGTGCGCCACGAAGGCATCACACAGCAGCGCCAGCACGAGGCCGCTCAGCACGATGATCCAGGGGGTCCAGCGCCGATCCATCCAGGATCCGGACGCGGCCCTGGTCCAGGCGTCAACAATGCCTGCCTGCCGCGGACCGCGCCGATGGTCGGCTCTCGCTTTGATCTGGTCCGGCATGGCGTCGAATTCAGGAGGTCGTCGGGCGGTTTGATTGTGAAGCGATCGGCGCGTCAAGCATCGGCGAAGGTCCGGATTGTGCCGAATTCCGCGTCTCCAGGCGCGTCGCGATCCATATGGCGGGCGCTCGATAGCACGGTTTGCCGGGGCGTGTCATCGGCACCCGCCAAGCGCTGCGGCGGTCGCGGAAGGGCTCGAGGCGTCAAGACGCGATCAGAGCTGATGCTCGAACGCCTCGCGCTCGGCACGGCTCAGATGCAAGCCATGCTTGGTGCGCCGGTCGAGGACGTCGGCGGCCGTGACGGCCCACTCCTGCTCGCGCAGAAAAACGAGCTCGCGCTCATAAAAGGAGGAACCGAAATGGCGGCCGAGATCGCCGACGTTGCGGGATGCTCCGAGCAGGTCGCGCGCCCGGGTGCCGTAGAGCCGCGCACAATGTGCCAGCACCGCCGGCGGCAATCCCGGATACTCGCTGGCGAGATCAGCAAGGAACTGATCGAACGGCGCACCGAGATCGCCGCCCGGAAGGCGCGCGCCCGCCGTCCATGCCGACGCCAGCTGCGGAAACCATGGCGCGAGGCGCTCCATCGCTTGTTCGGCAAGCCGGCGAAACGTCGTGATCTTGCCGCCGAAGATCGACAGCAGCGGCGGCTGCCCGGGTGCACCATGTACCTCGAACGCGTAGTCGCGCGTCACCGCCGACGGATTGTCGGCGTTGTCGTCATAGAGCGGCCGCACCCCCGAGAAGGCGTGAATGATATCCCCCTTGCCGGGCGCAGCCCGGAAATAGCGGTCGAGCACGGCGAGCAGATAGTCGACTTCGGCACCGTCGATCGCAACGTCTTCCGCGCGGCCGTCATGCACGATGTCGGTGGTCCCGATAAGCGCCAGATCGGTCTCATAAGGATTGACGAAAATGACGCGGCGATCTGTGTTCTGCAGCAGATAGGCCTGCGATCCGCTCCAGAATTTTGGCACCACGAGATGGCTGCCTTTCACGAGCCGCACATTGTGCGCCGAGTTGAGCCCGGCGACGCCCTGCACCACATCCTGCACCCAGGGACCTGCGGCGTTGACCAGCGCCCGCGCGCTGACGGTCTGCAGCTCGCCGCTCTCGGAGCGCATCTCCAGCCGCCAGACGCCATTCTCTCGCCGTGCGCTCACGGCGCGGGTGCGCGGCAGGATCGTCGCGCCCTTGCGTGCGGCATCGACGAGATTGAGGATCACCAGCCTGGCATCGTCGACCCAGCAGTCCGAATATTCGAAGCCGCGCCGGAATTCGGGGCGCAGCGGCGCGCCCTCCGGCTCATGCGCGAGATCGACGTTGCGGCTCGCTGGCAGCTGCTTGCGGCCGCCGAGATGGTCGTAGAGGAACAGCCCGGCGCGCACCAGCCAGGCGGGACGCTGCTCCGGCGAGTGCGGCAGCACGAAGCGCATCGGCCAGATGATGTGCGGCGCCGAGGCCAGCAGCACCTCGCGCTCGATCAGGGCCTCGCGCACCAGGCGGAATTCGTAGTACTCCAGATAGCGCAAGCCGCCATGAATCAGCTTGCCCGATCGCGACGAGGTGCCCTCGGCGAAATCGTCCTTCTCGCACAACAGCACCTTCAGGCCGCGGCCGGCGGCATCACGGGCGATACCAGCGCCATTGATGCCGCCGCCGATCACGGCGAGGTCCAACAGACCGTGATCGGTTCCGCTGCGTGAGACCGTCGCATTCATCGCTTGCTGCTGCGCTTCTTCTCTGGCTTGCTGCGCGCAGCAGCACGCGCCTTCGTCGCAGCCTTGGCCGGCTTTGCCGCTTTCGCCTTCGGCTCCTGCAGCCCGTAGGTCGAAAACCCCTGCGCCGTCTCGGCGATCTCGGCGTCGCCCAGGATGTGCGGCTGGCCGAGCGCGAGCGACAGATAATATTGCCGGGCGATGGTCTCGAGCTCGACCGCAAGCCACATCGCCTTGTCGAGATTGGCGCCGACCGCGATCATGCCGTGATTGGCCAGCAGGCAGCCGTTGCGGCCTTCCAGCGCCTCCAGCGCAAGCTCGGACAATTCGGCCGTGCCGAACCGCGCATAGCCGGCGCAGCGGATGTCGGTGCCGCCGAACGCCGCCATCATGTAGTGGCAGGCCGGGATCGGCTTGCGCGCGATGGCGAGCACGGTGGCATAGGTGGAATGCGTGTGAACGACGCCGCCGACATCCGGACGGCCGCGCATGATGTCGAGATGAAAGCGCCATTCCGTCGAAGGCTTCAGCGGCCCTTCCCAAGATCCGTATTCACCCTCGAGCGGCATCGAGGCGATCATCTCCGGCTTCATCGAGTCATAGGGCGTCGCCGAGGGCGTGATCAGCATGCGGTCCTTGTAGCGGGCGGAGATGTTGCCCGAGGTGCCCTGGTTCAAGCCCGACGCATTCATCCATCGGCATTTGGCGATGATGTTCTCGCGGATCAGCCGTTCCTCGCGATTCATGTTGAAAACCTTTCGTCGTCAGCAGGGATTGAGCGGCGGCTCGCCGGCGAGATAGCGGCGAACCTCTTCGGCCGCCTGGTCGGCGGCAAAGGTGACGGTGCGCACGGACGCGCCGGCGATGTGCGGCGTCAGCGTGACGTTGGGAAGCTGCAACAGCGGCCAGTCCGGCGGCGCCGGCTCGACGGCGAACGTATCGAGCATCGCACCGGCCAGTCGCTGCGAGCTGAGCGCGTCATGGAGCGCGTGATAGTCGACCAGCGGCCCGCGCGCCGTGTTGATCAGGATCGCGCCGGGCTTGATCCGGGCCAGCGCATCGCGATCGATGAAGCCGGTGGTTTCCGGCGTCACGCGGGCATGCAGGCTGACGACGTCGGCGCGCGCCAAGAGGTCGGCGAGCGCGACGTGCTCGACGCCGTCGTTGCGGTCCTCAGCGCTGAGCTGGACGTAGGGGTCGGTCACCAGGATCTTGCAGCCGAACGCCTTCAAGAGCTTGACCACGCGGGTGCCGATCGCGCCATAGCCGACGATGCCGACCGTCATTTCGCCGAGTTCGCGTCCCGTGCGATCGGCGCGGTAGAGATCGCCGCGCCATTGCCCGCCCCGCATCGACTCGTGGCCGCTACGGATCAACCGGGTCTCGGCGAGCATCGCGCCGATGGTGAATTCGGCCACCGCGCTCGCGTTGCGGCCGGGCGTATTGACGACCAACACGCCGTGATCGCGCGCGGCCTGCATGTCGACGTTGACGGGGCCGCCGCGCGACACGGCGATGAATTTCAGGCTCGGCAACCGCTGCAGCATCGCCCGCGAGATCGGAGCCAGATGCGTCACCAGCAGGGACGCCTCGCCGATGAAGTCCGCCAGTTCTTCGGGGTCGCCCATGAACTCCTTCAGCCCGTCGAGCTTGGAGCCGGCATAGCCGTGCTCCATCGGCTCATCCGGCCAGGGCTGCTCGAGCATGCGGATGTCGATGCCATCACCGCAGACGGCGGTGATGCGCTCGGCGAACACCGACGGCAGCATGAAGCGGTCGCCGATGATGGCGATGGAGCTAGACATGATCGGCACCTGCGCGTTGTGCGGCGAGCTGCTTCCAGACCGGCCGCGCCGCGAGGCGGGCCTCGACATAGGCCGGGAACAGCTGCGCATAGCGTTCCGCCAGCGCCGCATCCGGCGCTTGCGGCTCATCCAGATACGGTCTCACCCACTCCTCCGCGCAGATCATCATGTCCGAGTAGAGCCCGGTCGCGACCGCGGCGATCATCGCCGCCCCCGACGCGCCGGCCTCCTCGCGACGGCAGACTCGAATCGTGCTGCCGAGTGCCGCGCCAAGAATCGCGCCGAGCGCGCGGCTGCGCGCCGCACCCCCCGTCAGGCGAATTTCGGTCGGCAGCGGTCCCATCGCCGCGTAGCAGTCACGTGCGGCGAAGGCCAGTCCCTCCATCACGGCACGCATCAGATCCCAGTAGCCGTGACGGATGCGCAGGCCGATCAGTTGCGCAGAAGCTTCATGGGACACGAAAGGGCCGCGTTCGCCGGCGTCGGAAATGAACGGATGATACAGCAGCTCACCCGATTTCGCCGCAAGCACGCGCTCGTCCAGCCGCCGGATCAGATCGTTGCGCGACCGCGCGATGCCTTCCATGGCGAGCACCCCGCGCGCGACATCGAGCAGCCAGTCGATGTTCAAGGTTGCGGCCATGGTCGACTGCATCTGCGCATAGTGGCCCGGCACCGGGAACGGCATCGTATAACCGGTCGCCTCGGCATTCAGCCTGACTGCATCGGCGCCGTTCACCAGCCGCATGTGCATGCCGGTCGAGCCGATGATGGTGCAGCCGACCTCCGGCGTGGGGTCATACAGCCCACCGCCGAGCGCATTGCAGATCACGTCGACATAGCCGAGCGACACCGGCACGCCCTCGGGCAAGCCCGTCTCGGCCGCAGCCGTTGCCGTCAAGCCATGCGTCGTCGCGACACCGTCGACGACATCTGGAAACAGGCGCGCGGCATCGGCGATGCCGATGAGACGCGCGGCATCGCCGTCGAAGCCGCGCTTGCGAAAATCACCGCAGGAGAACGTCGCCTCGGAGGGATCGGTGACCCGCTCGCCGGTCAGCTTGAAGTAGAGCCAGTCCTTGCAGTGGAACGCCGTGCCCGCGCGTCCCAGCAACTCTTCGTCATGAGCCTGCAGCCAGGCCAGTTGCGCCCCCTGCTGGCAGGCGTTGAGCCCCGATCCGGTGCGCTGATAGTGCGCGACATTGCGCTCGCCGCCGCGGAAGGCTTCAACGAAACCTGCCGCACGCGAGTCGAGCCACAGCAGCGCGGGCGCGACGGGATGGCCATCCGCATCGATCAGCCAGGTGCCATCGCCCTGCCCGGTCACAGCGATCGCGGCGACCCGGTGAGCCAGATTCGGCAGCGCGCCGCTGAGGCCGCGCAAGGCCGCAACGGTGTCGGTCCAGGTCCGCTCCATGTCCTGCTCGACTCGGCCGCCCGGCAAGGTGGTGTAGCTGTTGGGAATCGCGAAATCCCCGAGCTGGCGGCCATCCCGCGAAAAGGCCACCGCCTTGATCACCGACGTCCCGGCGTCGATGCCGATGATCACGTCGCGAATCGCTCCGGAGGTCATATTCAACGCCCCTCCGCGTGGCGGACGCAGACGCCGTCGGCGCCGAAAACGTGGAGATGGCGTGACTCCAGCGCGCAGGGCACGACGTCGCCCGGCCGCGCCACGACCCTGCTCGATGTCACGGCGACCAGCAGATGACCGGCGCACTCGCCCGCAATGTGCGACTGATCGCCGAGCCACTGGTTGGAGACGACGCGCAGCCGCGTTTCACCGCTGCCGATCGCGATCCGCTGCGGCCGGATGCCGACCTTGATCCGATCGGCCTGCACCAGCGCCTGTTGTCCCGTCACGTCCAACGTCTGCCCGGAAATGTGAAAGGCAACATCGGAGCCCACGGACAGGCGGAAGCCGCCTTCCTCCTGTGTCACCGCGCTCTCCAGCAGGTTCATCGGCGGCTCGCCGATGAAGCTCGCGACGAACTGATTGGCCGGACGGTTCTTCAGCTCGCGCTCGCTGGCGAACTGCTGCAGCACGCCGTCTTCCATGACAGCGATGCGATCGGCGAGTGCGCTCGCCTCGGTCTGGTCATGGGTGACGAAGATCGCCGTCATGCCACGTTCGGCGAGCAGGCCCTTGATGCGGCCGCGCACCACGGCGCGGAGCTGCGGCTCCAACTGCCCCATCGGCTCGTCCAGCAGATAGAGGTCGGCGTCGCGCACCAACGCGCGCGCCAGCGAGACGCGCTGCTGCTGCCCGCCGGAAAGCGCGCGCGGATGGCTGTCGAGGATATCCTCGATCTCGACCAGGCGGGCGATGCTATCGACCCGATGCGCGATCTCGGCGCGCGAGAGCTGCTGCGCCTTCAGCGCGAAGCCGATGTTCTCGCGCACGGTGAGCGGCGGATACAGCGAATAGCCTTCGAACGCCATCGCCACCTTGCGCTTCGCCGGCGCCAGCTCATGGATCGGCCGCTGCGCCAGCGCGATCGATCCCGAGCTGACGCTCTCGAACCCGGCGATCATGCGCAAAGTCGAGGTCTTGCCGCAGCCGGAAGAGCCGAGCAGCGCAACGATCTCGCCTGCTTTCACCTCCATATCGAGCGCGCGCACGGCATGGACCGGCGGCTTGCCCCGGCTGTGATAGACCTTGTCGACGTTGCGGATTTCGAGCATGCCCATGTCAGGTCCTCACGCCGCCTGCCGCCGCGGCGAGAGGCCAATGCGGTCTCCCGTCGCGTGGTCGAACAACAGCACCGCATCGGGCGCGAACCGCACGAACACGTCCTCGTCGGTATCCGCCTCCAGCGCCTCCGGCGCCAGCGCAGCCAGCCACTCGGATCCGTCGGCGAAGCGCAGCAGCACCACGGCGCGCTCGTGGATCGGCGTGACCGCGACGATCCGCGCCGGGATCGCACCCTCGCCGCCATCACGCGTCACCACGACATCGTCCGGCCGGACGCCAAGCCAGCAGCGCTCGCGCATATTGGTCGGCAAACCGTCCGCATCGAGCCGGATCAGCGCCCCGGCGACAGATGCGGTCAGTCGGCCCTGCTCCGCCACCGGCGTGACCTCGGCAAGGTTGATGCTGGGATCGCCGAACAGCCGCGCCACCGCGACCGAGGCGGGCCGCGCGTAGATTTCCTCGGGACGCGCCACCTGCATCAGACGGCCATTGATCAGCACCGCGATCCGATCGGCGATTGCCATCGCCTCGCGATAGTCCTGCGTGACATAGAGCACCGCCGCCGAGCTGCGGCGCAGCAGGCTCGGCAGATCGAGGCGCATCTCGTAACGCAGCTTGGCATCGACATTGCGCAGGGGATCGTCGAGCAGCAGCACCTCGGGGCTGCCGATCAGCGCGCGCGCCAGCGCGGTGCGCTGCTTCTGGCCGTTGGACAGTTCACGAGGCTTGTGGCCGAGCACGTGCTCGATCTTCAACAGCCGGCTCATCGCCGTCACTTTCGCGGCGGTGTCGGCCGCCCCCGTCGCGCGCAGGCCGCTGGCGATATTGTCGCGCGCGCTCATATGCGGAAACAGCGCAAAATTCTGGAAGGCCATGCCGATGCCGCGCTGCTCCGGCGGGGCATCGACGATCGAGCGCCCGCCGACCAGGATGTCGCCATCGTCAGGCTCGAACATGCCGGCGATCATGCGCAGCAGCACGGTCTTGCCGCTGCCGGACGGACCGAACACTGCGACGATCTCGCCGGGCTCGACCGTCAGCGACACGCCTTTCGCGCAGCAAGCGGCGCCAAAGGTCTTGTCGACGGCTTTCAGTTCGAGACGCGCCATGTATCCTCAACCCTTGACCGCACCGAGCGACAGTCCTTCGACGAGATAACGCTGCGCGTAGAGCGCCAGCAGCAATGTCGGCGTAACCGACAGCACGATCGCGGCGGCGATCTGGCCGTACTGGATGCCGGACGCCGTCACGAAGGCGAGCGCGCCCACCGTCACCGGCTGCTTGTCGGCCGAGGCCAGGATCAGCGCGAAGACGAAATTGTTCCAGCAGAAAATGAAGGACAACAGCCCCGCCGCTGCGATCCCCGGCCCTGCCAGCGGCACCGCGATGCGTGTGAACGCCTCGCGCCAGGAATGGCCGGCGAGCCGGTAGGCATGCTCGATATCCGGGCTGATGTCCTCGAAATAGCCGCGCACGATCCACAGGATCAACGGCAGCGCGATCAGCTGGTAGACCCAGACAATGCCGAAATACGTGTCGTTCAGGCCGAGCTGCTGGTAGTACAGCGACAGCGGCAGCAGCACCAGCAGCGGGGGCGCAAAGCGGAACGAGAGAAGCGTGAACGCAATGGTCTCGCCGAGCCTGAACTTGAAGCGCGCGAACGCATAGGCCGCGGGCACGCCGAGCAGCAAGGCCAGGATCACCGAGGCGCTCGACAGCACGAAGCTGTTCATCAGGTTGCGCATGAACGAGATCTGCAGATTGCCGGCCGCGGTGCGCAACTGGCCCGAGATCAGCGCCTCGTAATTGGCGAATGTCGGCTCGAACAGGATGCGCGGCGGGATCCGCAGGATCTGCTCGTTGGTCTGGAACGACATCAGGAGGATCCAGACAATCGGAAACATGAAGAACACGAGCACCAGCGCGAGCGCAATGCCGCGAAAGATGCGTCCAGCCAGGCTGGAGTGATCCATGACGTCCCTCCCTCAGGCGTGACCGTGGGCGCGTGCGCGCAGCCGCAGCCAGTTCTTGATGAAGATGTTCGACAGGACGTTGGTGATCAGCCACAGGATCATCAAAAGCGCCGCCGAGCGCCCGACATTGGTGTACTGGAAGAACTCGAGATAGGCCTGGACCTGGAACACCATCAGCCGGTCGCCGGGGCCGCCTTGCGTCATCGCATAGACGATGTCGAACTGCTGGATGGAATCGAGCAGCCGGAACAGCGACGCCGTGATGATATAGGGCGCAAGCATCGGCAGCGTGATGCGGAAGAACACGAAACTCGCCGGCACACCGTCGAGTGCGGCCGCCTCGAACGGCTGACGCGGCAGCGAGCGCAGACCGGCCAAGAGCAGGATCATGATGAAGGGCGTGTAGACCCAGACGTCGACCAGGACGACCGTGAACAGCGCGGTCGACGGATCGGAGGCCCATTTGAAGTCATGCGCGCCGAACAGGCCGACCAGATAGGACAGGATGCCGAAGCTCGGATTGGTCATCAGCTTCCACATCAAGGCGGCGATCGCCGGCGCCGTCATCAGCGGCAGCAGCAGCACGACCGAGACCGCGTTGTGGAAGCGCGTCGGCCGCCGCAGCAGCAGCGCGATGCCGAGGCCGAGCAGCAGCTCGGCGACGACTGTTACCGCGGTGTAGACGAGCGAGATCCGCAGCGTGTTCCAGAACGCCGGATCGGACAGGAAATCGATGTAGTTGTCGATGCCGATGAAGCCGCGCAGATATGGCAGATTGAGCCGGTAGCGCTGCAGCGAATAGACGGCCGCGGTGACGAACGGCACCAGGATGGCGATGCAGACCAGCAGGGCTGGCAGGCTCAACAGGTATGGCAGCAATCGCCCGCGCCAGCGTTTCGTGCGGCGCGGCACTGCTTGGGTCTCGATAAGTTCAGCCATGCTCATGACAAGCGTGATCGCATCAGCGCGGGGATGGGCCGGTCCGGACGCCCGTGGGGGAGCGGCCGGACCGGCAGGTGGTCATGGACGGTGCAGCACCCGGCCTCAGCCGAGACCGGCCTGCTTCAGCTGACGGTTGATGCTCTCGGCAAGCTTGTCGAGGCCTTCATCGACGCTGATCTCCTTGGCCACCATCTTCTGCAGCGAGGCTGCCCACTCCGTCGTGAGATCGAAGAACAGCGGCTGCGCTGTGAAGTAGATCTTCGCCCCCGGCGCCGAGAGGTCATGCTGCTCGAGATAGCCAGGATAGGACTTGGCGATGCGGTCGCGGAACTCGCTGTCCTTCCACACCGAGGTGCGGACCGGATTGACGAAGTCCATCTTGCGGGCGCCGAACAGGTCGTGCTCGACGGAAGCCGCCCACTGCATGAAGGTCCACGCCGCATCCTTCTGCTTGGAGAAGCTCGACATCGCCAGCGACCAGATCCAGACGTTCGGCGTCGGCGCCTTGGCGGTCGGATTGGCCGCGAACGGCGCATAGCCGAGATTGCCACGCTCCTTGTTCTCGCCGCCGTTCATGAAGTAGCCGAGAATGTCGGCGTCGAAGATCATGCCGGAAGCGCCGGCGCCGAGATCGGTGCCGACTTGGTACCAGGTGTAGGTCGACCAGTTCTTCGGACCGGAGCCCTGGATCATCTTGACCCACTTCTCGTGGAAATCCTTCGACGCCTTGGTGTTCATCGCGGCCTTGAGCTTGCCGCCCTCCATCACGAAGTCCTTCTGGCCGAAATTCGCGTAGGCCGACAGGAAGCCGGGATGGATGGTGGCCCAGGAGCGCGAGCCGCGCACGCCGACACCATAGGGGCCGCCGGCATCCTTGGTGATCTTGGCCGCGACGTCGAGCAGCTCATCGAGATTCTTCGGCGGCTTGACGCCGACCTTGTCGAAGATGTTGCGGTTATAAGTGATGTTGTTGAGCTCGTAGCCCCACGGGATGCACCATTGCTTGGCCTTGCCCGAGCCGAGCTCGGAGCCGGCCACGCCGTCCCAGGCGGTCGAGGAGCGCAGGCCGGGCAGCACGTCGTCCCAGGCGAACGCCGGATTGGTCTTGGCGGGATCCTTGATGTAGGTGTTGAGGTCCTCGATCCAGCCGGCCGGACCATAGGTCCAGGTCATGTAGGCGCCGGTCATGAAGGCGTCGTATTGATCGGATTTCGACGACAGCGCCGCCGTCACCTTGTCGAAATAGACGTCCTCCGGGAAGATGTCGTAGCTGACGTTCATGCCGGTCAGGCTCTTGAACGCCTCGATGTCGCCGATCATCGCATCGACATAGGGATGCTTGTTGAGGAGCAGCTTGACGGTCTTGCCGCTATGGGCCTTCCAGTTGAAATCCGCGGCCATCGCCCTCGACATCGCCGAGGCAAAGGCGGCATTGGCGGCGACACCGGCGATGCCGAGCTTGGCAGCGCCGTCGAGCAGATCACGCCGGCTGATGCGCTTGCCGGCATAGGACGCAAAGAGATTCTTCTCACGATCGTACATTCAACCCTCCCTTTGTTTTTTGTAGAGACGTGTTCGCGTTACCTGCCCTTCCGACTCTTGTTCTTGGCGTGGCCGGATGTTTTCTCCGGCTTGTCGGTAGCGAGTGCCTGAGCGGTTACCTCATCGATGATGAGACCGTTCAGGAAGCCGCTGCGCAGCACCGCGCGCAGGGCCGTGATCTTTGCCTCGCCGCCGCCGATGGCGACGATGCGGTGTTTCTTCAGATCGGCAGCGGCCATCGAGGTGGCGCGCGCCGAAAGATCGAGATCGAGCAGCTCGCCCTGGGCGTTGAAGAAATGCCCGAGCAGGTCGGCGCAGGCGCCGGCGCGCTTCAGCTCGACGACCTCGTCCGGCTTGATCATGCCGCTCGACACCAGGAAGCCGTCGGCATGGATCTGGCCGATGCCGACGAACAGC
The DNA here is from genome assembly GCF_032381235.1 of Bradyrhizobium sp. SZCCHNR1053. Lineage (NCBI taxonomy): Bacteria > Pseudomonadati > Pseudomonadota > Alphaproteobacteria > Hyphomicrobiales > Nitrobacteraceae > Bradyrhizobium > Bradyrhizobium sp. SZCCHNR1053. Next base: position 1,022,858 of record NZ_JAUHJM010000001.1, read on the forward strand.
AGCGACGCCCGCTGCGCCAGCGCGAACACGTCGGCAATGCCGAACTGCTGCATCAGCACGCGGCGGTCCGCGACCGAATTGGCGAACACGGGCACCGGCAGCAGATAGGCTTCGGCACCAGTGCGCTCGGCGAGACGATGGATCACGTCGAACGGGTTGGCGGCGAATTTGCGCGTGAGGCCGCCGAGCAAAGACACGAACTGCACGTCGCGCGCCGGGGTCTGCGGCAGCTGCGCCACCACCGCCGCAAGCGTGCGGCCATGGCCGACACCGATGATCTTGTCGTCGCCGCGCTCCAGCACCTGGCGCAGGAAGCTGGCGCCCTCCAGCGCCAGCGCCTTCAGCGGCAGATCGCCCTCGCCGAGATCCGGCGCGACGCGGCAGAAGGCGAGCCCGTAGCGCTCGGCCAGCGCGTTCTCCAGCGCGACGCATTCGGCGACGGGGCCCTCGACGAAGACGCGGATCATGCCCTCGCGGCTGGCGCGCGCGATCAGGCGATGCGCCTTGGTGCTCTGGATGTTGAGCCGGTCGGCGACCTCCGACTGCGTCAGCCCGGCCGCGAAATACAGCCACGCGGCGCGCGTTGCGAGCGAGGCCTCGCCGTCCACCATGGGCGCCCTGTCGGAAGCTGTCGTCACGCCGAATGCCTGCTTGCAAAATTCTTCACTCCTTGCAAAAAATTGCAGACGCCGATCCGGCCGTCAATCCCCCAAACGTGCTGCAGCGCGTCAGGGACGACGCGCCGGGCGAGCACAGGCATGCTCGCCGGCGCACAACGGGATGAGGTCGCATGACGGAGTTGTTTGTCGGCATCGACGTGGGCACGAGCGGTGTGCGCGCCTGCGCCGTCGATATCAGCGGCGAGATCAAGGGCGCAGCCGCCGTTCCGCTGGTCGTGCCGCGTCAGGACGGCAACGCCATCGACCAGGATCCCGAGCTGTGGTGGCAGGCGACGGTCGCGGCGCTCGACAAGCTCGGCAGGATCGTCGATCTCGGCGCCGTCGCGCACATCGCGGTCGACGGCACCTCCGGCACCTTGCTGCTGATCGACGCCGACGGGCGGCCCCGCTCGCTCGGCCTGATGTACAATGATGCCCGCGCCGTCGACGAGGCCAGGCGCATCGCAGCCGTCGCACCGCCCGAGAGCGGTGCGCATGGCACGAGCAGCCCGCTCGCCAAGCTGCTGCATCTGCTCGCCTCCACGAGCGGCGCGCGGCATGCCGTGCACCAGGCCGACTGGATCGCCGGACGCCTCGCCGGCCGTCACGGCGTCAGCGATGAGAACAACGCCCTGAAGCTCGGCTATGACCCTGTCAGGCGCGAATGGCCGCAGTGGATCGATCAGCTCGGCGTTCCACGCGACGTGCTGCCCAGCATTCTGGTGCCGGGCACGCCATTCGCCGACATCGATCCAGCCATCGCGCGGTCGCTCGGTCTGTCCCCATCGACGCGCATCGTCGCCGGCACGACCGACGGCGTCGCCGCCTTCATCGCCACCGGCGCCGATACGCCGGGCGATGCGGTGACCTCGCTCGGCACCACGCTGGTGGTGAAGCTGGTCGCGACGCAGCCGATTTTCGCCGCCGATCAGGGCGTGTACTCGCACCGCCTCGGCGACAAATGGCTCGCCGGTGGCGCATCGAATTCCGGCGGCGCCGCGCTGCTTGCGCATTTCACCACCGACGCCATGGATCGCATGACACCGCTACTGCGCCCGGACGAGCCCACCGGGCTCGACTACTATCCGCTGCAAAAACCCGGCGAACGCTTTCCGATCGCAGATCCCGCGCTGGCGCCGCGGATCACGCCACGGCCGGCCGAGGATCATCGCTTCTTCCAGGCGCTGCTCGAAGGAATTGCTGGCGTAGAATCGCTGGCCTATCAGCGCCTGCACGCGCTCGGCGCGCCGGCGCTGCGGCGGGTGATCAGCATCGGCGGCGGTGCCCGGAACGAAGCCTGGACCGATATCCGCCGGCGCATCGTCGGCGTGCCCGTCAGCGTCGCCGCGCAGACCGAAGCGAGCTACGGCACGGCGCTGCTGGCGCTGCAGGGACCGCCGCGATGACGGCGGCGGCGTGCGAGATCAGCGGCCTGTCCGCCATCGCCGACCGGTTCGATCACGTGCTGCTCGACCAATGGGGCACGTTGCATGACGGAAGGACGGTGCTTCCCGCTGCGCATGACTGCGTCCTGCGGCTGCGCGAGGCCGGCAAGCATATCCTGGTGCTGTCGAACTCCGGCAAGCGCGCGAGCGCCAATGCCGAGCGCCTCGCCCGGCTCGGCCTGCCGCGCTCGACCTATGACGGCATTCTCACCTCGGGCGAGGTGACCTGGACCGGCCTGCGCGACCGCACCCGCGCGCCCTTCACCGATCGTGGCAATGCCTGCTTCCTGATCACCAGGGGCGGCGACCGCTCGTTGATCGACGGGCTGGATCTCGTCATCGTGACGGATGTGCACGACGCCGATTTCATCCTGCTCGGCGGCCTTGATGACGACCTCGCCGAGCCGGACCTCTGGCGCGATCAATTCACCGGAGCGGCGGCGCGAGGCTTGCCGATGATCTGCGCCAATCCCGACCTGATGATGTTCGGCACGAGCGGCCTCGTGCCTGCGCCCGGCACGCTGGCGCGCGCCTATGAGTGGCTCGGCGGCCCGGTGAGCTTCGTCGGCAAGCCGCATGCGCCGATCTTCGCGGCTGCGCTGGAGCAGCTCGGCCATCCGCATCCGCATCGCGTGCTGATGATCGGCGACTCGCTCGACCATGACGTCGCCGGCGCCCGCGCCGCAGGCCTGCAGAGCCTGCTGCTCGGCGATGGCGTGCATCGCACGACGCTGGCCGGTGCGCCCGACCTGGCTGCCGCGACGCGCAAGCTCGCGGCTTCGCCAGGCCGCATGCCGAATTGGACGATGCAGCACCTGGTGTGGTGAGAAGGAGACGCGAGATGCGCGAGCCTGCCGAGCTTGATGATTTGCGCCGGATGTCGGCGCGGGTCGGCCGCAACGTGGAGCTGGTGCAAGGCGCCGGCGGCAACTCCTCGCTCAAGCAGGATGATGTGCTGTGGGTGAAGGCGTCCGGCACCTGGCTTGCCGACGCCGACGCGAAGGACATCTTCGTGCCTGTCCTCCTGCCTGCAGCGCGCGACGCGCTCGCCGCTGACGATGAGCGCATTCCGCTGGCAGCCCCCGGCCCGCTACGCGCCTCGATCGAGACTGCGCTGCATGCGCTGCTGCCGCACCGGGTCGTGCTGCACGTGCATGCCGTCAACACCATCGCCTGGGCGGCACGGCGCGACGCACGCGATGAATTTTCGGCGCGACTGTTCGGGCTCTCCTGGCGCCATCTCGACTACTTTCATCCCGGGCTGCCGCTGGCGCACGCGGTGAGTGCAATCGTCGCGCGCGAGCGCATCGACGTGCTGATCCTCGGCAATCACGGCCTCGTCGTCGGTGCCGAAAGCTGCGATCAGGCTGAGGCGCTGGTCCATGACGTCGAGCGCCGGCTGGCGCTGCCGGTGCGCCCGGCGCCCGCCGCCGACGCCGCGGCCTTGCGCCGCCTGTGCGCCGGCGCCGACTATCGCCTGCCGCACGACGCTGGTAGCCACGGCATCGCCACCGATCCGTTCAACCGCGCCATCGCAACCGGCGGCTCATTGTATCCGGACCACGTCGTGTTTCTCGGCCCGGGCCTGCCGACGATCGAGAGCGCCGGCGGCCTCGCCACGCTGCTCGCACGGGCGGACGCGAGCCGCCTGCCCGCGCCCGTCGCGGTCCTCGCGCCGGGTCTCGGCGCCATCATCCGCAGCGACGCCAGCCCGGGCGCCGAGGCCATGCTGAGCTGCCTCGCGCTCGTGACCAGCCGCCTGCCGCTGTCGGCCGATATCGGCTATCTCTCGTCTCAGCACGAGCAGTTGCTGCTCAACTGGGACGCCGAACGTTACCGACAGCAGCTGACGGCAAGCCGCCAGTCGTCGAAGTGAAACGGCGGCAGATCACGCGATCTCCTCGCTCGACACCGGCAGGGACGGCGCCCTCGCCACAATCAGCTTGTGAAGAGCATCTCCGACCCGATCAATGACTTCGCCCCAGTCGCGCCCTTCGCGCTGACGGAACAGACGCATGCTCGGGTACCAGACGCTATCGTCACGATCGAGCAGCCAGCGATAGTCCGGCGTATACGACAGAAGCGTCCAGGTGGGACGGCCGAGCGCGCCGGCGAGATGAGCGACACTGGTATCGACGGTGATCACGAGATCCAGACATGAGATCAGCGCGGCCGTGTCCGCGAAATCGGCAAGTTGACCCGTCAGGTCCGCAATCCGGCTCGTCTCCTGGAGCACGGCTTTGTCTTCGGCCTTCGGCTCTTTCTGCAGGCTGATGAACGCCGCGTCCTCGCCGAGCAGGCGGGAAAACATGCGCAATGGGATGGAGCGATTGTGGTCGTCGAGATGATTGGGGTTGCCTGACCAGACCAGGCCGACACGCAATTTCTCAGGCGCACCAAGGCGCTCTTGCCAGATTTGAATCCGATCCGGATCAGGCGCCGGCAAATACGACACCGGCGCTGGAATCGCGGCCAGTGTCGTCCGAAAGGCAAACGGCAGGCTCATGATCGGACAATGGATATCCACTCCCGCAAGGTCGGCGGCCTCCGAGACCGGAATGCACTGCGAAATGCCCGGCACATTCGACAACAGAGGTAGCAACGGCTTTTGAACGGCGAGGATGACGCAGGCGCCTAGCGCCAGGACCATCGGCACGTAACGGACAAACTGGATCGTATCGCCCAGTCCTTCGTCGGCTGCGATGACAATGGTTTTTCCAGCGATGCCGTCCTGGCCCAGCCACATGGGTTGCTGGAAGCGCGGATAAGAGCTCGGCAGGCTCCAACGGGCCTCCCGACCAGACCAGCCCGCGTCGAGATCCCCCAGCAACAGGTTCAAATGTGCCGTCCCAAGATCGGCCAGCGTGTCTCTCGGGTCGGCACGCTTCAACTGCCTGTAGACCTCGAACGCTTCGTCGAATCGACGCAGCTTCGTCAGCACAGAGGCCTTGTCGTGCAGCGCATCCCTGGAGCCAGGTTGCAAAGCCAGCGCCCGCTCGAACCATCGCAACGCTTCTTCGTCTCGGCGCATCGTCCGCAGGACAATGCCCGTCTTGACGCAGATGTCAGAGTTGCCGGGCTCGATCTCGTGGGCTCGCCGACAGATGGCAAGGGCCTCGTCGAAGCGCTTCAGGCCATTCAGAAGTGCACCACGCATCAACAACGTCGGTACATGGTTGGGCCGCAAGGCGTCGCTCAGATCGAGATAGGCGAGCGCTTCGTCGATCCGCCCCAACCGTTGAAGCGCGATGCCGCACTGGTTTGCCGCGTCCCAATGCCTCGCATTCAGTTCCAGCACACGTTGGAAGCTCAACACAGCGTCGGCGAGCTGCTGCAGGCTGACAAGGGCATTGCCCCTCAGCATCCACAGATCGGCGCTTTCGAGACCGAGCACCCTCGCCTTCTCGACGACCTTCATCACCTCATCCGAGCGTCCCTGGACCTGTAGCACCGTGCCAAGACTCAGGAAGTACTGCGGCTGAACATCCTGCTGGATCGCGCGGGATACCCACCGCAGTGCAGCTTCATACTGCTGTGCCTGCAGTGCAAGGATCCCTAGCAAGTTGAGGGTCGGCGCATGCCCTCCATCGATCGCAAGCGCCATATGACAACACCGCTCGGCGTCCGCATGTCGGCCATTGGCGACGTCACGCAAGGCAGCGTCATAGAAGTTCGCGGCACCATCGGGCTTGGCAGGTTGGAGCTTCACTTTGGTGGGCGAAGCTCGGCGCTCGCGACGGTTCATTGCTGCAATTCGTCCCGGTTACGATTTCAGCGTAATTGATTCTCATTCAGGCTGACAGTCGCAATTCTATCTCCGGCTGTGGTGAGGACCGCTCCGATTCTGCCTGCATTTCGTAGCATAAGAGCGCGGAAGACAACGATCCGATGACACGCTTCGTGGAAGTCAAACTCATTGCAACCATTGCGAGCACGATCAAAACGGCCTGCAGGACAAGGATGAGGACGTCTTCGGTGGTTCCGCCGATATGAGGTCGGGCCATCTGCCGACCCTCGAGATCATCATCACCGAAACGCCGGCGCATCTGCGCAAGTTTCACGATCCGGAATCGGGCCTGGCGCTGATCCGGCCGGATGCCTGGCATGGGCCGTCGGACAGCTCGGGCTCGTCGCCGGACACGGTCATCCGCAAACAGACTGGAAAGGAGGAGAGGTTGAATGGTGCGCTCGGAGCGGGAGAACACGTGTGTTCGTTTAGTAGCTGAAGCACGACCGCCTTTCCGCACACCGGCCGGACGTGCCGATTTCTGATCCAATCTTTCGCCGGCAGCGCTATGGCGCTTCATGCCCACGTGTGAAGCCGCTCTCCCGGCGGTAACAGAGATGAAGTTTGTCCCACACCTTCATCATCGCATGGACCAGTTGGTCCATGAGCGCGTCGTCGTGATAGGGCGTAGGTGTAAGACGCAGGCGTTCCATTCCTCGCGGGACAGTGGGGTAATTGATCGGCTGGATATAGATGCCATGCTCCGACATCAGCAGGTCCGAAGCCGCCCTGCACTTCTCGGGATCGCCGACATGCACCGGCACGATATGGCTCTCGCTCGGCATCACCGGCAGGTCTGCTGCCGTCAGGACGGACTTCAGCCGCGCTGCACGAGCCTGATGCCGGACGCGCTCCGCTGTCGAGGCTTTCAGATGCCGGATTGCAGCGGTCGCGGCTGCGCAGACCGGAGGCGGCAATGCTGTCGTGAAGATGAAGCCGGGGGCGTAGGAGCGCACCGCATCGATCAGGTTCGTCCCAGCCGCAAGATAGCCGCCGAGACAGCCATAGGCCTTTGCGAGCGTGCCCTCAACAATGTCGATCCTTTCCATGACCCCGTCGCGCTCAGCTATGCCGCCGCCGCGCGGGCCATACATCCCGACCGCATGCACCTCGTCGACATAGGTCAGTGCGCCGTAGCGCTCGGCCAAGTCGCAAATTCGATGCAGAGGCGCGATATCCCCGTCCATCGAGTAGAGGCTCTCGCATACGATGAGCTTTGGCCTTTCGGGATCTGCCGCCCGCAGCAGCCGTTCAAGATGCTCCGGATCATTGTGCTGCCAGATCTGCTTCTCAGCACCCGCCTTGCGAACACCCTCGATCATGGAGTTGTGGTTCAACGCGTCGGAAAGCAGCAAACACCCAGGCAGCAGCTTGGCGATCGTCGATATCCCCGCCTCGTTGGAAACGTAGCCGGAGGTAAACACCAGCGCGGCTTCCTTGCCGTGGAGATCAGCCAGCTCCTGCTCGAGCGCGACGAGCGGATGGTTCGTTCCCGCGATGTTACGGGTGCCCCCGGCTCCTGTGCCCATGCGCGATACGGCATCGATCATGGCTCCCATGACCTTCGGGTGCTGGCTCATGCCCAGATAATCGTTCGAGCACCAGATCACAACCTCACGCTTGCCCTCCCCCGAATGCCAGATCGCATAGGGATAGCGCCCCGCCTGGCGTTCAAGATCCGCAAAGACACGATAGCGCCGTTCCTGATGCAGTCGATCCAACGCACCGCGGAACATCGCGTCATATTCAGGGAGGAGGCTCAACGGCCGCATCTGGTAGTTCATGATTGGACGATTCCTGCCGACTATTTTGCCCGATTGAACTGGTAGGAGCCCTGCAGGAAGACGCCATAGCGCTCCGTCGTATATCTCAGGACCTGATTGAAGGAATCGACCGCATTGGTGCTGAGATGCCACCAGCGTCCGCCGATGCCGATGCGGAAATTGTCGGTCAACTGGTAGTTCAGCACGGTCTCGGCCTGGAATCCGGATCCTTGTCCTGAGGCAGGATCGCGCCCGAACGTGAAATAGTGCGTGTCGATCGCATTCTGCGAAGTCCAGACATAAGCGGCCTCCGCCTGCCAGCTCAGCCGGTCAGACAGCCGCGTGTCGAGTGAGACACCGGCCCGTCCGCTATGCCAGCGATCCTGCTCGGTCACCACCTTGACGCCTGCCCCAAGAGCCGGACTGCAGATCGTCGGATTGCCACCTACCTGGGTGCAGCCCCGCGCGTCGACCGTTTCTGTCCAATATTGATAGCCGACGAAGGCACCAAGCCGGAAACGCTCCGTCTCCAGCAGATTGAAACCGACATCGAGATTTGCGTATTGCAGCCGCCCGCCCACGCTGCTGACGGTCTTGGATGACGGATTGACGAAAGGAGCAAAGTCCTCATCGACGAGAGTGCCCGAGCTGATCTTGCCCGCCCCGAAATAGCCCTTCAGAAACATGTTGGTGAACGGGCCGTCGAGCGCATCAACCCTGAAGAACATCTCGCCGCTGTGCCCGGTCATGCCGCCATAAGCGAGCCGGGAGACCTGAAGCGTCGCTGCCTGATCGGCGAAATAGCGGTAGCGATTCTGCCCCGAGCTGAACCAGTAGCGCACTCCGGTCTCCAGCATATAGGACGGCAGGATCGACGCGCGCGACCGCAGCGGCATATCGCCCGAGCCCGCGCCTTGGCCGCCTTGCAACGCTGCAGGCCTGGCCCAGGCGCAGCTGACGATCGAGGCGTTGCACTTCGTGACACCGTCGGCGTTGAAATCGCGCCGCAACGTGACCGTCGCGAACAGGTCCTTTGTCGTCGTCTTGACGTTGGCCAGCGTGCTGTCGACGAACCGGTAGCCAATCTCTGTTTCCAAGCTGATCTCCTTCGACCAGAGATAGCTGACCAGCAGCGACGGCAGGATCGTGTACTCCTTCAAGTCGGTCCGGGTGCCGGACCTATAGCCCATCCGCAGCCGCGGGCTGATGGCGAGATCGGGCGTGATCGGGTAGCGCGAGGCAAGATCCAGCACATAGAACTTCGAGTCCGCCAGGCTCGCGTAGCGTAGCGCGCCCATGAACAGATCGCCCGGCTTGATGATGCTGTTCCCGGTCAACTGAGCCGACAGATAATATTCGAGACCGCTCGCCGGCGTGCCGTCGACGCCGCCGGACGGCAGCGTGCCGGTCAGATTGGTCACCGTGGCATCGGCGGCGACCTGCCAGGTCTCGTTCAGGGGCCGCGAATAGCTGACCATCGCCGACTGGAATGTCGGCGTGCGGTCGATCGCGAGCTGCCTGATCTCGCCTGCGGTATTGAACTTCATCATGTCGTAGAGCGTGAGGAACGGCTGCCCCTGCAACGCATTCCAGGTCGAGAGAAATGGAACTCTTCGGTAATCGAACGAGGCGTTGATGACCGACTTGTCCTCGAACGTATACGTTCCCGAGAACACGGCGGCATTGAGCGCGCGGAAATGCGTGTCGTAGTCGATCAGGCCGAGCAGCGACTTGTTGGTGTCGAAATAGCGGAATTCCGCGCCGATGGCCTGGCGGTCGACGATGTTGCGGTCGTATTGCGTGATCAGGTAGACGGTGGTCTCGAGCCCGCCGAGGATCTTGCCAAAATCGATGCTTGCCCCATAGAGCGTCTTGCCATCCTTGAACGGTGCGTCGAAACGGCTCCAGTTCGGCGAGCCCGCGAGCACGTTCAAGCGCAGCCCGGGGCTCTTCTGCCAACTCAGCACCGCGCCGTCGAAACGGCCGATCACGCCGCCGGTGTTGCGGGATTGCCGTCCGACACGCAAGGTCACGTCGGCTTCCTTCAGCGTGTAATCGACTTGCGCGGTCGAGACGCCATACTTGTCATTGCCCGTATCGAATTGGCGCTCGTGGGTGAACGCCAGCTTGAACTTGGTCCTGATGCGATCGTTGTCCGCGGTGCCCAGGAAGTCGAAATTGGTCAGCAGCGTGTTCTGGTGCACCCGGTGGGCATCGGGATCTGCATTCGGGTTCGGCGCGATGGCCCTGTCCTTGACGGCGCTGGTGCTGTCATTGGTGATGAAGGTGGTCGAGAGGCTGCCCGACATCGACCAGCGCGTATCGCCGTTCGGCCCTGCCGACTTGGTTGGCATCCCTGCCCCCATGTCTCCGCCATCGGAGTTGGCCGGAGACATGTCGCGCGGCCGTGCCGGCGCGCTGCTGGTTGCGGTCAGAAGCGCAGCGAGCCGCTGCCTCACCCGCTCAGCGCCCTCGCCGTTCGGATAACGGCGCAGATAGTCCTCAAATTCGGCCTGGGCTGCAGCGGTCTGCCCGGCCTTCTGGCGCGCGACGCCGAGCAGCTCCTGCGCCTCTGCGCTCGAGCCGGTCTCAGGGAGTTTCAGCACCTTCTTCAGAAGGTCGATCGCGGCGTTGAAATTGCCTTTCTTGATCGATGCGCGCGCCTCGTCCATCGAGGCCTCCGCAAACCGGATGTCCGCCGCGGACGCCTGCTGCATCGTGCGATTGTCGTTGCGGACCGACGCCGCCGCACCGGGGATCGCAACCGGTTTCGGCGCATCCGGAGCGGCTACGCTCGGCACCAGGGCCTTCACCTTGCACGCCGACACCGGGCCCTTCCGGGCAATCACGATCGTGACCTGCTCGAAGCTGCCGGATTGCACGATCTGATAGGTGAACTCGCCAGCAAACTGAGCGACGAGGATCGGTCCTCTGTTCTGATCGAGCGTCAGATAGACGTCCTGGATGCCGGAGCCCTGGGCATTGTCGACCCGCACGCCCTCTCGTCTGACCAGCCGCCGCGTGATGACGGCGTCCCGATCGACCAATTGTAGCGAGACGCTGAGCTGGCTGCCCTTATCCAGCGGAAAATGCCCAGTGTAGCGCACGCGAGCATGAAAGTTGACGCGCAGCAGGCTGCAGTTGCCGATCGTCGTGGCGTTTGCACTGGCAACGAACTGATCGATGACCGGCTGCGCCGGTGCGACGCCGAAGGCTCCGTCGAGCAGGATTGCGAGCAGGCCGGACAGCAGAGTCATCGCCCATCGGGTCGACCTCGCTGCTGCTGCTTGACTGAAGCGGCAGCTCATCACCAGCCGCCTCCATTGACCCGGTGCTGCCGCTGGCGACGGGTGATGATGGCGGTCTGCGACTTGTCAGCATAGATGTGACACGCGCCGGTGCAGTCCTTGAGCTCGGCGACGGTGTAGTCCATCGGCGCCGGCTTCACGAGCTTGGCATGCTGCTGCGGCCGGAAATCACCCGCGTGACAGGCGGCGCAGTCGGGCTTGTAGGCCGCGAACTTGAACACGACGGCTTGCGAATTGCCGCTGTGGCAGGCGGTGCAGCCAATGGCGGCGCTATGGTTCGGATAGCTTGCCGACATGTGCCGGTAGTTGACCGAACTCCAGCTGGCCGTCCGATGGCAGCTCTCGCAGGGGACGTTGGTCACGAAGTGCTTCGGCGATTTGCCGGTGGCATTGGAGCCATTGTGACAGCTGGCGCACGGCGCAGTGAGGCTGGTGTGATCCATCCGTGCGCCCGAGAACGACACGGTGTTCTTGTGGCAGCTTTCGCATGGCGCGCTGGTGACCACGTGGCGCGGCGGCTTGCCGCCGGCTGATGATCCGTTGTGGCACGTCGCGCAGGCCGCCATCGTCCCGGTGTGGCTGAAACGGGCTCCGCTGAATGTCGTCGTGCTCTTGTGGCAGGTCTCGCACGGCGCATTGGTCGCAACGTGCTTCTGCGGCTTGCCGGTTGCGGCCATGCCGTTGTGGCAGCTCGCGCAGGCCGCCATCGTGCCGGTGTGACTGAAGCGGGCTCCACCGAATGTCGTCGTGCTCTTGTGGCAGGTCTCGCACGGCGCATTGGTCGCGACGTGCTTCTGCGGCTTGCCGGTCGCGGCCATGCCGTTGTGGCAGCTCGCGCAGGCCGCCGTCGTCCCGGTGTGGCTGAAGCGGGCTCCGCTGAACGTCGTCGTGCTCTTGTGGCAGGTCTCGCACGGCGCATTGGTCGCGACGTGCTTCTGCGGCTTGCCGGTCGCGGCCATGCCGTTGTGACAGCTCGCGCAGGCCGCTGTCGTCCCGGTGTGGCTGAAGCGGGCTCCGCTGAACGTCGTCGTGCTCTTGTGGCAGGTCTCGCACGGCGCCGCAGTCGCAATGTGCTTCGACGGCTTGCCAGGCGCACTCATGCCGTTGTGGCAGGATGCGCACGGTCCCTGCGCCGTCATGTGGTTGAATCTCGAGCCGGCCTCCGTGGCGATCGAGCCGGCAAGCCCTGCCCTCGGATTGACCGTCGGCAGCAGCGATGGAACCCGACCTGCGTTCTGCGACTCCATTGCATCAGGATTGGCGGCACCGATCGAAGGCAGGAGCTTGCTGCGCGGATCGTTCGGCACAGGCGCTGAAGGGGCGGATGTCATCCGCGGGAGAGTGCTCAGCGGCTGCGACACCGACGCCGCGTCACCAGCTTTCGCCGCGCCGTCGGGTTTGGAGGCGGCAGGCGCACCGGCCGGGGCCCCTGCTCGAGGATCGGTCGTCGCGGCCGCCGACGTCGCAGCTGTATTCGCCAGCGGCTTGCTGCTGAACAAGAGCGTCGAACTGGATGGTGCGGCAGGCTTCGCAGCCGCGCCGGCCGCAGCCGTGGCCGGCGCTGCGCTCGTGCCCGATGCGGACTCGGGAGTCGTGGCCGCCGTCATCGTCCGGTTGGCGGTCGTGGCTGGCGTCACCGCCTTGGCGACGGGCGCCTGAGCGGGGACCACCGACCTGGCCGTGGTCGAACAACCCGCGGCCGGCTTCTGCGGGTCGTCGTCCCAGGTCGAGAAGTTGGCGGCAGCGCGCACGTGGCAGCAGCCGCAATCCTGTGACTTGGCACTGTGATCCGGCCCCTGCGCGCCTCTGCGGCCCTGGCTGCGATAGGCGCCATTGTGACAGCTGTCGCAGCGCGTCGCATGCACGGCGGTATGGCTCATCGTGTAGGTGGCGAAGCTTGCCGCGGTGTTGGTGTGGCAGTTCGAGCACTGGACGCCGGTCACCGGAATGTGCGGCGGCGTGGTCAAACCCTTCGCGCTCGAGCCATTGTGACAGGCGGAGCAATTGGTGTTGGCCGCGGAGTGGGTGAACGCCGCGCCGCCCCAGCTGGTGAAGCCGCCCGAGGCCGCCTTGGCGTGACAGCTGACGCAGTCGGCGCCACCGGTGGCGACG